>JAZSGN010000005.1:0-13796 GCA_045532755.1 Faecousia sp.
CCGCCTTGATGGCATCGTTGAAATTCTCGCCGGGGGTCAGGTACTCATCGTACCAGATAGCAATATCCCGGCAGAAGTCATTTTTATGGATCAGCGCCATCAGCTCCCGGGCGTGGCGGCGATCCTTTTTCCGGTAGCTCAAAAACACATAGGCACGGAAAGCAGCCCGGACTTTTTCCGCCAGACTATCCCCAACCAGCACAGAAGAAAGATATTTTTCCAGCTTTTCCCCATAGGGAATGGCGGTGGGGTCCCGGTCGTAGGGATTCAGAAACTGCCGGTCGCCGCACTTTTGGTTGAACAGCGTTTCCAGGCCCTGCTCCCGCATCAGCGGCAGCACCGGGATATGATTTTCTTCCGCAAAGGGGAAGAGAATATCCAGCGCGGCGTTGGGGGTAGTCAGCAGCCGGGTGGTCACCGGCATGACGAACAGCTGCATCTGCTGCAAATCCGAAAGCAGGGTTTCGTCTACCGTCCCCTCTTCCAGATACCACACGGCGCAGTTCTGCAGCTTCAGCAGTTCATTGGAGATTTCTTCAAAGCAGGCGGCGTGATCCTGCTCGTGGCAGCAAAAGAACACTCTGGGCTTGCCCTGAGGCGATGCGCCGCCCCGGGTTTTATATTGCAGTTTCGCCATAATACGCGTCCTCTCCCGTTTTTCTTTGATTTTACCACGGATTTTCCCCTGCCGTCAATGACAAAAGCACCCCGCGCGGCGGCGCGGGGTGCGAAAGGGTTTCTTACCGATTATGCCAGATAAATCGCCTTGCAGGCCAGCATGGTCATATAGCAGTCCAGCTTGCTGACCAGCTCCATGGGTGCGTGCATGCTCAGCACCGGCACGCCGGCATCCACAGTGACGATATTGCGGTTTGCCATGTAGGCAGCCACCGTACCGCCGCCGCCCTGATCTACCTTGCCCAGTGTAGCGATCTGCCACAGAACGCCGGCTTCCTTGAAGGTAGCGCGCACATGCTGCATAGCCTCGGCGGAAGCATCGCTGGCGCCGCCCTTACCCCGGGAACCGGTGTACTTGCAGATGGCAACGCCGTAGTTGAGCATGGAGTTGTTGCGGCGGTCGCAGGTTTCGGCGAAGTTGGGGTCGAAGGCGTTGGACACATCCGCGGACAGGCAGAAGCTGCTTTCGTAGCAGCGGTTCAGGCTGGCGCCCTGACTGTCGCACAGATCCTGCATAAAGGTATCGAAGGCATGGCTCTGCATACCGGAAATGCCCACGGAGCCGATCTCCTCCTTGTCCGCCAGAATGCACACGGCGGTGTGCTTGGGAACGCCCATGGTCAGCAGGGGCTCGATCTCCGCAAAGGCGCAGACACGGTCATCATGGCCGTAGGCGCCCAGCAGGCTGCGGTCCAGACCCACTTCCCGGCAGCGGCCGGCAGGCTCGACTGTCAGCTCGGCGCAGCGGAAATCGTCTTCCACAATGCCGTACTTCTCGTTGAGCAGCCGCATCACATTCAGCTTCACCAGATCGCTGCCCTCACCCTCGATGGGCTCGGTGCCAAGGATCACATTCAGCTGCTCGCCTACGATACCCTCGGCCAGAGTCTTTCGCATCTGGTCGCCGGACAGGTGAATCAGCAGATCAGAAACATAGAGGATAGGATCGCTCTCGTCCTCACCGATGGTCACGGTTACCACAGAGCCGTCCTGACGGCACACGACACCGTGCAGCGCCAGCGGCACAGCCGTCCACTGGTACTTCTTGATGCCGCCGTAGTAATGGGTCTTGAAATAGGCGATCTCGGAGTCTTCATAAAGGGGATTGGGCTTCAGGTCCATCCGGGGGGAGTCCACATGGGCGGCGCAGATGTTGGCGCCATGATTCAGGCTTTCCTCACCGATGACAGCCAGCAGAATGCTCTTGTCCCGGTTGTTCTTATACACCTTGTCGCCGGGCTTCAGCTCCATGCCGGGAACCAGCGGCTTAAAGCCATGGGCTTCGGCAGTTGCCACGGTCCATGCGGTAGCCTCACGCTCGGTCTTGCAGGCATCCATAAAGGCGGCGTAGCGCTTGCAGTAGGCTTCCATCTCCTGGCGCTGCTCAGCAGTCAGCAGGGTGTAGCCGTTCTTGGGGGAATTGAGCAGGGATGCGCGCAGTTCGTCGATATTCATAGTCATTCTCCTTCGTTTTGTTCTGATACTATTATAGGGAACTGAGAGAAAAATGCAAGACATTTGGCAGCAAAAGCCTCCCGGGTGCCATCATTTTCCAAAGTGTAGTCACATTGCCCGGCATACCAGCTTTGGGGCTTCTGGGCTGCGATGCGGGAAGCCGCGTAAGCTTCGGTGATGCCGTCCCGGGCCATCAGGCGGCTGATGCGGTGCTGCTCCGGGGCGGTGACCGCCACCGTAATATCGCACAGCGGCGCCAGGCCTCCCTCGAACAGCCCAATGGCATCGATGGCCACCAGCCGGGGCGCCGTTTCCAGCAGCCGCAGCACTTCCCTTTTCACGCAGCTGTGGGTGATTTCATTCAGTTCCAGCAGCGCCTGCTCGTCGGCAAAGACAATGGCGCCCAGGGCCTTGCGGTTCAGCGCACCTTCTGTTACTGTGCCGGGAAACCGCTGTTCTATGCGGCGCAGCATGTCCTCGTCAGTTTCCAAGAGGCGGTGGTACACCAGGTCGCAATCGATCACCATGCCCCCCAGTTGGGCGATCGCCTCCAGGGCGGTGGTTTTTCCGCAGCCGGTGCCGCCGGTAATTCCAATGATCATGGCAGTTCCTCCGGGTAGACAATGTGGAAGCCCGCCGCCTTTTTCAGCCGGTTCTGCACCGCGTAGGCCATGCCGCCGCCGGTGGGACAGCGGGCATAAACGGTGGAAACAGCCGGATCGTCCAGCGCCCGCAAGGCGGCAAACAGGCCGGCGGAGAGGCTTGCGGTGTCTTCCTCTTTCCCGTAGGCCAGGGGCGCGCAGCCCTCGTACAGCGGCAGCTCCTCTTCAAAGCAGAGCACCCGGTCGCCGGGGCGGAAATTCTTTCGAATATAGCCGGCCGCCGCCTCCCGGCTGCCTGCCACGATCACCACCGGGCAGGCGGGGCTGTAGTGGCGGTATTTCATGCCCGGAGCTTTCACTACCGCATCGGCAGCCACCTCGGCGGTGACCGCCTTGTCCACCACCAGCTCTCCCAGCACCTGCGTCAACTGCTCCGGGGTGATGCCGCCGGGCCGCAGCAGCCGGGGTGTGGGCTCACTCAAATCCACAATGGTGGATTCTACGCCCACCCGGCAAGGGCCGTCATCGATGATCAGGCCGATTTTTCCTTCGTGGTCGTGGAACACATGCTGGGCAGTAGTAGTAGAGGGCTTGCCCGACAGATTCGCGGAAGGCGCAGCCACCGGCACACCGGCCAGCTGGATAATGCGCCGGGTCACGGCACTGTCGGGGCAGCGGACCGCCACCGTAGGCAGCCCTGCCGTAGTGCAGCGGGGAACGCAGTCCTTGGCCTTGAGAACCATGGTCAGCGGGCCCGGCCAGAATTTTTCTGCCAGCCGCCACGCCGCTTCCGGAATATCCAGGCACAGGTCTTCCATCTGCTCCGGCCCCGCAATGTGCAGGATCAGCGGATTGTCCTGGGGTCTGCCCTTGGTTAAGAATATTTTCGCCACCGCCTCAGGGTTCAGCCCATCGGCGCCCAGACCGTAAACCGTTTCCGTAGGGATCGCCACCAGCTCTCCCTGCCGGATCAATTCCGCCGCCTGCTGGGGCGCGGCCGGATCGGCAGCGGACAATATGCGGGTAATCATAACATCATTCCTCCAATAGGAACGGGGCAGCCGCGTTTTTGCAGCTGCCCCGGCTATGGCAAATTAAACAGTAGGCTGGTTGGCAGCTTCGATGATCTGCACAAACTTCTCCGGCACCAGAGAGGCGCCGCCGATGAGGCCGCCGTCAATATCCGGCTGAGCCAGCAGGTCGAAGGCGTTCTTCTCGTTCATGGAGCCGCCGTAGAGAATGGTGGTGGCACGGGCGTGCTTGGAATTGTACAGCTTGCGTACCACGGCGCGGATGCTCTCGCAAACCTCCTGGGCCTGCTCCGGCGTTGCGGTTCTGCCGGTGCCGATGGCCCAGATGGGCTCATAGGCGATGACCACCTTGCGGATCTTCTCCTCACTGATGCCCTGCAGGGCCAGCTTGATCTGCATGGCGATCCACTCGCCGGTGATGTCGGCTTCCCGCTGCTCCAGGGTTTCGCCGCAGCATACGATGGGGGTCAGGCCGGCTTCCAGCGCGGCATGGACCTTGGCGTTGACTTCCGCGTCGGTCTCGCCCATGGCACGGCGCTCGGAGTGACCGATGATCACATACTTGCAGCCGGCATCGGTCAGCATGGAGGCAGAGATCTCGCCGGTGTAAGCGCCGGAGGGATTGGCATTGCAGTTCTGTGCGCCGATGGCCACCCGGGTCTCCCGCATGGCGCGCACCGCGTTGGTAATATCTACAGCAGGCACACACAGAGCGATATCACACCAGCGGCCCTTGGGCAGAATGGCCTTCAGGGCGGTCATATAATCCTTGGTTTCGCTGGGGGTCTTGTTCATTTTCCAGTTGCCTGCGATCAGGGTCTTGCGGTATTTTCTGTTCATTAAGAGTTACTCCTTACTTATATGCACATCGGAATGCCGATGAGAATTGGCAAATTTGGGTCCGGCCGGGGGTGACCCCGGCCGGGCATGAGGGTTTATCAAATTACTTATCCTGCAGGCAAGCAATACCAGGCAGCTCCAGGCCTTCCAGGAACTCCAGGGAGGCGCCGCCGCCGGTGGAAATGTGGGTGATAGCATCCGCAAAGCCCAGCTGCTCGCAAGCTGCCGCGCTGTCGCCGCCGCCAACGATGGTCACAGCATCGGCATCGGCCAGAGCCTGTGCCATAGCGATGGTGCCCTTGGCCAGAGTGGGGTTCTCGAATACGCCCATGGGGCCGTTCCAGACAACGGTCTTGGCGCTTCTGACTGCGTCGCCGAAGATCTTGCAGGTCTCCTCGCCGATGTCCAGGCCCTCCAGATCGTCGGGGATCTGGGTTGTGGGAACGGTCTTCACATCCACGGGGCCGTCGATGGGGCTGGGGAAGGTACCAACTACGCAGTCAACAGGCAGCAGCAGCTTCACGCCCTTGGCTTCGGCCTTGGCCATCATTTCCTTGCAGTAGTCGATCTTGCTCTCGTCCAGCAGGGACTTGCCAACGGAGTAGCCCATAGCAGCCTGGAAGGTGTAGGCCATACCGCCGCCGATGATCAGGGTGTCCACCTTTTCCAGCAGGTTGTTGATAACATTCAGCTTGTCGGAAACCTTGGCGCCGCCCAGAATGGCAACGAAGGGACGCTCGGGGTTGGCCAGAGCCTTGCCCATGATGGATACTTCCTTCTGCACCAGATAGCCGGAAACAGCAGGCAGATAATCTGCCACGCCGGCGGTGGAAGAGTGGGCGCGGTGAGCAGTGCCGAAAGCATCGTTGACAAAGATGTCGGCCAGAGAAGCCAGAGCCTTGCTCAGCTCGGGATCATTCTTGGTTTCGCCCTTGATGTAGCGGGTGTTCTCCAGCAGCATCACATCGCCATCGCGCAGAGCGGCAGCCTTAGCCTGAGCATCCTCGCCGGCAACGTCGGCCGCCATGATGACTTCCTTGCCCAGCAGCTCGCTGAGGCGGTCAGCCACGATCTTCAGGCTCAGCTCGGGCTTCCACTCGCCCTTGGGCTTACCCATGTGAGAGCACAGGATCACCTTGGCGCCCTGGGCAATCAGATACTGGATGGTGGGCAGCGCGGCAACGATCCGCTTGTCGGAAGTGATCTTACCGCCCTTGGTGGGGACATTGAAGTCGCAGCGGCACAGAACCCGCTTGCCGGCTACATTGATGTCCTCAATAGACTTCTTGTTGTAGTTCATGTTACATTCCTCCAAAAATTGTAAATCTCTTGGTTATGTTCGCTGCCCCATGCTTCCGCGGTCCTGCAAACCGGGAAAGGACAGCTGCCGCAGCGCCTCATAGACCGTAACGGCTACGGCGTTGCTCAGGTTCAGACTTCTTGCCTCCGGGCGCATAGGCAGCCGGACACATTGTTCGGCATGCTCCGCCAGAAACGCCTCGGGCAAGCCCTTGGTCTCCTTGCCGAAGAACAGATAGCAGCCATCGGAAAAGGCGGCCTCGCAGTAGCTTCTGGGAGCTTTGGTGGAAAGGCACCACATCTGCTCTACGGTGTTCTTCGCAAAGAAATCCGCCAGATCGTCATACACCCTTACATCCACCAGATGCCAGTAGTCCAGCCCCGCGCGGCGCACCGCTTTTTCCGAGATATCAAATCCCAGCGGACGGATCAGATGCAGCGCCGCGCCGGTAGCGGCGCAGGTGCGGGCAATGTTGCCGCAGTTTTGCGGGATCTCCGGTTCTACCAGAACGACGTTCAGCAAAGCATTCACCTCATCGTTGCGCCGGGCCTTCCGGCAGACTTGCCAAACTATTGTATGCGATAACGCCCATAAAATCAATCGGAAAATTCGATTTTTTTCAACTTTTCATAGCATTACCATAAATTTCACCCCCGAAAGCGGAAATTTGTGAATTTTGCAGGGAAAGGGAAATCCCGATTGAAACCGGCGGGGCGGTATGGTATACTATAGCCGGTTGCCGGGCCGGGGCTGTTTTGCCGCAGCTGGGCTTCTGCCACAGATTGACAAACCCCGTTTTTTGTGCCATAATACATAGATGTAAAAATAAGAAAGAGTGAGGGAATTTCTATGTTCCAATCCAGAACCCATACCTGCGGAGAGCTCCGGCTGGCGGATGCCGGCAAGCAGGTCACCATCGTCGGCTGGCTGGAAAATGTCCGGGAAGTCGGCTCCAATTTTGCCTTCCTTGTGCTGCGGGATTACTACGGCACTACCCAGGTAGTGGTGGAAACCGAGGAAATGATGGCCATCATCAAGCCCATCAATAAGGAGTCCACCATTTCCGTTACCGGCATTGTCCGGGAGCGGGAAAGCAAGAACCCCCGGCAGGCCACCGGCGACATCGAGGTCGTCCCCCAGAACATTGAAATTCTGGGCAAGTGCCGCCACAATCAGCTGCCCTTTGAGATCAACAAGAGCAAGTCTGCCGACGAAAACACCCGGCTGAAGTACCGCTATCTTGACCTGCGTAACCCCGCTGTCAAGAGCAACATCGTGCTGCGCTGCCAGGTGGTGGCGGAGCTGCGCCGGCTGATGACAGAGAAGGGTTTCCTGGAGATCACCACCCCCATCCTCACCGCCTCCTCCCCCGAAGGCGCCCGGGACTATCTGGTTCCTGCCCGGAATCACCCCGGCAAGTTCTATGCCCTGCCCCAGGCTCCCCAGCAGTTCAAGCAGCTGCTGATGACCTCCGGCTTCGACCGCTACTTCCAGATTGCCCCCTGCTTCCGGGATGAAGACGCCCGTGCCGACCGCACCCCCGGCGAATTCTATCAGCTGGATATGGAAATGGCCTTCGCCACCCAGGAGGACGTTCTCTCCACCCTGGAAGATGTGATCGTTCCCGTATTTGAAAAGTTCGGCAAGTACAGCCGTGTGTCCCCCGCCCCCTTCCGCCACATCCCCTTCAACGAAGCCATGGAGCGCTACGGCTCCGACAAGCCGGACCTGCGGATCGATCTGGAGATCTCCCGTATCTCCGCCATCGTGCAGGGCTGCGGCTTCGGCCCCTTCGAAGGCGCGACCGTCAAGGCCGTTGCGGTGGACAACTTCACCCAGGCCAGAAAGTGGATCGATAAGCTGCTGGCAGAGGTGGAAGTCATCACCGGCAACAAGGCCTGCTGGGTCCGTATGGACGAGCAGGGCAACCTGACCGGCGGCATTTCCAAATTCCTGGGCGATTGCAAGGATGCTCTCGTGCAGGCGCTGAACCTGAAGCCTGGCTCCTTTGTGTGCATGGCTGCCGGCAAGAAGCTGGCCGCCCAGAAGACCGCCGGCGTGATCCGTACCCTGCTGGGCAAGGGCGTTCCCGGCCACTTCGACGAAGAGCAGTACGCTTTCTGCTGGATCGTGGACTTCCCCATGTACGAAATGGGCGAGGAATCCGGCCAGCTGGAATTCTGCCACAACCCCTTCTCCATGCCCCAGGGCGGCATGAAGACCCTGCTGGAGGCTGAGGGCAACACCGAAAAGCTGCTGGCCATCAACGCCAATCAGTACGACCTGGTGTGCAACGGCTACGAAACCGCCTCCGGCGCGGTGCGTAACCACGATCCCGAGATCATGGTCAAGGCCTTCCAGATGGTAGGTCTGGGCGAAGAGGACGTAAAGGCCAAATTCCCCGCCATGTACAACGCCTTTACCTACGGCGCGCCTCCCCACGCAGGCGCCGCCCCCGGCGTAGACCGCATGATCATGCTGCTCACCGGCGAGGAGTCCATCCGCGAGGTCATCACCTTCCCCATGAACAAGAACGCCCAGGACCTGATGATGGATGCGCCAACCCCCGTAGACCAGAGCCAGCTGGATACGGTCCACATCGCTCTGGCAATTTCCGAATAAACTCTTTCAGCGCCCTGCGGCATGCCGCGGGGCGCTTCTTATATGTAACAGTTTCTTCATTTTCCCGGTCTTTACTTTTGCGCCATTCAATGGTACAATAGGCGGAAGAAAGGAGGCGGATGCCTTGCATCGGTTTACACAGGAATTCAAGAATTTCTTCCGCAAGGGCGACATGGTACTGCTGACGCTGTGCATGGTCACCACCGCCTTCGGAATTCTGATGATCGCCAGCACCACCAACTACATGGGCAATCTGCGCTACATCATTATCCAGCTGGTTGCCGCCCTCCTGGGCGTGCTGATGTATGCCGTGGTCTCCTCTGTGGATCTGGAGATGCTTACGGAGCACCGGGGCGCGCTGGTGCTGTTCAACACCATTTTGCTGATGCTGCTGATCCCCTTCGGCACCGACGCCGGCACCGGCAACCGAAGCTGGCTGGACCTTCCCCTGCTGCCGGTCAACATTCAGCCTGCGGAAATCTGCAAGATCACCTATATTCTGATCATGGCTACCGTCATGGCATCCCACCAGAGTAAGCTGTCCTCCATTCCGTCGGTTGCCCACATGCTGCTGCATCTGGGTCTGCTGTTCGGTCTGAACCTGCTGCTTTCCAAGGATGCCGGCGTTTCGCTGATCTATGTGTTCATTTTCATCGGCATGGCCTTCGCCGGCGGCGTCAGCCTCTGGTGGTTCCTGCTGGCCATCGGCGGCATCGTTGCCATCTGGCCCTTCCTGTGGCCCCGGCTGGCCACCCACCAACAGAACCGTCTGCTGATCCTCATTGACCCCACTGTCGACCCCGACGGCATCGGCGCCCGGTTCCACTCCCGCATGAGTCTGAAATCCCTGACCGGCGGCGGTTACTCCGGCCAGGGTCTGTTCGACGGCACCCGCACTCAGAATGCCGACGACCATCTGTTCGCCCAGCATACCGACTATATCTTCTCCGCCATCGGCGAAGAGCTGGGCTTTTTCGGCTGCATTTTGGTGCTTGCCGTTCTGGTGCTGATCATTGCCCGGTGCGTTCAGGTGGGCCTTCGCAGCCCCGACTATACCCGCCGCCTGGTTTGCTTCGGCGCCGCTTCCGCTCTGATCTTCCAGGTAGTCAGTAACACGGGTATGTGCATCGGCGCGACCCCCGTTATCGGCCTGACCCTGCCCTTCATCAGCTATGGAGGCTCCTCCATTGTGACCATCTACGCCATGCTGGGTCTGGTCTCCGGCGTACATGCCCGACCAAGCGCCACCAGCCATGAGCTGTATATCCGCCCATACTGATTATTCGCAGCCGTTTCCCCCGGGAAGCGGCTGCTTTTTTGTTGTAGCAAAAGGGGATATTCGTTGACTTCCGCAGCCCAAAATGCTACGATATAGGCAACAATTTTGCAAAGGAGGCCACATTATGACTGCCAATCCCCCCGGCTATATGACCACCTTCAAAGAGCGGCTCAGCTACTGGACCTATTTCGTAGGCCAGAACATTTATTACAACCTGACCGCCGTTTACATCTCCACCTATCTGCTGATGCAGGGTCTCGACCCGATCAAGACCAGCGCCGTGCTGCTGATCGTTAAAATCTGGGATGCGATCAACGATCCCCTCTTCGGCTTTATCTTCGACAAGGTCAAGTTCAAAAACAAGCTCAAGAGCCTGCCCTGGCTTCGCATCGCCACGGGCTTGATCCCCATTGTCACAATTCTCCTATTCTCCATCCCCTCCGGTCTCACGGAAGCCGGCAAGCTGATCTGGTTCGGCGTAGCCTATGTGCTGTGGGACACGGTGTACACCCTCACCGATGTGCCGGCCTACGCCATGCTCAACACCATGACCGACGACCTGCGGGAGCGCAATACCCTGCTGTCGGTAAACCGGGTATTCTCCGGCGCCGGCGTGCTGCTCTACGGTGTGGCGATCCCCGCCCTCACCAGCGAGGAGGTGGGCATGAACGCCAGCCTGGCGGTGGCCATTCTGGCTGTTTTCAGCGCCCTGACCATGGTTCCTCTGTGCGTCAACTGCAAGGAGCGCAACTATAAGCCCGAAGAAGAGGATGAAAATTTCACCCCCGGCCAGATGCTGCGGTATCTGGGCAAAAACAAGTACCTGCTGACCTACTACGGCGGCTACTGCGCCACCGATGCCCTGAAGACCTCCGCCGCGGTGACGCTGTTTGTTTCTTTCTATCTGTTCGGCAAATCTCTGTTTGCTGTCGTGCTGAATGTGCTGAACATGGTGCCCGGCGTTTTCGCCGCCATGGCCATGCCCAGCTTGCTGAAGCGGTTCGATAAGTTCAAGACCCTGTTCTGGTGCAATATCATCAACATTCTTCTGGGCCTTCTGATCTATTTCACCGGCTACGAGAACAAGATCCTCTTCATCGTGCTGACCTGCATCCGCTGCGTGCCTATGAGCATTGTGGGCATCCTTGCCTTCATGTTCACGCCGGACTGCGCCGAATACGGCCAGTACAAATCCGGCATCAATGCCAAGGGCATCACCTTCGCCATCCAGACCTTCTCCGTGAAGATCACCGGCGCCATCTCCTCGGCGCTGGCGCTGTTCCTGCTGGGACTGTTCTCCTGGGTCACCGTAGAAGCCGAGAGTTTCGAGGCACTGGAAGCGCTGGGTGTCCAGCAGAGCGACACGGCGCTGAATGGCCTTTGGATCGTCTATGCCCTGGTTCCCGTCATCGGCATGATCATCAGCACCTTCTTCTACCTGTTCTATAAGCTCAACGACAAGGATGTGCAGATCATGGCCAAGTGCAACTCCGGCGAGATCACCCGGGAGGAAGCCGAAGCGCAGCTGTCCAGAAAGTATTGATTTCCGGACCTTTTGTCCATTTTGTGTCTTAGCCGTGTGATTTGTCAAACCAAGTGCAGCACTTTTTGAAGTTCAAGATCCCAAAGGTGTTGCGTTGAAACGAATTTAAGACCCTTGCGAGGCCGGGCGGATAACCGCCCGGCTGTTTCTTTAGCGCTGCCACGATTCCCCCGGCTCTCCCCCGCCCCGACAGAATATTGCAGGAAAATCCCCCTTGACAAACGCCCCGCGCTATGGTACAATGCTTTAGCACACAAGCGGTGCGCCCCATATCGCGGAGTAGAGCAGTTGGAAGCTCGTCGGGCTCATAACCCGGAGGTCGTAGGTTCGAGTCCTGCCTCCGCAACCATAAAAACCACGGCTTTTGCCGTGGTTTTTCTTTGTTTTTGTGACTTTTTGATACGAAATGGAATATACCAAAACACATTTGACACCAATTTTGACACCAACGCCGGTTGGAAAAGATATTGTCTTTGGTGTAAAAAAGTGAGATAATAAAGACATAGTGGTTTCAAAACACTGTAAAGCAAGAAAGTGGGGGACAAATATGGAAAGAGTAAAGGATATTATTGATCGGATTACAAGCAAATATTTTGCACAGCTGTGGCAGTTTTATAGAGATGCATTTACTGGTGATGAGGAATGCCTTGAATTCTTCTATGATGTTATTAACAAGGAGCCAAAGACTACAAATTTACAATATTTAGAAAAAGATGACGGCATTTACTATATTGATGATAATGGCGATAAAATTAGCGATTCTGTTTTTGTGCCACGACGTATGCTGAATGCGACAGAACGGATGGTGTCGGCGGCTAAGGATATGGAAATAATCAGGCGCGGCAAGGATGTGTTCAAAATAGTCTACATTGTAACCTGCGCAGAAACACTCCAAAAACTGGCAGGTCGTGATAAAGATGCAAAAGGAGAAGCTATCAGCAAAAAGAATCTTCTGTTTGACTTTTTTGAGAAATATACGCCTGAGATAGACAAACAATATCTAGCAAGCAGATTTAAGCATGATGATGAAGAAAAAGTAAAAGAACAGGTGGCTTCCTTCAAACAATTTGTCGGTGTAATCAATGAGTATCGAAACTGTGCAGCTCACGAAGGCGATTACTGGAACTACTGCTTTAACAATAATGACGATGGCTATCCGATAAGCCTAGTAGTTAGAATTGATTTAGAGAATTTCTCGGGAAACGAATGTAAGAAAAGGGAGCACTGTTTCACTACCGAGATTAGTTATGCTGATTTTGAGAAAATCTTTATCCGCACATGTGTAGCTTTCATCAGAAGCTATGTTGAGGAAATGAATGACACTAATTAAGGTGGGGATAGAATTGTGCATAGTATATTTCTTGCGATGTAAATAAGGAGGTGAAATAATGGAGCAGATTTATTACCGAAATAAACTTATTAAAATGTCATCATAACCCTTCTTTTTTATAAAATCTGTAGTCGTATAACTTCCGTTACACGACTACACTCTTGTTATAAATCGGTCTACTTAAAAAGCACAAATCCAAAATTAGCTAAAATAAATGAATAAGCAAAAAAGCTCCGACTTTACCTTCCCAATGAATAAGAACCACCAAACGCCTCCACCCCACCAATTGTTCAATTTCTGAACAATTACTTTTATTTTTATTATATTAACTCACGATAATTTACAATACATGTTTTCAACTGTACTGTAGAACCAGCCGCCTTTTTCAAGGGAGTTCTGATCTCTCCAATATGTATATTCGGAATATATCTCTGATAACATAATCGCGGTGTTCAGATTAAACTTACGGATAAACGGACGGGGAACACGAAGAAAATCGTTTTCAAACATCTTATCTAATTTATTTTTCATTTTTAATTCAAGTAGATTTTAGATTTTATTTTAATGATGATCTACTTATCCTTTCGTTATACTATACGAGAAAATTTTCAAAATTTTACACTGTGCAGAAAATAACACAACCCGGAGTTGGCCGCCAGCTTGCATCTGTCAAGCAAAAGTAGACACTAAAAAACGGCATATTTCTAGAAGCCCAGTTCGGTCTTGTACTGAACTGGGCTTTTATAGCCCAGAGCGGCCGCAGGCCGCCTGTTATTGAAATAATACACATACTCGTCAAGCAGCTTTGGAACGTCCTCAGCAGTCTCCAGACCAAAGTCAAGGTATAATTCTTCCTTGATCCAGCCATTCAAAGCTTCAATAATTGCATTATCTGTAGGAGTTCCTACTTTCGACATTGACCGAAGTATGTTATAATGTTCATGAGCCTGTCGGAAGGCTTGTGAGGAGTAGACAGAACCCTGGTCGGTGTGCAAGACTACCTGGGGTGTCTGCTCCTCATTTTTCTTGCCTGCAAGTTTCTTTAGTACTTCCAGGCAATGGTAGTATGGCTTATTGCTGCCAGCCACCGGAGTGGCCTGGTGCGCAAGGATCTCG
>JAZSGN010000038.1:0-5668 GCA_045532755.1 Faecousia sp.
CATTCTGTTCCAGCTGGGAGAGGCTACAGTGGTTTGCCGACTTTTGGAGGGCGATTTTCTGGATTGGCGTCGGGTTGTGCCCACCGGTTGTCCCATTAAGCTGACTGCCCATGTAAGCGATTTGGCTTCCAGCATCGACCGGGTCGGACTGATTGTTTCGGAAAAATACAAGAGTCCTGTGCGCTGCATCTTTGGCAATCAGGAACTGCAGATGCGAACCAATAACACCATCGGCGTGGCAGAGGACCGCTGCTCCATCGCCGGTGACGGCAAGGAACTGGAAATCGGCTTCAATGTCCGGTATCTGGCCGATGCTCTGCGGGCCATTCCTTCCGAGGAAGTGGTGCTGGAGCTGACCAACGGCCTGAGCCCCATCGTGCTGACTCCGGTGGACGATAAGTACGACTTCTCCTACATGGTCCTGCCTGTGCGGATCAAGAGCTGAGGACAGTTTATGAAAGTTACCGTTAGAAGAAAAGAAAATAAGCCCATTCCCGTTGTGATCTCCACCGAGTTCATCAAGCTGGAATCGGCCATGAAGCTGGCGAATATTATCCCCTCCGGCGGCGCCGCCAAGGCGGAGATTCAGGAAGGCTATGTATCGGTCAACGGCGAGGTCTGCACCATGCGGGGCAAGAAGCTGTATCCCGGCGACCGGTTCAGCTACGAAGGGGACACCTATCTGATTACCATTCATGAAGCTCAATAACATCCGTCTGGAAAATTTCCGGAATTATGAAGGCCTTTCGCTGGACTTTGAACCGGGGGTGAATCTGATCGTGGGCGACAACGCCCAGGGAAAGACGAACCTTTTGGAAGCCATTTGCTACTTAGGCAGCGGAAGGAGCTTCCGGGCCCAGAAGACCGGAGAAATGATCCGCTTCGGCGCGGATTTCGCGGACCTTCAGGGAGGCGTGTATTCTCAGGAGCGGCAGCAGGACCTGCGCTGGGTGCTGTTTGCCGCCGGCCGTCCCCGGCAGCTTTGGCGCAACGGCGTGAAAAAGAAAACCGCGGCCGACATTGGCGGCGTGCTGCAGACGGTGCTGTTCTGCCCGGAGGACCTGATGGTTCTCAAAGCCGGCGCTTCCGCAAGGCGGCGGCTGGGGGACAACGCCCTTTGCCAGCTGCGGCCCAACTACGAAGCGGCGCTGGCGGAATACACCCGGATCTTAGACCAGAAAAACAGAATTCTCAAAGACCGCTTTGATAACCCGGCGCTGCTGGATATTCTGCCGGACTACAACACCCGGCTTTGTCAGGTGGGCGCTCTGCTCATCAGCTACCGGGCCCGGTTTTATGAGGGTCTTGGAAAGGCGGCAGCCCAGTATCACAGCCATTTTTCCGGGGGAAAAGAGGAATTTTCCCTGCAGTACCGCACGGTCAGCACCGTTTCCGACCCCTTTGCGCCCACGGCGCAGCTGGCAGGCTGGCTGCAGGAGCATCTTGCCTCCCACTACCGGGCGGAGCTGGAAAGCGGCCAATGCCTGACGGGCCCCCACAAGGACGATTTTGAAGTAGCCTTAAGCGGCATCAACCTGAAGGCCTACGGCTCTCAGGGTCAGACCCGCACCGCCGCCATCAGCCTGAAGCTGGCCCAGCGGGAGCTGATGGGCAGAGAAGCGGGGGAAATTCCCGTTCTTCTGCTGGACGATGTGCTTTCAGAGCTGGACCCCGGAAGGCAGGATTTTGTTTTGAACCAAATTTCTCAGGGGCAGGTATTTATCACCTGCTGCGAACCGGGCCGGTTCACCAAGCTGGGAAAAACCATTAAAATCAATAAAGGAAACGCGGTTTTTTAGGAAATTCTTCGGTCCGCACCGGATCTTCCCTTGCGTTTTCCCTTAGAATTTGGAGGCAATTATGTCTGACGAAACCAAAGTAACACAGGAATACGGCGCGGAGCAAATTCAGGTTCTGGAAGGTCTGGAAGCGGTTCGTAAGCGTCCGGGTATGTATATCGGCTCTACTTCCTCTTCGGGTCTGCACCATCTGGTGTATGAGATCGTGGACAACGCCATCGATGAAGCCCTTGCAGGCTACTGCAAGCACATCACCGTGACCATCAATCCCGGCAATTCCATTACCGTTACCGATGACGGACGGGGTATCCCCGTAGATATCCAGCCCCAGACCGGCCGGCCTGCGCTGGAAGTAGTTTACACCGTGCTTCACGCCGGCGGTAAGTTCGGCGGCGGCGGCTACAAAGTATCCGGCGGCCTGCATGGCGTTGGCGCTTCCGTTGTCAACGCCCTTTCCGAGTGGCTGCAGGTACGGGTCTACAAGAACGGCAACATCTACCAGATGCGCTTCGCCCGGGGTCATATCACTCAGGAAATGACCATCGTAGGCAAGACCGACAAAACCGGCACCGAGGTGACCTTCCAGCCCGACCCGGAGATGTTCGATACCCTGGAATATGAATATGAGATCCTCCACACCCGTATGCGGGAGGAGGCCTTCCTGAACGCGGGCCTGACCATCGAGATCTCCGACAAGCGGGGCGACGAGGAAATTCGCGACACCATGTGCTACGAGGGCGGTATCCGGGAATTTGCCGCCTGGTGCAACCGGAACAAGACCCCTATTCACTCCGATGTGATCTACATGAGCGGTGTCAAGGGGGATGCCTCCGCGGAGATCGCCATTCAGTATAACGATGGCTACAACGAATTTCTGCTGTCCTTCGCCAACGATGTAAACACCCCCGAAGGCGGTATGCACGAAACCGGCTTCAAAACCGCTCTGACCCGGGTGCTGAACGCCTACGGCGTGAAGAACGGCATTATCAAGGGCGACGATAAGGTTTCCGGCGAAGACTGCCGGGAGGGTATCACCTCCATTATCTCCGTAAAGCTGACAGATGCCCAGTTCGAGGGCCAGACCAAGGCAAAGCTGGGCAACGCCTATATCCGCACGCTGGTGGACGGCATTGTCAGCGACCAGCTGGCAACCTATTTTGAAGAGCATCCCCAGACCGCCAAGATCATTCTGGAAAAGGCCATGATGGCAAACCGGGCCAGAGAAGCTGCCCGCAGAGCCAGAGAATCCATCCGCCGCAAGACCGGCTTGGAATCCGGCCAGATGCCCGACAAGCTGCAGGACTGCAACGAGCGGGACCCCAGCCTCTGCGAAATTTACATCGTCGAGGGTGACTCCGCTGCAGGCTCTGCCATTCAGGGCAGAGATTCCCGTTTTCAGGCGATCCTTGCCATGTGGGGCAAGATGCTCAATGTAGAAAAGGCCAGAGCCGACAAGATCTACGGCAACGATAAGCTCTATCCGCTGATTGTGGCGCTGGGCGCCGGCATCGGCGAGGAATTTGATATTGAAAAACTGCGCTACCACAAGGTCATCATCATGTCCGATGCCGATGTGGACGGCGCTCATATCCGCACATTGCTTCTGACCTTCTTCTTCCGCTATATGCGGCCGCTGATCGAGCATGGCTATGTCTACTCCGCCGTGCCGCCTCTTTACAAGCTGAAGCGGGGCAAGACCGAGCGGGTTGCCTACTCCGACGAGCAGCGGGATCAGGTTTCCGCGGAGCTGCGGGGCGAAAGTAATGCCAAGGTGGATATCTCCCGGTTCAAAGGTCTGGGCGAAATGGACCCCCATGAACTGTGGGAAACCACCATGGACCCCCAGACCCGTACCCTGCGGCGGATCACCCTGGAGGATGCCCGCCGGGCAGACGAGATCTTTACCATTCTCATGGGCGAGCAGGTAGAGCCCCGGAAGGAATGGATCGAACGAAACGCCAAATATGCCATTAACATTGATATTTAAGGAGGTGACGCAGCTTGGCTTCCCACAACCGCAGTTATAAGCCGGAGGATATCCGGTTCCCGGACCAGACCATTACCCAGTCCAATCTGGTGGACGAAATGGAAAAGTCCTATATTGAATACGCCATGAGCGTCATCGTCGGCCGGGCCCTTCCCGATGTGCGGGACGGCCTGAAGCCGGTACACCGCCGCATTCTTTACACCATGTATGAAAGCGGCCTGACTTCCGACAAACCCTTCAAAAAATCCGCCACCTGCGTAGGTGATGTGCTGGGTAAGTACCATCCCCATGGCGACGCCTCTGTTTACGATGCCATGGTCCGTCTGGCCCAGAATTTCTCCATGCGCTATGTGCTGGTAGACGGCCACGGCAACTTCGGCTCTGTGGACGGCGATCCGGCGGCGGCCTACCGTTACACCGAGGCCCGGCTCAGCAAGCTCTCCAACGAGATGCTCCGGGATATCGACAAGGACACCGTTAACTGGGACCCCAACTTCGACGAAAGCCGGAAAGAACCCCGGGTGCTGCCCAGCCGGTTCCCCAACCTTTTGGTCAACGGCTCTTCGGGTATCGCGGTTGGTATGGCTACCAACATTCCTCCCCACAACCTGACGGAGGTGATCAATGCCTGCGTATGCGTGCTGGATGACCCCGAGGCTTCCATGATCGACCTGATGGAGCATGTCACCGGCCCGGATTTCCCCACCGGCGGCATCATCATGGGCCGCAGCGGCATCCGCAGCGCCTACGCCACCGGCCGGGGCAAGGTAGTGGTTCGTGCCCGCACCGAATTCGAGGAATTCGGCAAGGACCGGGTGCGGATCATTGTGACGGAGCTTCCCTATCAGGTGAATAAGCGGCAGCTGATCCGCAAGATCGCCGAGCAGGTGAAGGATAAGCGGCTGGAAGGCATTTCCGACCTTCGGGACGAAACCGACCGCAACGGTATGCGAATGGTCATTGAGCTGAAAAAGGATGCCAATCCGCAGGTGGTGCTGAACAATCTGTTTAAGCAGACCGAGCTGCAGAGCAGCTTCGGCATTATTATGCTGGCGCTGGTGGACGACCAGAAGCAGCCGAAAATTCTGTCCCTGCGGCAGATCATCGATGAATATCTGGCCTTCCAGATGGAAGTGCTGACCCGCCGCACCCAGTTCGACCTGAAGAAGGCCCTGGAGCGGGCGCACCTGTTGGAGGGTCTGCTGATCGCTCAGGACAATATCGACGAAGTAATCCGCATTATCCGCAGCGCCTATGACGATGCCAGAGAGCGGCTGTGTGAGCGGTTCGGTCTTTCTGAGGTCCAGGCCCAGCCTATTCTGGATATGCGGCTGAAGGCTCTGCAGGGTCTTGACCGGGAAAAGCTGCAGAACGAATACAACGAGCTGCAGGAAAAAATTCAATACTACCGCCAGCTGCTGGCTGACCCCCAGCTTCTCAAGGGCGTGCTGCGGGACGAGCTGATCGCCATTCGGGATAAGTTCGGCGACAAGCGCAAGACCGAGATTCAGGAGATCGAGGACGAGATCGACATCGAAGACCTGATCGAGGAGGAAACCTGCTGCTTTACCATTTCCAGTGAGGGTTATGTGAAGCGGATGCCGGTGGATACCTACCGCACCCAGAGCCGGGGCGGCAGAGGCGTCAACGCCCAGAACCTGAAGGAAGAGGACTATGTCAAGAGCCTCTATGTGGCCTCTACCCACGATCATATGCTGTTCTTTACGGATATGGGCCGGGTACACCACCGCAAGGGCTACCAGATTCCCGAAGCCGGCCGCACCGCCCGGGGTACTGCCATCGTCAACATTCTGCCCCTGGAGGCGGGAGAATCCGTAACGGCCATGGTGGTGACCAGAGAGTTCTATGAGCATGAGTATCT
>JAZSGN010000027.1:0-18368 GCA_045532755.1 Faecousia sp.
ATTACTTTGATTACATCTGCGAAAACTATCGCAATATATCCTGCCTATTTAAAGCCGCCGAAGAATATGTACATGAAAGTATTACGGATTATTTGACGGACTTGAGAAATAGTCATATGTGTGCTTGTGTTAATGAATACGGCATTGATATAACCGATCCATATGCCGGTCTATTTCAAAGAACAGGGATGCAACTTCGACATACCGTCAACCATACAAAGAAAGTGTATTATTCTCACGATGCCACAAAAATCCTGTATAAAGACGGCTCTGTATGTGACTATGTAGATCCTCTTCCAACACTCATGGCTTATGGGCGTTCTGTTGAGCCTGGAGCATGGCTTGGCGACGTAGTGGGGGTATCGGATGCAGTCCCGGAAGGATACGTATTTCTACCAACAATTCAACTTAACTGGTAAGGGGAGACATTTCGTCTCCCCTTACTTCAAATAACGGTAGTTATCCAGTAAACAAACCCATATACCACACTTGCCGACACGCCATACACGATCACCGGGCCGGCGATGGTGAACATCTTCGCGCCGAGGCCGAGGATGAAGCCTTCGGTTTTGAACTCTACTGCCGGGGCGGCGATGGAATTGGCAAAGCCGGTGATTGGCACCAGCGTTCCCGCGCCGGCGTGTTTGGCAATATTATCATACAGGCTCAGACCGGTCAGCAGCGCCGACAGCGCCACCAGCGTCATGGATGCGGCTGTGCCGGCATTAGTCTTATCCAGCCCCCAGGCAGAATACAGATTGATCAGCGCCTGCCCCAGCACGCAGATGGCGCCGCCGATCCAAAAGGCATTGAGGCAGTTTTTTCCCATAGGTGACGGCGGCGACAGCTTGTCCGTCAGGTTCTGATATCGCTTTTGTGTCATATCCACCCCTCCGCAGCTAGGATGCGCCGGGCTGCAAAATTTATGCAAAAAAGCATCCTCGAAACGAGGATGCTTTTTTATCAGATTTTGCCGGGGAACAGCCGCTCCATGGCGCTGCGGGCAGCTTCCTGCTCCGCCCGCTTTTTGCTGGTGCCGCTGCCGCTGCCCACCACCTGACCGTTGAGGCTGACCTCTACGGTGAACTGCTTGCTGTGGTCCGGGCCGGACTGATCCACCAGCGCATAGCTGAGGACCTGATTTTTCTTCTGCTGCACCTGCTCCTGCAGGGCGGTTTTATAGTCCATATTATGCATACGGGTCACGGGAACATCCGTAAGAATAAACCGCTGAATAATGCCCCGGGCAGCCTCCATGCCGCCATCGAGGAAAGCTGCGGCGATCACCGATTCCACCGCATCCGCCAGAATCGAGGGCCGGCTTCGTCCGCCGAAACGCTCCTCGCCATGGCCCAGCAGCAGGTGCTTGCCCAGCTCCAGCCGCTCAGCCACCGCCGCAAGGCTCTGCTCGCACACCATGTCGGCCCGCATGCGGGTCAGCTCGCCCTCCGGGCGGTTGGGAAACTGGCGGTACAGATGCTCCGCCACCACCATGCCCAGAATGGAGTCGCCCAGAAATTCCAGCCGCTCGTTGCTTTTCAGGCTGTCATGCCAGTACTCGTTGGCATAGGAGGAATGGGTGAGGGCATTCTGCACCAGCGTAATGTTGGAAAACCGGTAGCCCAGCGCCTTTTCCAGATCCTTGATCATGCCTTATTCTCCTTCATAGCCGCCAATTTTGCCAGCTCCTGCTCCAGATCGGCGGAAATATTATGCTCTGCGGTATCCATCGCCTGCCGCACCGCGTTGCGGAAGGCCAGCGCATCGGAAACGCCGTGGGCCTTGATCACCGGCTTGCGGATGCCCAAAAACGGCGTACCGCCGATCTCCCGGTAGTCCATCAGCTTTTTCAGGCCGTTTACTTCCTTCTTGCACAGCAGGCCGCCGATCTTGGTTGCGAAGTTCTTATAGAACATCTTCTTCATCAGGCTGCCCATGAACATGGCCGTGCCTTCAATGGACTTGATCAGCACATTGCCGGAGAAGCCGTCGCACACCACCACATCCACCGCGCCCAGAGGCACATCTCTGGCCTCGATATTGCCCACAAAGTGGATCAGGCCCTTATCGCCCGCATCCTTCAGCAAGGCGTAGGCTTCCTTATGCATGGCAGTACCCTTGGAGTCCTCGGCGCCGATGTTCAGCAGGCCCACCCGGGGATTCTCCAGGCCGAAATAATGCCTGGCATACAGCGAGCCCACCAAGCCAAACTGCAGCAGAAATTCCGGCGTACACTCGGCGTTGGCGCCGCAGTCCAGAATCACGGTCTTGCCGCCGGTCTTATTGGGCATGGCAGGGCCCATGGCGGCCCGGCGGATACCCTTGACCCGCTTGACAAGCAGCGTTGCGCCGGTCAGCAGCGCGCCGGTGCTGCCTGCGGAAATGAAGGCATCGCCCTGACCGTCGGCCAGCATCTTCAGGCCAACCACCATGGAAGAATTCTTCCGCTTATGTATCACAGAGCCGGGGTCGTCATGCATATCCACCACATCGTCGGCATGGGCGATCTCAACGCCATCCGGCAGGTCCTGAATGCCGTTGCTGCGAAGAACCTCCAGAATTTCCTCTCCCCTGCCTACCAGCGTGATCTGCACGCCGTAGACCTTTGCCGCTTCGATGGCGCCCATTACGGGAGCCTGGGGGGCATTGTCGCCGCCCATGGCATCGATAATAATTTTCATAGGGACCCTCCTCTGTATTTTATATGCCCTGGGCGATCATCGAATCGATCACAGCCAGTGACCGGTTGGCGATCGCCAGATTCTTTTCTGCTTTCTTGCGGATCCGCTGCTCCAGCGGAGAAATGATGCTGAAATTGATATTCATCGGCTGGAAATGCTCAATGCGCTCGTCGCTGATATACAGCGCCAGCGCACCCACGGCTGTAGTCTTGGGGAAGTCCGGCAGCGGACGCCCCTGCACCTTGGCAGCCATGGCCACCGCCGCCAAAAAGCCGGAGGCGGCGCTTTCCACATAGCCTTCCACGCCGGTCATCTGCCCGGCGAAGGCCACCAGCGGATTTCTCCGGTCGGCGTAGTAGCGGTCCAACAGCTTGGGGCTCTGCAGGAAGGTGTTGCGGTGCATCACGCCGTAGCGCACGAACTCCGCGTTCCGCAGCGCCGGGATCATGGAAAACACCCGCTTCTGCTCGCCAAACTTCAGATGGGTCTGGAAGCCCACAAGATTATACACGCTCTTGGCCGCATTGTCCTGCCGCAGCTGCACCACGGCATAGGGCTCTTTCCCGGTTTTGGGATCGGTCAGGCCAACGGGCTTCAGCGGGCCGTAGCGCAAAGTGTCCTGCCCCCGGCGGGCCATAACCTCCACCGGCATGCAGCCTTCGAACACATTCTTGTCCTCGAAGCCATGAACCTCCGCCTCTTCCGCACTGATCAGCTCCCGGACAAAAGCCTCGTACTGCTCCTTATCCATGGCGCAGTTTACATAATCCGGCGTTCCCCGGTCATAGCGGCTCTGCCACCATGCCAGCTCCATATCCACCGACTCGGCCGTTACCAGCGGCGCCGCCGCATCGAAGAAATGCAGATACCCGGTTCCGAAGTATTCGCCGATGGCCTCGGACAACGCATCGGAGGTCAGCGGGCCGGTGGCAATAATTACCGGGCCATCCTCCACGGAGGTCACTTCCCGGGAAACCACGGTGATATTGGGATGGCTGCGGAGCTTCTGGGTGACAAGGTCGGAAAAGCCCTGCCGGTCCACCGCCAGACAACCGCCGGCTTCCACCCGGGTCGCATCCGCGCAGGTGATGATCAGGCTGCCCATCCGGCGCAGCTCCTCTTTCAGAAGGCCCACCGCGTTTTCCAGCCGGTCGCCCCGCAGAGAGTTGGAGCAAACCAGCTCCGCAAAGCCCTCGCTGTGGTGGGCGGGGCTCATCTTATGGGGCTTCATTTCCACCAGCTCTACCCGGATGCCCCGCTCAGCCAGCTGCCATGCAGCCTCCGAACCGGCCAGGCCCGCGCCGATCACTTTCACCGTCATTGGTTATTCCCCCTCTTTTTTCCGGGTACTGCGCTTTGCAGCGGTCTTCTTGGCGGCAGTTTTCTTAGCCGCCTTCTTCGGTTTTTCCTCCGGGGCATCCTCCTGAGGCTTTTTATAGTAGCCCCGCTGATCCTCCGGCAGGAAATTCCGGCAGCTTTCATTGATGCAGAAAGGCTTCTTGCGGCCTCTGCCGGATTTTTTGAACAGCGTCTGTCCGCAGGCCTCGCAGTCCTGGGCCACGGGAACATCCCATGTCATAAAGCCGCAGTCCGCGCCCCGCTCGCAGGCATAATAGGCGTAGCCCCGCTTGGAGGTACGCTTCAGCAGACCGCTGCCGCACTTGGGACAGCGACCCGGCATTCTCTCTACGATGGGCTTTGTGTTTTTGCACTCCGGCCAGCCGGGGCAGGCCAGAAATTTGCCGAACCGGCCCAGCTTGATCACCATGTTTTTTCCGCACTGCTCGCAGATCTCGTCGCTGACTTCCTCCGGCACTTTGATGCGTACACCCTCCAGCGCCGTTTCCGCGGCCTTCAGCTCCTGAGAGAAGCCCTGATAGAACTCCGCCAGAACCGCCTTCCACTGCCGCTTTCCGGCCTCCACATCGTCCAGATTCTGCTCCATATTGGCGGTAAACTCCACATCGATGATGTCGTTAAACCGCTCCAGCATCAGCTGGGTCACCACTTCGCCAAGAGCGGTGGGTGCCAGCCGTTTATCCTGCTTGACAACATACTCCCGGTCCTGGATCACCGCCACCGTTGCCGCATAGGTAGAAGGTCTGCCTACGCCCTTTTCTTCCATGGCCTTGACCAGGGTAGCCTCGGTATAGCGGGCGGGCGGCTGGGTGAAATGCTGCTGCTTGCGGATATCGGTGGCAAGGGCCCGGTCACCCTCCTGCAGATCCGGCAGGGGCGTTCCGGCGGCCTCCGCTTCCTCGTCCCGGCCCTCTTCGTACACGGCAATAAAGCCGGGGAACTTCAGGCTCTGGTGGGTAGAGCGGAACACATGGCCGGCGCAAAGAGTATCGATGGTAACGGTGTCGTAGACCGCGTTGGCCATCTGGGTAGCCAGAAAACGGCTCCAGATCAGCTTATACAGCCGGTACTGATCCATGGTCAGAGAGCTGCGGATCCGCTCGGGATCCAGCGCCACATGGGTGGGCCGGATGGCCTCGTGGGCATCCTGCGCGCCGGACTTGGTCTTGAACACATGGAACTTGCCGTAGTAATACTCGTTTCCGTAGCGGGATTTGATATAGTCTGCCGCCTCCTGCATAGCCTCGTCGCTGAGTCGCAGGGAGTCGGTTCGCATATAGGTGATCAGACCCAGCGTGCCTTCGCCGGCAATGTCCACGCCCTCATACAGCTGCTGGGCAATGGCCATGGTGCGCTTGGGGGTCATATTCAGCTTGCGGGATGCCTCCTGCTGCAAGGTAGAAGTAATAAAAGGAGGCGCAGCGGTGCGCTTCTTTTCCGCCCGCTTCACATTGGTCACCGTAAATTCCCGCCCGGTGATATCATCGATCACCTGCTGAACCTGCAGCTCGTTTTCCAGCTCCCGTTTCTTCTCTTCGCCAAAATAGCGGGCAACAAACTCGCCGGGCTTGCCGATTCGCTGCAGGGTCACCTCCAGCGACCAGTACTCTTTGGGCTGGAAGGCCCGGATCTCGTTCTCCCGGTCCACCACCAGACGGGTGGCCCCCGACTGCACACGGCCCGCGCTCAGACCCCGCCGCACCTTCCGCCACAGCAGCGGCGAAAGCTGATAGCCTACGATCCGGTCCAGAACCCGGCGGGCCTGCTGGGCATCCACCAGATCGTTATCGATGGCTCTGGGGTGGGCGATGGACTCCCGCACCACCTTCTGAGTAATTTCGTTGAAGGTGACCCGGCGGGTCTTGGAATCCGGGATCTGCAGCAGCTCCTTCAGATGCCAGGAGATGGCTTCGCCCTCCCGGTCCGGGTCAGTTGCCAGATAGATCATATCCGCCTTGCCGGCAGCGCTGCGAAGCTCCTCGATCAGAGCTTCCTTGCCCGGAACGGGAATGTACTCCGGGGAAAAGTCTTTCTCAAGATCCACGCCCAGCGTGTTCTTGGGCAGATCCCGCAGATGACCCATGCTGGCCTTAACGGTATAATCCGCCCCTAAGTATTTGCCGATGGTCTTCGCCTTGGAGGGCGATTCCACAATTACGAGATTGGATGGTTTTGCCATGTATTGCCTCCAAAATTGGTTTACATAATTCTAATGATCCGCTTGCCCGGAAGGGTCTGGGTATAGCCCTTGATCTCCAGCATGGTCAAAATTGCCAGGGCTTGCGCCGCCGGCAGGCCGGATGCGGCGATGGTGTCGTCCAGCAGCTGCTCGCCCATGGGCATACGCTGCAGCAGCGCCCCTTCCTCGCCGGTCAAAGCCGCGGCGCTTACGCCACTATACCCCCCGGATGCAGACTTGTCAACGGATTTTTCGTCGAAAGCCTCCGGGGTTTGGAAAGTTTGGGGTGATTGGGCCACCGCCGCCATGGATATCGGCTCCAGCTCCGGAAGCAGCGGCGTTTCCTCCCGGTGCAGCTTATCCGGAAATTGGGCGGCGTATTCACTCACCGCGTCCCAGCCGCAGGTGATCAGGGTCGCCCCCTCCCGCAGCAGGGCATTGCTTCCGGCGCAGCTGGCCACGCCCACATTCCCCGGCACTACAAACACATCTCTGCCCTGCTCCATTGCCTGACGGGCGGTGATCAGAGCGCCGCTCTTCTCGGGGGCTTCCACCACCACGACACCCTGACAGATGCCGCTGATGATCCGGTTTCTCCGGGGGAAATTCCATGCAGCCGGGGCAGTTCCCGGCGGATATTCGGAAATCAGGCAGCCGGTTTTCAGCACCCGGTCAAACAGCTGCCGGTTGGATGCGGGGTATACCTTGTCCACGCCGCAGCCCAGAACGCCTACCACCGGGCTTTCCGCCCAGAGGGCGCCGGCTGCCGCCATGGTATCGATGCCAAGGGCCATGCCGGTGACCACCCTGCCGCCGCAGCCGGCGATCTGCCGGCCCAGCTTCTTGGCGATTCCCAAGCCATAGGTGGAGGCCTTTCTTGTGCCTACCACGCCCAGAAACAGATTATCGGAAAACTCCGGCAGCTGCCCCTTGTAATACAGCAGGATCGGCGGGTCGGGAATATGGCGCAGCCTGCCGGGGTAGCGGCTGTCGGAATAGGTCAGGATATGAATATCCTTCTGGGCGCATTTTCGGAGGATCTCCTCTGCGCTCTGCAGCCCAGCCTCCCTCGTTTCGCTAAGCAGCTGGCGTTTTGGAGGCGTCAGCCACTCCAGCGCTTCCAGCTCGGCCTGCGTTGCCTCAAATAAATCCTCGGGGTCGGAAAAATGCTGCAGCAAAGCCAGCTTTTCCTGCTCCTGCAGGCCGGTCAGCTCCGCCAGCCATATCCAATGGGTCAGCATATTCCCTCACCTCGCTTGCCTTTACAGATTCTGCTTCATCTGCCACATCACAATGGCCGATGCCACCGCCGCATTCAGGGATTCACAGCGGCTGTCCATGGGAATGATCAGCTCCCGGTCCGCCTCCTCCAGAATCTGGCGGCGGACACCCTGCCCCTCGCTGCCGATGACCACCGCCATCGTTTCCAGCGAAGCCTGACGGATATCCTCCGCCCGGGGGGACAAGGCGGTTACGCCAATGGGAATTCCCGCCTCCCGGCAGCACCGGGCAGCGGTCTGCCAATCGGTCTGCACCACATCCCGGCGGAATACCGCCCCCATGGAGGCCCGCACCACCTTATGGCTGTAGGGGTCGGCGCAGCCTTCCAGCAGCGCCACGGGGATCTGCAGCGCGTCAGCGGTACGCAGAATCGTTCCCAGATTGCCCGGATCCTGAATTCCGTCCAGCAGCAGCATACCGGGCTTGGCAACGAATTCCCGCTTTTCCGGCAGCCGGCACAGGAACACTGCTCCCTGGGGCGACTCCATGGGAGAAACCGAAGCCATCACATCCTCCGGCACCCGCACTACATTCACGCCGGCAGGCAGGGGCTGCTCCACCCCATCGCTGAGGATCACCGTATCCAACCCCGGATACCACCGCACGGCCTCTGCCAGCAGCTTGGTTCCGTCAGCCGCAAAAAGGCCCGCAGCCTGCCGCTCCTTCCGGGAGGCAAACAGCCGCCGCACCTGCTGCAGCAACGGATTTTTCCGGGATGTAATTCTCAATTCACTCATAGTTTTTCAATGGCCTTCAACGCCACGGTATCACCCAGCGCCACCAGAACTGCATCCTGCGCGATGCAGTAGCCGGCAGCGGGAGAGACACAGATATCCCCCCCATTCTTCACAGCAAGAATGTTCAGACCCAGCTTAGCCCGGACATTCAGCTCCTTCAGGGACTTGCCCACCCAAGCCTTGGGGGCAGGCACTTCAATGATGCCGTAATCCTCGGAAAGCTCAATATAATCCAGCACATTGTGGCTGGAAAGGCTGCGGGCCAACCGGTCTGCGTTTTCCTGCTCCGGAATCACCACCTGATGCGCACCCAGCTTAAGCAACACCTGCCGATGTGTCTCATCGTAGGCCTTGCATACAATTTTGGGCACCTTCAGTTCCTGCAGATTCATGGTTGCCAGCACAGAAGCAGACAGACTGTTGCCGATGGCAACGATGCCGCAGTCAAAGTTCCGGATTCCGAGAGCCTTCAGCACCTCTTTATCCCTGGCATCTGCCACCACCGCATGGGTTACATAGCCGGACACCTGCTGCACAAGATCCGGATTGGTATCCATGGCCAGAACCTCGCAGCCCAGTTCGCAAAGCTTTTTCGCAACCTGTAAGCCGAAACGGCCAAGGCCAATCACAACATAAGTTTTCATATAGCTGCCTCCTTATCCGATCAAAAGGTTGGTGGTAGCGTAGCGGAACCGTTCTTCCGCCCGGTCTCCCAGCAGGAAACCCAAACTGAGTGTAAGAATACCAACGCGACCGAAATACATATAAATAATAATCAAAATCCGTGCCGGCAGGCTCAGCGCAGAGGTTACACCTGCAGTTAAGCCTACGGTAGCCAGTGCCGACACCGATTCAAACAAAGCATCGGTAAAGCCTACCGGAGAGGTGGTACAGATGAAGATACCGCCGAACAGAGCCAGCAAGATTATAATGGAAACCAGCGTCATGGCATCCAGAACTTTATCCTCTGGAATAGTGCGGCGGAATACGCAAACATTGCGCCGCCCCCGCAGTCTGGCCCACAGAAACATCAGCAGCACCACCATGGTAACGGTTTTGACACCTCCGGCAGTAGAGCCGGAAGAACCGCCGATGAGCATCAGCACCAGCGATACAGCCTTTCCTCCGTCGGTAAGCCCTGCTTGATCAAAGGAGGCAAAGCCGGCGGTACGCACCGTGACCGATTGAAAAAATCCGTTGAGGATCTTATCCCCCACCGGCATATTACCGATGGTGGCAGGGTTGTTCCATTCCAGCACAAGAATTGCCGCCGCACCCAAAACAATCAGCACGGCGCTGGTCAGCAGCACCAGCCGGGTATACACGCTGAATTTTGTGAAACGGCGCCGGCTTGCCACTTCTTCCCACACGAAGAAGCCCAAACCGCCAACTACGATCAGAACCATCAGCGTAATGCACACCAGAGGGTCAGAGTTGAACAGCTCCACGCTGGTACCCGGTGCCATTACACCGAAAATGTCGAAGCCCGCATTGCAGAACGCGGACACCGCATGAAACACACCCCATTTGGCAGCGGTCAACGCTCCAAATTCCGGCAGGAATCGGAAAAACAGCACCAAAGCGCCTGCGCTCTGGATGCCAAGGCTTCCCACGATCGCCCATTTCTGCAGCTGTACGATGCCTTCCATCTCATTCAGGCTCAGCGCCTGGGCCATCAGCATCCGCTGGCGCAAACCCACCTTCCGGCGCAGAACAAACACCACCAGAGATGCCGCAGACATAAAGCCCAGTCCGCCGATCTCGATGAGCGCAAGGATCACCGTCTGGCCGAATCCGCTCCATTGGGTGAAGGTATCAAAGGGGGTAAGTCCGGTGACGCAGGTAGCAGAGGTGGCAACGAACAAGCTGTTCATAAAGCCCGCACTCTGGCCGTCTCTGGATGCCGCAGGCAGTGTCAGCAGCAGCGCACCCATGAGAATAATGCCCAAAAACACCAATGCGATGACTCTGGTGGGGCTCAGGGTGCGGCGTTTCTTATTCAAATGTTGGATCAGTTTATATTTTAGCTTCATAACCAAAAACCAACACCTCCGCAGTTTATCTTATATTATACCATTTCTGCCGTTGATTGCAAGTAGGATTTGTGCTTTCTGCCCGATTGCCCCTGCGCTGCGCCGGCAGCAGCCGGGGAGCAGCCGAAATTTCTTGAAACGCATGGTTGAATTTTCCATTTCGCTGTGTTATTATGCATTTATCGGCATAAATGCCGGAAACGCAGCGGATAATATGCATGCCGCTGTATATTTTAAGGAGGAAACTTTATGAATTCCATCAAAAAGTACATCGCCGAATTCATCGGCACTTTCGTGCTGGTGCTTTTCGCCTGCGGTACTGCCGCCGTTGTGGGCTGCTCCGCAGAAAACGGAACCGGTTACCTGCTCACCGCTCTGGCCTTCGGTCTGGTGATCGTAGCCATGGCCTATTCCATCGGCAATGTGTCCGGCTGCCACATCAACCCCGCCGTGTCCATCGCCATGCTGGTCAGCAAGAAGCTGTCGGTTAAGGACTTCATCGGCTATGTCATCGCCCAGTTCCTGGGCGCCATCGCCGGCGCTGCCGTGCTGATGGCCCTGGTAGGCAAGGACAGCGGTCTGGGTGCCAACGCTCTGTACGAGGGCAACATCTGGCTGTCCATTCTGGTAGAAGTGATCCTGACCTTCGTGTTCGTCACCGCCATTCTGGGTGTCACCTCCAAGACCTCCAACGGTGCCGTTGCCGGCATCGTCATTGGCCTGAGCCTGACTCTGGTTCACATTCTGGGCATCTCCTTCACCGGCACTTCCGTCAACCCCGCCCGCAGCTTCGGCCCTGCCCTGCTGGTTGGCGGCGAGGCTCTGAGCTGTGTCTGGGTATTCATTGTAGCTCCTCTGGTGGGCGGCATTCTGGCCGCGCTGGTTTACAACTGGCTGGCTCCCGCATCCGAAGAATAATCCAAAACAGAAAAATGGCGTGCCCGCGGGCACGCCATTTTTTAATTGTTTCTGACCTGCATGAAAAGGCTTTCCACATAACGGGAAATCTCTTCCGGCAGGAAGTCGAAGCTGGTGCCGCTTGAGAGCACCTCTTCGCTGGGATAGATGACCTCGCTTTCGGCAAGGTACTCTTCCATATAGTTCTTGGCCTCACTGATGGGCGATGCGTAGCAGATATAATCCATGTTGGCGCCGGAGATCTCCGGGTCGCACAGGAAGTTGATAAACAGCTCCGCCGCTTCCTTTTCCTTGCTGCAGGTGGGAATACACATGGCATCCACGAACAGGTTGAAGCCGTCGTCCTCCGGCAGATAGAAGGCCAGATTGGGGTTGGAATCCATCATCAGCATGCAGTCGCCGGCATAGTAGGGGGCGATCCAGGCCTCTTCGTTTTCCATAGTGGAGTAGATCTGGTCCATAACATACTGCTGCACCAGAGGCTTCTGCTCCATCAGCTTGTCGGCGCAGGCCTGAAGCTCTGCCTTATCGGTGGTGTTGACATCGTATCCCAGCAGGTACTGGGCGATGCCGAAGGCATCCCGGGTGTTATCGAACATCAGGATCTTGCCATCGTACTTCTCGTTCCAAAGCAGCTCCCAGCCGGTGACATCCTCTTCGTCCACATGCAGAGTGTTATACAGAATACCTACCGTACCCCAGGTATAGGGAACGGAATACAGATTCTGGGGGTCGTAAGAGGGGTTCTTGAAGGTATCGTCCACATAGCTGAAATTGGGAATATTCTCAAAATCCAGCTCCAGCAGCATGCCTTCGTCAATCATCCGGGCGATCATGTAGTCCGAGGGGATGATCACATCCACGGTGATACCGCCGTTTTTCAGCTTGGAGTACATGATCTCGTTGGAATCGTAGGTGGAATACTGCACATCGATATACGGATACTTTTCCTCAAAAGCGGCAACGATATCCAGCGTATCGTCGCTGCCGTCGGCGATGTTCATACCCCAGTTATAAACATTCAGGGTGATCTTGTCCTGACGGGTCATGCCGATAAAGGCGCCCAGACCCACGATCAGCGCAAGGGCGCACACACCGGCGCATACCCGCTTGAAGATCCGCACGCCGCGGCTGTCGGATACGGCACGCTTGCTCTTCTTCTGCTGCTCACCCCGGATCTGCAGGATGTTCATGGTGACCATCAGCACAAAGATCAGCAGGAACAGCAGGGTGAACATGGCGTAGATCTTGGGCTGGATGGGCTTTTTGGTGTAGGTGTAGATCTCAACGGGCAGCGTTACGAAATCGAAACCGGTCACAAAGTAGCTGATCACGAAATCGTCCAGGCTCATGGTAAAGGCCATAATGCCGCCGGACACGATGCCGGGCATAATCTCATGGAGGGTCACCTTGAAGAAGGACTGCAGCGGTGTGCAGCCAAGGTCCATGGCCGCATCCGTCAGGCTGCTGTCCATCTGGTGCAGCTTGGGCATTACATTGAGGATCACATAGGGCAGGCTGAAGGTGATGTGGGCAATCAGCAGCGTCCAGAAGGTCAGGCTGTCCCGCCGGCCCAGCAGCTCGCTTCCCACAAACACAAACAGCAGCGACAGGCTGACACCGGTGACAATATCCGGGTTGGTCATGGGAATGTTGGTCAGGCTCATAACCGTCTTCCGCATTCTCGGCTTCAGGCTGTGGATGCCCACCGCCGCCACCGTGCCAAACACTACGGAAAAGCCGGTAGACAGCACGCTGATCAGCAAAGAGTTGCCCAGCAGCCGCAGCAGGTCCTCATCCCGGAACAGCGCGGCATACTGCTGCAGCGTAAAGCCCTCAAAGTCGGTGATATCTTTGCCGGTGTTAAAGGAGGCAACGATCAGCACCGCCATGGGGATATACAGAAAAACAAAAATCAGAACGGTGAAGATGCGGTTCGTTCTTTTCATACGATGACACCGCCTTCCTCATCGTCGCCAAAGCGGTTCATGATACCGGTGCAGATAAACACCAGCACCATCAGCACCAGGCTCAGGGCGGCGCCCAGATTCTGGTTCTGGCCCTGCTTGAACAGCCGCTCGATCACGTCGCCGATGAGCACCGTGTCGGTGCCGCCCAGCTTCTGGGAGATATAGAAGGTGGATACCGCAGGCACGAAGACCATGGTGACGCCGGTGAAGATGCCGGGCATGGACAGCGGCAGCACCACCTTGCTGAACACCTGCACGGCGTTGCAGCCCAGATCTTCCGCCGCTTCGATGAGGCGGTTGTCGATCTTCACGATGGTGGAATACAGCGGCAGGATCATATAGGGCAGGTAGTTATACACCATGCCCAGAACCACCGCGCCGGGGGTTCGGATCATGGAAATCGGGCCGATGCCCACCAGACCCAGCAGGTTATTGATAATACCGGTATCCTGCAGCAGGCCTACCCATGCCAGCGTACGCAGCAAAAAGCTCATGCACATGGGCAGCATCACCAGCATATAGAGGATCTTCTGGGTCAGCTGGCTGCAATGGGCAATGTAGTAGGCTACGGGATAGCCCAGCAGCAGGCAGATCAGGGCGGAGATCAGGCTGTAGACCACCGACTGCCACAGAACCGGCAGGTACATAGAAAGATCCCGCAGGTGATTCAGTGAGAAAGCGCCGGTATCCGGGTCGGTCAGCGCATAGTAGCCCACCACGCCAAGGGGGATCAGCGTAAACGCCAGCATCCAAAGGATATAGGGCGTGCTGAGCAAAAGGGCGTTATTCTTCTTCATCTTCGGCATCCTCCGTCAGCTCGTCGTACTCGGCAGAGTAGGAGCTGTAGTCGCCAAACATGCCGGAATACTCACTCTTATGCATGATGTGAATATCCTCCGGGTTCAGCAGAATACCGATGGTTTCCCCGACGCCGTGATAATCCGTAGTTTGAATCAGCCACTTGAAGCCCCGGAATTCTACAATGATATCGTAGTTCAGGCCCTTGAAGGTAACGCTGGTGACAGTACCCACCAGATGCCCCTCGCTGGGCGGCACGATATCGATATCCTCGGGGCGGATGACCACGTCAACAGCCTCGTTGGGTTCGAAGCCCTTGTCCACGCAATCGAAGGTGCGGCCAAAGAAACGAACCTTGTAGTCCGAGAGCATGATGCCGTCGAGAATGTTACTTTCGCCGATGAAGTCCGCCACGAAGGCGTTCTTCGGCTCGTTATAAATATCCTCCGGCTTGCCGATCTGCTGGATGCGGCCCTTGTCCATAACCACAACGGTATCCGACATGGACAGCGCTTCCTCCTGGTCGTGGGTAACATACACGAAGGTAATGCCCATGGCCTGCTGGATACGCTTCAGTTCATTCTGCATATCCTTACGCAGCCGCAAGTCCAACGCGCCCAGCGGTTCGTCCAGCAGCAGCACTTTGGGACGGTTGACCAGCGCGCGGGCGATGGCCACACGCTGCTGCTGACCGCCGGAAAGAGAGTCGATGCGGCGGTTTTCGTAGCCCTTCAGGCCAACGATCCCCAGCATTTCATGGACTCTCTCATGGATCTCTGCCTTGGGCAGCTTGGCTACCCGCAGACCAAAGGCGATGTTGTCGAACACGTCCAGATGCGGAAACAGCGCATAGCGCTGGAACACCGTATTGATCTGCCGTTTATAGGGCGGCACATCGTTGATATTCTGTCCGTCGAAAAGCACGTTGCCGGAAGTCGCGGTCAAAAAGCCGCCGATGATCCGCAGCGTGGTGGTCTTTCCGCAGCCGGAGGGGCCCAGAAGTGTTAAAAATTCATGGTCGTTAATATAGAGATTGATGCTGTCGAGAATACGATCCCCGTCGAACTCCATAACAAGATTCTGGAGCCGGATGAGTTCCTTGGACATTATCCTCCCCCGTTTCTTTATATAAATCGCCACAATCGGCTTAGTATAGATATATCCTAAAATGCCCCGGTTGTCAACGAAAAAAGCGACAATTTCTGTCACAATTTTCCCGGCAGCCCCTTTTTCAGCCCTATGGTCTGCACTTTTCCGGGCTGCCATCCCCCGGGGAAACATTTTTTCAGATTTTTCCAGAAATGGGGTTTAAGTTGGCAGGAACTGGCTATACTCCACCTCGGAGGTGCAAAAATATGCGCAATAAAAAATTCAGCGACAGCTTCAACGGTAAGGGCTACTACATAGCCCTGATCCTGTGCGCTGTTGCCATCGGGATCTCTGGCTATTTGTACTATTACAACGCCAACCGGCTGGACGCCAACGCCAATCCGCCGGATGCCACCGTAGGTGCCACCCTGCCGTCCGGGAATCCGGATGTTCCGGTAGTGGCCACCCAGCCCACCCTTTCCGAGAAGGAAGACCCCGTTCCCGGTGAGTCCCTTCCCCCGGTCACCAAAAAGCCCATCCGCACCGCAGCTCCGGTAGACGGTAAGATCGTATGTGACTACGCCATGGACTGCCTGAGCTACAACGCAACCACCCGGGATTGGCGGGTGCATGACGGCGTGGATTTCGCCGCCGAAGCCAACGCCCCGGTGTTCGCCTCGGCGGATGGCACAGTGAGCGCGGTGTATGAGGACGAAACCATGGGCTACACCGTGGTGCTCACCCACGAAAACGGCTACGCCACCTGCTACGCCAGCCTGTCTGCCAACATCTGTGTGGCGGTGGGTGACGATGTCCGCATGGGGCAGACCCTTGGCTATGTTGGCAATTCCACCCTTCTCGAAAGTGCCGTCGGCGACCACCTGCATTTCAGCGTGGCCTGCAACGGGCAATCGGTAGACCCCGCCGCATTCCTCAGCGAGGAATAACCGTTCTTTCCTCTTTGTTTCGGGCCGCCGGAGATTTCCCCGGCGGCCCCCTTTTTATAAGAAAATCACGCGGCCGGGGGCCGCGTGATGGAAGTTATTGGGGGGTCTCGCTGTGCAGCTTCTGCAGCTGCTGATTGATCCGCTCCGCCAGCCGGTCAGAGATCACCGCCATAGACTCCATGTGTACTTTATCGCCGCCCACAAGCAGCGTCATGGAGTCGCTGTTCTTCTGCAAGCCGGTGATATCCTTAAAGGCGTACTGCCGGGTATTCCCGAGGAAGGTGGTGTATTCAAACCGCTCGCTGTCCAGAATCCGGATCTTCTGGTTGCGCCAGCACATCAGCTGCGTAACGCCAAAAGCCAGCGCGCCAACCGCAATCACCACCGCGGCGATGCCGCCCTTAACAAAATACCATGCCGTTGCCGCCACAGCGCCTGCCAGCATCACGATCGCCATGGCCAGCGCCCGCTCAGGAAGATACATATCCGCCCGGGGTGTTTCGTCGCCGGATTGCATACCCAGCAGTTTTTCCACAATTTTTGTAATGATTTTCAGCTTCATGAAATCGCTCTCCTTTTCAGGAATACTGCAATTTTACCACAGCCAGAAAAAATTACAAGCGCCTCTCTTTTCTTTCCGGAAAAACATGGTATACTGAAGCTATACCATATATAAAGGAGATCTGCCCCATGAACGATAATCAGGAAATTCTGGAACTTTTGCGCCGCATCGAACAATCCAACCGCCGGCAAAGCCGCAGCGCCATTGCCCAATGCCTGCTGGCTGCCGTTGCCGCCCTGTGCTGCGTGGTGGTGCTGTTTCTGGTCTTCAAAGTCCTGCCCCAGCTGAATACCGTTGTGGCCCAGATGCAGACCGTACTGGGCAATCTGGAGGTAGTCTCCGCGGAGCTGGCAGAAATGGACCTGCAGTCCATGGTGGGCGATGTGGACTCCCTCGTTGGAAATGTGGATGCCCTGGTTGGGAATGTAGACACGCTGTTCGGCGATGTGGAAACCCTGGTAGGCAATGTGGACACCCTCACCTCCACCGCCCAAAGCAGCCTGGAGCAGACCATGACCAAGCTGAATTCCATCGATCTGGAAACCCTGAACAAAGCCATCCAAGACCTTGCGGATGTAGTCGAGCCCCTTGCCAATTTCTTTAATAAGTTCAAATAAGTCTTCTCCCCCCGACGGTTTGCACCATCGGGGGAATCTTCTTTCAAAACAAACCAACAGCGGGACCAAGGCCCCGCCCTACACGCAATTGCAATGGCGGCAAATCGCCGGCAAAAAACGGATTCCCACGCCGCTTCGCGGCTCGGAATGACAGAGAAAGTCTGCAAATTTCCGCGTCATTGCGAGGGCCGTCAGGCCCGTGGCAATCCGTATTTTCGGTCATATATTCCCTGCAAAAAAGAAAGTGCAGCCCGAAGGCAGCACTTTCTCTTGAATTTTGTAAAAACTCATAATGCTTATATAATCAAGAAGATTCCTAAAGAGTCTTATATCAAAGAAAAAGAGTCATAAAGATTCTAAAAGAATCGTTATAACTCATTAAGATTGCGCAATGTTGAAAACTTTACATTTCTATGCTATAATACAAAACGAGGTGAGAGCATGGAACATTTTTTCGAATTGATTGCTGAATTATTGTTTGGATTGGCAAAAAACAAACCCGATAAAATGCCATATAATATTTCATATAATCCTAATTTTTTAATTAGACACCCTGCAAAGAAAAATCTTGCCAGAGTTTTTGTGACGCTCATCGTTATTGGTGTGTTTTCATTGCTTTGGATATTTGTTGATAATGATACTCGAATCTTGTATATGATATTCATTATCCTATTCGGCATTTTGTTAATGTTAACTTTAATCGCTTTTTCTTTTCGTTGTTATGTTACAGAACAGCATATCAAAAAGAGTTATTGGGGATTGTTTAGTAAATATATCGAATGGGACAAAGTTTCGTGTATAAGAGTTGTTGAGAAAACAGATGAAAATAGTGTTATTATTGCGATTTATAATGACGACGGCAAATGTGTAATCGATTTGAACACCGATATGGAGAATGTTTGGTATATTGTGAAAATGGCAGAAGTAAAAAACATCACAGTAAAACATGAAAAGGATTTATCATTAAAACAAATATCGCATCTTTGAGAAATATACTGTTGGATATAACAAAAGGACTATGACATTTTGGTGTCATAGTCCTTAGAATTTTATCATATATCTTCATCCACCGAAACACAATAAAAATATGGACACTCTTTTGCCCGTTCAAATTTTTCCGCATCTGTAATATCATTGTAAAAAAGCAGAAATTTCGAGGGCAAGCATTTGTGTTCAGCTTTTACTGAAACAATTTCC
>JAZSGN010000034.1:0-21804 GCA_045532755.1 Faecousia sp.
TGGCATGTACGGCATCATGGTAGACACTCTGGTAGCCGGCGACGTCTATCAGGTGGTTACCGTGGAAGTCTACAACGGCAGCACTCTGGTAGCTTCCGTGTCCGAATCCATGGAGAGCTATGTAGTCCGCCAGAGCGCATCTCTGCTTCCCATCTATGATGCTCTGATGAAGTTCATGGTATCCTCCTACAACTACAGCCATTAAATAAAGCTTTTGCGGTTTGATCTACTCAGCCGGGCCGGGTGTCGATGCTAAAGTGCTGACGATACCGGGCGGGTCCGGGAAGTAACGAATTGCATAAGGCCAAATGCGTACGGAAAGCCCCGCCATTTTGGCGGGGCTTTTTGCAATGCAGGCTTAAAAACCGTAGAACCAATTGGTTCTACGGTTTTTATATGGTTGAATTAATTTAGTGCTTGGAGGGATTGGGATCAACAGTTATTTCGTTAACAGTCCAGAAGTCATCGTAGGAAACGGTGGCGGTAAAATTGTTGCACACGGTTTTTCCTTTTGCGTTTTCTGACTGGATATATCCGCTGATCTGATAGCCGTTATCTGTTTCTGCAATCTGCAGCGCGTCTTTGCTGCAAAGAACTGCGGAGAGGGGATTGGCAACATGAATTCTCGCAGCGCCTAAGAGTGCATCAGAAAGATCGCTGAAGTTCTCCAACTTTTCATACATGGGAACAACAGCGGGAGCAGGTTCGGCAGGAGCGGCTTCTTCGGTAGCTACCACAGTAGGCAGCTTGTCCTTTTTCAGAATGGCCCGCGCCATTACAAGGAAGATCAGGTAGTGGACGAAAATCTTGATGTAGGTGATATATTGATAGGGGATTCTACCCAGCATCAGGTATCTTTGAATAACATAGCCATACACGCCGATGCAGAGGGAAGCGAGGATCACATTGAGAATCGTTGCGGCCTTGGGGGGCTTACGGTTCAGCGCCAGCTTGTAGCACAGATTCACCGTAAGGATGATGAGCAGAAAGTTTTTGATAAAATCGATGATGGAGATTGCGATCTGCGCCGGCATTGCAATTCCAGTGCTGTAGAGAAGCTTGAGCAGGACCGGTACAAAGTTGTTATACACTCTTCCGAACAGAGAATCGAAGAGGTATAAAACAACGGTACACAATACGGCAATGGCCCAGGGTTTTAGCTGTTTTTGATTGTTTTTTGCCATAAGTAACCTCCGATTTTTCTTTTGATGTTATCACAACCGGAATATTTTGTCAATCTGCAGGATTATTTTACGACAAGCTCGATTAAAGAAGATGGTATGTTTGGGGTTTTCCTGCATATACTTAACTGCATGGAAAGCCCGGTCCCTGTGAAGGCAGGGTATCGGCTGTTTACTTACAGAAAAAGCAGAAGGTAGGGCTTTTCGATGCCGGAGAAATATTTCCGGATAAGCCGACGGAAAGCTCGTGACAGACCCTCTGGAAAAAGATAAGGCAGCGGACCGTGAAGGCCCGCTGCCGTTTTTTATTCCTGAGGCAGATCGTAGATCTTTTTGTTTTTACCGTAGTATGCCATAATATAATCTGCAAGGGAGATCAGCATGAAAACAGAATCGATGATTGCTACGATCTTGATGAATTTCTCCTGCGGATTCGGGATCATTACAACGATGATCAGGCTGAGAAACAGAACGGTTGTGCAGATCTTTCCGGTCAGCAATGCTCCGTTCAGCATTTTGCCCTTGCGAAGACTCAATCCTCCGGCAATCAGCTGAAATCCTTCCTTTACGACAAAGAATCCCACAAAATACCACAAAAAGGGAAACCGGATGGCAAGACATACGATCAGAGCAAATTGTGTAGCCTTGTCTGCAACCGGGTCCAGAATCTTACCAACAGTAGATATCATATTAAAATGCCGTGCGATTTTGCCGTCGATCAGGTCGGTGAGACAGCTGACAGCAAGGATTCCCGCAGCAATATAATAGTGAATGGATTCGGTCGCGTTGATGTAGATTGTCATATATAGGGGTATTAACGCCAAACGGAAAAAGCTGAGCATATTCGGTATGGTCAGTACTTCCTTTTTCCAGTTTTTGATGAACATTGCAATTCCTCCGCAGTATGGTAAATACGGCACGCCTTGGCAGATATTATACCCCTTTATCCCCATCAAATCAAGCAAAAACTATCAATGAAGTAAAAAATTCAAAATTTTGTTACATTGTTTGGTCGATATTGGCATTCAGGGTAAAGTGATGGACCAGGTGCTTCCATGTCAGCTTATCCAGTTCGCCGGTTGGGGTAAGACCTGCCAGGACTTGAAATCCCGTCAGCGATTCTGCTGTCGGGGAATCCAGAACGCCGTTGATGGACGGCGGAGAAATAGTAATGTGATACCCGGACAGATAAGTCAGCATGGCCTGCATCAGGAATAGGTAGGGGCTGCGGTCACCGCGCTGCAGAATTTCGCCCGGGTCCAGAATGATTTCAATGGGCTGGGCTTTATCGATGCGAACTAACGCAATTTTATAGGAATCTACAATGGCGTTCCATGTGTTTTCGTCGGTAACGCCGGTAACAGGCAGACCCATTCGCCGCTGAAACGCGGACACGGCGGTCAGCGTTGTCTGGCCGTAGATGCCGTCGGGAATAACAGAGGGCAGCGTAGATTCGTCTTCCGCGATTACACGGAGCATAGTTTGCAGGCTGCGAACGCTTTGCCCTACAAAGGAATCAACGGGTCTCAACGAACCACCTCCTGACTGACGGGGTCCTGAGATCCGATACGAAGATCGAATCCCGGAAACTGAGTGAATGTGGGTGTTCGGCTATAGGCAAGGGAAGACACTGGGATTCCGCCTTGCTGGGCAGCCGCAGGACGAAGGTTGCTTCGTGTCCTGTTGGGAGAGAAAGCCTGCCGCACAGCAGGCGTTGCCTGTGAGCCAGAATTTTGGGGGAAGGACCCCCTGCTTCGCAGGGCGGTTGTTTCGATGCCGGAGAACTGGTTGTAAATTTCATCCCAGGTTTGGGTATCTACCACGCCGGTTTCCGGAAGAAGAAATCTTCGCTGCGCTGCCAGTACTGCGGCTCTGGTATTAACTCCGTAGATTCCGTCGATTTCCACCGGCGGGATAGAGGGAATAAATTCTGACAGGATCGACAGCATGTATTGCAGGATTCTCACATAATCACCGGTGGAGCCAACCTGCAGCGCACCGGGAGGCGCCCAGTTGATGGCATAAAATTGCTGCCCAAGACTTCGCAGCTCCGACAGCGCGTTTACCGCTACATATAGCCTTACAATAGCGTTCCATGTGGCAGGACCTACAATGCCATCCGGCGTCAATCCAAAAATCTGCTGAAAGGCGGTAACTGTGGATTCGGTTCGGCTGCCAAAAATGCCGTCAACATTGGCAATTTTTGGAATGGCGGGATAGTTTTGGGCAATGCGATTCAAGGCTGTTTGAACGACTACTACATTGGGTCCGGTGCTTCCTGTGCGAAGTGGCGTTCCCGGATAGGAGGATGTGATTCCCCGCACGGGGGCATTGAAGACGGTTTCTACATTTCCGTAGTAGCTTTCGATGATCTGGTCGGAATTATAGCCTTGCTGCGCCAGATTCTGGCTGCCCCATTGGCTGAGACCCTCACAGGTGACGGTAGTTCCGTTGCAAAATTTGGCTGCAAGGGGTTCTACAAAGCCCGGTCGGCGCAGATAGTCATTAAAGAATTCGTCAACAAGCCGGGATATGTTCTCAAAGTAGCTTCTTCCATCAACAAAGGCCTGATCGTACGCCGTAGAACTTGTAATATCAAAATCATAGCCCCGGCTTCGGTAGAACTCGGTATACACCCGATTCAGTGCAAAGGATACAATGGCCAGAATGTTGGCACGAATTGCGCTTTCGTCCCATGTGGGATAGATTTCGCTGGAGGTTACATTTTTAACATAGTCCACAAAGGGGAGGGTAACATTGGCGGCATCGGATGATGGCGGCCCAAGATGAACAGTGATCTGTTCCGGAACATAGGGAACAACTGGCGGCACGATGCACCTCCTTATAGATTTTGGGGCGGCGTTTTGAAGATTTCCGCCCTCGCCCAGGAATCCGGCAACTCTGAAAGGGGGATCATTTCGAGATTTTGATTCGTTACCGTATCGGCAAATATCTGAACATTTTCTGCTTCTATTTGCTCATAGTCCTTAAGCCTTGCATAAATATTAACGGTGGTATAGGGTACGATACCGGTATTTGGGGCTTGGCTTGCCGATAAATCCGGAACCGCAATGGCAACCGGTTCGATCAGCCCGCTGCGGTCGGTCAGGCGCATGGCAATCGCGTTTCCGGCAGGGTCGGTTATCATAACTGCAACATCTTCTAAAGGAATCCTCGCCCGGCTGGTGTAGGCATGTACTTGTATGTATCCGGTAGCAGACAGAAAAATTCCTCCCTTCTGGTTTCAAGATAGGATATGCGGCAGGGAAGCGATTTGTGCGGAAACATTTTCCTGCCGGTGTAATGCACAATCAAAATGGCGGCGCATAAACTGAACCCGAAAGGAAAGGGATGTTGTATGTGTGCGATAGCCGGTATGATCTCGCTGCCGTGTGATGAACAAACTCAGGATAAAATGCTTAGAACCATGCACCGCCGGGGGCCGGATGGCAACGGAGTATTCAGCGATCAGGATTGCACGCTGCTGCATTCCCGCCTCGCGATCATCGATCCGGAAGGCGGCGCACAGCCCATGCGCTGCGTGTATGGGGGCGAACTCTATGTGATCGTATATAATGGTGAGCTTTATAATACCAAGGAATTACGAGGGGAACTGATGGCTCTGGGGCATTGCTTTCTTACTTGCTCCGATACGGAAGTATTGCTTCATGCATACATGCAGTGGGGGAGCGCTTGCCTTGAAAAACTGAACGGGATTTTTGCATTTGCTGTTTGGGAGTGCAGAAAGAGGCGGCTGTTTTTGGCCCGTGACCGGATCGGTGTAAAACCGCTGTTTTATTCTCTCTACAAGGATGGTTTGCTGTTTGCATCAGAGATCAAAACGATCCTTGCATATCCTGGGATGCGCGCCTATCTCGATGACGAAGGAGCTGCCCAGCTTATGCTGCTGGGTCCAGGAAGGATTCCGGGAAGTGGAGTTTTGCATGGCATAAGGGAAATTCTTCCGGGCTGGTTTGCTGTGTTTGAGGGCGGAAAATTCCGGCAGGAGCGCTATTGGGAACTGAAGGATGGAGAGCATTGCGATTCCTTTGACCAAACGGTGGAGCGTGTCCGCTATCTTGTGACCGATGCCATCGAGCGGCAGATGGTATCGGATGTGCCAATTGGAACCTTTTTGTCCGGTGGTCTGGATTCCAGTATTATTTCCTCTGTCTGCGCAAGGCGTATGCAGGCGAATGATCAAAGGCTGAATACCTTCTCGGTAGACTACGCCAATAACGATAAGTTTTTTGTTCCGAATAAGTTTCAGCCGAATTCCGATGGCTATTACATCGATTTGATGCGGCAATACACAAATTCCCGCCATCACGAAACCGTTCTCTCCAGCGAAGATCTGGTTATGGCTATGGAAGATTCCACCCGCGCACGAGATTTGCCTGGCATGGCAGATGTGGATTTTTCTTTGCTGGCTTTCTGCGCAGAGATAAGGAAAGAGGTCAAGGTGGCACTGTCGGGAGAGTGTGCCGATGAGATTTTTGGCGGGTATCCCTGGTTTCGGGACCCGGAGGTTCGTGCGCTGAATGGCTTCCCTTGGGCGCAGAACACGCTGCAAAGAAAGTCGATGCTGGCGGGAGATATTACCCAAAGAATTCGGGCAGAGGAATTTGTTCAGGACCAGTATCTGGATACCATTCGCGGCGCAGACATATTGCCCGGAACGGAGCCTCTGGAAAGAAGGATGAAGGAAATGACCGTTCTGAATCAGCGGTGGTTTATGCAGACCCTTCTTGACCGGAAGGACAGAATGAGCATGTATAACGGGCTGGAGGTTCGTGTGCCGTTTTGCGATCATCGTATTGCGGAATATTTGTACACAGTTCCCTGGGCTTACAAGGATTACAAGGGCAGGGAAAAAGGACTTCTTCGAAAAGCCATGGAAGGACTTCTTCCCCAGGAGGTTCTGTATCGCAAGAAAAGTCCCTATCCCAAAACCTGGGACCCGAATTATTACACACTTGTCAGCAATCAGCTGCGGCTGGTTTTGGCAGATGACCATGCGCCTGTTTTGCAGATCGTAAGAAAAGAGGCTCTGGAGGATTTGCTGACAGCGGAATATGCATGGCCCTGGTATGGACAGCTGATGAATGTACCCCAAACCATTGCCTATATGCTGCAGATCAATATCTGGATGAAGGAATATCATGTTGAGAGGATCTAGTTTTTCAGAAGCGGGAAATGATTGACGGAATTTTGAATGTGTGATATGATAACCCATATACTGGCGAAGCCTGCCGGGCTTTACCAACGATAAAAGAAACGAGGTTGTTTCTATGAGAAAAACTAAGATTATCTGCACCATTGGCCCTTCCAGTGAAAATGAAGAAGTTCTTACTAAAATGTGCCTTGCCGGCATGAATGTGGCAAGACTGAATTTCTCCCATGGCACTCACGAAGAGCATCAGAAAAAGATCGACCTGATCAAAAGTGTACGCCAGAAGTTGGGTCTGCCCATCGCGATCATGCTGGATACCAAGGGCCCGGAGTACCGTATCCGCACCTTCAAAGACGGTAAGATCGAACTGTGCGACGGCGATACCTTCACCTTCACAACGGAAGACGTGGAAGGTGATCAGACCCGCGTGTCTGTTAACTACAAGGATTTGGCGAAGAATCTGTCTGTAGGCGACCGGGTTCTTGTCAATAACGGTCTGGTTATTTTCGAGGTAACGGAGCTCAGCGATACCGATGTGATTTGCCGCGTTGTGACCGGCGGCGTTCTTTCCAACAGAAAGAGCATGTGCTTCCCCAATAAGGTCATGTCCGGCCCCTATCTGTCTGAGCAGGACAAGGGAGATATCCTCTTTGGCATTGCCAACGATGTAGACTTTATTGCGGCTTCTTTCGTATCGACCAAGGAGGATGCCCTGGATCTGCGAAGATTCCTGGACGAAAACGGCGGTGAGAAGATCGATGTGATCGCCAAGATTGAAAACCGTTCCGGTGTCGACCATGTGGAAGAGATTCTGGAATGCTGCGACGGCATTATGATCGCCAGAGGCGATCTGGGTGTGGAAATTCCCTTTGTTGAAGTGCCTGCTGTTCAGAAACTGCTGATCCGTAAGTGCCGTCTTGTGGGCAAGCGGGTAATCACGGCTACAGAAATGCTGGAATCCATGATCTACAATCCCCGTCCCACCCGGGCGGAGATCTCCGATGTGGCCAATGCGGTGTATGACGGTACTTCTGCGGTTATGCTCTCCGGCGAATCTGCTGCCGGTAAATATCCGGTGGAGGCTGTTCGGAATATGGCTCAGATCACCGAGTATACGGAGCAGCACACCAGCTATAAGAAGCGGTTCCAGACCGCTACCTTCCAGATCAACAACAACATGGATGCGATCTCCCATGCTGTTTGCTCTATGGCGATTGATGTGGATGCCAAGGGTATCGTTGTTTGCTCGGTTTCCGGCCGTACAGCCATGATGGTCAGCCGTTTCCGCTGCCCGGTGGATATTCTCGGTACAACCACTGATGAAAAGATCTGGCGTAAACTTGGACTCAGCTGGGGCGTTACACCTGTACTGACGGAGCAGTTCTATTCCATGGATGTAATGTTCCACTATGCTATGCAGAGTGCGAGAAAGTATCTGCAGGTGCAGCCCGGCGATAATATTCTTTTGACCGGCGGCCCGATCAACGGAAAGTCCGGCAACACCAACACCATTAAGGTTGAACAGATCTGACAGTTAGAAAATACCACCTGCAAAGGATTTGCAGGTGTTATTTTTGTTTTTTGTCTATTTTTTCTATATGAAAATTCCGGAAGATTCTGTTATAATACGAATAGTTCGACATACTTGCAGAAAGGAACGGTTCGTATGTATCAGGTGGGGCAGAAGGTTGTATACGGAGTTCACGGTGTGTGCTCGGTTCTGGATATAGAGCTGCGCAGCGTAGACAGAAAAAAGGTGGAATACTATGTGCTTGCACCTGTAAAACAGCCGGGAAGCCGGTTTTATGTGCCTACCCAGAATCAGGCTGCAGTAGCAAAACTGCACAGACTTCTGACCAGGGAAGAACTGGATGCGCTTTTGTCCGGTAAAGACATTCGTCAAAATGTATGGATCGAAGACGAAAATAAGAGAAAACAGTATTACCGGCAGATTATCAATTCTGCTGACCGGATCGCCTTGCTGCAAATGGTCTGCTGCCTGCATACCCACAAGCAAAACCAGATAAAGCAGGGCAGAAAGTTCCATATGTGCGATGAAACCTTCCTGAAAGACGCACAAAAGCTGCTGGAAAGCGAGTTCGCTCTGGTGCTGAATACTTCGGAAGAAGAAGTCGGCAAGTATTTGATGCAGCATTTTGAATCGGTATAATGCACAAAACCTCCCCGGAAGACAGATGTTTTTCTGGGGAGGATTTTTGTTGACTTTTCCATGTCTTTGTGTATAATTGTATACAACAATTCAAACATACACTAGGAGGTATTGTATATGCTTGAAATTTCCAGCAAGACAAATCTTTTGGAACACAAGTCGTACAAGTATTCGCTGCAGGACGTCAGTGAGCCGAATTTGATGCGTGATTTTTATACTGAGGGTATGGTTCCAAAGGTTGCTTTTAACCATCGCCGGGTGCCTATGAATATGCCGGAGGAGATTTGGATCACGGATACCTCTCTGCGTGACGGTCAGCAGTCTGTTGAGCCTTATTCCGTCGATCAGATCGTAAAAATTTATAAGCTTTTGAGCAAGCTGGGCGGACCCTATGGCATTATCCGTCAGACGGAGTTTTTTATTTACAGCAAGAAGGACCGTGCCGCACTGGAAAAGTGCATGGAGCTGGACCTGAAATTCCCGGAGATCACCACATGGATTCGCGCCAGCAAGGAAGATTTTAAGCTGGTAAAGGATCTGGGTATTCGCGAAACCGGTATTCTGGTCAGCTGCAGCGATTACCACATCTTCAAGAAGATGAAGATGACCCGCGCCCAGGTGCTGGATTATTATCTTGGAACAGTCAAGGATGCCTTTGCTGCGGGCATTATGCCCCGGTGTCATCTGGAAGACATCACCCGGGCCGATTTCTATGGCTTTGTAGTTCCCTTTGTCAACGAACTTCAGATGCTTTCCAAGGAAGCGGGAATTCCGGTTAAGATCCGCGCCTGTGATACCATGGGCTACGGCGTTCCTTATACGGAGGCTGCAATGCCCCGAAGTGTTGCCGGTATTATCTATGGTCTGCAGCACTATTCCGATGTTCCCAGCGAGATGCTGGAATGGCATGGACATAACGATTTCTATAAGTCGGTTGCAAACGCCTCTACCGCGTGGCTCTACGGCGCGTCCGCCGTTAACTGCTCGCTGCTGGGTATCGGCGAGCGTACGGGCAACATTCCGCTGGAGGCTATGGTATTCGAATACGCTTCGCTCCGTGGTTCTCTGGATGGCATGGATACCACCGTCATTACGGAAATTGCGGATTTCTTCCGGCAGGAGATCGGATACCATGTTCCCGATATGACGCCTTTTGTTGGCAGAAACTTCAATGTTACCCGGGCCGGCATCCATGCGGACGGCCTGATGAAGGATCAGGAGATCTATACCATCTTTGATACCAATAAGCTGCTGAACCGTCCGGCTACGGTCCAGATCGGTAAGGCTTCCGGCCTTGCGGGTATTGCATACTGGATCAACCAGAACTACCGCCTTCCCGATGACAAGAAGGTGGATAAGAAGGATCCTCTGGTTATCGCGCTGAAGGACTGGATCGATCAGGAATACGAAGATGGGCGTCAAACGGTTCTTGCCAATTCCGAGCTGGAAGGCATGATTGAACAACTGGCACCCGGCAGATTTACTGTACGGTGAGAGGGGGAGCTACTATGAGAGAATTTAGAACTGCATCCTTGGCAGATCAGGTATTTAATAAGCTGGAGAATGATATCATTCAGGGTGTTTATCCCAGAGGTGAGGTTTTAACGGAACTGAAGCTGGTGGAGCAGCTGGGTGTTAGCCGTACGCCTATTCGTGAGGCGCTTCGCCGTCTGGAGCAGGAGCGGCTCATCGAGGATACCGGTAAGGGCTCTGTTGTTCTGGGTATTACCGATGACGACCTGCTGGATATCATGAACATTCGTCAGCCCATCGAGGCGCTGGCTGCCTACTACGCAACCATCAATATGACTCCCGAAGGGATCAAGGAAATGGCTCATATTATGGACCTGCAGGATTTCTACTTCTCCAAGTGGGATGTAGAGCATCTGCGGCAGGTGGACGATGCGTTCCACGATGCCATTTGCTATATGAGTAAGCGCACGGTCATTACCGATACCTTGATTCCGCTGCACAGAAAAACCCGCCGTTACCGCCGCATTGCGATGTCTGACAAGGCCCGGGCTACCTGCTCTTTGCGGGAGCACCACGAGATTTTTGATGCCATTGCCCAGGGCAATGCTGAGCTTGCGCAGGCATTAACGGCCAAGCATATTGAAAATGCCAAGATTTATATGATTGGAAAGGGAAAGAACAATGGGTAAGACGATTGCACAGAAAATTATTGCCGCGCATCTGGTTTCCGGCGAGATGACTCCCGGCAGCGAGATTGCATTGCGGATCGATCAGACTCTGACACAGGATGCTACGGGAACCATGGCATATCTGGAATTTGAAACTATGGGGATTCCCAGAGTCCGCACGGAGCTGAGTGTTGCCTATGTTGACCACAATACCCTGCAGTCCGGCTTTGAAAACGCCGACGACCACCGCTATCTGCAGACGGTAGCTTCCAAGCATGGCGTATACTTCTCCCGTCCCGGCAACGGTATTTGCCATCAGGTCCATCTGGAAAGATTCGGCAAGCCCGGCAAGACCCTGATCGGCTCTGACAGCCATACTCCCACCGGCGGCGGCATCGGCATGCTGGCTTTCGGCGCAGGCGGTCTGGATGTGGCAGTTGCCATGGGCGGCGGCGCTTACTATATCAACATGCCCAAGATGTACAAGGTAGTGCTGACCGGCAAGCTGAATCCTTGCGTTACTGCCAAGGATATCAGCCTGGAGCTGCTTCGGATCCTTTCCGTTAAGGGCGGCGTGGGCGCGATTATTGAATGGGGCGGCGAAGGCGTAAAGACCCTTTCTGTGCCGGAACGGGCAACCATTACCAATATGGGTACGGAGCTGGGCGCAACTACATCCATCTTCCCCTCTGACGAAACCACCCGGGCTTTCCTTGCGGCGCAGGGCAGAGAAGCGGACTATGTTCCCCTTGCCAGCGACCCGGATGCGGAATATGACCGCATCATCGAGATCAATCTCGACACCCTCAAGCCCATGATCGCTTGCCCCCACAGCCCCGATAATGTTGTGAGTGTGGATAGCCTTAAGGGTACGAAGGTCGATCAGGTCTGCATCGGCTCCTGCACCAACTCTTCGCTGATGGATATGCTGAAGGTTGCAGCTATGCTGAAGGGTAAAACCATTGATCCTTCTGTGAGCCTTTCTATCTCTCCCGGCTCCAAGCAGGTTCTGAGCATGCTGGCTGATTGCGGCGCGCTGGGCGATATTCTTGCCAGCGGCGCCCGTGTACTGGAATGCGCCTGCGGTCCGTGCATCGGCATGGGTTTTTCGCCCAACTCCGGCGGCGTGAGCCTGCGGACCTTCAACCGCAACTTCCTTGGAAGAAGCGGCACAAAGGATGCACAGGTTTATCTGGTGTCTCCTGAAACCGCAGTTGCGGCTGCCTTGACCGGCTATATCACAGACCCCACCACGCTGGGTATGAATCCCCAAATTGTCATGCCGGAAAAATTCAAGATCGATGACTCGGCAATTCTGGCGCCTGCTGCTGCGGATGCTGCCGGTGCTGTGGAAGTCCTTCGGGGCCCCAATATCAAGGAGTTCCCCAAGAGTAAGCCCTTTGCCGATTCTCTGGCTGCACAGCTGGTGCTGAAGGTGGAAGATAACATCACAACAGACCATATCATGCCTGCCGGCTCCAAAATTCTGCCTTATCGATCCAACATTCCGTTCCTTTCCCAGTTCTGCTTCCAAGTTTGCGATCCGGCATTCCCGGAAAGAGCAAAGGCTGCCGGTGATGGCATTATCGTTGGCGGAAGCAACTACGGTCAGGGCTCTTCCCGTGAGCATGCGGCACTTGTTCCTATGTATCTGGGAATCCGCTGCGTGATCGCCAAGAGCTTCGCCCGTATCCATGTGGCAAACCTGATCAACGCGGGCATCCTCCCGCTGACCTTTGCCAATGCAGATGATTATGATCTGCTGGAGCAGGGAAGCCGGCTGGTACTGAATAACATCGAATCCGGAATGGAGAGCGGAACGATCCTGCTGACCGATGAATCCAGCGGCAAAGAGATTCCGCTGAGCTGCAGCCTGACACAGCGCCAAAGAGCCATTGTTATGGCTGGCGGACTTCTGAACTACACAAAGGAGAACGGACAATGAATCAACTGGATCAAGCCTGCGAAAGCTTCCGCAAGCTTCTGCAGGAACAGCTTCTGAGAATTGAAAATATGGGCAGCGCCAAGAAGGATTTCTCCTCTATGGAGAAGATCACCATTGGCATTGTAGATGGCGATGGCATTGGCCCTATCATTATGAACCAGGCCGTCCGTGTGCTGTATCTGCTTCTTGCCGATGAGATCGCTCAGGGAAGGATCGTGATCAAGCGAGTGGAGGGGCTGACCATCGAAAACCGCCTTGCGTTGGGACAGAGTGTGCCTGCGGATACCCTGGCACAGATCAAGGCCTGCGATGTTCTTTTGAAAGGCCCGACCACAACACCCATGGGCGGCAAGATGGAAAGCGCCAACGTTACTCTTCGCAGAGAGCTGGATCTGTATGCCAATGTGCGGCCGGTTTCCATTCCCGAAGAGGGGATCGATTGGATGTTTTATCGGGAAAACACCGAAGGTGAGTATGTTTTGGGCAGCCGCGGTGTAGAGCTTCCCGGCATGGCGGTGGATTTCAAGGTAACAACAGACCTCGGTACTCGCCGCATTGCCCGGGCAGCATTTGATTATGCCCGGCAGAACGGTAAGACCCGGGTGTCTATTGTAACCAAGGCCAATATCATGAAGAAAACAGACGGAAAGTTTACGGCTGTTTGCCATGAAGTGGCTAAGGATTACCCTGAGATCACTGCAGATGATTATTATATCGATATTATGACCGCTAATCTTGTGAATCCTGCCATTCGTAATCAGTTTCAGGTTATGCTGCTGCCTAACCTCTACGGCGATATCATCACCGATGAGGCAGCCCAAATCCAGGGAGGCGTTGGCACAGCCGGCAGCGCGAATATCGGCGACCGCTATGCCATGTTCGAAGCCATCCACGGCTCTGCTCCGCGCATGATTGAAGAGGGCCTTGGAGATTATGCCAATCCCTCCAGTATTCTGAAGGCACTGGCGATGCTTCTGCGGCATATTTGTCGGCCTGAGGCTGCTCAGCGACTTGAGGACGCACTTGCAGAGTGCACCTGCGTTGTAACCGGTACAAAGGAAGGCGCGACCTGCGAGGCCTTTGCAGATGCCCTGCTGGAACTGTTATAAAAGCAATGACGCTGCAGCAAGCTTGCTGCAGCGTCAGAACTTATACGGCTACTTTATTCTTTTTCCCTGCGAAGTGGATCGGAAGATATACAAGATAAGCACCCAGACAGACCACCGGAATGTATAGCAGGGTGCTGACATACCAGCCGAAATGCTGGGCGATTTGTTTGAAGACGATCAAAGAGGAATTGGCAGGGCCTACAAAGAACATATTGATCGTTCCGCCGGAGGGCTTCCAGAATAACAGGTTGATAGAGAAGGCCACAACGCACAGACATATAAAGGTGATGGCTGCTCTGTGGTAGTTTGGCAATTCTCTTCCGCCGCGACGGGAAAATACGATATATAGCCCCAGAAACACCAGACACATGTGCCATAGGCAGGCGTGCAGCGTCAATGTCCAATAGGGATGCAGCAGACCCGACGGCTCGGCAAAGGAGATTGCTCCGCCCAGCAGGTTAAAATACATCATAAAATCGTACATGGCGCATTGAACCTTTCCGACCTTCAGCCAGGGAAGGATCAGACACATATACATGGGAATGCTGCAAAGCTGAAAGGGGAAGATCCACCAGGAGTAGCCTCCCGGGCTTACCACATACAGATAGAAAAGCTGCTTATATAGCTCACTGATGGCAAGAAAGAGGCCTACGCCCAAGAGGATCCTTCGGTTTGCTTTCTCGCTGCAGTTGCGAAGATGCCATGCCGACCCAACGCTGATTGCGCCGAAGATCAAAACGAACAGAATATGAAACCATCCGTAGGATGGGGGTTCTTCCATAGGCCAGGCAGTTGCCTGAATCCACTCTTGCAGATGGGTGATCAAAACCGTCCCTCCAATCGCGAAATTATTTTGGAACGGTCACATCCTAGCACTTTCATAAATATAAATCAACGGATTAAAATGGATTTTAAACCTGCCTTAAAAGAATCTTAAGGTTTCTGCCGGAAGCAAATGCTTTGCTTTCCCTCAAGAGGAAACTGGAGCATTTCGCTTTGGTTTATAACGGATTCCTCCATCTTCACGGCGTTGATCTGACGGTTTTCGTAGGTTGTATAATAATAAATCCCGGAATCCATATTACAGCAGCTGCTGTAGCGGGTGTATTCATAGTCCTCATCCTTCACAAGAACCAATCCCCGCTGCTGTGCGGCAGATTCCAGTATATGAAAAAACTGGGTTACACTTTCTTCTTCGGAATCCCCGCAAACAGAGTTCCATTTTGTGAAGGCCGCTTTGATGAACCGGGAAGAGGAAGACAGGTCTCCCGGCAAACCCATGCTGCCCATGCCCAAACTGTAGGCTGAGAGCTTTAGCTGGGGCGCAAACCGGTTTTCAGGGGCCTTATGTGTCAGCTGCATAAAATCGGAAAGCCGGTGCAGATGATAATCAAAGGGCGGATTGTTTGTCAGTACGCCCACCGGATTATCATAGAGCCGGATTCCGTCCTTCATCGGCTCTACTGTCACGGATTTTTTTCGGTCGGCAATGAGCCAGTGCAGGGGTGTCAGGGGATATTCGGGGGTGTAGGGTTCCCGATAAATGCATGCGGTTTTCATGAATTCCACGGCCTGATCCACCGTTTCAAACTGCGACAGCAGGAACGGGATCACTTCAAAAGGTGCGATATTGGTTTTATCGGGAGCTGCGGACTGATACACGGCATTCCCCGGGAAATTCAGCCCGGCAATGCTCAGACCCCTTTCGTTGGTCGCATCGTAATACAGCGGCTCTGAGGTATTTGCAACAGCCATGCCGATCATGGCATAATGCCTGTTAAGGGATTTTCCACAACGAAACCGGAAGGGAAAATTCCTCGGTGTGATCGTTACGGCTTCTCCGTAGGACCGTTCCAGATCCAGATTTCGTCCAAAATAATGGCAGTTGGTTTGAAATGTAATTGCAGTACACATTGCTCGCAACCTCCTTGTTATTTTGCGGCTTGACCTTCCGGAAAAGTCTGGCTAAAATGAATAAGCATAAGCAGAATTGGATATAGCTTTGATAAATTGAGAAACGGAGAATGGATCATGCTTTGGATTTTGCTTGGCCTTGCTTTGACAGCAGCGCTTATCTTAGTTGCTGCGAGATATTGTTATCGGCTGGTTTTTTATAATTTAAACGATGTTCCGGATGACAGCCTGCGGACTCCCCCCGGTGTGCAATACGAGGAGGTTAAGGATAAAATGCAGGCGCTGGTTCGTATGCTGCTGGATATTCCCTATGAGCAGGTGTTTATCGAGTCTCATGATGGACTTCAGCTTTCGGCCAGATACTATCATTTGTATGACAATGCGCCGGTGCTGATCCAGTTTCACGGCTACCGGGGCAATGCTGTGCGGGAATTTGGCGGTGGATATAGGATTGCCAAAGAACTGAAATTCAATGCACTGGTGGTTGATCAGCGCGCCCACGGCGAGAGCGAAGGGCATACCATTACCTTCGGCATTCTGGAACGGCATGACTGTGTGCGGTGGGTTGAATATGCGAACCGCCGGTTTGGCGAGAATACAAAGGTGCTGCTTTCCGGCGTATCCATGGGAGCAGCTACTGTTCTGATGGCATCGGAACTGGCACTTCCCGGAAATGTTATGGGCATCATTGCGGATTGCCCGTATTCGTCGCCGGGTAGAATCATTCGCCGTATCTGCGGTGATGTAGGCATTCCCGGCTGGCTGGCATACCCCTTTATCGCCTTGGGTGGCTGGCTGTATGGTGGCTTCAAGTTGTGGGAGGCCTCCGCTATGGAGGCGGTGGAACACACAGAAATCCCCATTTTGCTGATCCATGGCGAGGATGACCGGCTGGTTCCATCACAAATGAGCAGGAGCATCTATCACGCTTGCCGTGGCCCGAAGCAGCTGTTTTCTGTTGCAAATGCGGGGCATGGGCTCAGCTTTCTTTTAGACCCGGAGGGCTATACACGCTCTGTGCGAGATTTTTTGAATCAATACGGTACGCCTGGATATAGGAAAGGATGATCAATAATGGACTATGCAAAAGAATCCCTGCTTCGCCACAGCCAGTGGAAGGGAAAGATTGAGGTAATTTCCAGAGTCCCTGTTCAAAACAGGGAAGACTTAAGCCTTGCTTATACCCCCGGCGTGGCGCAGCCTTGTTTGGAAATTCAGCAGAATATTCGGAAAAGCTATGAGCTAACCCGCCGCCATAATTTGTGTGCAGTCATTACCGACGGCTCGGCGGTTCTCGGCCTTGGAGACATTGGCCCGGAGGCAGGCATGCCGGTCATGGAGGGAAAATGTGTTCTGTTTAAGGAATTTGGCGGCGTGGATGCCTTTCCTCTGTGCATCAAAACCAAAGATGTTGAAGAGTTTGTTCGTACTGTGTATTTGCTTTCCGGCTCTTTCGGAGGAATCAATCTGGAGGACATTGCTGCCCCCCGCTGCTTTGAGATCGAGTCTAAGCTGAAGGAACTTTGCGATATTCCCGTATTTCACGATGATCAGCATGGCACGGCAGTGATCGTCCTTGCAGGATTGCTCAATGCTCTGAAGGCTGTGAACAAGAAAAAAGAAGATGTAAAGATCGTAACGGTAGGCGCAGGCGCTGCGGGGATTTCTATTGTAAAGCTGCTTCTGGCAGTTGGATTCCGGAATATTACCATGTGCGACCGTCAGGGTGCCTTGTACGATGGGGCACCGGGAATGAACTGGGCGCAGGCGGAGATGGCTAAGCTTACTAACCCGGATCAGACCCCCGGCAGCCTTGCGGATAAGCTGATTGGCGCCGATGTCTTTATCGGAACTTCTGCTCCGGGCATCGTAACTTCCGAAATGGTAAAGCGCATGAATTCGGATGCTATTATTTTTGCGTGCGCCAACCCGACTCCGGAGATCTTCCCGGAGGATGCAGCCGCCGCCGGCGCTGCGGTGGTCGCCACCGGCAGAAGCGATTATCCCAACCAGATCAATAATGTGTTGGCGTTTCCGGGTATTTTCCGGGGAACCTTTGATGTTCGGGCAAGCTGCATTAACGAGGAGATGAAGCTGGCAGCGGCGTATGCCCTTGCGGATCTGATATCCGATGAGGAGCTGTCTGCCCAATACATAATCCCCAAAGCCTTCGATAGCCGCGTAGGCCCTGCGGTTGCCAAGGCGGTGGCGGAAGCTGCCCGCAGAACTGGTGTAGCGCAGGTATAAAATTAGGCATGGACAGCACTGTTTAACGCGGTGCTGTCCATGCTGATGCTTTTCTTGGAGAAGGAAAATATGCTGCAGCACTTGACATTGCCGGGAATTTTCATTATAATACATTGGCTATCGGGGTGTGGCGAAGTTTGGTATCGCGCTTGGTTCGGGTCCAAGAGGCCTCGGGTTCGAATCCCGACACTCCGACCATAAAATACCGTGGTTTCTTAGGAAATCACGGTATTTTTATAACTTTTTTCTTCAAATTATGTTATTATGTTGGAGTTTGTCTAACATTCGTCTAACATCATTTGGAAAATTTCCGGGAGATTGATGCTGCGATATTGTTCTTCCGGGCGATATCCAGGTGAGAATAAATATTGGCTGTCATCTGAATATCGGAGTGTCCTAGCCACTCCTGAACATCTTTCAAGCTCCAATTCATCGCAATTAACATACTAGCACAACTGTGCCGGAGGTCATGGAAGCGGATATGGGGCAGATTGTGTTTTTTAAGCAGATCACTAAATCGGTGGGTCACATAGTCCGGCGAGTAGGTATGTCCATCTGGCCACTTGAATACATAATCATTTTCTTGGTATTCCCGACCGAAGGCAAGTCGATTTTGCTGCTCCTGGCATTTAGCGAACTGGAAGATTTCCAGGGCATCCGGTGTCAAAGGAAATGTTCTGTAGCTGCTTGCGGTTTTAGTTTTATCCTTGGCCACTACTTCTGTAACTTTTGACACAGTATGTCGGATAGTCATAGTATGACGGTCAAAATTGATACTATCCCACTTAAGGCCTAACAATTCGCTTCTGCGCAAGCCATACATGGCAGTGATCTTCACCAGGGGGAGCATGGGGTCATCATGCAGAGCGGCGAAAAGGGTCATAAGCTGTGTGTCATTATAGAAAGACGGTTCATGTCGTTCCAAGGGTGGCAGGATTACAAACTGAAAAGGGTTACTTGGAATAAGTTTGTTCTTTACCGCCATATCCAATGTTTGAGATATTACATTTTTGTGCTCTCGTAGAGATTTTGGCGAAAGTCCGCCTTTTCCGTCACGCCTGCCGCATTTGTGCTTGTGGTCGATGTATTGCTGTAGCGCTCTATAATCGATGTCCAAAAGCTTTGTTTTCTTTTCGCTGAAATACGGAATTACATGGCAATTTGCTGTATTGCGGTAACCTTGCAAGGTGACAGCATCAACTGTCCGGGCGATCTGCTCCAGCCAAATTGAAATATAGTCGGACAAAAGTACATCGCTGTAAATGATGCCTTCCATTCGCTCATATTCCGCAAGCTTTTCCCGTAGAAATTGCTCAGCTTTTCGCTTGTTTCCTTTTTCGGGTAATCCGCTGCAAATCCATTTTTGCTTGCGTTTGCCGTTTTCGGTTAGGTTAATAACTGCGTAGTATTTACCACGCTTTACAGTTAAGCTACCTGTCATAGTTTGCTCCTTTCTTGTGACAGTAGATTGTGCTTAACCGTTACAACTTAACATTATATCGGGCGGTCTTTACGAACTCCTCGAGGCTGAATTTCGGGACTTTGATAATCCGACCAACTCGGATAGCTCCAAGTCTTTTGGCGTTTACCAAAGCATAGGCCGCCTTTGTAGAGATGCCAAGAGCCTTGGCAACTTGTTGGATGTTTAGTATATCGGGGTACTCTCGAAACATCAAGATACCCCCTTATTTCCAAAGATATTACCGGGATTAAAGGTAGGGTCTTCCGGCAATTCTTCAAACTGCGTTGTTAGGTGGATGGTGTGATGAATTCGCCGCCGAAAAGCAGCCCAGGTTTCGGGGCTGTCCGTTTGTACATTGGGGTACTGGCTTTCAAGGGGAATATTAGAAATCAAAAATACTTTAGTGTAGCATGCCACCCGGTCAGCATAACGGCAGGGGAGCATGATAGGGTAACCATCCAGGTAGTTTAGCATATCCTGAATTTTGATGCCGCTTCGAAATTCTTCAAATACAAGAACGTCTTGGCCTTTGTAGCCGTCAAATGGATGGCTGTCATAGTTCGTAACACGAAATACATTGGAATAGCCATATAGTTCCATGACACTTCGTGTCTTGCCTGAACCAGGTTCGCCCCAAAGGTATGTAACATCGAGCTGTCGCCAAAGATCTTTGTGGCGTTCTTCCAGCAAGGCCTGCCGTGTCTGTTCGATGTATACCAGTTTGTTGTATGCAGCAGGACATTCTTCTAAAATTTCTGCGTTGCTTTTTCCGGAAAGAACCATTTGCAGAATGAGGTCAGATTGGGTTTCGGATTTACTTCTATCCGGGGGTAATTCACCGAATTCCTCGAAGGTCTCCGGCTTGTTTGTTTCATGCTTGGCGTCGGTTGCCCACTTGCCTTCTTTTCGAACATAGTCACGGTTTTCCTTATTGCTGCCGTTGGCTCGGTCAATGTGTGCACCATAAAAACGCTTGTGCATGGTATCAAACATGACACTATTGGCAAATACGACATAAACATGAGTGTGGGGCGTGCCTTGATCACCAATTTCGTCGCACATACACCAGTAACGCAAACCGGGAAATTCGCTGAGAATTTTCCGAATTCGTTCGTGGGTGAAGCCATGGTCTGTGGGGTTATTGATTGTCAGCAGATATTTTCTGCTACTGGGATTTTTGGGCATTTATACTCCTTTCTTATTGTTTGGTACAAAGTGTACGCATTACTTCCAGTTGCAAAGGGTAATACTGCCCTTTGCAACTGATGCCGTAAATTCACTATATACCAGACAATCAGAAATCCCAGTTATTATGAATTACGGCTTATCTTTCTTGTTATCTTCGAGAAGATCACCCCAAATAGCATCTCCAAGAGCAAGGCCAAGTAAAAATGCGCCCACGGACATACCTAGTTTTGCAGCTCTCTTCTTCAGTTCTGCTTGTTCGGATTTCGACAATCGAATGGTTAAAACGGTATCTCTCGGCTCATCGGATTTCTTTCTAATCTTCATAATATCACCCCCATATACAACACTTAAACAAATACAACACATAATCAGGGTACATTAAACACACATTTCCAAAGAAGATAAAATGAGCAATATCAAATTGTACGAAATTCGCAGGCTTGCAGGACTGTAATTACAGTTTAACTGTGATTACAATTTGTGTCAAGTAAAATTTTGTAAAAAAGCAAGAATTCGCTGTTTTATGGTGGAGACAGTATTCCGGAGATCGAATATTCGATTAATGAAGTTATATATCTAGCCGTGGGCGGTGGCCACTTTGACAAGGTGCGAAATTTAGCTGAGTGGTAATCGAGCCATGATCGCCCGCATCGGGGCATGGTCTGTTATCCGGTTCTGCTTTGGGTGCATACATTCAAATCGGTTCAGAGAGACCGCCGAGGGGGGCTGCGTGCATCTTACCAGCCTTATGCCGTCGGCTTCCATGCGAGCCGCTTCGCTCTCGCATCTCCTCTCGTAGGCTGGGTGCATCTGCAAGAAGGGGCAGCAAATAACCATGCCCCGGGTGCGGCATTTGCTCGCATCCGGGGCATTTGTTTGTGTGTTGTAACGGTCAGCATATGCTACTTTGTGTCTAACATTTGTCTAACAAATATTCAAATTTTTAATGCCGGCATTTTACTGGATTTGAAAAATAGTTGTATTTTGGTGGAATATAGGGGGTTAAATGCGGCCAAATTCCTATAAAAGATACTAGATTCCAAAGCATCCATGAGGTTCGGGTCCAAGAGGCCTCGGGTTCGAATCCCGACACTCCGACCAAAATTGCGGGAACAGCGCTTGCTGTTCCCGCAATTTTTATCGTCGTTCGGGATTCGAAGAGGGCGGCCGGCACGAAGTGGCGGCAAAAAACATGCCGGTGGCATGTTTTTTAGCCCGGGGGAGAATCCATTACTTCCTGGATGCACCCCTTTGGGGTGTGGACAGGAAGTAAT
>JAZSGN010000073.1:0-72145 GCA_045532755.1 Faecousia sp.
TGGTTAACAGCCATCCATAGAGTTCGTATTGATTGCAATGAGGGTCCACCTGTTCCCATCCCGAACACAGAAGTTAAGCTCATTTGCGCCGACGATAGTTGCAGGGTGACTTGCCGTGAAAATAGGTAATGCGAACATAAACCTCACAGCCTAGGCTGTGAGGTTTTTCATATTTTTAGATAGTATGTTGATGGCTGCAACAGTCCACCGGACTGTTGCAACGCCATGACGATAGCTTGCACTAGTCGTGAAAATAGGTAATGCGAACACAAACCTCACAGCTTAGGCTGTGAGGTTTTTCATATTTTTAGACAGTATGTTGATGGCTGCAACAGTCCACCGGACTGTTGCAACGCCATGACGATAGTTGCACTAACCGTGAAACCAGGTAATGCGAACACAAACCTCACAGTTTCGGCTGTGAGGGTTTTATTATTTATGGTGTTATTTTTACACTTGAAAAATGCACCCTCTTATTAGAAAAGAGGGTGCAAATCATTTTACGATGCATTGATAAGTATTCCAGTCGTAAATTTCATATTGTATTTCGTTATGAAACAATCTGCCAATTAGACTTTTTTTCTCAGCAATAACTCTCAGTGCGTTTTCATAACCCTGCCGTCCTAATAGTGCATCATCATCGTCATTTGGGCCATAACATGCCTGCCATAGGAGCTTTTTTCTCTTAAGATCATTGGCGATTACTATTGCGTAATTACCGGTTTGAATTTCTTCTATATATTCTATTAAGGTTTCGGGAAGGCCTTCTTGCGTTTGACTAATATATTCGAAAAGAAAACTGCCGAAACGGAGTTCTTCAAATATGAAATCATTGTTGGCGGCATTGAATTGGAGTTCAATGTTTTTCTTCTGGTTATTACTTTTAATAATCAGGGCTATCACTTTACATAGTTTTGCCTTTTGGGTGTTGGGAAATAAAGAAATATGGTGCCAATATGCAATTTCATTTTCAAATTCGCACAGCTCAAAGGTAATGTTTTTTGCGCATAATAACACTCTAGCTTCATTCAAAGTCATACCCGCATCACCTCGCTTTCATAATATCATATATATAAGAATAGCAATTTGTATTTGACGGTAGGTATTCCGCTTGTATTGATGATACCTTCATGCTATAATTTTTAATATATTATTTGGTAATCGGGAGGCGTGAATTCTGTGATTTTCGAAACAAAGAGATTAATTTTGAGGCCCTGGCGGGAATCGGATGCGGGGAGTCTATATCAATATGCCAGCGATCCCCGGGTGGGACCCAGTGCCGGATGGCCAGTTCACACGAGCGTGGAACACAGCCTTGCGGTGATTCGCGAAGTTCTGTCAGCGCCGGAAACCTATGCAATCGTCGACAAGAATACCGGCTGCGCGATTGGAAGCATTGGTATTATGCTGGGAAGGGTCGGCGGAGTTGGAACTGGGGACAAAGAAGGGGAGCTTGGGTACTGGATCGGTGTGCCTTACTGGGGGCAAGGGTTAGTTCCCGAGGCTGCGAATGAGATTCTTCGCTACGCGTTTGAGCAGCTGCAGCTGGAAAAGATGTGGTGCGGCTATTATGACGGAAACAGAAAATCCAAACGGGTGCAGGAGAAGTGCGGTTTTCAGTTTCAGTTCACAAGGGAGAATGTTCCTTGCCCTTTGCTGAACGAGGTCAGAACGGAGCATTTTACCTGCCTGACAAGAGAGAACTGGCTTGTCCGGTCATGCGAATGAGATAAATTAAGAACGCCGAAACCGGTCAAGGTTTCGGCGCTCTTTGCTGCAATCAGGTGGGGTTATCGTACTCAGGATCAGTATCCTGATTTTCTCCGCCTACAGGTTCAATTTCGATCCACATGGCAGGACGGACATGCTGCTTGGGGTCCAGCTGGAACACATATTCTCCGTTAGGGTCGATGACGCCATAGTCGTCTACATACAGAGCGCGGCTGCCGCTTTGTGCCTTGGTACGCAGCCACCACATGACCGGCGCTCCCTGATTGTTTTCTGTATACAGAAGGCGGTCGTTTTCTCTGGGGAAGTATTGCATGACTTCCTCATAGCTCAGCAGGAAGATCCGGTCGTAAACCGTTTCGATAGTGCTTTCCCCATCGGAGCTGGTTGGGGAATCCACCGCAATGGCGGTGGGAAGAATCAAGGACAGTTCTTCCTCGGTAGCGCCAAGCTGATTGGTATAGAAGCCATCGTTGAGCCATTCCCGGAGGGTGCATTCTGCCCAGCTGGGATCAGCCAGGGAGTAGCTATGATAATCCTTTTCGTCCAGGGCATATTTGCTGACGATCAGAACCCGGTCTGCCTGCTTTTCCAGAACGATGAAATCGTGATCACCCAGGGTCACATCTTCGCCGATGGCAGCTTCCATAAAGGGCTGCATGAGAATGAGCCGGGGCAGCCGCTGGCAGTAATCCTTGCTGTCTTTGTAGCCGCCCAGATTGGTGAAGACTTCCAACGCCCGCTTGTACTGGCCGGCATCGAAAAGACTCAGGGCGTTGAGATACTCGTTTTCCTTGGCTGCATCACTTCTGGTGTCCAGCCAAATGCAGGGGCGGACAGCCACGTTATCGGTTTCGACATAGCGCTGAGTGATATAGCTGGAGGAGAGGGAACCGGAATTGTCGTAGCAGAAAGTAGCAGCGTAGTCTGTATGGTAATAACCGAAGCTGTTCATGGGAGCGCGAAGCCAGAACAAAGGCTCGTGAGATTCGACACCCTGATGGATGGCGTAGGGCGTGACCTGCATGGCAGGAAGCAGAGATTCATACAATTCTGCTTCCTCCTCACTCAGAAGGAACACCTTATCGCGGGTATCCTCGGAGCAGGGAGTAACGTTGGTGGTTTCGAGCAGATAAGCCTGTTCTGCGGAAGAGAAGGCCTCATAGAAAAATTCATCGTTCAGCCATGCCCGCAGGTCACACTTTTTCCAGGGAATCTCCCGACGATCTGCATGGAAGGGCTGGCAGTCCAGGCCGCATTTGCTGACCAGCAGAGTCAGGCCGTTGTTGGAATGCAGAATGATCCATTCGATAGGCTCCGACCCGTTGGAAGTGTCGTTGTCCTGCTCATAGCTGCCCCAGACTACGGTGTTGCCGGCTTTGGCAGCGCCAATATTCTGGATCAGGGCTTTTTCCCGAATGGTGTTCAGCTGCACCTTGCTGTCCTGATAATCGCCAAGGTCCAGCAGGATCGTGTAGGCTTCATAATACTCGCCGGCATCGATCAGGGACATGGCTTTCAAATAGCTGTTCTCCTGAGAGGGGAGCATACTGCCGATATCAAAATGCTTTCCCAGGGCCACAGCGCCGATGATCAGCGCCACGACCAGGATGCCGATGCCCAGAATTTTGGGCAGGGCGGACTTTTTACGGGCTTTCGGGGGCGCGGTGTAGCTGGACCGACCGGCTTTGGGGAGCAAGTCCGGCCGCGCGCAGCAGGGGCGCAGCAGCTCTGCGGTGATCAGGCTGTTGATAAATCCATCGAAGCTGGAAGCGCGGTGGTAGAACATGGATTGGTTGTTGCCCAGCTGCAGCTCCAGACCGGCGGGAAGCACTGCGTTGTCGAGGTAGATCGCCAGAACCTCTTTGTGCTTTGCGCCGGCGTAGGTGATCTCCTGACGGCAATGGGGGGATTGGATCGCAGCCTCCGAAATAAAAGCAATCACTGCATGGCTGTCACGCAGGTGGGATGCGATATACTCCGGCCACTCAGTACCGGCTTCGATTCCGGCATCGTACCAGATGCGAAACCCCTTCTGCTGAAGTTTTTCGATGATGGGCAGAACCTTTGCGGTGTCCTTGTGGGCATAGCTGATGAAAAGATAAGGCTCTTTTCCGTTGTAAACGGTTGGGTAGTTTGCCATTTTAGTACCCCCTTTATTCTATTCCATTTATTTATACCATGGTTCGACATTCGGTGTCAAGTAAACCGGGTGGATAAACTTTGGGACTTGGGTTGAAAAGAAAAAACAACGCCCCGGACGAGGCTTCCGGGGCGGGGAACGATGTGTATTGGGTCAGACTTTTGCGGTTTTTCTGTATTTTTTCAGATAGCCTATGATGCAGAAGGCGAATCCGGCTGCATACAGCACAATAAATGCGCTGTTGATTCGGTTCATGGCAGAATCCCGCTGGGCAAGATGCTCGTAAGTATATACGGTGACCGGCAGACGGTTGTCGGTGTCTGCAAACTGCATATGACATACGGTTTGGTTTCGAAGGGTATATTCACACAGAAGATTGCCCTTGCTGTCGCACAGGTACTCGGTAATGTACTGCTCTTCCTCGGGGATCTCGTCTTCCGGCAGAAGAATCGTTACCATGGTATTGCCATCTACATAAAAATCCCGATAGTCTTCGGTTTCCACAAATTTCTTGAAATCGTCCCAGTTATCAAAGACATTGCCTTTCAAAAGGGCGGGGGAAAGCAGAGAATTGGCGAGTCCCTGAAGCAGGGCAATTACAAGAATGACCACAAGGATTTTCCCAACGGTTCCCAGCTTGGCAGAGGCCCGCTGCCTGCGGGATTTGTCCTGCGGAAGGTCGCTTCCGGCGGTCATTCGGCAGATGATGAGCTGACCGACGATAAAACAGACAAAAAACGCTGCCGCGCAGAAAAATGCTGCGATGATCAGCCAATCGGGAAACAGGATTCCCCAATAGGGGTCACCGGAGAAAACGAGAGGCAGAATTGCGGCCAAAAGCAGGACAAGTGCGGTGACACTATGACGGCAGATGTCAAAAACCCCGGTGCGGTATTCCTGGAGCTGCTCCGGCTCGCAATCCTTATCGTCCGCTGCGCTCCATGCCTGCATGGTGAATACGGCAAGCAGCAAGCCGGAGATCAAAAGAAGGGCTGCGCCGATTCCAAAGCCCAGATAAGACCGGAAAAAGGCGAAGTTGCAGATCAGCGCCCCAAACGCTCCCAAAAGGCCAATGCCGAAACAAAGCAGGCTTTGGGTTTGGTATCGAAGCTTGGCGCTTTTCAAAAGGTGTTTGCGTTGCTGCTCGGTTCGCTCTTCGGCAGAGGGGGTTACCGGCGCATCCGGATGATTCCGCTGCCCCCGCAGCAGTTCATCGGAGGTCACGCCAAAGATCTCAGCGATCACGGGAATCAATGTCAGGTCGGGATAGCTTTCGTCCCGCTCCCAGCGGCTGACAGCTTTGTCGGAAACGGAAAGCTTTTCTGCTAACTGTCTTTGCGTCATGCCATTGGCTTTCCGCAGGGCAGCAATAAAGCTGCCCATGGTTTTCTTTTCCAAAAAAATCACTTCCTAAATGGATTTGCAAGGCCGTTGCTTTGTGTGTATTCTACCAAGCAGAGGCAAAAAATGGAACCCCCGAGAGCGAAAATCTCTCTCGCGTGCCGAGAATTCGGAAAAATCTCCTAAAAAACGCACCGCGGAAGCGGTGCGTTTTTTGCAGTGTTATTCTACCCGCAGGGCCACAACGGGGTCTTTCCGTGCGGCGCTTCTGGAGGGGATGATTCCTGCGAACAGCGTAAGCACCACACTGATTACGATCAGCGCGATCGCCGCTTCTGTGGGCAGGAACGCCTTCAGGTTGGGGATATCCGTAAGCAGATAAATAATTGCGTTGATGGGAATGCACAGAAGATAGGTGATCAGAACACCCAGTGCGCCGGAGGTGAAGCCGATGATCATGGTTTCTGCGCTGAACATGCTGGAAACATTTTTCTTCGAGGCGCCGATGGCCCGCAGGATGCCGATCTCCTTGGTTCGCTCCTGAACGGAGATCAGGGTGATCACGCCGATCATGATGGAGGAAACCACCAACGAAATGGACACGAATGCGATCAGCACATAGGTGATGGCGTTGATGATGGAGGTGACGGAGCTCATCATCAGCCCCACATAGTCGGTGTAGGTGATCCGGTGCAGCTCGTCGACGGATTCGTTGTAGGCGGAAATGGCATCTTCGATAATATCCTTGCTTTCGAAGGTTGCCGCATACAGATTGACAGCGGAGGGATCTTTCAGATCCAGACAGCCCAAGGCGATCAGGTTGCTTTCCAGATTGGAGTCGGAGAACTCCAGAACCGCATCGTAGTAGCTGGCGCACTGCTCCGTGGTGTAGCCTTCCATGGCCAGATTCATGGCCTGAAGCAGCTGCAACGGCTCTGTGGCGGCTGCCTGCGCCTGAACCTGAGCGGCATGCTGGGCGGTGACCCGCTGGGCAATGGCCTGGGAGAAGAGTTCTGTAAGCTCCTCGTCAGTCATGGCAGACACATAGCTGCGGATCTCCTGCTCGTCCATAGCCATTTGGGCTGTCAGCCCCTGAACCAGAGATTCTTCCATTTCCTGCCGGGTCATATTGCCGATGGTCTGGCTGATCGCCGCATCGATCTGCTCAGGAGAGGGGATGCAAAGGATCTTCACATACAGCGCGATCTTGTCCGCATCGGAAAGGGCGGCAACATAGCTGCGGAATTCGGCTTCTTTTTCCGCATCGCTCATTAGCCCTGCGCTCTCGCGGAAGGGAAGACCCGTAAAGATGTCGATCCCGGGATTTGCCTTTTGGGCGGAAACGGCAGGGGAGTCGGCAGATTGGCGGATAATATACTCGGTGAGCTTGGAGGTGTAGCCGATAGAGCCGGTAAGCATGGAAGAAACCGCGTTTTCCGAGGGGCGAACAATGCCGCTGACCCGCAGGGTAATGCCGTTGTCATAGAGGTAGCGCATACCGGCATCGCTGGCGCGAAGGTCGTGGTAGACTCCGGTGAGTTCATCCGGGCGGTAGCTGCTTCCGGGAAGGATCACGCGGAAATCCATTTCGCAGATCTCTTCGTAAGACCAGCTGTGGGTATCTACCGGCAGCTGCCGTCCGTCGGACACGGCCTGAATGATATTGCCCATTTCTTCTTCGGATTTCAGACCCAAAGCATAGAGGGTCATATCATCCAGCTCGTTGTTTTCGTCCAGAACCAGAATGATCTCATCATAGGAGTTGGGCCATGCGCCGTAGACCAAATCGTACTGCTTCTGGAGAATGGGATTGATCAGGCTGCCGTCGGTTCCCGGAAGCATTTCCTGCCAGAGGGTCATGGACATGGAGCTGCCGGGACTCATCATGGACATAAAGGGGGAGCTGCCCTGCATATCTGCCATGGCAGACATATCGGCTGCCATGTATTTTTTCATCAGGTCTCTGGTCAGCGCCTCTGTGTCCGACAAAACAACGGTGCCGTCGATGTTTTTGGTGAACACCTGTAGATTCAGATCGTAGCTGTACTGGATGCCGCTGACAGCCTCGGAGAGACTGCTTTCGTTCAGGGTGAGTTGGCTGTCCAGATATTGCTTAAAGGCCGCCAGATCGTTCTCTGTGGTTTCCAGACTGTTGATGGCGTTGATCAGGTTGTAGATGGCGGGCTTGCTGTAAACCGCATCGTTTTCGTGGTTATGGGTAGAATCCGCGGATTCCATAAAGGCGGAGATCAGCGAGCTTAGCTCGATGGTGTTGGCCTGAATGGTCAGAGGATAGGAAGAAAGGGTGTCCTCCTGCAGGGTGTTGATATAGGTAGTCATGCCCTGGGATACGGCGAAGATCAAGGCAATGCCGATAATGCCGATAGACCCGGCAAAGCTGGTGAGCATGGTGCGCCCCCGCTTGGTCAGCAGGTTTTTCAGGCTCAGGCCAAAGGCGGTGGAAAGGCGCATGGAAGGCAGCTTCCGTTTGCCGGCTTCGGCAAGCCGGGCCTTGTCCTCCGCCCGGGCCTGCTGCAGCTCTTCGGGGGTCAGGGGCATGGAGTCGCTGAGCAGGCACCCATCCAGCATCCGGATGGTGCGGGTGGCATACTTCTGCGCCAGCTCCGGGTTATGGGTGACCATGATGACCAGCCGGTCTTTGGATACTTCTTTCAGAATTTCCATGACCTGCTCGCTGGTCTGGGTATCCAGCGCGCCGGTGGGCTCGTCGGCAAGAATAATATCCGGGTTGTTGACCAGCGCCCGGGCAATGGCCACCCGCTGCATCTGTCCGCCGGACATTTCGCCCGGCTTTTTCCGAAGCTGATCTCCCAGCCCTACATCCTGAAGAGCCTGAATGGCCCGTTTGCGCCGCTGGGCTTTCCCTACGCCGGAAAGGCTCAGCGCCAGCTCCACATTCTGCAGAACCGACTGGTGGGTGATCAGGTTGTAGCTTTGGAAAACGAAGCCAACGGAGTGGTTGCGGTAGGCATCCCAATCCCGGTCACGGAAGTCCCGGGTGGAGCGACCGTTGATGATCAGATCTCCCTCGGTGTACTGATCCAAACCGCCGATGAGATTGAGCATGGTGGTCTTTCCGCAGCCGGAGGGTCCGAGAATTGCCACAAATTCATTTCTGCGGAACTGCAGGTCGATGCCCTTGAGGGCCTTTACGCTGCCGTTTCCTGCGGGGTATTCCTTCTTGATGTTTTTCAGTTCCAGCAATTGCCATACTTCCTTTGCAAAAAATAGGATTTGATTTCAATATAGCCAATAAATGTGAACAATTCAAGCAAAACGGCAGACTTTTTGAAGAAACCATAAAAATACCCTGCAGCACCGGGGCGCTGCAGGGTAGCATGTTTACTTGAGGTACTTGCCCTTGGGAGGCTTCGGCTTGTAAACCAGCACATACAGCGCTGCGAGCACAGCGGTGGAGGCCAGGGTTACCAGCAGACCTGCGGTAAAGGCGGAGTTGCGGTAGCGGAATTCTACGGTGTGCTCGCCTTCGGAAAGAGGAACGCCGATCATGCAATTGCCGACCAGAAGCGCTGTGGTTTCTTTGCCGTCTACTGTAACGGTCCAGTTGCCGTTCTGGGGGATGGAGGTATACAGCAGGCCATCGCGGTTGCAGCGGATCGTGCCGGAAACATAGGTGGAGCGGAACTCCGTAAGCTCCATGGCAGAGGCGGCCAGAACATCATAGGCCTGACGGAACACATCCTCGTTGAGAACGGCAGCCTGAATATTCAGCGTGCCGTTTTCGTCGGTCTTGCACTTGAGCTTCACTTCCACCACATCGCCGGGCGCTACATCGCAAATGGAAAGCATCTGGGGGATGCTGTAGGTTTCGGTGAGGACTTCCACGCTGTTGACGGAAACGGTGATGCCGTTGCGCTTGGGCATTTCAAAATCCAGACACAGCAGGCCTGCCCGGTCGATGTTATAGGTGTAGGTGACGGTGCCGGCGGTGCCGGTGGTGCTGTAGGAGCAGTAGCCGGAGTCGCTGATGTTGCCCAGGCTGGCATTGAAACCGGAGATGGTAAGGGCAGAGCCGGGGAGGGTATACCAAACATTTTCGGTAACGCCGGAGGCTGCTGCCAGCAGGCGGTTCTGGAAGGCAAAGTCCGCGCCGGCGGCGAAATCCACCTCAGCAAGGGCGGCGTTGGCCAGGAAGCCCAGAGGAAGATAGGCCCGGTTTTCCAGAAGGGTTACGCTGCCGAAGGTGTAGATGGGTTCGAAATAGATGTTGCTCTTGACCCGGTCACGCTCGATCATATACTTGATGCCCAAGAACAGGTTGGATACCGGGGAGCTTTCTTCGTAGCAGTAGCGGTTGTAGGTATTCTTGGCGCCGTAGCCAAGAGCCTGAATGAATTCGGTGGTCTTCACATTGGCGGAGCTGGTAAAGGCGGAAATGCCGTGGTAGCCGTTCAGAGCGCCATCGTTGAGGGTCTGGGAATGGGTGGTTTCCGCCCGGAAGAACAGATTGCCTGCTTCCCGCTCAAACATATAGTTGATAGCGCTTTCGGCATCGTCGGTTCCCTTGGGGTAGTTGGAGATGCCGGTGGAGGGGAATTTGGAGCTCCAGTTTGCTACATTGGCGATCAGCTCCAGCGCCATGACAGCGGCGAGAATGGCGGTAGAAACCTGCTTGTGGTTATTCTTGCGGGTGAGGTGTTCCTCCATCTTTTTCTTGGTGGGCTTTTTAGGCTCCTTGTGCTTTACGGTGCAGTAGATCAGCGCGGCCATATACAGCACAACGAAAACGATGTTGAAGGCGATATAGCTTTCCTTATCGGCGTAATCGGAGCTTACCATCAGAACGCCGCTGATGATCAGACCCAGGATCAGCGTTCCCACCTTCATCCGGTCGCGGTTCAGGTAGGCCCGGTAGGCCATATACAGCATAACGAAGCTGTAGAGGAAGCTGAACCGGTAGGGGATCATGTTGGTGAAGTGGAAGCCGTGCCAGATATAGTCCAGCTGACGGATCAGGAAGCTGGCGATAAAGAACAGCAGCAAGACCAGGCAGCACAGCCGCTCACGCAGCCGGACCTGCTTGTCGGTAAGAAATACGAAGGCCAGCATCAGAGAGCCGATGCCGCAGTACAGATTCGGAAGGCCTTCCTTGAAGCTGGGCATCAGGCCGCCGGACATATTGGTGGCAACCTGGAACATTCCCTTCAGCAGACCCAGCAGGTTGTGCTCCTTGGCGATATTCAGCCGGAAGGTGGTGGGGAACTTGTTTACGCTGGACTGGGTGGTCTGCAGCGCCTGGAAAGCGGGCAGGGTCAGGAAAGCGGTCATGCAGATGGCAATCACAGAGAATACTGCGATGCGGCAAAGATCCAGCATAAACTGCTTAAAGCTCTTGCAGCAGCAGACCTGATAGCAGATAAACACCAGGAAAACGAAAATGCAGGTGAAGAAGCCGATATAATAGTTGGCTGCGATGGAGAGGAAAAGGGTAACGGTGTACAGAACGAATTTCTTATCCCGCAGCAGGCTGATGGTACCCAGTGTCACCAGCGGAAGAAGGGCGAAGGTATCCAGCCACATAATGTTCCACTGATAGGCCAGCGCCCAGGCGCACAGACCGTAAAACGCGCCGAACAGAACCAGGGAAATATCGTCCTTGCCGAAGGTCTTCTTCAGGAAAATGGCGAAGAACAGGGACGCCAGACTCAGCTTGATGGGAACGAGCAGCGCAAAGTAACCCAGCGCCATGCTTTCCGGCAGCAGCACGCTCAGCAGATTCAGCGGCGAGGCAAGGTAGTAGGCGATCAGGCCCAGATAATCCATGCCCATGCCCACGCTCCAGGTGTACAGAAGGCCGTCACCGGAGACAATGGCCTTGCGGAACGCCAGAAAGAAGGGGTAGTACTGGTGGTAGCAATCGGAATACAGCATGGAGCTGTCGCCAAAGGGCGCTGCGCCCCGGATGATAATATTCAGCAGCAGCGCCAGAAACGGGCATACAAAAGCTAGGGCAAGATAGTTGATCTTCTTGCCCCGTAAGGCAGTAAGCGGTGAAAATTTCATGTTGGTCCCCCTGGTAAAATATCTCCGAATATTGTAACACATCCGGCGCAGAGGGTAAAGGGCAAGAAATGAAATTTTTATTAAAATTTTCAGGGAAAAGAAAGGGGCGAACCGCTTCCGGTTCGCCCTTTATGCTGCAGGAATGGTCAGACATCGTCCATGTCTTCTACATCGTCCAGATCCGAGTCGTCGCAGCCGCAGTCGTGATCATCGGAGGTGACGATCTCACCCAGCCGTACCCGGCGAAGGATCTTGATCTCCTCGACCTGACGGTGCAGCAGCTCCTTGACATCCAGCGGACGCTTGATGTTTTTCAGCTCCGCGGTGGGCAAGCTTTTATCCGAAGACACAACATGCACCGTGCCGACACCGAACAGCCGCTGCCAAAGGGTGCGGGAGGTGTTGATGTCGCGAATGCGGTAGAGCAGCACCTCTTCATCCTTGATGTTCAGAAAACCGGTGGAGATAAACAGCCGGTCTTCGCTCATGGCGTAGCGGGTGAAGCTGATGGGCATGCCCAGATACCGCTTGCGATCCTTCCAAATATACTGAGAACCTTTGAATGCCATGGTAATTCCTCCTGTCGGGTGTGCTTTTCTTTATTTTACTTACCGAAAAAGGAATTGTCAAGCCTAGAGAATCAGGCAGATTAGCCCCGAAGCTCCTTCGTTTACAATGCGGCTCAGGCTGCCGCGGAACTTTTCCCGCACTTCGGCGGGGGTGCGAAGCAGCTTGCCGCTGAGACCCTCCTGCACCATGGAATACAGCGATTTGCCGAAGATATGGCTCTGCCAAAGCTGGTCCGGGTCTTCGCCGGTAAGGTACTGGATCAGATCCTGAGACTGCTTTTCGTCGCCTACCATGGGGGTGACCTCGGTGTCGATATCCACCCGCATCATGTGGATTGAAGGGGCAGCGGCCTTCAGCCGTACACCGTAGGCGCTGCCTTTTCGCATAATTTCCGGCGGCTGCAGGCGGATCTCGTCGGCGCCGGGCATTACGATACCGTAGCCTGTGGCGTTGACAGAGGCCATCGCATCGGCGATCTTGTCGTATTCCTGCTTGATCTGGGACAGCTGGGTCAGCAGCTGCAGAAGCTGGGCATCCGAGGTGATGGAAACGCCGGCGCTGGCGCTGAGGATCTCATAGAACAGGCTTTCCTGAAAGCTCATGCCGCAGCAGACCGTGCCGCTGGCAGGGTCGATGCTTCTGACAGAGAAGTCCGTAACCTGCTCCAGCTCCCGAAGTCCCCGGAGAGCGGCTTCTGCCTGCCCAAGAGAGCCGATCTGCTCGGCGCAGCGCAAAAGAGCCTCGTGGAGGGATTTTTTAATGGGATGCTCTTCTTCCAGCGCATCCATCCACCGGGGCAGGCACACCTGCAGCTGCGCCATGGGAAAGGCGTAGAGGAGGCTTTCCAGCAGCCTGCAGATGCCTTCTTCGTCGATGGCCTGGCAGTCGGCACTTACCGCGTCCAGACCGAATTCCGCTTTCAGATAATCCTTCACGGCTTTGGCGGCGGCTGCGCCGGGGTCACGGCTGTTGATCACAACGAGAAAGGGTTTCCCTGTAGCGCGCATATCCTCAATGGCCCGGCGCTCGGCAGCCAGGTAGTCGCTTCTGGGAATGTCGGTGACCGTGCCGTCGGTGGTTACCACGAGACCGATGGAGCAATGCTCATCCATGACCTTTTTTGTTCCCAGTTCCGCAGCTTCGGTCATGGGGATCTCATAGTCATACCAGGGGGTGGTGACCATCCGGGGGACACCGTCCTCAACTGCGCCCACAGCGCCTTCAACCATATATCCAACGGAATCGATCATCCGCAGCCGCAGCCGGGTCGTTCCGTCGGGAGAGATCTCCACAGCCTCCTCCGGCACGAATTTTGGCTCGCTGGTCATGATGGTCTTTCCGGAGCCGCTTTGGGGCAGCTCATCCCGGGCCCGCTCCCGGCGGTATACATCGTCGATGTTGGGGATCACGAGGGTTTCCATGATCCGTTTGATCAGGGTGGATTTTCCCGTTCTTACAGGACCTACCACCCCAATATAAATATTGCCGCCGGTGCGTGCGGCGATATCGGCATAAATAGTTTCCATAGCCGGCCTCCTTATCCGCAGGAGCGCACACTCCTGCTACGGTTTACCAAAGGGTATGTCCGCAAAAGAATAAATAGAACAGACTTGACCATAGAAAAAACAGCCCCATTTCTCTTCGAAAAAATTAAAATAAAAGCGAAAATAATGTTTGACAAATACGATAAAAGGCATTATAATACATGGGCATGACTGTGAGGAGGGGATACTATGCTGCTGGGTCTTTCCAAGATCATCGACAGCCCCGGCGCTTCAGTTCCTTTTACCACCAGTGTGGATCTGAGTGATCTTCAGTTTGGAGTCTGCTGCCCGGTGGATGAACCGGTAGAGGCTGTCGGCACTGTGCGGAACACCGCCGGTGTTCTGGTTATGACCGGAACCATCACTACAACGCTCCACGGTGTCTGCGACCGCTGCACCGGAGAGTTTACGTCGGAGGTAGAAGTACCCATCGATGTGGTTTTGGTTACGGAGCTTGCCAACGAAGATAACGAAGATGAATGGGTATTCCCTCTGGAGGGAGACAGTGCCGATCTGGAAGACATCGTTCGCACCGTGTTTGTGCTGAACATGGATTCCAAGCTGCTGTGCAAGCCGGATTGTAAGGGAATTTGCTGCCGCTGCGGCAAAAACCTGAACGAAGGTCCTTGCAATTGCCAGAAGGAGCTCGATCCCCGTTTTGCTGCTTTACGGCAGCTTCTCGAGAAGTAAACTCTACTAAAGAATGCTGCGCATAAAGCAGTTCTACCAAGGAGGTGTCAACCATGGCTGTTCCTAAGTGTAAAGTGTCCAAGGCCCGCCGCGATAAGCGCCGTGGCTCCAACTGGAAGCTGTCCGCTCCCAGTGTAGCGGTTTGCCCCAAGTGCGGTGAGGCAATCATGCCCCACAGAGCTTGCAAGGCTTGCGGTAGCTACAATGGCCGTCAGGTCCTGGCTGCCAAGGCTGACTGAGGCAGGAAAAGCGAAAGCACAGAGGAAGGTTGCAAAACCTTCCTCTTTTTCCGTTTTTGTGGTTGATTTACATGGCATTTTATGGCATAATATATAAACGAAATTTTTGCATTTCCATTGCGTAAGGAGTGATCCATATGGCAAAACCTTTGGTTGCCATCGTAGGGCGGCCCAATGTGGGCAAGTCTATGCTGTTTAATAAGCTGACGGGTCAGCGGGTTTCCATTGTAGAGGATACCCCCGGCGTGACCCGCGACCGTATCTATGGCGATTGCGAGTGGTGCGGCCGGGAGTTCTCGCTGGTGGATACCGGCGGTATCGAACCCAACACCGATAACCAGATGCTCAAATTTATGCGCCGTCAGGCCGAGATCGGCATTGAGCTGGCGGATTGCATTATTATGGTAGTGGATGTCCGCTCCGGTGTTACCGCTGCCGACGAGGATGTGGCAACCATGCTGCGTAAATCCGGCAAGCCGGTTGCGCTGGCGGTGAATAAGTGCGATTCCATCGGCCACACCAACCCCGATGTCTATGAGTTCTACGGTCTGGGTATCGGCGATCTGTTTGAGGTGTCCGCCATCCATGGCCACGGCACCGGCGATCTGCTGGATTGGTGCCTGGAGCAGTTCCCGGAGGATACCGGGGAAGAGGAAACCTCCGATATCATCAAGGTTGCCATCGTGGGCAAACCCAATGTGGGCAAGTCCAGCCTGCTGAACCGGATTCTCGGCGAGGAGCGGGTCATTGTTTCCAATGTGGCCGGCACTACCCGGGATGCTATCGACAGCTATTTTGAAAACGAAACCGGAAAGTATTGCTTCATCGATACCGCCGGTATGCGCCGCAAGAGCAAGGTAGACGACCTGATCGAAAAATATTCCAATATGCGTACCATCAGCGCCATCGAGCGGGCGGATGTGTGCCTGATCCTGATTGATGCCAACGATGGCGTAACGGAGCAGGACACCAAGATCGCCGGTCTGGTCCATGAGGCCGGCAAGGCGGCCATCATCGTGGTGAACAAGTGGGACGCGGTAGAGGACAAGGAAACCAACACCATGCGGGATAAGCAGCTGGCGGTGCGGGACGGTCTGAGCTACATGACCTATGCGCCGGTGGTGTTCCTGTCCGCGCTGGCCGGTCAGCGGGTAGACAAGCTCTATCAGGTGATTCAGGATGTTTACGCCCAGAATACCAGCCGCATTACCACCGGCGCGCTGAACAGCATTCTGGCTGTGGCAACGGCCCGGGTGCAGCCGCCTACGGATAAGGGCCGCCGTCTGAAGATCTATTATATGACCCAGGCCGGCACGAAGCCGCCCCATTTTGTGATCTTCTGCAACGATGCCCGGCTGTTCCACTTCTCTTATCAGCGGTATCTGGAAAACCAGATCCGGGAGGTGTTCGGGCTGGAGGGTACGCCGGTTCGGATCACCATTCGCCAGAAGGGCGACAAGGAGGACTAAGCCATGTGGTATCCTGCTTTGATTGCGGCGCTGACGGCTTACTTTCTTGGAAACCTCAATGGCTCTGTGTGTATGTCCACTTTGTTTGCCCACGATGATGTCCGCAGCCACGGCAGCGGCAACGCGGGGCTGACCAATTTTATCCGCAGCTACGGCGCCGGCAGCGCGATTCTGGTGGTGCTCATCGATGCGGGTAAGGCTGTGCTGGCCTGCCTGGTTGGCGGGCTGCTGCTGGAGCCTTTTGGCCTGCGGCTGGAGGGCGCGATGCTGGGCGGTATCGCGGTTATGCTGGGCCATGATTTTCCGGCGCTGCTTGGCTTCAAGGGTGGCAAGGGTATCCTCAGCGGCTGGTTTGTGGCGTGGATGGTGGACTGGCGTGTAGGCCTGCTGATTTTTGCGGTGTTCGCGGTGGGCTATCTGCTTACGGGCTATGTATCGCTTGGCTCGGTACTGGCTGCGGTTACCTTCGGCGTTGGCTTTGCGGTGTTCCACCCCCAGAATCTGTTTGTGCTGGCCGGTGGCATCTTTTTGGCGGTCCTGACGGTGTTTATGCACCGGGGGAATATTGTCCGGCTGATCCGCGGCGAAGAGCGCAAGACCAATCTGTTCAGGAAAAAAGCAGAACAGGAATAAATAATACCAGCGGGCAGGGAACTGCCCGCTGGTATTTTTGCGTTAAACCAAAAAGAACGGCGGTGCTTTTCAGCACCGCCGTGATTTATGGGGTAAGGGAATTAGACAGCCCGCTCAACCTTGTTGGAACGGAGGCATCTGGTACAAGCGTACACATGGCACGGAGTCCCGTTGACAACCGCCTTAATACGCTTTACATTGGGCTTCCAAGCACGGTTGGAACGTCTGTGGGAGTGGGAAACCTTGATACCAAAGGTAACGCCCTTACCACAATAATCACACTTCGCCATTTCGTTGCACCTCCCATCTGATCATTTCAATAGCGCCCTCTTGCAGACGCTTTGATATGATAGCAGATAATGGTGAAAAAAGCAAGCATTTTTTTGCAAAAATTTATCTTTTTTTATTTATCGGTTGATATTCGGCGAATGTGCAGGTATAATACTCAAAAAAGGGGATTGGAGGAGATCTCATGGAAGATACTTACAGCGTGCCACTGAAAAAACTGGCAGAAGAATTCTCGCTGACGGTGCTCTATGCGGCAACGGACTACGATTCCGTCCGGCTGACCGTTGAGGATGTGGCCCGTCCGGGCATGCAGCTTGCCGGCTATCTGGACCATTTTGAACCCCTGCGCCTGCAGGTCATCGGCAGGGTAGAGCAGAGCTTTATGCAGAAGCTTTCCGCTGAGGAGCGCAGAGTCGGCTACGACAGAGTGTTCTCCTGCGGAATTCCGGCACTGGTGATCTCCCGCAGCATGGAGCCGGACCCGGAATGCATGGAAATGGCGAAAAAGCACAATATTACGGTGCTGTCCTCCAAGGAGGCTACCAGCACTCTGGTTTCCGGCATCATTACCTACCTGAAGGCAGAGCTCGCGCCCCGTATCAGCCGCCATGGCGTGCTGGTGGAGGTCTACGGCGAGGGTCTGCTGCTGATCGGCGACAGCGGCATCGGCAAAAGCGAGGCGGCCGTGGAGCTGCTCAAGCGCGGACACCGGCTGATCGCCGACGATGCGGTGGAGATCCGCAAGGTCTCCGGCAACTGTCTGGAAGGCACTGCGCCGGAGCTGATCCGCAATTACATCGAGCTGCGCGGCATCGGTATTGTGAATGTGGCGAAGCTGTTCGGTATGGGTGCGGTCAAGACCCAGAACCAGATCGACCTTGTGGTGAATATCGTTCATTGGAACACCCAGGTGGTGTATGACCGGCTGGGCCTTGAAGAGCATACAATGGAAATTCTGGGTGTGGAGATCCCCATGATCACCATTCCCATCACCCCGGGCCGTAATCTGGCGGTGATTCTGGAAGTGGCGGCTATGAACAACCGTCAGCGCAAGCTGGGCTACAACTCTGCTCTGGAATTTACCGAGCAGATGAACCGGCATTTTCAGCAGGAGACCACCTGATGAAGGAATTTACCATCGGAACCAACGATGCGGGCCAGCGGTTGGACCGGTTTCTTGCCAAAGCAGTTCCGCTGCTGCCGGCCTCTCTGGCCCAGAAGTATATCCGCATCAAGCGCATCAAGCTCAACGGCAAGCGGGCAGAGCGGGACACCCGGCTGCAGGCGGGTGATTCGCTGCAGCTGTATATCAACGATGAATTCTTCGACACCCCCCGGGAGGATAACGCCTTTTTGACCGTGGCTGCGCCGAAGCTGAACATTGTGTATGAGGATGCGCATATCCTGCTTGTGGATAAGAGGCCGGGGCTTGCGGTGCATCCCCATGACGGCGCGGAGTACGGAAGAACACTCATCGACCATATTCAGGCCTATCTCTACCAGAAGCGGGAATGGCGCCCCCGGGAGGAAAACAGCTTCACCCCGGCGCTGTGCAACCGGATCGACCGGAACACCGGCGGCATCGTGATCGCCGCGAAGACCGCCGAAGCGCTGCGGGTCATGAACCAGAAGATCAAGGACCGGGAAATGGACAAGCGCTACCTTGCCATCGTGGAGGGTACGCCCAAAGTCCGGGAAGGCAGCCTGAAGGGGTATCTTTTTAAGGATGCCAAGAAAAACCGGGTGTTTGTAACGGATACGCCCCAGCCGGGGTCCAAATCCTGCCAGACTAACTACCGGGTGCTGGCCAGCCGCAGCGGATTGTCCCTTGTGGAGTGCGAGCTGATCACCGGGCGAACCCATCAGATCCGGGCCCAGTTTGCCCACGCGGGCCATCCTCTTTTGGGCGACGGCAAGTACGGCAAGCTGGACAAGCGGTTTGACCGCACCTATCAGGCGCTGTATTCCTACAAGCTGACCTTCTGCTTCACTACGGATTCCGGCGCGCTGGAATATCTGAACGGCAAATCCTTCCGGGTATCGGAAGTGGACTTTGCAAAGGAATACTTCCCGGAATATTCTTTGTAATCGTAAAAAGGCGGACTTATGGTCCGCCTTTTTTGTAAGAATTGGGAAATTATGTCGTCATATATAATTGAAAGGACCTTTCAAGATGGCTGAGGAGGTGACTATATGCAAGATGATCAGATCGTAGAGCTTTATTGGAGAAGGGAAGAGTCCGCAATAGCGGAAAGCAGCGGCAAGTATGGCGCATATTGCTTTTCTGTGGCAGAGAACATTCTTCAAAGCCCCGAAGATTCGGAAGAGTGCGTCAATGATACATGGCTGCGGGCATGGAATGCCATGCCGCCTCAGCGGCCTGCCAGACTGCGGATGTTTTTTGCAAAGATAACTCGCCATCTGGCTTTTGACAAATTCAAAGTCCGCACCGCACAAAAGCGGGGCTGCGGAGAGCTGCAGCTGGTGCTCAGCGAGCTGGAAGAATGCATATCTTCCCCGGATACGCCGGAAACGCTGGTTGCCGCGAAGGAGCTGGAGCAGAGTATCGGGCGTTTTGTCCGCAGTTTGCCGGAAAGGGAGGCTATGCTGTTTGCCAGAAGATACTTCTTTGGCGAGGCTGTCAGCAAAATTGCCCGGAACTACGGGTTAACCTCCAATAATACTACGGTAATTCTCAGCCGCATACGGAATAAGCTGAAGACCCACTTGGAAAAGGAGGGATACATACCGTGAATAAAGAACAGCTGTTTGAAAGCATGAACGGCATTGATGATGAGATTTTGGAAAAAAGCGAGAAGCCGGGAACCGGGAAAGTCCGGCGGAGACTGCTTTGGCCGATGGCTGCCTGCCTATGTATTATGCTGATCGTTGCGGCGGTGCTGTTGTCTGCTAGATTGAAACCGCAGGATCGTGTTGACGGCGGAGAGACCAACCCTACGGAAGACAGAATCGGTGAATTCGTGGATTGGGAAGTGCAATATAGTGAGGCGGGTCTTGTATTTCGAGCGCCCAGGTATACCCCTTATGTCTACTCTCTTTCTGAAAAAGAATTGCAGGAATTCCTCCCTGAGAAAGCAACCAACTGGATGAATTTTGAAGGAGCTACTGCGTATTTTTTTGCAGATAAATCCTGCGTATGTGTACAGTTTACCATAAGGGTTACAAATGAGAATTTTGGTATTGAGGTGTGCTTGGGCGATCATAATTGCTCCATTACGCCGATGCCACCGCTCCTTTCCCGATACGGGAATGTGGAGTATGCTGTGTGCGAATATAAGCATGAATTTGATGATCCTGCCTTTGGTGATGCAGATGTGCTTCTGATAGCTGCCGAAGCAGAAATCAATGGAACACTGATATGCGTTTCCACGAGTACAGACGCTGCAAACGAGGAGCGGGTCAAGCGGTATTTTGAAACTGTGCTTGCGTGTTTTGCTTCCTATGAACAAGGCAAGCCGGACATTTCCGGCTTGCGGGCGGATGCCGACCCGGATTGGTATCCAATCAAATCTTTGGAGGAAGCAAGAGCTGACGAAAAATATGGAAAATATCTTCTGGATTTTTCTGCCGAAAACATTCAATTGCAGGGCATATATTGGCATCGATCAAAGGATTTTTCAACGGGACTGCAAAGCGTATGGCTCCTTGACGAGGGGGCCGACTTAGGACTCATTTGCTGGGATATTGTTGAATACGGTGGAAATGCCGATCTTTGCGCGGAAGAGCTGACATTGGAAGCGGTAGAAGCAAGAGCCTATTATCAAAATTTGGTTAATGTGCAGGATATGCAGGAAACGCAGATTGTGCGGATGGAGTTTTCCGTAAAATACGGCGATATGTGCATATATGTCAATTCTACGGGAGTAGACCCGCAAGTGATCTATGAGCAGCTGATGGCTGTCCGCGAAAATGTAAAAGGGAACGGCTGAGCCGTTCCCTTTTTGTTATAGTACCTTTGTGATGGTGCCGCCGCCAACCACAAGCTCGCCGTCGTACAGCACAACTGCCTGCCCCGGAGTGATGGCCCGCTGGGGCTCGTCGAATTCCACCCGGATGCCATCTGCTTCCGGGTAAACCGTGGCGCTCTGGGCGGTATGGCGGTAGCGGGCTTTGGCGGTGACCCGCAAGGGTTCGGTCAGGGCGGGGAAGGGGATGAAGTTGCAATCGTTTGCCAGCAGCGTTTTGTGGAAAAGGGCCTCGTTGGGGCCTACGGTAACGGTATTGGCGGCCATGTCCTTGCCGCATACATATACCGGCGCGCCCATGGCAAGCCCCAGCCCCTTGCGCTGGCCGAGGGTGTAGGCCACCGCACCGCAATGAGTACCTACCGGATTGCCCTGCAGGTCAAGGAACTGGCCGCAGGGGTAAGTTTTGCCGGTGAACCGTTTCATAAAGGCCACATAGTCCCCATCCGGGATGAAGCAGATATCCTGACTGTCCTTGCGGTCGGCGTTGGCAAGACCCTGCTCCCGGGCAATCTGCCGCACCTGCTCCTTGCTGAGCTCCCCGAGGGGGAAGCGGGTGCGAGCAAGCTGCTGCTGGGTCAGGCTGTAAAGCACATAGCTTTGATCCTTGGCAGGATCGGCTGCTTTATATAAAAGGTATCGGCCGGTGGTTTCGTCCCGGCGAATCCGGGCGTAGTGGCCGGTAACGATGCAATCGCAGCCAAGCTGCCGGGCGTAGTGCAGGAAGGCATCGAATTTCAGATACCGGTTGCAGCGGATGCAGGGATTGGGGGTGTCGCCCTGCTCGTAGCTGCTTACAAAGGGCGCAATGACCTGCCGGCGGAAAAGTTCGGTCAGCTCCAATACATGAAAATCCATCCCCAGCCGCATTGCGGCGGCCCGGGCATCCTCCACCGCCTGCTGGGTGGATTCCTGAGGGTACAGCTCCATGATCGCTCCGGTGCAGCGAAGCCCCGCCCGGGCGGTCAGATATGCGGAAACGGCGCTGTCTACGCCGCCGCTCATGGCAACCAGCGCGTGAAAGTGTTCCATAGAAAACTCCTTAGCTTTGATACGGCTTTAGTTTATCACATCCGCGGCGTAAATGCAATCGCGGCGGCAGCCGGGAAGAAGCCAGATTTTTCCTGCTAAAAAGGTAACAAAATCGTTACAAAAAATGTTAAAAAGGGTTGCAAACTTTTGGATTGTCTGGTATAATACAGAAAAAATGATCTGGAAGGGGAATTCTTTCGTGTTTAGAAAATATATTTCTGCTGTGCTGGCCGTTGTGCTGCTGGTAACGATGGTGCCGCTGGGCGTGCAGGAGTCGTTTGCCGCTGCCGAATTTACGGCCAGTCAGGAATGTGTGGATATTATCAAGAAGTTCGAGGGCTTCAGCGCAAAGCCTTATTGGGACTATGGCCATTATACCGTTGGCTATGGTACTATGCCGCTGAGCGATGAAGACCTTGCCCGCTACAAGGCCAACGGCATTACCGAGAAGGAAGCCGAGGATCTGCTGCGCTACTATCTGGATGTGATGGGCGCCAGCATCAACAGCTTCCTGAATAAGTATAAAATTGAATTTACCCAGGGCCAGTTCGACGCGCTGCTTTCCTTTACATATAACTGCGGCACCGGCTGGCTGAACAAGGATGGCACGCTGCGTACCGCGGTGATCGAAGGCAAGACCGGCAATGACCTGCTGTTTGCCATGGGTCAGTGGTGCGTTGCCGGCGGCACGGTTATGACCGGCAAGATCAAGCGCCGCCTGATCGAGGCCAATATGTACCTCAACGGCGAGTACAGCATGACCGTACCCTCCAACTACTGCTATGTGCTTTACGATGCCAACGGCGGCGCTTCTTCTGTCCGCGCTCAGGCATACGATTCCAATTTCCCCACCGCGCCTGTCGCTACCGCCACTTACGACGGTTTCAAATTCGAAGGCTGGTACACCGAGCCTGACGGCGGCACCCGGATCACGGAGCTGAATGCCTCCACCCGCAACGACCGGCTGTATGCCCACTGGAGCGTGGATGAAAACTGGAAGCCCACCGAGCCCACCGAGCCTACCGAGCCGGAAACCCAGGATGGCATCCTGGTAACCGTTACCAACAATAAGGTCAACATCCGCTCCGGCCCCGGCACTTCCTATAAGATCGTGGATAATGTCAATACCGGCAAGACCATGGTCATCACGGAAACCGCCAAGGGCTCCGGCTACACCTGGGGCAAGTTTGCCGATGGCTGGATCGCTCTGAAGTATACCAACTACGATCAGGTGAAAAACGGCCAGACCGTTCAGCCTACTGAGCCCAAGCCTACCGAGCCTTCCGTTCCTGCCACCAGCGAACCGACCGAACCCGCAACCACCGCTCCTACCGAGCCGAAGCCTACGGAACCCAAGCCCACGGAACCCAAGCCCACCGAACCCAAGCCCACCGAGCCGGAAAAGACCGGCGAGAAGGGAACCATCACCGGCAACAAGCTGCGTATCCGTAAGGGGCCCAGCACCGGCTATGCCATCGTTGGCTACCTGAACACCGGTGACCGGGTTGAGATTCTGGAAAAGAAGACCGTCGGCACCACCGTTTGGGGACGGATCGCAAACGGCTGGATCTCCATGGACTATGTGAAGCTGGATTCTGACAAGACTCCCGAGCCCACTGAGCCCAAGCCTACCGAACCCAAGCCCACCGAGCCGAAGCCTACTGAGCCGGCGGACACAACCATTACCGGCAAGATCAAGCTGACCTCCGGCCGTCTGCGTATCCGCAGCGGCGCAGGCACTTCCTATTCCATCGTTGGCTACTATTCCAACGGCGATTCCGTTAAGATCACCCAGAAAAAGACCGTAGGCTCTACGGTTTGGGGCAAGACGGAAAAGGGCTGGATCTCCATGAGCTATGTAACCGTCAGCAGCTCCGGCGGAACGACCCAGGAGCCTGATAAGGAGCAGCAGCCCGGACAAACCGGCGTAATGACCGGCACGGTTACTTCCGATGGCGTGCTGCGTATCCGCAGCGGCGCAGGTACCAACTATTCGATCGTCGGCTTCGTCAAGTCCGGCGCGAAGGTCACCATTCTGGAGACCAAGCTGGCCTCTACCGGAACCACCTGGGCCCGGATCGAAGAAGGCTGGATCTCCATGAATTTCGTGAAGGTCACCGGCGGTCAGGCTCCGGAAACCGGCAAGGACAACAATGCCAAAACCGGAACTGTGACCACTACGCTGCGTGTCCGCGGCGGCCCCGGCACCAACTATAAGATCGTTGCCTACCTTTCCAAGGGTACAAAGGTCGAGATCCTCGAAACTGTAACCAACGCCAGCGGAACTACCTGGGTCCGCATCGCCCAGGGTTGGGTATCCCTGAAATACCTCTCCACCTAATCCAAAAGCCGCCTCTCCCGAGGCGGCTTTTTTTGCTGCTGCATGGATAAAACGCGTGAAATGTTTTTTGTTCCACCTTCATAACGTTTACTGAAACATTGAAATTATGAATGATGGATGGTATAATACCCAAAAGGGAAGCGAGTACATGGAACTGTATGCAAGTGATATTTTTTTCGTGGCGATTATGTTTTAGAAGGTAATGATTGCAAAAGGAGATATATATGGAAGATATTTTAGAACTCATTCTGTCAATACTGTTTATGCCGTTTGGATCCAAATACGATGATTTGAAAATCAAAATCAACAGAATACCAAGCAAGGCACTAAAAATCTTCTTAAAAGTGTTGCTTATTTTGATTCCGCTTGCATTGATATTTGGATTATGTTGTTTGTGTAGTTACATATTTAGGGGATATTGGATATAACAAAAGGACTATGACATTTCATGCACCAAACAGGGGATTGCAAGGTATAAAGAAAACCCAGAAACCATTGCGGTTTCTGGGTTTTGTAGTTCGATATGAGAGACAGATTATCTCTTGGAGAACTGGGGAGCGCGGCGGGCTGCCTTCAGACCGTACTTCTTTCTTTCCTTCATTCTGGGGTCGCGGGTCAGGAAGCCGGCGGCCTTCAGGGAAGCGCGGGTCTCGGGGTTCAGGGTCAGCAGAGCGCGGGAGATGCCGTGACGGATGGCGCCGGCCTGGCCGGAAACCCCGCCGCCGGCGACGGTAACAACGATGTCAACCTTGCCGACCATGTCGGTGGTGACCAGGGGCTGACGAACGATCAGCTTCAGGGTCTCCAGACCGAAGTAATCGTCGATGTCGCGGCCGTTGATGATGATGGAGCCGGTGCCGTTCTCGTAAACGCGAACGCGGGCTACGCTGGACTTACGGCGGCCGGTGCCGTAGTAATACTTATTCTTGCTCTCGTACATAGTTCGTTACCTCCAATTAGTCCAGAGTCCAGACTTCAGGCTTCTGGGCAGCGTGGGGATGCTCGGCGCCCTTGCACAGGTGCAGGCGGCCCAGGCAGTTACGGCCCAGAGTGTTCTTGGGCAGCATGCCCTTGACGGCGTGCTCCATAGCGTAGTCGGAGCGCTTTTCCATCATGATGCGAGCCTTGGTTTCCTTCAGACCGCCGATCCAGCCGGATACGCGGTAGTAGACCTTCTGGTCGGCCTTGTTGCCGGTGAGAACGGCCTTGTCGGTGTTGATGATGATGACATAGTCACCGCAGTCAACGTTGGGGGTGAAATCGACCTTGTGCTTGCCGCGCAGCAGGTTGGCAGCGATGACGGCGGTACGGCCCAGGGGCTTACCGGCGGCGTCGATGACATACCACTTGCGCTCTACGGTCTCCTTCTTGGCGAGTGTAGTGGACATATTCTTTCCTCCAGTTGGGTTAAAATATTTTGACAAATTCCTTTAGCTGCAGTACAATAACTTGCAGACGCCAGAACTTTATATCACACCAAACTTCAAATGTCAACCATAATTTCGAAAAAAATAATTCATTCCGGGAAGAACTCGCAAATGCTCCCGAATGCTCTTAAATGCTCTCGTTTTCTCGCATCTCATTTTTTGCAAAAACAGGAGGAAATCCAACAATGCAGAAGCTCGTTGGTCTTGTGCGCCGGTGCGTGGAAGACTATCAGATGATCCGCCCCGGCGATGCCATCGGCGTGGGTGTTTCCGGGGGTAAAGATTCCCTTGCGCTGCTGGTGCTGCTGGCGCAGCTGCGTAAGTACGACCCCAGCCAATTCAGGCTCGAGGCCATCTCCATTGATATGGGGCTGGGCATGGATTATTCCGGCATCGAGGCGCTGTGCCGGCAGCTGGAGGTACCCTTTACGCTGGTGCCGACCCAGATCGGCCCGGTGATCTTCGACCACCGGCAGGAGAAAAATCCCTGCTCGCTGTGCGCCAAAATGCGTCGGGGAGCCTTGAATCAGGCGATTCTGGACCGGGGACTCAACAAGCTGGCTCTGGGGCATCACTACGATGATGCGGTAGAGACCTTCCTGATGTCGCTGATCTACGAGGGGCGCATCAGCTGCTTCCAGCCCGTCACCGATCTGGATCGGACAGGCATTATCCAGATCCGGCCCATGCTCTATCTCCATGAACGCACCATCGACAATTTCGCCGTCCGCTACGAACTGCCGGTCATCGAAAACCGCTGTCCGGTGGACAAGACCACCAAGCGGGAGGAGATCAAGCAGCTGATCTTTGAGCTGAGCGCCCGGTATCCCGACCTGAAAGACCGGATTTTTGGCGCGATGCAGCGGCTGCCGCTGCCGGAATGGGAGCCTCAGGGGCGCTACAAGCGGCCCAAGGAGCAGGAATAAAATTCCACAGCCCGGGGCATACTGCCACCAAGAGGTGGTAAATATGGTAAAAGGTATCTCCCGACAGGTGATCGTAGTCCATGCCCCGGAGCCGAAGATGTTCGAGCAGGCGATCTTTATTCTGAAAGACGGCGCCGTTGGCCCGGAGGGGGTCACCGATGAGGCGCTGATGAAAGAGGCGGAAAAGCTCCTTGCCGGGCGGAAACAGAAACGGCCCTCCTGGATCTATGCCGGGCCGGTGTGGGCCTTCGGCGGCGCGGCTGTGACCGGGGCGGTATGGCTGCTGACGGCGTTGCTGTGACTTGCAAACGGAAATAAACTGTGCTACAATAACGGGCGGCAGAATGCCTAATGTCATTGAGTTTACGATTGTCATTGCGAGCACCGCAGGCGCGTGGCAATCCGTATCCCTTATGGGAACGGATTCTCACGCCTGCTGCGCAGGCTCAGAATGACACAGTTTTCTTAACTTAATGACATTGGGCGGATTGCCGCCCACTTTTTCTTTTAAGGAGCAGTTTATGCGAATCGGGAATCTGGAATTGGATAATCCGCTGTTTCTCGGGCCGATGGCCGGAGTGACGGACTGGGCCTTCCGCACCGTATGCGCCCGGCTGGGCGCCGATGTGACCGTTACGGAAATGGTCTCCTCCCGGGCATTGGTATATAAGGATAAAAAGAGCGAGGCGCTCCTTCGCAAAAACGAAGGCAGCCTTTGCGGCGCTCAGATCTTCGGCAACGATCCCCAGATCATGGCTCAGGCGGCTGTGCGGGCGCTGGAGCTTTCCGGCTGCGATTTTCTGGATATCAACATGGGCTGCCCCATGCCGAAGATCGCCAATTCCGGCGACGGCTGCGGCCTGATGCGTACCCCGGAGCTGGCGGCCAGGATCGTGGAAGCGGTGAAGATGGCTGTGGATGTTCCCGTTACGGTGAAATGCCGGCTTGGCTGGGACAAGGGCAGCATCAATGTTCTGGAATTCTCCAGGCTGATGGAGGAAAGCGGCGCGGACCTGCTGTGTGTCCACGGCAGAACCCGCTCTATGCTCTATTCCGGCAATGCCGATTGGGATACCATTAAAAAAGTAAAGCAGCAGCGGAGGATCCCCGTTATTGCCAATGGCGACATTGTAGACGGCCCATCGGCGGTGCGCTGCAAGAAGTGGACCGGCGCGGACGGTCTGATGATCGGCCGGGCAACCTTCGGCGATCCCTGGATCTTTTCTCAGGCCAGAGCCGCCCTCGATGGCTGCGAGCCGCCGGGGCGGCTGCCCCTGAAGGATCGGGTGGCGGTTGCAGTTGAACAGTTTGAACTGGCGCTGGAAGACAAGGGCGAGAAGATCGCCTGCCTGGAAGCGAGAAAGCATTTTGCCTGGTATCTGCGGGGCGTTTCCCACAGCAGCTACTATAAGACCCAGATCAGCGCGATTTCCTCCATGGAGGATATTTACAGCATTGCCAAGGGAATTTGCCGGGATTTGGAATAAAATCGGGGAATGAAAAATCCACAGCTTCATAACCTAAACCCACGAGGTGAGGCTATGAAGCGGTGGATTTCTCTTTTTCTGGCGGTGCTGATGCTTCCGGCGGCGACGGCGGCAGCGGCGCAGATCAACTGGGTGGATTTTCAGGTGGGGTACGAATCGCTGCGGTATGCCATGGATGTGGATATCGAAACCGCCCGGCAGGAAAAGCACATCAGCTGGATCGATATTCTGGCGCTGGCGGCCTGCCGCACAGGGGGAAAATGCCCGCTGGCATCGGTGAGGAAAGCGGCAAAGCAGCTGGAAGGGGACAGCAGCGCAAAGGAACTGGCAGGGGATACCGCCAAATACTTTGACTATTACCATGCCGCCTATTCCGCCGCCCTTGGCGGCATTCTGGGCCACTACGCTATTGAAGTGAACGGACAATGGAAAGGAGACTATGGCCTGAAAGCCTTTTCTCCCGTGGCAGCAGGCTATGGCTACACCCACTGCGACGATTTTGGTGTGGGCCGCAGCTTCGGCTTTGCCCGAAAGCACCTGGGCCACGATCTGATGGGCGCTCTCGGAACGCCGGTGGTGGCGGTAGAGGGCGGCGTGGTGGAGGCTATGGGCTGGAACCGCTACGGCGGCTGGCGGATCGGCATCCGCTCCTTCGACTCGAAACGCTACTATTATTATGCCCATCTGCAAAAGGACCACCCCTTTGCCGAAGGCCTTCAGGAGGGAGATCTGGTGCAGGCGGGGGATGTGATCGGCTTCATGGGCCGCAGCGGCTATTCCGACAAGGAGAATGTGAACAACATCGAAACCGTGCATCTGCACTTTGGTATGCAGCTGATCTTTGACGAAAGCCAGAAGGAGTGCCTTTCGGAGATCTGGATCGATGTATATGATATTGTGCGGCTGCTGGCTGCCCACCGCAGCTCGGTGAAAAAAGAAGGGGGCGTGTGGCAGCGGGTGTATCCCTTCCGGGATCTGGATTGGCAGGACTTTCCCTGGACGCAGCTGCCGAAATTTTAGATATCTGTGCAAAAAGTCGGGATATGGCAGCCGGAGATTTGTTCAGCTTTCCGTTTCTGCGTTCCGGAAGGAAAATCCTTTGACAAAATCCGCGATGCATTGTATAATGTCTAAAATGCGGTTTTGAGGAAGGAGAAGCCTTATGAGCGGTATGTCTAACCTGAAGAATATGCGTTGCTACCTGAGCGATACTGTTGTTTCCTCTGCTATGGCGGAGGCGTTGGCTCGTTTTGATGATATTCAATATGCTGTTTTTCCCGGTTTTTGCGATGTGCATGTGCATTTTCGTGAGCCGGGATTTTCTTATAAAGAGACCATTGCATCCGGCAGCGCGGCCTCTGCCCGGGGCGGCTACACCCATGTGTGTACCATGCCGAATCTGAACCCGGTGCCGGACAGCCTGGAAAACCTGAAGCTTCAGCTGGACCGGATCGAAGCGGATGCCTGCATCCATGTGTATCCCTACGGCGCCATCACCGTTGGCGAAAAGGGCGAGGAGCTGGCAGAGCTGGAAGCGATGGCGCCCTATGTTATGGGTTATTCCGACGACGGACGGGGTGTGCAGAACGATGATATGATGCGCCGGGCCATGCTGCTTGCCAAAAAGCTGGGCAAACCCATCGTAGCCCACTGCGAGGTCAACGAGCTGCTGCGGGGCGGCTACATTCACGACGGCGCTTACGCCAAGGCCCACGGACACCGGGGGATCTGCTCCGAAAGCGAATGGGCGCAGATCGCCAGAGATATTGAACTGGTGAAGGAAACCGGCTGCAGCTATCATGTGTGCCATATCTCCACAAAGGAAAGCGTGGAGCTGATCCGCAGAGCCAAGGCCGAGGGCGTGGACATCACCTGCGAAACCGGCCCTCACTATCTGGTGATGGACGACAGCCAGCTGCGGGAAGACGGCTGGTTCAAGATGAATCCCCCCATCCGGGGCAAAGAGGACAGGGATGCGCTGCTGGCCGGTATTCTCGATGGCACCATCGATATGATCGCCACCGACCATGCTCCCCATTCGGCAGAGGAGAAAGCCAGGGGTCTTGAAAAGAGCGCCTTCGGCATCGTGGGCATTGAAACGGCCTTCCCGGTGCTGTATACCTACCTGGTGCGGCCCGGCATCCTGACCATGGAGCGGCTGATGGAGCTGCTGGTAGTCAATCCCCGCAAGCGCTTTGGCATCGGCCTCGGCGAGTGCTACAGCGTATGGGATCTGGAAGCCCAGGAAGTTGTTGATCCTGAAAAATTCCTGTCCAAGGGCAAGGCGACCCCCTTTGCCGGACAGAGCCTTTACGGAAAATGTATTCTTACCGTCTGCGACGGCAAGGTAGTATATCAAAGCAAGTGAGAAACTGGAGGAACCAATCATGGCGAAAAGAACGGATTTGAAAAAAATACTGATCATCGGCTCCGGCCCCATTGTAATCGGTCAGGCCGCTGAGTTCGACTATGCCGGCACCCAAGCCTGCCTTGCGCTGAAGGAAGAGGGCTATGAGGTTGTTCTGTGCAACTCCAACCCTGCCACCATCATGACCGACACCTCCATTGCCGATAAGGTTTACATGGAGCCTCTGACTCTGGAGTATATGGCCAAGATCATCCGCTACGAGCGCCCCGACGCCATTGTTCCCGGCATCGGCGGACAGACCGGCCTGAACCTTGCCATGCAGCTGGAGAAGAAGGGCGTTCTGAAGGAATGCCGGGTGGAGCTGCTGGGTACTTCCAGCAAGTCCATCGAGCGGGCAGAGGACCGGGAGCTGTTCAAGGAGCTGTGCCAGTCCATCGGCGAGCCCACCATTCCCTCGGAGATCACCTATTCTCTGGAAGAGGCTAAGAAAGCAGCGGCCCGGATCGGCTATCCCGTTGTGCTGCGGCCTGCCTTTACTCTGGGCGGCACCGGCGGCGGCTTTGCCTACAACGAAGAAGAGCTGGTGGAAGTGGGTCTGAACGCCTTCAAGCTGTCTCCTGTGCATCAGGTTCTGATTGAAAAGAGCGTCAAGGGCTACAAGGAGATCGAGTTCGAGGTCATGCGGGATTCCGCCGACAACGCCATTACCATTTGCGGTATGGAGAACATTGACCCCGTAGGCGTACACACCGGCGACAGTCTGGTGGTTGCCCCCATTATGACCCTCAGCGACCATGATCGGAAGATGCTCAACGATTCCGCCATCAAGATCATCCGGGAGCTGAAGATCGAGGGCGGCTGCAATGTGCAGTTTGCGCTGAATCCCCATTCCAGCGAGTACTATCTCATTGAGGTCAACCCCCGGGTGTCCCGTTCCTCGGCGCTGGCTTCCAAGGCTTCCGGTTATCCCATTGCCCGGGTCACTGCCAAGATTGCCGTGGGCATGGAGCTGAAGGACATCGCCATTGCCAATACCAATGCCTCTTTTGAGCCCCGGCTGGACTATGTGATCGCCAAGCTGCCCCGGTTCCCCTTCGATAAGTTCACCACTGCTTCCAACATGCTGGGCACCCAGATGAAGGCCACCGGCGAAGTTATGGGCATCGGCTCTACCCTGGAGGAGTGCCTGCTCAAGGGCATCCGTTCTCTGGAGGTGGGCGTGAACCATATTTACCACCACAAGTTTGACGATATGTCCACCGAGGACATCCTCGACTATATCCGCCAGTTCCGGGATGACAACATCTTTGCCATCGCCGAGCTGATGTACCGGGGTATCACCGTGGAGCAGATCCACGAGATCACCCAGATCACCCCCTGCTTCCTGGAGGCCATTGCCCGCATCGTGCAGATGGAGGAGACTCTGAAGGCCAACCCCCGGAACAAGGAAATCCTGATCGCCGCCAAGAAAATGGGCTTCAGCGATAAGTATGTGGCCAGAATGTGGAACTGCACGGAGCTGGATGTGTACCACTTCCGCAAGGAACAGGGCATTTTCCCTGTGTTCCGCATGGTAGACACCTGCCATACCGGCGCCTATATCCCGTATTTCTACTCCTCCTACACCGGCGAGAACGCTTCCCGGCTGACGGACAAGAAAAAGATCGTGGTGCTGGGCGCAGGCCCCATCCGCATCGGTCAGGGCGTGGAATTCGACTACTCCACCGTTCACGCCGTTGCTACCATCAAGAAATCCGGCTACGAAGCCATTATCATCAACAATAACCCCGAAACCGTTTCTACCGACTACACCACCGCCGATAAGCTCTACTTCGAGCCGCTGACTCCCGAGGATGTAATGAACATCATCGAGTTCGAAAAGCCCGAGGGCGTAATCGCCTCGCTGGGTGGCCAGACCGCCATCAACCTGGCCCAGCCTCTGGCAGACCGGGGCGTGAAGATCATCGGCACGGATTGCGAAGCCATCGACCGGGCAGAGGACCGCAATGCCTTTGAAAACCTGCTCAATGAGCTGAATATCCCCCGGGCCAAGGGCCGCGCCGTTACCCGGATCGAGGACGGCATTGCCGCCGCCGCGGAGATCGGCTATCCCGTTCTGGTGCGCCCCAGCTTTGTTCTGGGCGGCCGGGCTATGCAGATCGTTGCCAACGAGCAGCAGCTGCGCCACTACCTGCGTACCGCGGTAGAGATTGACGAGGACAAGCCGGTTCTGGTAGACAAGTATATCGAAGGCCGTGAGGTGGAGGTCGACGCCATCTGCGACGGCCGGAACGTCTTCGTTCCCGGCATTATGGAGCTGGTGGAGCGCACCGGCGTTCACTCCGGCGACTCCATGAGCGTGTATCCCTCCTTCTCCATTTCCGACAAGGTGAAGGGAACGATCCTGCAGTACGCCAAGAAGCTGGGTCTGGGCATCGGCATCGTAGGCCTTTACAATATCCAGTTCATCGTTGACCAGAACGATAATGTGTTTATCATCGAGGTCAACCCCCGTTCCTCCCGTACCGTACCCTTCCTGAGCAAGGCCACCGGCTACTCTCTGGCGGACATTGCTACGGAAGTCATTCTCGGCAAGAGCCTGAAGGAGCAGGGCATCTTCGATATCTATCCCGATGAGAAGAAGCGCTGGTATGTCAAGGCGCCGGTATTCTCCTTCAATAAGCTGCGGGGTCTGGGTGCCTACCTGAGCCCCGAAATGAAGTCCACCGGCGAAGCCATCGGCTACGACGATAAGCTCAACCGCGCGCTGTATAAAGCCCTGCAGGCCGCCGGCATGCACCTGCAGAACTACGGCACGGTACTGGCCACCATCGCCGATCAGGACAAGGAGGAGGCGCTGCCTCTGATCCGCCGGTTCTATAATCTGGGCTTCAACATCGAAGCTACCGCCGGCACCGGCAAGTTCCTGAAGGCCAACGGCATCCGCACCCATCTGCTGGGTAAGATCAGCGAGGGCAGCGAGGAGATCCCCGAGGCGCTGCGGGCGGGCCATATCGCTTATGTGATCAACACCAAGGATCCCAGCGCCGACGGCCCTGAGACCGACGGTCACCAGATCCGCCAGATCGCAACCGAAAACAATGTAACCATCTTCACCTCTCTGGATACTGTCAGCGTGCTGCTGGATGTTCTGGAGGAGACTACGCTCACCGTTTCCACCATCGATGCGTAAACCGGATATCAAGGGCCAATAGACATTGGCCCTTGATGTGCAATCATGACAGGAGAACCTCAAATGAAGCAAAGCATTTTTGAGATTATTGAAAACACCCCGCTGACCGACAATGTCTACCGGATGCGCCTGCAGGGCGATACCTCTGCCATTACCGCTCCGGGACAGTTTGTAAACATTCAGCTGGATGGGCTGTTCCTGCGCCGCCCCATCTCCGTGTGCGATGTGCAGGGGGATGTACTTACCATTATTTATAAAGTAGTCGGCAAAGGCACCGAGGCGATGAGCCGCATGGATTCCGGCAAGCTGGATGTGCTGACGGGCCTTGGCAACGGCTATGATCTGGAAGCCTGCGGCGAAAAGCCTCTGCTGCTGGGCGGCGGCGTAGGTGTTCCGCCCATGTACCTGCTTGCCAGGCGGCTGCGGGAGCAGGGCAGGGAAGTCACGGTGATTCTGGGCTTCAACAAGAAAGAAGAAGTGTTCTGCGAGGAAGACTTCAGGGCCTTGGGCTGTCGGGTGCTGGTCACCACGGTGGACGGCTCCTATGGCATCAAGGGCTTTGTTACCGATGCCATGAAGCAGGTGGAGTATACCCACTTCTGCACCTGCGGTCCGGAACCCATGCTGAAGGCTGTGTATAAGGCGAGCACTACCTCCGGCCAGATGAGCTTCGAAGAGCGGATGGGCTGCGGCTTTGGCGCCTGCATGGGCTGTTCCTGCAAGACCCTCACCGGCTACAAGCGGATCTGCAAGGAAGGCCCTGTTATGCGGAAGGAGGAGATTCTGTGGGCAGACTGAGTGTAAATCTGTGCGGCGTGGAGCTGGAGAATCCGGTCATTCCCGCCTCCGGCACCTTTGGCTACGGCTATGAATTTGCCGAGCTCTACGATATCAACTGCCTTGGAACATTCTCCTTCAAAGGCACTACCAAGCAGCCCCGCTTCGGCAATCCCACCCCCCGGATCGCCGAATGCCCCAGCGGCATGATCAATGCCGTTGGCCTGCAGAATCCCGGCGTGGAGGCGGTAGTTTCTCAGGAATTGCCCCGGCTGGCAAAGGTTTTCCACAAGCCGGTGATGGCCAATGTTTCCGGATTCTCTGTGGAAGAATATGCCTACACCTGCCAGATGCTGGACAAAGAGCCTCAGGTGGGCTGGCTGGAAGTCAACATCAGCTGCCCCAATGTTCATGGCGGCGGCATGAGCTTCGGCACCGACCCCAAGGCAGCCTATGAGGTTACCAAGGCCGTAAAGGCGGTTACCACCAAGCCGGTAATCCTGAAGCTCTCTCCCAATGTTACCGATATTGTTTCCATTGCCAGGGCCTGCGAGGATGGCGGCGCTGACGGCATCAGCCTGATCAACACTCTGCTGGGTATGCGTATCAACCTCAACACCCGCAAGCCGGTGATCGCCAACAAGATGGGAGGCTTCTCCGGCAGCGCCATTTTCCCGGTGGCGGTGCGGATGGTGTATCAGGTTGCCAACGCGGTGCAGGTGCCGGTGATCGGTATGGGCGGCGTCAGCAGCGCCGAGGATGTGATTGAAATGATGCTGGCAGGCGCGACTGCGGTGGAAGTGGGCGCGGCCAATCTGGTCAACCCCTATATCTGCCGGGATATCATTCATCAGCTGCCGGCAGTGATGGATCGTTACAGAATCAACACATTAAGTGAAATTATAGGAGGCGTAAAGTAATGGGTAAGGATGTAATCGTAGCTTGCGATTTTGCGAGCGCAGAGCAGGTATTTACATTTCTGGACAAGTTCACCGGAAGAAAGCCCTTCGTGAAGATCGGCATGGAGCTGTACTACGCCGAAGGCCCGGAGATTGTCCGCCAGATCAAGGCCAGAGGTCACAAGATCTTTCTGGACCTGAAGCTCCATGATATCCCCAACACCGTAAAGAAGGCTATGAATGTTCTCAGCCGTCTGGATGTGGATATCACCAACCTCCACGCTGCCGGCACCAAGAACATGATGCGGGCCGCTCTGGAAGGCCTGACCCGGCCCGACGGCAGCCGTCCGCTGTTGATTGCCGTGACCCAGCTTACCTCTACCGACCAGGAGAGTATGGAAAACGATCTGCTGATCCGCGAGCCCATCGACAAGGTAGTTATGCACTACGCCAAGTGCGCCGAGGAAGCAGGCTTGGACGGTATCGTTTGCTCTCCCCTGGAAGCCGGCAAGGTTCATGACCTCTGCGGCAAGAGCTTCCTCACCATTACCCCCGGCGTCCGCTTCGCCGACGGCGATGTGGGCGACCAGAAGCGGGTCATGACCCCCGCTCAGGCCAAGGCCATCGGCTCTGACTACATCGTGGTAGGCCGCCCCATTACCGCCGCTGCCGACCCCGTAGCTGCCTACGAGCGCTGCGTGGCAGAGTTCTGCGATTGATCCCCAACACCACAGATAAAGGAGAAGAACTATGGAAAGCTACAAGAGAGAATTTATCCAGTTCCTGCAGGGCGCAGGCGTTCTGAAGTTCGGCGACTTCACTGCCAAGAGCGGCAGAAAGATTCCTTATTTCATCAATGCCGGTATGATCAAGACCGGTGACGAGATCGCCAAGCTGGGCGAGTTCTATGCCAAGGCCTACTTTGACAAGCTGGGCAATAAGCCTGCCGTGCTCTACGGCCCTGCCTACAAGGGCATTTCTCTGGCGGTTTCCGCAGCGGTTGCCCTGAGCAAGAACGGCCTGAATGTTCCCTTCTTCTTCAACCGCAAGGAAGTGAAGGATCATGGTGAGGGCGGCGTATTCGTTGGCTATGTTCCTCAGGCCGGCGAAGAAGTGGTGATCATTGAAGATGTGATCACCGCCGGCACTGCCATCCGGGAATCCATGGCGATCCTTTCTAATCTGCAGGGCGTGAAGGTGGCTGCTACCTTCATCATGGTTGACCGCAAGGAAAAGGGCCAGGGCGAAAAGGGCGCTATGGCGGAGATCGAGGAGCAGTTCGGCTTCCCGGTATACTCCGTTGTGGATGTATATGATATCATCGAGTATCTGGAAGAAGATCCTGCCAATGCCGAGAATGTGGAGAGAATCCGCAAGTATCTGGCTGTGAATGGTGCGAAGTAATGAGAAGCCTGATTGATATTGTAGATTTTTCCGTAGAGGAGCTGCAGGAACTGCTGGATACCGCCTGCGATATCAGCGAAAATCCCCGGAAATACGCAGACCGCTGCCGGGGCATGAAGTTGGCTACCATGTTCTTCGAGCCCTCTACCCGTACCCGTCTGAGCTTTGAGGCGGCGATGCTGGAGCTGGGCGGCAGCGTCATCGGCATTTCCGAGGCCGGTTCTTCCTCTGCCGCCAAGGGCGAGAGCATTTCCGACACTGCGAAAATGATCTCCTGCTACGCCGATATTATGGCCATGCGTCATCCCAAGGAAGGCGCGCCCTATGTTGCCGCCAAGGCAGCCACCATTCCCGTGATCAACGCCGGTGACGGCGGTCACTGCCATCCTACACAGACTCTGGCGGATCTGCTTACGATCTACCGGGAAAACGGGCGGCTGGAGAATCTGACCGTAGGCTGCTGCGGCGATCTGAAGTATGGCCGTACCGTCCACTCTCTGATCAGCGCGCTGGGCCGCTACCCCGGAATCAAGATCGTGCTGATCTCGCCGGAGGAGCTGCGGCTTCCCAAGTATGTGAAGTACGAAGTGCTGGATAAGAACGGCATGGAGTATGTGGAAACCACCTCTCTGGAGGAGGCAATCGGCCAGCTGGATGTGCTCTATATGACCCGGATCCAGCGGGAGCGTTTCGACAGCCATGACGAGTATGAGCGCCTGAAGGACAGCTATATTCTTACCGCCGAAAAGATGCTGCTGGCGAAGCCCACCATGCGGGTGCTGCACCCGCTGCCCAGAGTCAATGAAATCAGCGTACAGGTGGATTCCGATCCCCGGGCGGCCTACTTCCGTCAGGCTTTGAACGGAAAGTATATGCGTATGGCGCTGATTCTGAAGCTGCTGGATGAGGCGAAACGGGGCGTGCAAATGCCGGAAGAGGGGCAGCTGCGCTACGATCTTGTATGTGAGAATCCCCGCTGCATTACCTCCACTGAGCAGGAGCTGACCCATGCTTTCAAGTGCGTTAGCCCGGAAAACGGGATCTACCGCTGCATCTACTGCGAATCCAAAAAGAAAGTAAAATAAAGCCAATTTCCCCCCGGAAAGTCCCCTTCATGTTACACAAAAACAGAAGGCTTTCCGGGGGATTTCGTAGCAAAATCGTAAAAATTTTGAATTCGGAAAGGGCGGTTGTTGACAGGAATTCGCCGCTATGTTAGAATTATTTCGTAATTTTCATAATGCTTTCTGCGACTGACGGATTCGTGGGATACCACAGGGGAACAGGAAGTTTTTGCGTGCCGCAAGGCACGGCCGACCGTCTGGGCGCAGCTGATTATTTACGGGTCAGTGCGCTCATTTTGCTTTTTGGAGGGCAGTTTAATGAAAAAAGTTGGAATTATCATGGGAAGTGACAGCGATCTGCCGGTTATTCAGAAAACCGTGGATACGCTGAAGAGTTTTTGCGTGCCTTTTGAGGTTCATATCTATTCCGCTCACCGCACCCCCGTCGAGGCTAGGGATTTTGCACTTTCTGCAAGAGACAATGGCTTCGGCGTTTTGATTGCTGCGGCAGGCATGGCTGCCCATCTGGCCGGCGCTATCGCTGCCAACACCACCCTGCCGGTGATCGGCATTCCCTGCAAGGGGCCGGTGCTGGACGGCATGGATGCCCTGCTTTCCACCGTGCAGATGCCTACCGGCATCCCTGTGGCAACGGTGGCTGTCAACGGCGGCGCCAACGCAGCGCTGCTGGCCATTCAGATCCTGTCGGTTACCGACAGCGAGCTGGCTGCCAAGCTGGATGAAAAGCGTGCCAAGGATGCTAAGGCAGTTCTGCAGAAGGATGCTTCCGTTTTGGAGCGGCTGCAATAATTTAGTTAATTCATCTACCGAAAAGGAGATTTTATTATGGAAAAGAAACTTGTTTACACCGGTAAAACCAAGGATGTCTTCGCCCTGGAGAATGGCAACTATCTGCTGAAGTTCAAAGATGACTGCACCGGAAAGGACGGCGTGTTCGATCCCGGTGAAAACTCTGTTGGTCTGACCATCGACGGCGTGGGTGATGTGAATCTGCGGATGTCTATCTATTTCTTCGAGAAGATCAACGCCGCCGGCATCCTGACCCACTATGTGTCTGCCGACCTGAATAACACTACCATGGAAGTGCTTCCCGCCCGGGTATTCGGCAAGGGTCTGGAAGTGATCTGCCGCTATAAGGCCGTAGGCTCTTTCTATCGCCGCTATTCCGACTACTGCGAGCTGGGTCAGGACCTGCCCGCTTATGTAGAAACCACCTTCAAGAACGATGCCAAGGGTGACCCGCTGGTCACCAAGGATGGTCTGGTAGATCTGGGTGTTATGACCGCCCAGCAGTACGACGACCTGAAGGCTATGACCCAGGCCATCACCAAGATCGTTGCTGACGACCTGAAGGCTAAGGGTCTGGATATGTACGACATCAAGTTTGAGTTTGGCTACGATGCCAACGGCAACGTGATGCTGATCGACGAGATCGCATCCGGCAACATGCGGGTCTACAAGGACGGCGAATACATCGATCCTATGACCCTGAATAAGCTGTTCTTCGCCTGATTTTCAGAAAAACCTCTCCTGCATTGTTTACCGGGCAGGGCTCTCTCTGCCCGGTTTTTTCAAAAACGGGGGAGGCTTTAGCTGTTTTATTACCACTATTACAAGCAAAAGGAGAAACATCATGGGCGGCTTTTTTGGAATTGCATCCCGGCAGGATTGTATGGTTGATGTATTCTTTGGCGTGGACTACCACTCTCATCTCGGCACTCGCCGCGGCGGCATGGCAGCCTACGACAAGGAAATCGGCCTGCAAAGAAAGATCCACAATATAGAAAATTCCCCGTTCCGTACGAAATTTGAGCATATTTTCGACGAAATGAAGGGAACTTCCGCTATCGGCTGCATCAGCGATTCCGATCCCCAGCCGATGCTGATCCGCTCCAAGCTTGGTACCTGCGCCATCTGCACGGTGGGTATCGTCAACAACGCCCAAGCGCTGATCGATCAGTATCTGACCTTCAGCGGCGGACACTTCGATGCCATGACCGGCGGAAAGGTCAATTCCACCGAGCTGGTGGCGGCGCTGATCAGTCAACAGAGCAACTATGTGGAGGGTATTCGCTTCGTTCAGAGAATTGTGGACGGTACGGTCAACATTCTGATTCTGAAGGATGACGGCGCGATCATCGCCGCGCGTGACCGCCTGGGCCGCATCCCGGTGCAGATCGGTAAGAATGACGACGGCTACTGCGCCTCCTTTGAAGAATTTGCCTTTACGAAGCTGGGCTATGAGTATGTTCGGGAGCTGGGTCCCGGTGAGATCGTGGAGCTGACTGCCGATAAAGAAGTGCAGCTTTCGCCTCCCGGCACCGAGATGCGGATATGCTCCTTCCTGTGGAGCTACTATGGCTACCCCACTTCCACCTATGAGGGCGTGAATGTGGAAGCGATGCGCTACCGCAACGGCGAACTGATCGCCCAGCGGGATATGGAACAGGGCCGCTCCATGGATATCGACTACATTGGCGGTGTGCCGGATTCCGGTACGCCCCACGCCATCGGCTATGCCAACCGCAGCGGACGGCCCTTTGCCCGGGCCTTTATCAAGTACACCCCCACCTGGGCCAGAAGCTTTACCCCTGCCCGTCAGGCTGACCGGAATAAGATCGCCAAAATGAAGCAGATCCCAGTGAAGGAGCTGATCCAGGGCAAGAAGCTGCTGTTCGTGGATGATTCCATCGTCCGGGGCACGCAGCTGAAGGAAACCGTTGACTTCCTCTATGAAAACGGCGCCAAGGAAGTGCATATGCGCTCTGCCTGCCCGCCTATCATGTATGGCTGCAAATTCCTCAACTTCTCCCGGGCTACCGATGATATGGAGCTGATCGCCCGCCGGGTGGTAGTGGAGCTGGAAGGGGAGGAAGGCCTCAACTATCTCAGTGAGTACGCAGACGGCGATACCGACCGGGGCAAGGCTCTGCGCAAGGCCATCTGCGAGAAATTCAAGTTTGCCTCTCTGGGCTTCCAGACGCTGGAGGGCGTTGTGAAATCCATCGGTCTGGACCCCTGTAAGCTGTGTACCTATTGTTGGACTGGAAAGGAATGAACGCTATGCATAATCAATCTCATTCGGAATCTTACGCAGCCGCCGGCGTGGACATCGTTGCCGGCTATCAGGCTGTAGAGCTGATGAAAAAGCATGTTGCCCGCACCAAAAATGCCGGGTGTCTGGACGATGTGGGCGGCTTCGGCGGCTGCTTCGGCCTGAATCTGGCAGGCATGGAGGAGCCGGTTCTGGTATCCGGCACCGATGGCTGCGGCACGAAGGTAAAGCTGGCCATTTTGATGGATAAGCACGATACCATCGGCATCGACGCGGTTGCCATGTGTGTCAACGATATTATCTGTGTAGGCGCCAAGCCTCTGTTCTTCCTGGATTACATTGCCTGCGGCAAGAATTATCCCGAGAAGATCGCAGCCATCGTTTCCGGCGTGGCAGAGGGCTGTGTCCAGTCCGGCGCGGCGCTGATCGGCGGCGAGACCGCAGAGCATCCCGGCATGATGCCGGTGGAGGACTATGACCTTGCCGGTTTTGCTGTTGGTGTTGTAGACAAGAAGAAGATCCTCAACAACAGCCGCATGGCTGCCGGCGATGTTGTCATTGCGCTGGCTTCCTCCGGTATCCATTCCAACGGCTTCAGCCTTTGCAGAAAGGTATTTTCTATCGACAGCAACCCCGCCTCTTTGTATGAGCCCCGTCAGGAGCTGGACGGCGCTACCATTGCCGAAACCCTGCTGACCCCCACCAGGATCTATGTTAAGAGCGTGCTGGCTCTGCTGGAGCAGGTGGATGTGAAGGGCATCAGCCACATCACCGGCGGCGGCTTCTATGAGAACATTCCCCGCAGCATTCCCGATGGCCTGGGCGCTGAGATCGACCGCGCCAGCGTGAAGGTGCTGCCTATCTTTGATCTGATCGCCAAGACCGGCAATATCCCCGAAAGAGATATGTTCAACACCTATAACATGGGCGTTGGCATGAGCATCGTCGTTCCTGCGGAAGAGGCGGAAAAGGCCCTTGCAATCCTGAAGGACAACGGCGAGGATGCCTATGTGATCGGCAAGATCGTTTCTTCCGATGAGAAGATCGTGATCCGCTGACAGGAGGTCGTTATATGGCAAAAGCCAGAATTGCCGTGCTGGTTTCCGGCGGCGGCACCAACCTGCAGGCGCTGATCGATGCCTGCGGCGGCGTTTTGAACAGCGGCGAAATTTGTCTGGTAATTTCCAATAATCCGGATGCCTACGCCCTGACCCGGGCCCAAAAGGCCGGTATTGCCACCCGGGTTTTCAGCAAGAAGCAGCTGGGCGGCCTGCAGGCATTTGAGGCGGCTGTGGTCAACGCGTTGGAAGAATTCCAAATTGACCTGATCGTGATGGCAGGCTTTATGAGCATTCTCAGCGAAGACTTTACCTCCCGCTATCCCAAGCGGATCATCAATGTCCATCCCTCGTTGATCCCCTCCTTCTGCGGAGAGGGCTTTTACGGGCTGAAGGTACATGAGGCGGCTCTTGCCTACGGCGTTAAAGTTACCGGCGCAACGGTACACTTTGTGAACGAAATTCCCGATGGGGGAGAGATCATTGCCCAGAAAGCCGTTGAAATTTTCGACGGCGATACACCGGAAGTTTTGCAAAAGAGAGTTATGGAGCAGGCGGAGTGGATCATTCTCCCGGCTGCTGTGGAAAAAGTCAGCCGTCAGATCGCTGACACAAAGAAAGGATAACGGCTATGAATGTTTATGAAATCGGTTCTCTGAGCGAAAAGCTCTCTGCCAACGCCTATCCCGGCAGAGGCATCGTGCTGGGCATCACCCCCGACGGTAAGAAGTCGGTTGCTGCCTACTTCATCATGGGCCGCAGCGTCAATTCCCGCAACCGTGTATTTACTTTGGAGCCTGACGGCATTCGCACCGAGGCCCATGACCCCAGCCGCATGGTAGACCCCCACCTGATCATCTATCATCCCGTACGGGAAGCCGGCTGCGGCCTGATCGTTACCAACGACGACCAGACCGACACCATCTGGCAGTATCTGGCCAGAGGCGAAAGCTGGGAGGCCGCTCTGCGTACCCGCCAGTTTGAAGACGACGGCCCCAACTGGACACCCAGAATCTCCGGCCTGCTGGCAGGCGACGGCAGCTACAAGATGTCTATTCTGAAGGCCGCCGATGCCGAGGGCAGCGCCTGCGCCCGTTTCTTCTATGAGTACCCTGCCGTTGCCGGCTTGGGCCATTTTATCCACACCTACGTGTGCGACGGCAATCCCGTGATCCCCACCTTCCAGGGTGAGCCGGAGCGGGTGGCCATGGACAATGACATCGAAGCCTTTACCGCCATGCTGTGGGAAAACCTGAACGAAGCCAACAAGATCTCTCTGTTCGTGCGCTACACCGATCTGGAAACCGGCGCCTATGAGCAGAAGATCATCAATAAGCACCAGAAATAAGGAGAAGGATCATGAAAGAATTCGAACTGAAATACGGCTGCAACCCCAACCAGAAGCCTGCAAAGCTCTATATGCACGATGGCGGCGACCTACCTTTTACCATTCTCAACGGCCGCCCCGGCTACATCAACTTTATGGACGCGCTGAACTCCTGGCAGTTGGTCAAGGAGCTGAAGGAAGCCACCGGCATGGCCTGCGCCACCTCTTTCAAGCATGTTTCTCCCACCTCTGCCGCTGTGGGCAAGCCCCTGAGCGAAGATCTGAAGAAGGCCTGCTTTGTAGATGATGTGGAAGGTCTGGACGAAAATCCTCTGGCCTGCGCCTATGCCCGCGCCCGCGGTGCTGACCGTCTGTGCTCCTTCGGTGACTGGGTTGCCCTGAGCGACGTGTGCGATGCCATGACCGCTTCTCTGATCGCCCGTGAGGTTTCCGACGGTGTCATCGCCCCCGGCTACACCGAGGAAGCTCTGGCCATTCTGAAAACCAAGCGCAAGGGCGGCTACAATGTGGTAGCCATTGACCCTGCCTATGTTCCTGCCGAGCAGGAGTGCAAGCAGATCTTCGGCATTACCTTCCAGCAGGGCCGCAACAATTTCAAGATCGGCGAGCATCTGCTGCAGAACATCGTTACCGAGAATAAGGAACTTCCCGAGGATGCCAGGATCGACCTGATCATCTCCCTGATCACCCTGAAGTACACCCAGTCCAACTCCGTCTGCTTTGCCTATGACGGCCAGGCCATCGGTGTGGGTGCCGGTCAGCAGAGCCGTGTTCACTGTGTCCGTCTGGCAGGCGGCAAGGCGGATACCTGGTTCCTGCGCCAGCATCCCAAGACCCTGAACCTGCCCTTCCGGGCAGACCTGGGCCGTCCCGGCCGGGACAATGTCATCGATGGCTACATCAATGGCAACGAAGAGGATGTCTGCGCCGAGGGTATCTGGCAGAACTACTTTACCGTCCGTCCCGAACCGCTGACCCAGCAGGAAAAGCGGGCATGGCTGGATTCCAGGGATGCCGTTGCTTTGGGCAGCGATGCGTTCTTCCCCTTCCCGGATTCTGTTAAGCGTGGCTGCGCCTCCGGTGTTAAGTACATTGCCCAGCCCGGCGGCTCTATCCGTGACGATCTGGTGATCGCCGAGTGCGACAAGAACGGCATCGCGATGGCCTTTACCGGCATGCGTCTGTTCCACCACTAATTTTTGATCCCGCAGCATCTTTTATCCGGAGGCTTCGCCCTCCCACGATCCGATGATACAGGAGAGAATATATGAAGATTCTAGTTGTCGGTGGCGGCGGCAGAGAGCACGCCATCATCAAAAGTCTGAAAAAGAATCCGCAGGTCACATCCATTTTTGCGCTGCCGGGTAACGGCGGCATGGAAGCAGATGCCGTTTGCGTCAACATCGGCGCCAAGGACATTCCGGCCATCGTAGAGTTCGCGGTTCGCGAGGGGATCGACTACGCCGTTGTCGCGCCGGATGATCCGCTGGTACTGGGCTGCGTGGATGCGCTGGAGCAGAAGGGAATTCCCTGCTTCGGCCCTCGGGCCAATGCCGCCATCATCGAAGGCAGCAAGGTGTTCTCCAAGAACCTTATGAAAAAGTACGGCATCCCCACCGCAGCATACGAAGTGTTCAGCGATATGGATGCTGCGCTGGCCTATCTTCAGACCGCTCCCATTCCTACCGTCATTAAGGCTGACGGCCTTGCTCTTGGCAAGGGCGTGATCATTGCCATGACCCGGCAGGAGGCGATGGATGCGGTGCGCTCCATGATGGCTGACAAGCTCTTCGGCGCCAGCGGTGACAACATCGTCATCGAAGAATTTCTGACCGGCCCGGAGGTATCGGTTCTGGCCTTTACCGACGGAAACTGTGTCAAGCCTATGGTCTCCTCTATGGACCATAAGCGGGCAGGGGACAACGACACCGGCCTGAATACCGGCGGTATGGGTACGGTTGCCCCCAACCCCTACTATACAAATGAGATCGCCCAGCAGTGTATGGAAGAGATCTTCCTGCCCACCATCCGGGCCATGAACGCCGAGGGCCGCACCTTTAAGGGCTGTCTGTATTTTGGCCTGATGCTGACCTCCAATGGCCCCAAGGTGATCGAGTATAACTGCCGCTTCGGTGACCCCGAAACCCAGGTGGTGCTGCCGCTGCTGGAAAGCGACCTGCTTACCGTTATGCAGGCCACCACCAACGGCACTCTGGCGCAAACCGAGGTTCGGTTTGCCGATCGCCACGCCTGCTGCGTGATCACCGCTTCGGCAGGCTACCCCGCCTCCTACGGCAAGGGCTATCCCATTACCATGACCGAAGAAGCCCGGGCTCACACCTATGTAGCCGGCGCAAAAATGGAAAATGGCAAGCTTGTTACTTCCGGCGGCCGTGTTACCGGCACTACCGCTGTTGCCGATACCCTGGCCGAAGCGGTTCGGGAAGCCTACCGGATCGCCGATGGTGTGGTATTTGAAAATGCTTATCGCAGAAGCGACATCGGTCAGCGGGCGCTGGCCGCCAAGAAATAAGGAGGAAACACTCCATGGTTTATCGCGTATATGTAGAAAAAATTGCGGGCCAGACCCACGAAGCCGACAGCCTGCTTCGGGAGATCCGGGATTTCCTGCAGATTCCGGGGCTGACCGGTGTTCGTGTGCTGAACCGCTATGATGCGGAAAATATTTCCCAGGAGCTGTTTTCCTATGCGGTCAATACGGTGTTTTCCGAACCCCAGGTGGATACTGTCAGCTATGAAGTACCCCAGGGGGATGTGGTGTTTGCTGTAGAGCCGCTGCCCGGTCAGTATGATCAGCGGGCAGACTCCGCTGCCCAGTGCATCCAGATCATCTCACAGGGCAACCGTCCCACCATTCACACCGCCAAGGTGTATGTGCTGTCCGGCGCGCTGGATGCTCAGGCTATTGCAGCCATTAAAAAGCATGTGATCAATGCTGTGGAGAGCCGGGAAGCTTCTCTGGAGCTGCCGGAAACCCTGAAGGTAGACTACGCCGCCCCGGACACGGTGGCTACCGTGACCGGCTTTATTTCTCTGGACGATGCCGGCCTTTCTCAGCTGTTGGAGGAACTGGGTCTTGCCATGGATCTGGATGACCTGAAGTTCCTGCAGCGGTATTTCCGGGACGAAGAGAAGCGGGATCCCACCATTACCGAGGTTCGGGTGGTGGATACCTACTGGTCGGATCACTGCCGCCACACCACCTTCTCCACCCATCTGGACGAGGTGCAGATCAGCGACCCGGCGGTGCAGGCCGCCTATGAGCGGTATCTGGCAGCCCGGGTGGAGGTGTACGGCGAAGAAAAGGCCGCCGCCCGTCCCCGCACCCTGATGGATATTGCCACCATCGGCGCCAAGGTTCTGAAGAAGCGCGGACTTCTGCCGGAGCTGGATGAAAGCGAGGAAATCAACGCCTGCTCCATCCATGTCACCGCCAAGGTCAACGGCGAAAAGCAGGACTGGCTGCTGATGTTCAAAAACGAGACCCATAACCATCCCACCGAGATCGAGCCTTTCGGCGGCGCGGCTACCTGCATCGGCGGCTGCATCCGTGACCCGCTGTCCGGCCGCGCCTATGTGCATCAGGCCATGCGCGTTACCGGCGCAGGTGACCCCAGAACGCCTCTGAGCCAGACCCTTTCCGGCAAGCTGCCCCAGCGCAAGCTGTGCCAGACCGCCGCAGCCGGCTATTCTTCCTATGGCAACCAGATCGGTCTTGCCACCGGACATGTCGCGGAAATCTACCACGAAGGTTTTGTTGCCAAGCGGCTGGAATGCGGCGCTGTGGTTGCGGCAGCTCCTGCCTATAATGTCCGACGGGAGCGGCCTGCTGCCGGTGATGTGGTGATTCTGCTGGGCGGCCGTACCGGCCGTGACGGCATCGGCGGCGCCACCGGCTCTTCCAAGAGCCACAACCTGAAATCTCTGACCACCATGGCTTCCGAAGTCCAGAAGGGCAACGCCCCTGAGGAGCGGAAGATCCAGCGGCTGTTCCGCAATCCTGAGGTTACCCGCCTCATCAAGCGCTGCAATGATTTCGGCGCAGGCGGCGTATCCGTTGCCATCGGCGAGCTGGCCGACGGCCTGCGGATCGATCTGGATGCGGTTCGCAAGAAGTATGAGGGCCTTGACGGCACAGAGCTTGCCATCTCCGAATCTCAGGAGAGAATGGCGGTTGTGGTAGCCGCCGAGGATGCCGATGCCTTTATTGCCGCAGCCGGCAAGGAGAATCTGGAAGCCTACCGGGTGGCGGTAATCACCGAAGAAGCCCGCATGGTCATGCATTGGAAGGGCAGAGAGATCGCCAATCTCTCCCGGGCTTTCCTGAACACCAACGGCGCTGTGAAGCACAGCGCGGTGCGGGTAGAGGAAAAGGATCTTTCTGTGCTGAGCAAGGCTCTGTACGGCTCTCTGCGGCAGATGGCCGGCGACCTGAAGACCGCCAGCCAGCGTGGCCTTGTGGAGCGGTTCGACTCCACCATCGGCGCAGGCAGTGTTCTGATGCCCTTCGGCGGTAAGCTGCAGCGTACGCCCGCTCAGGCTATGGCGGCTGTGCTGCCGGTGCTGCCCGGCGAGCAGACCGATCAGGCCAGCGTATTTGCATGGGGCTGCGATCCCGACCATATGTCCATCGATCCCTATACCGGCGCTCACGCCGCTGTGTATAACTCCGTTGCCAAGCTGGTGGCTGCCGGCGCAGACTATAAGCTGGCCTACCTGACCCTGCAGGAGTTCTTTGAAAAGCTAAGAAACGAGAGCCTGCGCTGGGGCAAGCCCTTTGCGGCGCTGCTGGGTGCGCTGGATGCCCAGCTGGAGCTGGGTGCTGCCGCCATCGGCGGTAAGGACTCCATGTCCGGCACCTTCCTCGATAAGGATGTGCCGCCTACGCTGATCTCCTTTGCCATCGCTCCCGTAGACAAAAATCAGGTGCTCAGCCCCGAATTTAAGGAAGCTGATCATCCCGTATATGTATTTGGGCCTACCGACGAATCCGCCGAAAGCCTGAAGCAGGCTTGGGAACACTTCTACGCCCTGCACATGGACGGCAAGGTCAAAGCTGCCTGGGCTGTGGAGCGCGGTCTGGGCGAAGCGGTTATGAAGATGTCCTTCGGTAACGGCATCGGTTTCCGGTCCTGCGCCAAGCTGGCGGAGAACTGGCATCTGCCGTTCTATGGCTTTATCGTTGCGGAGCTGACCGAGGAGGTTACGATTCCCGGCGTGCTGAAGATCGGCCAGACAACTGCCGAGCCGGTGATCGATCTGGAAGGCGACAGCGCCACCATCGAGGAGCTGTATGCCCTGCATACCGGCGTGCTGGAGGCGGTGTATCCCACCGTTGTAGATGAAAAGGCAGTGCAGATTCCCAATATGGACTACTCTGGCAAGTCTTCCGCCGCGCCTGCGGTTCGGGTGGCAAAGCCTAAGGTACTGATCCCCGTATTCCCCGGCACCAACTGCGAGTATGATTCCGCCCGGGCAGTCATGGCTGCCGGCGCGGAGGCGGAGATCGTTGTGATCCGCAACCTGACGGCGGAAGATGTTGCCCGCAGTGTAGAATCCGTTGCCGGCAAGATCGCAGAAAGCCAGATGATCTTCCTGCCCGGCGGCTTCTCCGGCGGCGACGAGCCCGATGGCTCTGCCAAGTTTATCACCGCTTTCTTCCGCAATCCTGCCATCAAGGAGCAGGTCAGCCGCCTGCTGGATGAGCGGGACGGTCTGATGTGCGGTATCTGCAATGGCTTCCAGGCGCTGATCAAGCTGGGTCTTGTGCCTTACGGCAAGATCATCGATACCGATGAGACCTGCCCCACGCTGACCTTTAATACCATCGGCCGCCACCAGAGCCGCATCGTTCACACGAGAATCGCTTCCACCAAGTCTCCCTGGCTGAGCCTGATGAACGTGGGCGATATTGTGAATGTTCCCATTTCCCATGGCGAGGGCCGCTTCTTCGCCTCCGAGGAACTGGCACGGCAGCTGGCTGCCAACGGACAGATCGCTACCCAGTATGTGGATCTGAAGGGCGAACCCACCATGGACACCGCCTTCAATCCCAACGGCTCTTTGTTTGCCATCGAAGGCATCACCTCCCCCGACGGACGGGTGTTCGGCAAGATGGGTCACAGCGAGCGGATCGGAAAGGGTCTGTACGCCAATGTCCCCGGCAACTACGACATTCGTATGTTCGAGGCCGCAGTGAAGTATTTCAAATAAGTAAAACCACCCCGAACCGCGGCTGCGGTTCGGGGTGGTGTGTTATAATGAGGTTACATCGGTCACGGTAAGCACATCTTCTTCTACAGTAAACCGGATGTCAAATCCGGCGAAGGTCAGGCCGTAGACGCGGCCCGGCTTTCGCTGATAGCTGGGGCGGGGATCGTGGGACAAAAGCTCCAGCGCCGCAGCCCGCTTTTCTTCCGGCAGAATTTCCAGCAGCGGGGCAGGGAAATCTACCTGCAGAAGATAGCTGCCTGCCCGGTCGGTAAAGCCGCCGGAGGCATCTGTCTTGCAATCGGCGTAGGGAATGTAGGGCTTGATATCATAGATGGGTGTGCCGTCCATCAGGTCGGCGCCTGCAACATGGAGAACTGTTCCCTTGTCGGCGGTGGTTTCCACACTTAAAAGCTTTACGCAGGACAGGCCCAGATGATTGGGGCGGAAAGGGGAGCGGGTGGCGAATACGCCCAGCCGGGTGTTGCCGCCCAGCCGGGGCGGGCGAACCGTAGGCGACCATTCCTGCCGGACCGCTTCGGAAAACTGCCAGATGATCCAAAGGTGGGAAAACTCTTCGATACCTCGCAGAGCATCGGGGTTGCGGAATTCCGGCTCAAACACGATCACAGAGCGCAGGGACTCCACCAATCCGCTCTGCCGGGGAATGCCGAATTTGGTGGCAAAATCGCTGTGCATCCGGGCGATGATCTGTAGCTGCATATCAGTTACGCACCTTTCTGAAGCAGAAGCTGATGCCAAAAATGACAGCCAGCATCAGGGAGATGGCAGCGCCGGCAGAGGCGCCCAGATAATAGGAAAGCACCAGCCCGAGAATACCGGCAACCAGCGCAAACAGCACGGAAAACCCGTGGTACTGCCGCAGGTTTTTGGAAACATTCCGGGCGGAAGCGCCGGGCAGCACCAGCAGGGAATTGAGGATCAGCAGACCTACCCAGGAGATGGCCAGCGTCACCACAACGGCAATGGCTACGGTGAATACCGTATTGGCGCTCCCTACGGAAATGCCCCGGGAGGAAGCCAGCTGGGGATGGACAGCCGCAAGGGTCAGCCGGTTGCTCATGATCACCCAGAACAGGCACACGCCCACCAGCACCAGCGCCAGCAGACCGATCTGCCCGGGGGTAACGGAGAGGATATCGCCGATGAGGTACTTATTGTATTTTGTAAAGCTGTTGCCATCCAGCGTGGCGATAAAAATGCCAAGGGCAACCGCTGTGCTGGAAAACACGCCGATGATGGTGTCGGCAGCCTGATTGCTGCGGCTGCGTACAAAGCTGAACAGCAGCGCAAAGGCTACGGCAAACAGCACCGCCACCCAGGTAGGGGCAGCTACGCCGCAGATGCAGCCGATGGCAATGCCGGTAAAGGCGGAGTGGCCAAGAGCATCGGAGAAGAAGCTCATTCGCCCGGTTACGATCATGGTGGAGGTCAGGCCCAGAAGGGGAGCGATCAGCAGCACCGCCAGAAAGGCGTTTCGCATGAAGTCCCACTGCAGCATTTCAAGCCCCGTGGCGGAGCAAAGCGCGTACCAAAGACCCATATCAAAGCCCTCCTTTCCGGTGGAAGGTGTCCATAAATTCCTGAGAGGACAGCACCTTGTCCGGCGCGCCCTGACACAAAACGCCTCCGTCGATCAGCACTACCTGATCGGCGTATTTATCCAGCAGGGAAAAATCGTGGGTGGTCATCAGCACCGCAAGGTCATATACCTTGCGAAGCTCGTCCAGCATATCCATCAGCACGGACATACCCTCCACATCCACGCCGGAAAGGGGTTCGTCCAGAATCAGCAGGTTGGGCAGCGGCTCCAGCGCCAGCGCCAGCAGAACCCGCTGCAGCTCGCCGCCGGAAAGGGTGCCGACCCGCTTGTCGATCAGGTCTGCGGCATGCACACGGTCCAAACACTCCCGAATCTTTTCCCGCATGGCTTTTCCAATGCCCAGAAAGGCGGGGCGGCGGGACTGGCAGCAGGCAAACAGGTCTGCCACGCTGATGGGGTCGCCGGAATCAAAGGCAGGACTCTGGGGTACATAGCCGATTCGCGGCAGCCTGCGGTGGCGAAGACCGGGTGCGGAGAAGGAGATCACGCCCTCATATTCCCGCTGACCCAGAATGGCCTTCAGAAGGGTGCTTTTTCCTGCGCCGTTAGGGCCGATCAGGGCGATCATCTCGCCGCAATGGATATGCAGGTTCACATCCCGGACAATGGCATCCGAGCCGATATTCACAGAAACATTCTGCAGCTTCAGGCAGCAGGAACTGCCGCAGCCGCCGCCGTGGAACTGGGAACTCATTGCAGCGCCTCCTTCAAAGTGTCGATGTTGCGGTACATGGCTTCAAAATAGTCGTCACCGGCCATGGCCATATCCAAAGGGTAAAGGGAAATCCCGGCTTCCGCCGCAATAATGGAGGCGGCGGCATCGGAGCCGTTGACCTCGGTAAAAACAGCGGGAAGCTGATGCTCCCGGACAAGGCGGATCAGGGCGATCAGATCCTGGGCCGAGGCCTCGCTGCCGGATTCTTCTTCTACAGTTTCCAGAATGGTCAGGCCGAAGCTGTCGGCGAAATAGGCGAAGCCCTCATGGAAAGTGACCAGCTCCCGGCAGCTGAGCCGGGAAAGCTGCTGGTTTCCGTATTCCTGCAGCGCCTGCAGATTTTCGGTCAGGGCCAGCAGATTGCTTTCAAACTGTTTGGCATAGCCGGGGTATTGGTTTTGCAGAGCGTGGCAGATGTTTTCTGCCATACTCCGGGCATGTTCGGGGCTGAGCCAGATGTGGGGGTCGCTTTCGTGGCTGTGGCTATGGTCGTGGTCATGGTCATGGCCGCCGCACAGAAGCTCGATGCCTTCAGAGGCATCGCAAACCGCCCGGGCGCTTTGCAGCGCATCGGAAAGAAAGTCTTCTAACCCGGCGCCGGAGAGGATCACCAGATCCGCCTGGGCAATGGCCCGCATCTGGGAAACCTGCAGGGTGTAGTCATGCAGGCACGATACATTCTGGGTGATCAGCCGGGTCACGGCAATGTCTGTTCCCTCGCAAAGGGCAGCGGCAAAGGTATACACCGGCAGGGTGGTGGCTGCCACCTGGGGCGCTTCGGGTATGCTGCCGCAGCCGCAAAGCATACTTACGAGCAAAGCGGCGGTCAGTAAAATGGTTATTCTTCTCATGAAAATCCCATCTCGTTTCCTAGAATCTCTACTTTATATCATACCACAGCTGTCAAGAAAGGCAAAGAAAAAAGAGGCTGCCCGTGGGCAGCCTCATGGAAAACAGCCGCACCCCGAAAGGTGCGGCTGTATGAATAATCGCCATATTTCTGGGTTTGATTAGCTATGTGACATATTGATTGACCCATGTGTTAGAGTCACGTTCATCAATTGGTTCCCAGAATACAATCACTTTTGAGTATTTTGAATAAATACATTTCCCATAATTCTGTCCATCGGGAATGGTTTCATGACCATTTCCCACATAAATGCGCAAATCATGATCTTCTAAAATTACGGTTTCTGACTCATACACACACATACCAACATAGGTTACATAGGAACCCGTGGAAATGTCTGTATTACACCAAGAAACAACTAAGGAAAAATAGACTACTATCGCAAAAACAGGAATCAGTAAGAGCAATGTAGGTGAGATCTTAATCTTACCAAGATTGAGATATTGACAACCTAAGGACCCCCTTACATATATTTCAACGACAAGTAACGCAATTAGGCATATGCCAAGAGATATGCAGCCTATCAAGATCATAGAGTTCCTATACTCCAAAACGATTGCATTATATTGGCTAATATCCATATTAAGAACCCTCTCTATCCTTTCTTAAAATAACTATACTCCCATACAGGTAAAATGTCAATCTTTAGGTCTCTATGGAACGCAGATCAAAGAAAAAAGAGGCTGCCCGCGGGCAGCCTCTGCTGATACCTGTATCAATGATTGTTCAGCCACTCGTCGACCTTGGTCTTGGCAAGGCGCAGAATGTCTTCGTTGGGGTAGGGGGAAGTTTCGCCGCCGCATACATAAACGAAGTACAGTCCGCCGGGAGTCTGGTACAGGGATTCTTCATAGCCGGCAGGATCGCCGTAGAAGCCGTAAGTACACTTCTTCACGAGAGTTGCGGTCTCGGTGTCGTACTCTTTCTTGCAAATGATCTTCTTCACGCAAAGAACCTCCTTTCCTTTTGTTTGGTTCGGGGCTATTATACTCACTCTTTTGGGAAAATCAAGGGCTGCTTGAGAAATTTGTATCGTATAACCAAATTAAAAAGGGGTCAAACGGGGATTATGGAGCATTTGGAACATATTTTCCGTCGCTTGCGTATACGGTAACCCATTCGTTGATGCTCTGATTATACAGACTGACCCAGTATGCGCCCGGCCCGGAAAAGAAGATATGGCGAAGATCTGAGCAGCCGGTAAAGGCGTCTTCTCCGATGTGGGTCACAGAGGCGGGGATACAGATGGCTTCCAAATTTGGGCAATCGGCAAAGGCTTCCCGGCCGATGGAACAGACACTCTCCGGCAGGAAGATGCCCCGCAGGCTGTCGCAGAAACGGAAAGCTCCCGGGCCGATATAGGTAATGCTGTCGGGAAGAATTACGGTGGTCAGCGCATCGCAATCAAGAAAACACCGGGCGGAAATGGCGGTTACCTGCTGATTACCGATGGCTTCCGGCACGGTCAGCTCGCTGCCGCCGGTGTAGGTCTCGGCGTTGAAATAGAGAATCCCCGACTGGACATAAAAAACGCCGTCGGCGGTAGTCTGCCGGTTCAGGCGGGCATAGCCGAATAATGCGCCGATCGCAAGAATCGCAGCTGCCGGCAGCAGCCACGCAAGCCTCAGCAGCCGGCGCTTTTTCTTTTTGGGCGGCTGGGGCGGCTCTGGCTCAGCCGGGGCGGGGGAGGCAGCAGGCGCTTCCTCAGAGACTTCCGGCTCGGCAGCCGGGCGGGCAGTGCCGCAGATTCGGCAGAATCGGTCTTCTTCCTGCCAAGGTGTTCCGCAGTTGGGACAGAACATGGCAATCACCTTCCTTTTGCTGTATTTTACCATAGTTTTCGCCGCTTCGCAACCGGTGACTTGCGGCGATGGAAAAAACATGGTATGATAGCTTCGAGGTGAACAAAGTGAAGGATCTTCCTTTCTTTACAACGGAATACGGCGTTGCGGGCCTGACCCTGAAGGAGATCCCCTATCGGGGGATCGCCTATATTACGGTGCTTTCCGCCCAGCCGGGGCAGTTTCCAACATTTCTGCAGGAATGTGTGGATTTCTGCCGGGCGGTGGGCGCAGAGCGGATCTATGCCTCCGGTCATGAGGAGCTGGAAGCGTATCCGCTGCACTGCAGCGTTCTTAAGATGCAGTCGGAAGGGCCCTGGGAGCCGGAGGGCTGCCTGTTTCCCGTTACGGAGCAAACCGCGGAGCAATGGCGGCAGCTGTATAATCGGCGCATGGCCCAGGTGGACAACGCCGCTACCCTGACAAAAGCCGACGACAGCAGGCTCATTCAATCGCCGGGCGCTTATTTTGTCCACAGCGAAGGGCAGCTTCTGGGAATCGGCTGGTACGAGGACAAGGACCTTCTGGCGCTGGCATCGGCGGTTGCCGGAGCGGGGGAGGCGGTGGCGAAAACGATCCTTTCCGCCATGGAATCGCCGGTGCGGCTGCAGGTGGCATCCACCAATTCCAGAGCCATTGCCCTCTATGAAAGGCTGGGCTTTCTTGCCGTTGCGGAGATTTCCCGGTGGTATAAAATAATTTAACCGTGTCAAGGAAAAATGCTTGACAAAGTCCTGAGTATCGTGTATGATGTCGTAGGTGTCAAGGAAACTGGCTTGACACGGGAGGTCTTATATGGATGCGCTGGAAATGACACTGCTGTTCGATTACTACGGTGACCTGCTCACCGAGAGGCAGAGACTGTGCATCGATATGCGCTATAATCAGGACCTGTCCCTTGGAGAGATCGCTCAGGAGCTGGGAGTCAGCCGTCAGGGCGTGTACGATAATCTGAGCAGAGCGGAAGCCCTGCTTCGGAACATGGAAGAAAAAACCGGCTGTGTCAGCCGTGATTTGAAGTGCCGCCGGGCATGGCGGCAGATTGGCGAATTGGCTGCACAGCTTTGCAGCCATCCGGATGCGGCAGTTGCCGAAACTGCCGGAAAGATTCTGGATGCCGCCAAGGATCTTGAGGAGTAAGCTATGGCATTTGAAGGCTTAACTGAAAAAATCTCCGCTACCTTCAAAAAGCTCCGGGGTAAGGGGCGGCTGAAGGAATCGGATGTGAAGGAGGCTATGCGGGAGATCCGTATGGCGCTTCTGGAGGCGGATGTCAGCTATAAGGTTGTAAAGGACTTTATCAAGTCTACCACCGAGCGCTGCGTTGGCGCAGATGTTCTGGAATCGCTGACCCCTGCCCAGATGATCGTGAAGATCGTCAACGAAGAACTGTGCAAGCTGATGGGCTCCGATGCCAAGCATATTGCCGTGAACCCCAATGGGCCTACGGTGGTGATGCTGGTGGGCCTGCAGGGCGCAGGTAAAACCACCAACGGCTCCAAGCTGGCAGGCCTTATGAAGCGGCAGGGCAAGAACCCGCTGCTGGTTGCCTGCGATATCTACCGCCCCGCTGCCATCCAGCAGCTGAAGGTTTGCGGCGAAAAGCTGGGGATCCCGGTGTTTGAAAAGGGTCAGACCGACCCGGTGACCATCGCCAAAGAGGCGGTTCTCTACGCCCGCCAGCGGGGTCACGACATGGTCTTTCTGGATACCGCCGGCCGCCTCCATGTAGATGAGGCGCTGATGGAAGAGCTGAAGAACATCAAAGCCGCCGTCAAGCCGGATGAGATCATGCTGGTTGTGGATGCCATGACCGGTCAGGACGCGGTCAATGCCGCCCAGAGCTTCCATGAGTGGCTGGATATCGATTCCGTTATGCTTTCCAAGCTGGACGGCGATGCCAGAGGCGGCGCGGCGCTGTCGGTTCGGGCCATTACCGGAAAGCCCATCAAGTATGTTGGTATGGGCGAAAAGCTGGAGGATATCGAGCAGTTCCATCCCGACCGGATGGCTTCCCGAATTCTCGGCATGGGCGATGTGCTGAGCCTCATCGAAAAGGCAGAAAAGGCCTACGATGCCAAGAAGGCCGCTGAGCTGGAAGAGCGGCTGCGCTCCAACAAATTCACCCTGCAGGATTTCTACGATCAGCTGGTGCAGCTGAAGAGCATGGGTTCTATGCAGGACCTGCTGGCCCAGCTTCCCGGCGGCGCGGGCATGAAGAATGTGCAGCTGGATGAGAAGGCTATGGCAAGAACTGAGGCCATCATCCTTTCCATGACTCCCAAGGAGCGGGAAAATCCCAGCATCATCGGCGCCAGCCGCAAGCGGAGAATTGCCGCCGGCTCCGGCGTGCGGGTAGAGGATGTCAACAAGCTCCTCAAATCCTTTGAGCAGATGCGCTCGATGATCCGACAGTTCTCCGGTCCGGGCGCCGGAAAGAAGATGAAGCGCATGCGGGGCATGGGTGGATTCGGAGGCTTCGGCGGTTTCTAAGCCGCTGTGAATATGTTCGCTGAAAGCAAATGGCTTTGCGATATAGATGAAAATATTTTTGGAGGTGAAATTTAACATGGTTAAGATCAGACTCAGAAGAATGGGCGCTAAGAAGGCTCCTTACTACCGTATCGTTGTCGCTGACTCCCGTTCCCCCCGTGATGGCCGCTGCATCGAAGAGATCGGCACCTACAACCCCCTGACCGAGCCCGCCACCATTACCGTGGACGCTGAGAAGGCTCAGACCTGGATCAAGAACGGCGCTCAGCCCACTGATACCGTTCGTGGCCTGCTGAAGAAGGCTGGCGTGCTGTAAGGATTTCCCCTTGAAGGAGAAGCGCAATGAAAGAACTTTTGCTGTATATGGCAAAGAATCTGGTGACTGATCCCGATGCGGTTACCGCCAACGAAATCTCCGATGAGGACGGTACTGTGCTGGAGCTTCATGTCGCCCCCGGCGATATGGGCAAGGTGATCGGACGCCAGGGTCGGATCGCCAAGATGATCCGTACCATCGTAAAGACTGTTGCCCAACGCACCGGCGAAAAGGTTACAGTTGAAATCGTGGATTAACGGGTATGCGTGGCGGAGAGCGTCACGCATTTCTCGTTTTCCCCCAAAATTTGAAAAATCCTGCCGCAGCAAGCGGCAGAAACCGATATAAGGAGCGATTACTATGAAACTCCAATTTGTGGAAGCGGGCGAGATCGTCAGCACCCACGGTGTCCGGGGCGAGGTGAAGGTGCTGCCCTGGATGGATTCGCCGGAGGTGCTGTGCGAGTTTGACCGCTGCCGGATCGACGGAAGAGAATACGCTATTTCCCAGTGCCGTGTCCAGAAAACCTGCAATCTGGTAAAGCTGGAAGGTGTGGATACCATGGAAGAGGCTCAGGCCCTTCGGGGTAAGACGGTGGAGCTGTACCGGGAGGATATCGATGACGAGGTGATCTTCGCCGCGGAACTGATCGGCGTGGAGGTATATGAGGGCGACAAGCTCCTCGGCACCATCACCGATGTGCTGGACTATCCCGGCAACAAGGTGTATGTAGTCAAGGGCGAGGGGGAATATATGATCCCCGCCGTCAGCGCCTTTGTGCTGTCTACCGATATGGAAGGCAACCGGATGCAGGTGCGGCTGATCGAAGGGATGCGTACCGATGAGGATTGATATTCTGACTCTGTTTCCCGATACGGTGGGGGATGTGCTGTCGGAAAGCATTCTGGGCAGAGCTCAGGAGCGGGGCTTTATCTCCATTGAGGCCCACCAGATCCGGGACTATACTGCCAACAAGCAGAATCAGGTAGACGACTATCCCTACGGCGGTGGCCGGGGCGCGGTGATGCAGGCAGACCCGCTGTACCGCTGCTGGGAAGCCGTTTGCGACAAGGCCGGCGGCCCGGTGCATACCATTTACCTTTCGCCCTGCGGCCATACCTTTACCCAGGCAGATGCCATTCGCCTGAGCAAGCTGGAGAATCTGGTGCTGGTGTGCGGCCATTATGAGGGCATCGACCAGCGGTTTATCGACGAATGCGTAGACGAGGAGATCTCTCTGGGAGATTTTGTTCTCACCGGCGGAGAAATTGCCGCCATGGCGGTGACCGATGCGGTGTGCCGCATGGTTCCCGGCGTACTGGCAGACCCGGAATGCTTTGAAGACGAAAGCCACTACAGCGGCCTTCTGGAATATCCCCAGTACAGCCGTCCGGCAGTGTGGCACGGGCGGGAAGTTCCTCAGATCCTGCTGTCGGGCAACCATGAAAAGGTGCGCCAGTGGCGGCGCAAGCAGGCTTTGCGGCGCACAAGAGAGCGCCGCCCCGATATGTATGCCAAGCTGGATCTTTCCTCCAAGCAGGATCAAAAGCTGCTGAAGGAAATGCAGCAGGAAGACAACGAATAAACGCGGCTCCCGGATGGGAGCCGCGTTTTTATATTCAGGGTTCGGGAAGCGTGGGATTGAAGTTTACGATGACGCTCTGCTCCAGCAGGAACGCCACATCCGCAACCAGCGTGCCGTAGACATTCACCTGTACCAGATGGGGACAGTTTTTCAGGGGCTCAACGGTTTCCAGCGCCTCGTTGTAATCCATGAGGACTACATTCAGCTCGGTCATGATGGAAAGCGGGTCGAGCGTAGTCAGCAGATTGTAAGAGCCGTCGATAGTTCGCAGGCTTCCTGCCTCCCACAGCGGCAGGGCGGTGACCTGATTGTAGGAGAAGTCGAAATCTGCCAGTTTGGTCAGCGCGGCCAGAGCGGTAATGTCGGATACCGCGTTGGAGGAAATATCCAGCGATTCCAGCTTGGTGCAGCTTGCCAGACGGTTGGCATCGGCAAAGGAGTTGTTTTCTGCATTCAGTTCTACAAGAGAGGTCAGGTTGGCCACATTGCCCAGGGTAGAGATCTGGTTGTGGCTGACATTCAGCCGCTCCAGGCCCAGAATGGTGCAGATGGGGTCGATGGAGATTACCGAGTTATAGGATACATCCAGAACCTTCAGCTCCAGGAGGGGCTTCAGGCCGCTGAGCTCGGTGATGGCGTTGCGGGAAAGGTACAGCTCCTGCAGATGGGTCAGGCTGCCCAAAGGCAGGATGTTGCCGATGGTGTTATCGCTCAGGTCCAGATACTCCAGTAGCAGGGCAGAGGACAGATTGCTGATGCTTGCCAGCTGGCAGGAAGAGAGGGTCAGCTCCCGCAGCTGGGGCAGGTTGGCGATCAGCTGCAGCTCGTCAGAGGTAACATTGCTTTCGGTTACCGACAGCTTCTCCAGATACGAAAGACCCTGCAGGTGCTTCAGCTGATCGGCGGGGGCTTTGCCGATGTGAAGGGTTTTCAGGTAGGGCAGCCAGCGAAGATCCTCATAGGTCTGCACCGCGTAGGGGATCGCAAAGCTTTCCACGCTCCACAGCATATCGGTGTAGATCACGTCCTCTTTGCCAAGGCCCAGCAGCAGGCGAATTTCCTCTTCCATGGCGGAATCGGCGAAGGTAACCGGCTCGATCACGCCGTTGATGGTGTAGCCATAGGTGACCAGTTTGCTTACAAGGCCGTTATCGCTTACGGTCAGGGCCAGAATGGTGGTCTCACCGCTTTCCAGGGCGATGGGCTGGGTATAGGCATCTTCCGAAAGGGAGGGATATTCCTTGTCGGTGGTGGCGTAAAGGGCGCCGCTGTCGGCGCTGAGGGATACGCTGATGTACTGATTATAAAAATCGGGGGCGTAGTCAGGAACCGGCGCGGCAGGCCGCAGGGCATCCAGCTGCTGACGGATCTCGGCATTGGAGATGTTATCAAGCATCTGCACCGCATCCAGCAGCTTATCCTGCTCCACATAGATGCTGCAAAGGGCAACATACAGATCAATGCCGCCGCCATCGGAAATGGCTTGGGAAAGGGTGAATTCCGCCTTGGTATAGTTGTCGTTTTCCTTGTACTGCCGGGCAAGCTCCAGCGCTACATCGTCGCTGTGGTCGGCATAATCGTAGGCCAGGTTATAGAACCAGGTGGCGGTTTGATGGTCGCCGTTGGATTCGCACCGGCGGGCCTGGGACAGAAGAAAATCCTGGGTGAAGTCCCGGTCGTAGACAAACAGATACCAAACCAAACTGCCGAGCACCGCGAAAACCAGCACGATGGGCAGTAAAATTCGAAAGAATTTTTTCATAGTAAGAACTCCCATGAAATTTTTGTTATACTTTGTAACTATTATAGCCGCGGCAGTGGATAATGTCAAGCACCGGACATATTTTACCGGTGTGCCAAAATCTGCCCACCTCCTCGCCAAAAGCCTGCTATAGTGGGCGGCAGGGGAGGGACAAACATGGTTAACTGGAAACAAGAACTGGCGCTGGTGGTATTTTTGGTGATGCTGCTGCCCAATGCATTGTTAGCTGCGGTGGTAAAGCAGCCGGAGGAGGCGCTGCCGGAAGTCACACAGCCGTCAACCGCACCCACCGAAGCGCCGGAACGAAGGATCACGCTGCTGCAGGCTGGCGGCGCTGCTGAGCTGACGGAAACGGAGTATCTGGCAGGTGTGGTGCTGAAGGAATTGCCGGCATCCTTCCAGCCGGAGGCAAAAAAGGCTCAGGCGGTGGTGGCGAGAACCTATGCCCTGCGGGTCAGTATGCCGCGGCATGGCGGCGCGGTATGCGGGGATTCCGGCTGCTGTCAGGGGTATATCTCGCCGGAGGCGTATCTGGCTGCCGGCGGCAGCGAAGAGGCGGTGGCCCAGGCCTTTGCGGCAGCAGAGCAGACGAGGGATCTGGTGCTGACCTATGAGGGGGAATTGATCGAAGCTACTTATTTTTCCTGCTCCGGCGGCAGGACAGAAGCTGCAGTAGCGGTATGGGGCAGCGATGTACCGTATCTGCAATCGGTGGAAAGCCCCGGGGAGGAGGCGGCCTCGGTGTTTACAAACAGCCTTAGTTTTTCTAAAAAGGAATTCGCGGCGGCGCTGTCCATCGAAAAGCTGCCGTCTGACTTTCTGGGAGCTGTTACCTACACCGCCGGCGGCGGAGTGGACACACTGCAGGTGGCAGGAAAAACCTTTACCGGGACCCAGCTTCGGAAGCTTTTGGGGCTGCGGTCTACCGCTTTTTCCATAACAGCGGTGGGCAACAGCGTGGTGATCACCACCCGGGGCTACGGCCACCGGGTGGGCATGAGCCAGTATGGGGCCAATGCCATGGCGGCAGAGGGCGTTGGCTTTGCCGAGATCCTGCGCCATTATTATCCCGGCACGGCGCTGCAAACATGGCCGGAACAATGATTGACAAAGCGGCATTTCTTTAGTAAAATTACAGAAATATACGGAAAGGAGGCTGCTTATGCCCATTCAGATTCCCAATGATCTGCCGGCTGCCGAAACGCTGACCCGGGAGAATATCTTCGTTATGCCGGAAAACCGGGCAAGCCGTCAGGATATCCGGCCGCTTGAGATCGTGCTGCTGAACCTGATGCCCACCAAAGTGGCTACAGAAACACAGCTGAGCCGGCTGCTGGGGAACACACCCCTGCAGGTAAAGCTGGAGCTGATGCACATGAGCACCCACCGCTCCAAAAATGTATCCCAGGAGCATCTGCTTGCCTTTTACAAGAGCTTCGAGGAGCTGAAGCACCGCAAGTTCGACGGCATGGTGATCACCGGCGCGCCGGTGGAAAAGATGGATTTTGAGGATGTGGACTACTGGCCGGAGCTTTGCCGCATCATGGAGTGGAGCAAGACCAATGTTCATTCTACCTTCCATATCTGCTGGGGCGCGCAGGCGGGGCTTTACTACCATTATGGCGTAAACAAGCGGCCGCTGCCGGAAAAGATGTTCGGCGTATTTCCCCACCGGGTGGATTACAAGCGGTCTATTTTGCTGCGGGGCTTTGATGACCGGTTCTGGGTTCCCCATTCCCGCCATACAACGGTGCTGCGGGAGGATATCGAAAAAGTGCCGGAGCTGAAAATTCTGGCTTCCTCGGAAGAAGCAGGAGTCTACGCCGTAGCCACCGCTCAGGGACGGCAGATCTTCGTCACCGGCCATTCGGAATACGATGCCGAAACCCTCCGCACCGAATACCTGCGGGATAAGAATCTGGGACTTCCCATCCGGGTGCCGGTGAATTATTTCCCCGACGACGATGATACGAAAGAACCCATCGTCCGTTGGCGGGGGCATGCCAACCTGCTGTTTTCCAACTGGCTGAACTACTTTGTTTACCAGACAACACCCTATGATATCATGGCCATTGAGCCGGTGAAGTAAGCGGACTTCGGTCCGCTTACTTTTTTACTTGCGAAACGGCAGAATATGCAGTATAATTGCATCATAAACTTGCAGGAGGTGGATATATGAAATTGTTGATCGACGGAAAAAGCATTACTGCATCCGTAGGACAGAGTTTGCTGGATTTGGTGAAGCTGCTGGAGCTTGACAGCGCCGCCATGGCCCAAAGGCCTCTGGCGGCAAAAATCGCCGGCGAGGTGTTCAGCCTCAATTATATCCCCGTCCGGCAAGCGCCGGCAGAAGGGGAGCGGACCTCCATCCGTCGGGCAATGGAAGCCTCCGGCGGCGTGGTGCAGCTGCTGCGCTATGGCGACCCTACCGGCAAGGATGTGTACACCCGTACCGCCCAGGCGGTGGTATTTCTGGCCTTTGAGCAGCTGTATCCCCATGGCAGAGCAAAGATGAACTGCACTCTGGGCGCTGCGCTGTATATCGAAGCGGAAGCCGAGGGCTTCTGCGTTGCAGAGCTGAAAAAGCAGATCGCCAAGGTTGTGGCGGCGGATATTCCGCTGATCCGCAGAAGAGTAACGACCCGGGCTGCCATCGATGCCTATGCCAAGCGGGGGCAGAAGGACAAAGCCAATTTGCTTGCCTGGCGGAAAGAGCCCTGGTTCGACCAGTATGTCTGCGGCGATTTTGCCGATTACTACTACGGCGAGGTTGCTCCCTCCACCGGCTATCTGCAGATATGGGATATTCAGGAGGTTGAGGGCGGCTTTATTTTCCAGTTCCCTGAGGATTCCGATCCGCAGAGAATCGCCCCTTACCGGCCTATGCCCAATTTCTTCCAGGTGTTTACCCAGGGAGAGCGCTGGTGCAGGCTGATGGAATGCGAAACTGTGGCAGAGCTGAATGCGCTGGTGCAATCCGGCCGCATCCGGGAGCTGATCCGGGTGAACGAGGCGCTGCATGAAAAGAACTATGCCGAGGTTGCCGACCGCATCTGCCGCCGGGGCGCCAGGGCGGTACTGCTGGCAGGCCCCAGCTCTTCGGGAAAGACCACCTCTGCCACCCGCCTGGCCACCCAGCTGCGGGTGCAGGGGAAAAAGCCGATTCTCATGAGTCTGGACGACTACTATATCGACCGCAGCCTCATCGCCCCCGGCCCGGATGGGAAGATCGATTTTGAACATATCAATACCATCGATACCGACCTTTTCCGCCAGCATCTGAGCCAACTGCTGGCCGGGCAGGAGGTGGAGATCCCGGTGTTTAATTTCCTCAACGGCAGCCGGGAATGGCATGGCCACCGGATGCGGCTGGAGGAAAATACGGTGATCATCATCGAAGGTCTTCACGCCCTGAATCCGGTGCTGCTGCCGGAGCAGATGGATGCCAATCAGGTGTTCCGGCTGTATGTCAGCCCGCTGCTGCCGCTGAATCTGGATGACCACAACCGAATTCCCACCAGCCTGCTGCGGCTGCTTCGCCGCATCGTCCGGGACTTCGAGAGCCGCGGCTCTTCGGTGCAGCGGACGCTGGATATGTGGGACAGCGTACGCCGGGGAGAAAAGCGGTGGATCTTCCCTTATCAGGAAAACGCGGATGTGATCTTCAACAGCTCCACGCTCTACGAGCTGGCGGTTCTGAAAAAGCACATCTACCCGCTGCTGCTGACGGTGCAGCCGGAGGACAGCTGCTATGAGCAGGTTCGGGGCATCGTCAAGATCCTGAACTTTGTTCTGGAGGCGGATGTGGACGATGAGATCCCTCCCACCAGTCTGGTTCGGGAGTTCATCGGCGGCAATACCTTCTACCGTAAATAAAAAAGCAACCGGGAAGGCGGCAGCCTTCCCGGTGTTTGTTATCGGAGCATTTCTATGAGCTTGCAGAGAACCGGCTCGAACTTGGCGCCGTACCAGTGGTTTTCCTCTTCCGCGGTGGCGCGGATGCATTCCATGGTATATTCGGCGGCAATTTTGGCGGCTTCGAAGGCGGACTTGCCTCCCACCAGCGCGCCGGTAAAGGCAGAGGCGTAGATATCGCCGGTGCCGTGGCAGCTGTTGGGCAGCTGAATGTGGCGGTAGTACTGATAATCGCCCTGCTGGTAAACCACCACGCCGGAGCAGCCTTCTTCGTAGGATACGCCGGTGAGAATCACATTTTTGCAGCCAAGAGCGGTAAGTCCGCTTAGCAGGCTGTCGATGTAAGCCCGGTCATAGTGGGTGCGGTACTCGATACCCGTAAGGAAGCAGGCTTCGGTGATGTTGGGCAGCACATAATCGGCCTGACCGCACAGCCACTTCATGGCTTCCACGAACTCGCCGTCAAAGCCGGGGTAGAGCCGGCCGTTGTCGGCCATTGCGGGGTCAACGATTTTCAGGCAGCCATCCTTGCCATTAGCGGCAAAGATATCCGCCACATAGCCAACCTGACGGGTGCTTCCCAGATACCCGGTATAAATGGCGTCGAAGCAAATGCCTTCTTTGACCCAGTGGTCACGGATGGCCGGCATATCGTCGGTCAGATCCCGGAAGGTGTAGCCGCTGAAGCCGGCAGTATGGGTAGACAGCACCGCAGAGGGCAGCACGCAGGTTTCCAGACCGCAGGCGGAGAGAATGGGCAGCGCAACCGTCAGAGAGCATTGCCCTACGCAGGAGATGTCCTGAATTGTCAAGATTTTTTTATATGCCATGATCCATCGCTCCTTAGGAAGTTTGTTCCATTATATTGCCGAACTGGTAATAGTTAAATAACCAGAACAATCAGATTTTATATAACCAGTTATAAACTTTTGCGTCTTGCCCGGCGGATGCGGTTGATGTGCCTTTCAAAATCGCCGCTGCGGAGCAGCTCTGAAAGGATATACTGCTCAAACACGGGAACGGTGCAGGAATAAAAGCCCAGCTTCTGCCGGAATTCTTCCCCCAGCGCCTGGGGCAGAACCATATAACCCACCCGGAAAGAGGGAGCAATCGTTCTGGAAAAGGTGTTCAGGTAGATCACCCGGCCGGTGCTGCAAAGGGAAAAGAGGGTGTCCTCGTTCTTTTTGGAAACGGTCATCTCGGAATCGTAGTTATCTTCGATAATATAGCCGTTTCTCCCTTCTGCCCAGCGCAGGTACTGCTGCCGCTTGGAGGCGGTGGCAGTGACACCGCTGGGATAGGAATGGAAGGGGGTCACATGGAGCACCGTGGCCCCGGTGCGCTCCAGCTCCGAGGTGTGGATGCCCTTTTGCCCCAGCTTCAGCGGATCTGTGGTGACGCCGTTGGCGGCGTAGACCCGGCGGATCTTTTCATAGCCCGGGTCTTCTACGCCGAAGATTCGGTGATTTCCCAGCAGCTGCAGGATCAGGCTGTAGAGATACTCCGCGCCTGCGCCGATGACGATCTGCTCCGCAGATGCATGGATACCGCAGCTGCGGGCCAGATGGGCGGCGATGGCCTGCCGCAGAGGCAGGCAGCCCTGATTGGGAGATTTGATCAGAATGGCTTCGCCGTAGTCCTGCAAAACCTTCCGGGCGGTTTTGGCCAGCACCGAAAAGGGGAACTGGCCGGAATGGGCAGGGCGGCTGTGAGTCGGCTCCGGCAGAGGGGCCATGTCCGGGGAGAAGAGAAAATCCGCTTCCCGGTAGATGACGAAATACCCTCTGCGCTGCCGGGCCTCGGCGTAGCCTTCGTCGCACAAAATGGCGTAGGCGTGCTCAACGGTGATCACGCTGACCCCCGTTTCTTCCGCCAGCAGCCGCTTGGAGGGCAGCCGGCTTCCGTAGGGGAAGGTACCGGTGACGATGTCCTGCTTCAAAAGGGAATAAAGCTGCATATAGGCGGCAGGCCCTTCGGCGTGAATGGTGTAGTTCATCTGGGTATATGCACTCCTTCGGTAAATGGGATTCTTATAATACCAGATCGATTATAAATCCATGCTCTGCAAATGTAAAGAGGGGCGGCTCTTTTTTCGCAAACCTCTTGCGATATTGGAAAATGGATGTTATAATAGTTCCAAATATGTGAAAAAATCTTGGAGTGTACTATGGGAGAACCGCGGTACCGTCTGGAGGGCATTGTCCACACCCGCACAGAGCAGATGGAGGACTTTGAAGGCCCGCTGGATGTGATCTTTTTACTGCTGAGTAAGAATAAAATCGATATACAGGATGTTTCCATTACCGCGATTCTGGAGCAGTATCTGGCCTATCTGGATGAAATGAAGCGGATGGATATGGAGATCGCCAGCGAGTTTATCACCATGGCCTCCCATCTTATGCTGATCAAAACCAAAATGCTGCTGTCGAAGGCTGAGCAGGCGGAAGCCCAGAGCGAGCTGGATCTGCTGCGGCAGTCCCTGCTGGAACGGCAGCGGGCAGAGGCTATTGAAGCGATCCGCACAGCGGTCAGCTATCTGGAGCCCCGCAACGAGATCGGCAGAAACCTCTTTATCAAAGAGCCGGAGCCTCTGCGGCGTGATCGAACCTACCGCTACCGCCATTCGCCGGAGGATCTTCTGCACGCCATCGATGAAATGGCAGAGCGGAACAACCGCCGCCTGCCGCCGCCTACGGTGAATTTCAAGGGCATCGTTGGCAAAGAGCCCTATCCCGTCAGCAAAAAGGCGGGGCAGCTGCTTCGCAGGCTGATGCTGCGGGGCGTGGAGAAGCTGAAAAATCTTTTCAAGGGCAGCCGCAGCCGCTCGGAGATCGTGGCTACCTTTATCGCGCTGTTGGATATGTGCAAATCTAACTCTGTCTCTCTGGAGGACGATCCCTCCGGCGAGAATCCCAATGTCAGACTGCTGAAAACCGAAGCCGGAGAGGAGTGAACGCCATGGAAGAAACACAGCTGCAGCGTACCATAGAGGCGATTTTGTTTGCCTCCGGCGAGCGGGTGGATATTTCCCGGCTGGCGTTCGCTCTGGAAGTTGACCCCGACGAGGTGGAAAAAGCCGCCGATGCCCTTGCAGATGCCTGGGCCTTTGAGCGGCGGGGTATCCGGATCCTGAAGCTGGAAAAGGGCTACCAGATGGTTTCCTCCGGCGAGATGGCAGAGTATGTCACCAAGGCGCTGGAAACCAGAAAGCCTCCCAAGCTGTCGTCCTCCCAGCTGGAAACCTTGACCATCATTGCCTATTACCAGCCGGCTACCAAAGCCATGGTAGAGCAGATCCGGGGCGTGGACAGCTCCTACTCCATCTCCGCGCTGATGAACAAGAAACTTATCGAAGAAGCCGGGCGGCTGAATGTTCCGGGCCGTCCCATTCTGTATAGAACTACGCCGGACTTTTTGCGGACCTTCGGCCTTTCCTCTTTGGAGGAGCTGCCGGAGATCGAAAAGGTCAGCTTCGAGATTCCTGCGGATGCCTTTGAGCAGACCGCCATAGAGGAGGGAAGCTGATGGGCTGGCTAATCACCCTTGGGGTGCTGTTCCTGCTGGCCATACTTCCGCTGGGCGTCAGCGTCAGCTACGACGAGGACGGGCCTCTGGTCCGCATCGTTGCCGGGCCCATTCGCCTGACGGTGTTTCCCCGAAAACCCAAAAAGCCCAAAGCCGAAAAGCCTAAAAAAGAGGAAGCGGCAGCGCCTGCAGCGTCTCCGGCAGATACCCCGGCGGCCGCTAAACCGGCACCCGCGGCAGAAAAGCCGCCCAAGCCTCCAAAGCCCAAGGCCGAGAAGAAGGGCGGCAGCGTGCTGGATTTTCTGCCCCTTGTAAAGCTGGCGCTGAACTTTCTGGGAGATTTCCGGCGGAAGCTTCGGGTGAATGTGCTGAAGCTGAAGCTGATTATGGCCGGGGGCGACCCCTGCGACCTTGCAACCAACTACGGAAGAGCCTGGGCGGCGCTGGGAAACCTGTGGCCGAGGCTGGAAGAGTGGTTTGTAATCAAAAAGCGGGATGTGCAGATCGAATGCGATTTTACATCCGATGAAACCTTAATTACCGCCCGCATGGACATTACCATTACGCTGGGAAGACTTCTGGCGCTGGTGGTTTGCTACGCGGTGCGCGCATTGAAAGAATATCTTAAAATTCAGAAAAAACGAAAAGGCGGTGCTGTTTCATGAGCCAGAGTTTACCCAATATGCTGGAAAATACCATTGCAAAGATCCGTGAGATGGTGGATGTGAATTCCGTGATCGGTCAGCCCATCACCACTCCCGACGGCGTTACCATCATTCCCATTTCCAAGGTGAGTGTCGGTTTCGGCGGCGGCGGTTCGGACTTTGTGTCGAAGAATGTCAACAAGCAGGAAAACCCCTTCGGCGGCGGCGCCGGCGGCGGTGTGAAGATCGTTCCCATCGCGTTTCTGATCGTGAAGGAAGGCAATGTTCGCATGCTGCCCGTAGCAGCGCCTGCCAACACCACTGCCGACCGTGTAGTGGAAATGGTACCGGATGTGCTGGACAAGGTTTCCGCATTCCTGGACTCCCGGACCAAAAAAGAGGGCTGATTGCATAGTTTTTTCATTCCCGGCAAATACTGTTCCGGGGTGAAGAATTATGAAAAAACGAATCACATGGGCGGTGGCATGGATTTTGGCCGCCGCCCTGTTTTTACCGACACCGGCCTTCGGACTTTCCGCCCAAAAGGCGGTGCTGCTGGATGCGGCCACCGGGCGTGTGCTGTTCGCAAAGCAGTGCGAAAGCCAAAGCCTGATTGCCAGCACCACCAAGATCATGACGGCGCTGGTGGTATGCGAGCAGTGTAATGTGCTGGACCGGGTGCGGATTCCCAAGGAGGCAGTAGGGGTGGAAGGCTCTTCCATGTACCTGCGGGAGGGGGAAGTGCTGACGGTTCAGGAGCTGCTCTATGGGCTGATGCTCCGCAGCGGCAACGACGCGGCTGTGGCGCTGGCTATTTACTGCGGCGGCACGGTGGAGGGATTTGCCCAGCTGATGAACGACAAAGCCAGAGCCCTGGGCCTTGAAAATACCCATTTTGAAAATCCCCATGGGCTGGACAGCCCTGCCCATTATTCTACCGCGCTGGATCTTGCGAAACTGGCGGCCTATGCCATGGAAAATCCCATCTTTGCCAAAACCGTTTCCACCAAATCGGTGACCTGCGGGGAGCGGGTTCTGCAAAACCACAATAAGCTTTTGTGGCGGGTCGAGGGTGCGGACGGTGTGAAAACCGGCTACACTAAGGCGGCGGGGCGAATTCTGGTGTCCAGCGCAAAGCGAAACGGCCGGCGGCTCATTGCCGTGACCATCAACGCCCCCCAGGATTGGGCAGACCATGCAGATTTGCTTGAAAAGGGATTTGCCGATTTTCGGATGCGCCGCTTGGTAACCGCCGGGCAGATTCTTGGCTCGGTGGAGGTTGCCGGCTCGCAGCTGCGGGAAGTGCCGCTGGTTGCGGCGGAGGATTTTGATTTTTGTCTTGCTTCCGGCGAATCGGTGACTCTGGAGCTGCCGGGGGCAGGCTTTGCCTATGCACCGGTGGTCCGGGGGCAGAATGCAGGCGCTGCCCATGTATGCATCGATGGCAGCAGTGTGGGTACGGTAAGGCTTGTTTATGGCGAAACGGCAGAGCAGCTGCCGGAAGAGAAAGTACCCTTTTGGAAAAAACTTTTGGGAGGTGACGGGTCGTGAAGGAACGGCTGCAAAAAATACTGGCCCAGCGGGGGATCTGCTCCCGCCGCCGGGCAGAGGAACTGATTCAGGCAGGCCGGGTAAGCTGCAATGGCGAAGTTGCCTTGCTGGGGCAGTCTGCCGACCCGGAAACCGATGAAATACTGGTAGACGGCAAGTCTTTGCCGTCTGCCGGGAGTAATGTGTACATCATGCTCCATAAGCCCCGGGGCTATGTGACCACCCTTTCCGATGAGAAGGGGCGCAAGGATGTTTCCATGCTGGTGGCAGATTGCGGCGCGCGGGTCTATCCCGTTGGGCGGCTGGACCGGGATTCGGAGGGTTTGCTGCTGCTGACCAACGATGGCGCTCTTGCCCACGCCCTGATGCACCCCAGGCATGAGATAGATAAGGTCTACCGGGTGACGGTTCGGGATTTTACGCCTGCCAAGCTGGAGCGGCTGCGGCAGCCGGTGACCCTCGATGGCTACACCATCCGCAAGCCGGAGGCGGAGCTGGTTTCCCAGCTGCCGGACCGGGCTGTGCTGGAAGTCACCATTCATGAAGGCCGCAACCGGCAGGTTCGCCGGATGTGCGCCATGGCAGATATGACAGTTCTGCGGCTGAAGCGTATCAGGGAGGGAAGTCTGGAACTGGGCGACCTTCCGCTGGGTAAGTGGCGGTATCTGACGGAAGCGGAGATTGCAGCGCTGAAAAAGGAATAAACAGTAACCCCGCTCTTCCGGTTGGAAGAGCGGGGGTTTCAGGTTTTTGTCAGGGGTCAGGAAAAGCGAAGAGGAATTTGCCGCTGGCGCAATACGCCAATTCTTATCGGATATGCTTCCAGCCGCAATAGGTATTGATAAAATCATTCAGGGAAGTAATGAAATCCAGGTCATAATCACAAAACGATATATATACAATCTCGTGATTTGTGTCATTGATTGCGATGAGCATCATTTTCTTGGGATAATAGATTTCCTGCTTATATTCACCGTTAACCGATAAAACGCGGAAACAGTATCCGTCGATTTCGGCAGTCGGCTCGGCGGTATATTCATAAATCGTCATTGGCTCGCTTTGGAAAATATACTCCGTGTCTATCGCGTTTTTCTTGCTTTCATAATCGGATGCGTTGTATTTGCAAATTAAAATATCTGCATCCCAAGCAAAGATGTAATGCTCCGCGTGATAGCTGTAGTAGTCTATCTTTTCAGGAGCACCTATATTGGAAAGCTGCGGCATAAGGGTGGAATCGTCGGTTACCTGTGCATAAGGCTGGGCAGCCTCGTCATTTTTCCAGTGCTTCAGGGATTCCGAACTTCCCAATAAGCCTACAAGGACAATTAAAACAAGGAACAAGATGAAAAGCCCGTAAACAAGCAGAATTTTTACAAAAAGCTTTTGATCTGATGTAACGATCAGAAACAGAAGGAAAAGAACAACCAGCGGAAGCAGGAAACATTCCAGTAAAAGAGGGATCGAGAATAGTATGGAGCCGCTGGTAAATTTAATACCTTCAGCTATTACAACAACAGGGCCCACAGCCAATAGCGCAAAAACGATCATGCGGGGGATCGTGATTCGATCCTTAAAATTCATGGGATCATCTCCTTTCTACTATATGATAACGAAAAATATACATAAAATGCAACAGTTATTTCGCGGAGTGAGAGGGATTTGCTTGCATTTTCGCAAGGCGAAAATTAAGGTGTTGCTGCGGTCGAGCCCGCAGCAAGCCACAGTCCACCGGACTGTGGCATTTAGATTGTTCAAATCCCCCTCATGGCCATAAAAAACCCCACACCGCATGGTGTGGGGTTTTTTATGTCTATGGGCTACAAAAAAGATATTATCGGCATTTTGCAAATGAATTCGAACTCTCACCTAACCGTTAGTTTTTAGTGATATTCCGTCTTCGACGGAGTGATATATTTTGCTACGCAAAATGTGATATTGAAACCTACGGTTTCAGTGA
>JAZSGN010000035.1:0-21350 GCA_045532755.1 Faecousia sp.
TATCTATATCGTTCCAACAATATCCCGATGTCCGTGCTTGGTTGGATATCTCCCAATCAGAAACAATACGAGTTAGAAAATATGATCTGCATTTAGAACTTAATCAAATTTTTCCAGTCTCACATCATTGACAAACGAACAAGTGCGACAGCCTCAATGTTAGCATTTGGATTTTTGCAAAAAGCAAGAGCATAACTACACACTACAAAACTGGGGAATGTTTCCAGCATGGTTTCAAAATCCTTTTCTACAAATGCTTCTACGCAAGTAGCAGCCAGATCTTCCGGGCTATTTTTCTCTGTGGAGATATTATTTCCACAGGCGCATAAGGTTAGAGCCAAAACCATACATAAGATGAAGCAAGTTAATTTTTTCATAAGTACCTCCTTATTTTCTGTTGTTTGGTATGTTATAAAATATAACATATAACATAGCCGCATGTCAAGGCATAATAATGATGAGGTGATAAAAATGAAAGAAAAACTCATCATAAATAGAAAAACCTTAAAGGGAGAAGATGGATACAAAACATTTTCGATTCGAATTAAAGAGGATACCGTTGAAGATCTGGACAAACTGGCAAAAGAAACAAATCGTTCAAGAAATGAGCTGATCAATATTTTACTAGATTATGCAATAAGCAATTGTGAGGTAAAATAAATGAATTATTCAGTTCGTAAATAACGGCTTGAAAAAAGATTTGGTTGTATGGTTCGTTTGGGGTTAATATTTTACGATTATGAAAGCAATTAGGTATAAAATAGGAAAACCGCTAGAGACTCTAGCGGTAAGATTTTGTGAAGTATCAGCTTCGCTATGGTGGATTCGATTTGCATTTTTGCCCAAGGGCAAAAATAATTGTAGCCACCAGTTTTTGAACTGGTGGCAGCAACATGCCACTGGCATGTTGCATTTGAGATCGGTTCGAATCCACATCCAAAGCAGAAAAGAGACACACCAAACGGTGTGTCTCTTTTCTGGTGGGGGATGGTGGATTCGAACCACCGAAGGCATAGCCAGCAGATTTACAGTCTGTCCCCTTTGGCCACTCGGGAAATCCCCCATATTCAATTCTGTCTGATTGGAGCCGGTAGACGGACTCGTTAAATCAAGGTGACAACCAGTTTTTGAACTGGTTGTTCAATCTGCCACCGGCAGATTGAATTGAATTATTCGAGTCTACAAAAACCTAACTCTGATTGGAGCCGGTAGACGGACTCGAACCCCCGACCTACTGATTACAAATCAGTTGCTCTACCAACTGAGCTATACCGGCGGCTCAAACAGAACACGCTTATTATAGCGGCGCGCCTTGTAAATGTCAAGCCTTTTTTTCTGAAAATTCAAGAAAATTTGCAGGCTGTGTTTCCGGCTATCCGGTTTACATTTTTCTGCCGGTTTGCTATAATAGCAATCAAAGTTTTCAGGAAGGTGAGGATCGTGGATCGGCTCACAGTTACGGATATGCGTGTTGTGCCCGGTGACAGCGGCTTTTTGCTGGATGATGGCACAACCGCGGTTTTATATGATACCGGGTTTGGCTTTACCGGCTTTGCCATGGCGGAAAAGATCCGCGGCTATCTGGGGCAGCGGAAGCTGGATTACATCTTCCTGACCCATTCTCACTACGATCATGCGCTGGGCAGCGCCTATATTCTGCAAAGCTATCCCGAAGCCAAAGTGGTTGCCGGCCATTATGCCGCCCAGGTTTTCCCCCGGCCGGGGGCGCAGGCGGTTATGCGGCGGCTGGACAATGCCGTAGCCGCCCAGAACGGCGTCCGGGAATATCCGTTTCTTGCACAGCAGCTGCGGGTGGATATTTCCGTTGGGGAAGGGGATATTGTGCAGGCCGGAAACTGGCGCTTTGAGGTGCTGGAACTGCCGGGGCATACCAAATGCTCGGTAGGTTTTTTCTGCCGGGAGCTGGGGCTGCTGCTTTCTTCGGAAACGCTGGGTGTGTTCGATGGGGCGGACAAGGTGATCCCTTCGTATCTCGTAGGATATCAGATGACCCTCGATTCCATCGATAAGGTGCTGCGCCTGCCGGTTCAGCAGATCCTTGCGCCCCACATGGGCCTTTTGACCCGGGAGCAAACGGCGATGTTTCTGAAAAATATGAAGCCTGCCGCCATAGACACGGCCCAGCGGATCTGCCGCATGCTGGCGGAGGGGTCGTCGGAAGAAGAGATCTTACAATGGTTTCTCGATACCTATTGCGATGAAGCGATTCGCGCCATCTACCCCGTAGATGCGGCAAGGCTGAACACCTCCATTATGATTGGTCTGATTCAAAGAGAATGCTGAAAAACCGCCATCCCGGTTTCGGGCAATGTCATTAAGTTTACACTTGTCATTGCGAGCACCGCAGGTGCGTGGCAATCCGCACTTCCCTATGGGGACGGATTCTCACGCCTGCTTCGCAGGCTCAGAATGACACGGTTTTCTTAACTGAATGACATTGCGATTTCGGGATGGCGGTTTTGTTACCAATCGGGCTGCAGCGCCGGGGCGAGGGGAAGGGTATGGAAGATCTGCGCTGTAATAGCCTGAAATTCTGCCAGATCTGTGGCTTTTTTCAGCTTTTTCCCCAGCTGCTCGCTGCCTTCAAACCGGCGGAGCATCAGGTGCCAGTTATCCTTCAGCCGGAACATGGCGTTGCGGGCGCTGCCAAAGGCGGCGATATATTCTTCCGTCAGCTGCGCCATAAACGCTTCCAGCGCCTCGGCGGTACTGCCGCCGGGGGTCAGCATGCCCGGATCACCTACCAGACCCCGACCCAGCATGATCCGGTCTGCCTGGGGGAATTCCCGGCAGAACCGCTCAATATCTGCCTTTGAGCAGAGGTTACCGTTGTAGCACACCGGCATAGCGGCGTTTTGCAGGCAGTAGCGGAAGCTATCCATATGGACATCCCCTGCGTAAAAGGCCTTGCGGACCCGGGGGTGGAGGGTCAGCTCATGAATGGGATAGCGGTTGAGGATTTCCAGAACAGCGGGAAATTCCTCCGGCCCTGTCAGCCCCAGCCGGGTCTTTACCGATACCGGCAGAGGGGCATCGGCAAAAACCTGATCAAAAAACCGGGCGAGGGCATCCAGGTCCCGGAGCATGCCCGCACCCTTGCCTTTGGATACGACCGTACCGGAGGGGCAGCCCATATTCAGATTCACCTCGTCATAGCCCCGGTCCATACACTGCCGGGCGGCCCAGAGGAAGTCCTCGGGGTTGCGGGTCATGATTTGCGGAACGGCCCGGAAGGCAACGCTGTCGGCAGCCGGAAGCTCCCGGGTCTCCCGGGGGGTCAGGCAGCGGTGCATGGTGGGGGAGAAAAAGGGCATATAGTAGCGGTCTACGCCGCCGAAATGGGCGTGATGCACCCGGCGGTATACGCTGTCGGTAATGCCCTCCATAGGGGCAAAGTAGTAGAGCATGGTGTCCTCCAATGGCGCGAAAGCCTCCCCGGAAAAGGGAGGCTTTTTATAGTTCAGATCTCCATGATCACGGGCAGGATCATGGGGTTTCGCTTGGTGTTCTTGTAGAGATAGCCGCTGAGGTCATTCTTGATGGCGGACTTGATGGCGGTCCAATCCCGGATGCGCTTGCGCCGGCAGCGGTCAATGGCCTCCATGGCCACCTCCCGCAGCTCGTCCAGCAGGTCTTCCGAGTCCTTCACATAGATAAAGCCCCGGGTGATGATGTCCGGGCCGGTGATCACAGCGCCATCCTGAGAGGAAATGTTGACGCACACCACGATCATGCCGTCCTGAGCCAGATGCTTGCGGTCACGAAGAACCACGCTGCCCACATCGCCAACGCCTGCGCCGTCTACCAGCACCATGCCGGCAGGAACGGTAGAGGTGGCCTTGCAGGTGCGGCCGGTGATCTCAAACACCGTGCCGATCTCGCCGATGCAGATGTGCTTGGGATTCATGCCCATCTGCTTGGCAAGCCGCCCATGGAGCTGCAGATGCCGCTGCTCGCCGTGAACGGGGATGAAGAACTTAGGCTTGCAAAGGGCGTGGATGATCTTCAGCTCTTCCTGGCAGGCGTGGCCGGAAACATGAAGCCCCTCGCTCTTTTCGTAGACCACATCGGCACCCTTGCGGTAAAGCTCGTTGATGATCTTGGAAACCGCCTTCTCGTTGCCGGGAATGGCGGAAGCGGAGATGATGATGCGGTCGCCGGAGGTGATGTCTACCTGCTTGTGAGTAGAGAAGGCCATGCGGTACAGCGCCGACATGTTTTCGCCCTGAGAACCGGTGGAAACGATAACCACCTTGTTCTTGGGCAGGCTCTTCAGGGCGCTCAGCTCCACGATGGTGCCTTGCTTTACCTTCAGATAGCCCAGCTCCTGAGCCACCTTCAGCATATTCTCCATGCTGCGGCCGGTGACGGCTACCTTACGCCCGTGGCGCTCGGCAGTTGCCAGAACGGCGGCAATCCGGTGCATATTGGAGGCGAAGGTGGTCACGATGATCCGCTGGTCGCAGTTTTTGAACTGCCGGTCCAGACTCTCTGCCACCAGATTTTCGCTGGGGGTATAGCCCTGCCGCTCCACATTGGTGGAGTCGGCCAGCAGCGCCAGCACGCCCTGATTGCCCAGCTCGCCCAGCCGGGCCAGATCGATCATGCCGTCGGCGGCGGTGGGATCGATCTTGAAGTCGCCGGTGAACACGACCGTGCCTACGGGCGTGTGGATGGCGAAAGCCACCGCATCGGCGATGGAATGGTTTACATGAATGAACTCTACGCTGAAGCAGCCGGCTTTTACAACATCACCGGGCTTGTGGGTCACCAACTTGACCTTGTCGGCAATGCGGTGCTCTTCCAGCTTCAGCTTGATCAGGCCGCAGGTCATGGCAGTGCCATGCACCGGACAGTTTACCTGCTGCATACAATAGGGGATAGACCCGATGTGGTCTTCGTGGCCGTGGGTAATAAACATGCCCCGCAGCTTTTTGGCGTTGGCCGCCAGATAAGAAAAGTCGGGGATCACCAGATCCACGCCGTACATATCCTCATCGGGGAAGCCCAGGCCGCAGTCCACCACGATCATATCCTTGCCGTACTCCAGAACGGTGATGTTCTTGCCGATCTCATCCAGACCGCCCAGAGGAATGATTTTCAATTTTTCTGCCAAATGGTATCAAAACTCCTTTCAAATTCGGAAGATCCCGGGGGATCTTCTGCAAAACTGCATAACAAAGCTTGCAGCCGCCCGCTCCGGTCCGGGCCCTGAATCGCCCTTTCCGCAGAAAACGCCTGCAAAATAATTCTGTTGTATGTGACGCTCCGGCGTGGCGTTTGCCGGAGAAATGCTTGCCCGAGGCTGCCCCCTCGGCACACAGTATAAAGTATTATAGCACAAGCCGGGGCAAAAGTATACTATTTTTTTCAAAACCGGGAAAATGAAGCCGGCAATCCCCGGAAATGGCGGCGGGATTTTTGGGAAAAGTGAGAAAAGCAGTTGCACCTTCCTGCGGAATTTGCTATAATGGTCGTTAAGCTGTAATATTATGGGCATATTGTCTGTTAACAGGAGGCGATTGGATGAATAAAAAACTGGGACGCCTGCTCCGGCCGAATATGGGAATTTATCTTGCCGTGATGGCTGCGTTCGTTGTTATGGCGATCGCAGTGCGGCAGTATTTTCTGGCTGCCATTGAAGCAGCTATTGTAATTGTAATGTTTACCTTCTTCCTGTTGAGCCGGTCGGACCGCCAGCGGGCAATTCGCCGCTATGTAAAAAATGCGGTGGGCGAGCACCGGGCTGCCAATAAGGCAGAAAATCCTTTCCCCATGCTGCTGGTGCGGCTGGGCGACCAGACGGTGCTCTTTGCCAACGATGCCTTTGCCCATGCCGCGGATTACCGCGAGGGCCTTTCGGAAGTGACGCTGGATCAGCTGGTTCCGGATCTGGATATCGATTGGCTGGCTACGGGCAAGAACGAATGCCCCCGGGATATTACCATGAATAAGCGCCGCTATCGGGTCTACGGCTCCCGGATCCGCACCGATGACCCCCTGGGCAGCATGCTGGGCGTGCTGTACTTTGCCGACCTTACGGAGCTGTATCAGGTTCGGGACGAATATATCCGCTCCCGTCCGGCGATTGCCATTATTCTGGTGGATAACTACGACGAGCTGACGAAGAACCTCAGCGACAGCGCCATCTCTACCCTGGATGCCAAGATCAACGAGGCCCTTACCCAGTGGACAGAAAAGGGCCACGGTCTGCTGCGCCGCATGGAAAAGAACCGCTTCCTGTTCGTTATGGAGCATCAGGACCTGCAGGAGACGGAAGAAGACCGGTTTGCCATTCTGGAGTCCATTCATCAGGTCACCGACCCTTCGGGTATCCCCGTAACCCTTTCCATCGGTGTCGGCACAGAGGGCGCCAGCTTTGAGGAATCCTACCGCTTTGCGGCGCTTTCCATTGACATGGCCCTCAGCCGGGGCGGCGATCAGGCGGTTGTGAAGAACCGCTACAATTTCTCCTTCTATGGCGGCAAGAGTCAGGAAAATGAGCACCGCAGCATCGTCCATTCCCGTGTCACCGCCAGCCTGCTGCAGGATCTGATCGAGCAGAGCAGCCAGGTGTTTGTCATGGGCCACAAGAATGCGGATCTGGATTCCGTTGGCGCGGCGGTGGGCATTTGCTGCCTGTGCAGAAAAAAGGGAAAGCCCTTCCGCATCGTGCTGGATCTGGAAAACAACGCCTCTCACCGGCTGATCGACGAGATCTCTGCTGAGGAAGCCTACCGGGATGTGTTTATCTCCGGGGAAGAGGCTGTGCTTTTGTGCGACAGCGACAGCGTTCTGGTGGTGGTGGATACCAACCGCCCCGATCAGGTGGAAAGCCTGCATTTGCTGGAAACCATTCATAAGGTCTGCGTCATCGACCATCATCGCCGCGCGGCGGACTATATCGATTCCGTTGTGGTGAACCTCCACGAACCGGTGGCATCCTCTGCCGCGGAGCTGGTGACAGAGGTGCTGCAGTACGCGGTGGAGAAGACCGATGTGCTGCCCATTGAGGCCAAGGCGCTGCTGGCGGGTATTTTCCTGGATACCAAGAGCTTCCATGTTCGCACCGGCAAGCGGACCTTTGATGCCGCGGCCTTCCTGCGTCAGCTGGGTGCTGACCCGGTGGAAGTGAAGAAGCTGCTGCAGAACGATTTCCAGGATACCGTTGCCAAGTATAATATCATCAAATCCGCCCGGCTTTACCGGCAGGAAATTGCCATCGCTGCCCTCAATGGCCCAACCAGCCGCGTGCTGGCGGCTCAGGCGGCGGATGAGCTGCTGAACATTTCCGGCATTACCGCATCCATCGTGCTGTTCCCCGATGGCGATCAGGTGATCGTATCGGCCCGTTCCATCGGAAGCGCCAATATGCAGGTGATCCTGGAGCCGCTGGGCGGCGGCGGAAATGCGGCCATCGCCGGCGCGCAGATCAAGAATACCACAGTTAAAGAGGTGCTGGACGGTCTGGTTGCCTCTATCGAAAAGTTTTACGAACAGTAAGGAGAGTCCAAAATGAAAGTTATTTTGCTGCAGGATGTTAAGGGCAAGGGCAAAAAGGGCCAGATGATCGAAGTGTCCGACGGCTATGCCAGAAACTATATGCTGCCCAGAAAGATCGCCATGGAAGCAACGGCGGATGCTGTGAACACCATGCGTATGAACGATAAGGCCGCTGCCGAGAAGGCGGCAAGAGAAAAGGCTGAGGCTCTGGAGATCGCCCGGCAGCTTCGGGAGATGACTCTGGTAGTCACCGCCAAGGGCGGCGGCGCAGGCCGGCTCTTCGGCTCGGTCACCAACCAGGAAATTGCCGATGCCCTGAAGGCAAAGTCCGGCATCAGCCTGGATAAGCGGAAGATCGTTATCAGCGATCCCATTAAGAATGTAGGCACCTACACCGTAACCTGCAAGCTGGGTTACGAGATCTCTGCGCCTCTGACGGTTAAGATCGAAGAGGCCTGATTAGCGGAGCCACTACTTTTTGCGAAGGAAGGAAGAACGGTATGGATGAACAGCTGCTGCAGCGTCAGATGCCCCACTCGCTGGAGGCAGAGCAGGCGGTGCTTGGCTCAATACTGATCGACAGCCGCTGCGTGGCGGATGTGATCGGCATTCTGCGCCCGGAGGATTTTTATCTGGAGCAGAATAAGGAAATTTATGAAGTGATCTATACCATGTTCAACTACTCCGAGGCCATCGATGCTGTTACGGTGTTGAACAAAATGCGGGAGTTGGGCGTTCACCGCGATAATTCCCGGGAGTACATCCTGCAGCTGATGGAGATCACCCCCAGCGCCGCCAATGTGGAGCGCTATGCCAACATCGTTCGGGAAAAGGCGATGCTCCGGGGGCTGGCGACGGCTGCGGCGGAGATCAGCGAAAGCGTATTCTCCCAGACGGGTACAGCCGCCGAAATGCTGGAAAGCGCGGAGAAGAAGATCTACGCCCTGCGAAAGGGCGAAAACGGCGATTCTCTGGAGCGGATCGGCACCGTTATGCACAAGGTGCTGGACCGGCTGGAGGAGCTGAGCAAGTCGGATTCTCTGATTCCCGGTCTTTCCACCGGCCTGCGGGATCTGGACTCTACCATCAACGGCCTGAACAAGTCGGACCTGCTGCTGCTGGCAGCCCGCCCGGCTATGGGTAAAACCGCTTTCGCCCTGAATATTTGCCTGAATGTGGCAAAGAAGTACAAAAAGACCGTTGCCTTCTTCTCCTTGGAAATGTCCAGAGAGCAGCTGGGTATGCGTCTGCTTTCTATGGAAAGCTTTGTGGACAGCAAGAAGCTGGCAACCGGCAAGCTGACGGACGAAGAATGGTACAACCTGAGTATGGCTGCCACCTCCCTGAGCCAGACGGATATCCGGGTGGATGACAACCCCTCCATTACCGTTGCGGAAATGAATGCCAAGTGCCGGCGGCTGGATAATCTGGGCCTGGTGGTCATCGACTATCTGCAGCTGATGACCGGCTCCGGCTACGGTAAGGGCGGCGAGAACCGTGTTACCGTAGTGGGTGAAATTTCCCGGGCTTTGAAGATCATGGCCAAGGAATTGAACGTTCCTGTGATCTGTCTGAGCCAGCTTTCCCGTGCGGTAGAAAGCCGGCCCAATAAGCGGCCTATTTTGTCGGACCTGCGTGAGTCCGGCGCCATCGAACAGGATGCCGACTCGGTCATGTTCCTCTACCGCGATGAATACTACAACGAAAATTCCGAAGATAAGGGCATCTGCGAATGCATCGTTTCCAAGAACCGCCATGGCGAGATCGGTACGGTGAAGATGCAGTGGCTGCCCCAGTATCAGACCTTTACAGACCGGGAGTGGAAGCATGCTGAATAAGCTCTCGGCTATGCTGCGTCGCTATGCCATGCTGCAGCCGGGGGATACCCTGGTCTGCGCGGTATCCGGCGGCGCGGATTCCATGGCCCTTCTGTGGGCCATGTATCTGATGAAGGACAAGCTGTCGATCCGTTTGGAGGCGGCCCATTTCAACCACGGCCTGCGGGGAGAAGAAGCCCTGCGGGACGAGCAGTTCGTAAGGGACTTTTGCCGGGACTACAATATTCCGCTGCATGTGGGCCGGGGAACGGTAACGGCAGGGGATAAGGGGTTGGAAGCGGCGGCCCGTGAGGCAAGATACGCCTATTTCGCAACCCTTTCCGGCAAGATCGCTACCGCCCATACTGCCGATGATAACGCGGAAACTGTCCTGATGCGGCTGGTGCGGGGTACGGGACTGAAAGGCCTGGGAGGAATCGCGCCGGTGCGCCAGTGTATCATCCGCCCCATGCTGAATGTGACCCGGCAGGAGGTGCTGGCCTTTTTGGAGGAATACAGCATCCCCTGGGTAACCGACAGCAGCAACGAAAGCCAGCAATTTCTTCGTAACCGCATCCGCCATAGCGTAATGCCCCTGCTGTATCGGGAAAATCCTCAGATCAGCCGGAATCTATCCGCTATGGCTATGGATTTGCGGGAGGACGAAGCAGCCCTGACACCCAAAGATCTGGGGGAGAAGCTTTCGGTTTCCCGGCTGAAAGCCATGGAGCCGGCTCTTCGCAGCCGGTACCTGGCGGCAGCGCTTACCCAGTGGGGCGTTCGGGATCTGCAGATGGCGCATATCCGGCAGGCGGAAGCGCTGGCGTTTTCTGATAACCCCTCTGCGTGGACCTGCTATCCCGGCAATATCCGGGTAGGGCGCAGCTACGACTCCCTGGAAAAACTGGCACAGCCGGAGATAATCCGTCCAAAAATCCTGCCTTGCCCCGGTGAGCTTCTCATTGAGGAGGCAGCGGTGCGGATCGTGGTGACCTCGTTAGAGCCGGGGAAAGCACCCCAGGGAGCGGTGATCTACCCGGAAGGCCCGGTGACAGTCCGCTCCCGGGAGCCGGGAGATACCATTCGCCTTTCCGGCGGAACGAAATCCCTCAAAAAACTCTTTATTGATAAAAAAATTCCCCAGACCCAACGGGATCAGATTCCTGTTCTTGCCGACAGCGCCGGCGTTCTGCTGGTGCGGGGCATCGGCACAGCTGCGCGGCAGCCAAGCCCCGAAGCCATTGGCTTTGCGGTGCGGTTTGAAACTGTAGTTTCCAGTGAAGACTATATATAATGCTATGGAGGTTTCTATCATGATCCAGAATATCCAGCGGGTACTCATCAGCGAAGAGCAGATTCGCGAAAAGGTGGCGCAGCTCGCCCAGCAGCTCAAGCAGGACTATGCCGATAAGGACCCCGTTTTTGTGGGCGTGCTGAAGGGTGTTGTCGTATTCTACGGGGACATGGTCCGGGCGTTGGATTTCCCCTGCGAATTTGACTTTATGTGGATCTCCTCCTACAAGGGTACGGAATCTACCGGCAAGATGATCGTCAAGCAGGATCTTTCCTCGGATATCAAGGGCCGCCATGTTGTGATTCTGGAAGATATTTATGACACCGGCAACTCTCTGAGCTTTACCTATCAGCATCTGCTGAGCAAAGAGCCGGCTTCGCTGAAGATCTGCACCCTGCTGGATAAGCCTGAGCGGAGGAATCCCGCAGTGACCCTGCAGCCGGATTATACCGGCTTCGTGATCCCCAATGAATTTGTAGTAGGCTACGGAATGGACTTCGATGAGCATTTCCGCAACCTGCCCTTTATCGGGGTGCTGAAGCCGGAAGTATACCAATCATAAGGAGAACCAATTTTGAAAAAAGGCAGTATAATCAGCATTCTTGTTTACATTCTGGTTCTGGGCGTTCTGTTTGCGTGGATGTTTGGCCTGTTTGAGCCGGGTGCGGATGTTCCCTATTCCACCATCGTGCAGATGTTGGAGGACGGCCAGATCAAAAGCTTTGTGGTGCAGGACCAAAATATCAAAATGGAGCTGCATCAGCCCTATAAGGATAAAACTACCGTTGTAGCCCGATTGGCAGACCCCCAGCAATTCCGCCAGGAAATGTGGGACACCATTCAGGCCCAGTACGAGGCAGGTACGCTGGAAAGCTATAACTTCCTGCCGGATACTCCCAGCTCTCCCTTTCAATATGTGCTTCCGCTGATTCTGGCAGGTCTGGCCATTTTGATCGTTTGGTTCATCTTCTCGCTGCGCCTCGGCGGAGCGGCCGGTGGACATCCCGGCAGCAATTTCGGCAAAGCCCCCACGGTTCTGGGCGTTCCCCAGGGGAAAAAGGTGACTTTCCAGGATGTTGCCGGCGCAGAGGAAGAAAAGCAGGAGCTGCAGGAGATCGTGGATTTCCTGCGGGACCCCGATAAGTTCACCCGCATCGGCGCCCGGATCCCCAGAGGCGTGCTGCTGGTAGGCCCTCCCGGCACCGGTAAGACATTGCTTGCCAAGGCGGTTGCCGGCGAAACGGATGTGCAGTTCCTCTCCATTTCCGGCTCCGACTTTTTGGAGATGTATGTGGGCGTAGGCGCAAGCCGTGTCCGCGACCTTTTCGATCAGGCGAAAAAACTTTCTCCTGCCATTATTTTTATCGATGAGATCGATGCTGTGGGCCGCAGAAGAGGCTCCGGTATGGGCGGCGGTCACGATGAGCGGGAGCAGACCCTGAATCAGCTGCTGGTAGAAATGGACGGCTTTGCCGACCATTCCGGTATCATTGTGATGGCGGCTACCAACCGCCCGGATATTCTGGACCCCGCGCTGCTGCGGCCCGGTCGCTTTGACCGGCAGATCTATGTTGGCGCGCCGGATGTCAAGGGAAGAGAAGAGATCCTGCAGGTCCACGCCAGAAACAAGCAGATGGATGAAACGGTGGACCTGAAAGCCATTGCCCGTGTCACCACCGGCTTTACCGGCGCAGACCTGAGCAATCTTCTGAACGAGGCTGCCATTTTGGCTGCCCGGGATAACCGCCCCGCTCTGAGTATGCGGGATGTCAGCGATGCCATGATGAAGATTCTGGCAGGCCCGGAAAAGCGCAGCCGTGTGAGAAACCGCAGAGATCTGCGGGTGACCGCCATCCATGAAGCCGGTCACGCTATCGCCATGTATCATCTGCCCACCCAGCAGGCTGTGATGCAGATCACCGTTGTACCCCGCGGCCGTGCCCTGGGCGCAACCTGGCACATTCCCCGGGAGGATTCTACCAATCCTACGAGAAACGAGATGTATGAGCAGATCGTAGGTCTGCTGGGCGGCCGTGTGGCGGAGGATCTGTTCCTCGGCGACATTTCCGTTGGCGCATCCAACGATATCGACCGGGTGACGGATCTGGCAAGAGATATGGTAGCCCGCTACGGCATGAGCCGCAAGCTGGGGGCGATCTCCTACGCCGGCGGCGAAGAGCTGTTCATCGGCAGAGATTACCAGACTACCAAGGGCTACTCTGAAAAGGTGGCTACCACCATCGATGACGAGGTAAAGGCCATGGTCGATCAGGCCTACGAGCAGTGCGCCGGCATCCTGCGGGAGAACGAGGCGAAGCTGTGGCAGATCGTGGATTTCCTGCTGGAGCACGAAACCATGACCGGCAGCCAGTTTACCGATTGCATGGAAGGCCGGCCCATCGGCCCTGCCGACGGCAGACCTTTGTTCTTTGATCAGGCATCTGAGGAATAAAATAAATCCGGCCTGCGGAATTCGCTTCTGCAGGCCGGTTTTTTATGCAGAAAAACCATGCCGGCGGTACAAACAGAGGAAAGGGGACGGGGCAACGCTGATTTTTTGGGTAGATTTCACATTCTGGCCTGCTAAAATTTGTAAAAAGTGTTGACAATCTGGGCGTAATCCGTTAAACTATGTCCATAACCAAGGCTGAGGTTGCGCCGGGTGTGTGTAGCTGCGAAGATCAGGCAATTGCTTTGCAGGGAATTTGTCCGGCGCCGAAGGTGGCTGCTGTTGCCGCGCAGGGCTTCCTGGGGCTGCATGGAATCATGCAGAACTGTCATCGTTTGATGGAGTGCTGACCTGGGGGAAGACCGAAGTGTTTACCCTGCGTGGAAAGCGCAGGGTTTATTTGTTTGGAAAAGAGGGAGAACATGAAAAAGACACCGTTCATCACGCTGGAAAAGGCAAAGGAAATTGCCCAGCAGATTCCTACGCCCTATCATGTATACGACGAAGCAGGTATTCGTCAGCGGGCAAGAGATCTGAATGAAGCCTTTTCCTGGAACAAGGGCTTTAAGGAATTTTTTGCGGTGAAGGCAACGCCCAATCCCTATATCGTTAAGCTGCTTTCCGAGGAGGGCTGCGGCTGCGACTGCGCTACCTATACGGAGCTGCTGCTGGCAGAGGGCTCCGGTGTCTATGGACGGGATATCATGTTCTCTTCCAATGTTACCCCGGAGCTGGATATGCGTAAGGCGGTGGAAATGGGCGTGTACATCAATCTGGACGATGCCACCCATGTGGAGTTCCTTGCCGAGATCGCCGGCGACCGGATGCCCGATACGGTCTGCCTGCGGTATAACCCCGGTGGTTCCTTCAGCCTGGGCAACACCATCATGGATATGCCCCGGGATGCCAAGTACGGCATGACCGAGGATCAGATGGCCGGCGCCATCAACCGGCTGCAGCAGCTGGGCGTGAAGCATTTCGGCATCCATGCCTTCCTGGCTTCCAACACCACCACCAACGAGTACTATCCTGAGCTGGCGGGCAATCTGTTCCGGCTGGCTGTCCGGCTGCACAATGCTACCGGAGCGCATATCGCATTTGTCAATCTGTCCGGCGGCGTAGGCGTGGACTACCGCCCCGAGCAGCCCTGCTGCGACATTCGGGTCATCGGCGAGGGCGTGCGCCAGAAGTACGAGCAGATCCTGACCCCCGTAGGCATGGGGGATGTGGCCATCTTTACGGAGCTGGGCCGGTTTATGCTGGCGCCCTTCGGACACCTGATCTCCACCGTGCTGCACCAGAAGCATATCTACCGGGAGTATGTGGGTCTGGACGCCTGCGCCGCAAACCTGATGCGGCCTGCCATGTACGGCTCTTACCACCACATTACCGTTCTCGGCAAGGAAAACGCCATTTTGGATCATGTGTATGATGTGACCGGCGGCCTGTGCGAAAACAACGATAAGTTTGCCATTGAGCGGAGCCTGCCCAAGATCAAGATCGGCGATATCGTGGCCATTCACGATACCGGCGCCCACGGCTTCTCCATGGGCTATAACTACAACGGCAAGCTCCGTTCCGCGGAAGTGCTGCTGCATCCCGACGGATCTTTCACTAAGATCCGCCGCGCAGAGACTCCTGCCGACTATTTTGCAACTTTCGACGAGAGCCCTTTCAAATTTAATACCTGAATTGTGCAGTCTGCACAATATATGGCGGTGAATTTCGGCACGTTTAAGGCTTGTTCACAATAAGTTTTCATGCTTATTTTGCAAAAGTGTGCTATAATGTTAGAGGAAGCAAGTGCTTCCAATGAGCGCAGAAAAGGAGCCGCTATGGACAATATCTTATTTTTCCTGACACCGAAGGCAATGTGCGCCTTCTTGTATGATGACTACACCATTCGCCAGGCCCTGGAGAAAATGGAAGCCGCAGGCTTTGCGGGATTGCCGATCCTCAACCGCCGCGGAGAATACCGCGGAACGCTGACCGAAGGCGATCTGCTATGGGCAATCAAGAATATGTGCTACATGGATATGCGGCAGGCAGAAGCCCACCGCATCACCGAGATCAACCACCGAAAAGATCATATTCCCGTCAGAGTCACCACCAATATGCGCGATCTGATCGCCCGGGCCAAGAATCAGAATTTTGTCCCCGTGGTAGATGATAAGGATGCGTTTATCGGCATCGTTACAAGAAGCTCCATTATTCAGTATTGCGAAAAGGCGCTGTTCCCCGAGGACTAATGACTACATACGCCCCCTGCTTTGGCAGGGGGCGTTTTCGTTTCTGGGGCAAAAAATTTGGCGGTTGCAATACAGCGGTTTTTTTGGTAAAATGTATCTAATATGGTTTGGAGGCAAAATATGGAAAGCGAAAAAATCAAGATCCAAATCGGCGGAAACATTGCCCGTTTGCGGCGCCAAACCGGCATTACCCAGGCGGAACTGGCAGAAAAACTGAACTATTCCGACAAAGCTGTTTCCAAATGGGAGCGGGGAGAATCTGTACCGGATATTGCGGTGCTGATTCAGATGTCCCGGCTGTTTGGCGTAACGGTGGATGAGCTGATCGGCGAAGAAGCGCCCCAGGCATCCCGCAAGCCGGAAAAAAAGAAGAACTATCGCCGCTGCGCCTCCGGCAATGTACTGCTGCTGTGTTCTGTTCTGGTGTGGTTCGTTGCGCTGACGGTGTATGTGGTGTTTTCCAGCATTGGCATTTCCGAAAGCTGGGTGTGCTTTGTTTACGCGGTTCCCGTCAATGCCATCGTGCTGCTGAGCCTTCTCAGCGCCGGAAGAAACTATCGGTGGAATCTGCTGCTGATCTCGCTGATCGTATGGGGCGTGCTGATGACGGTGTACATTACGCTGCTGGTGTTTGCCGGGGCGAATATCTGGAAGATGTTCCTGCTTGGCCTGTTGGGGCAGGCAGCCATTGTGCTGTGGTTTCATACCATTCGGGCAGGGAAGTCGGAGGCAGAGCATGAACAAAGCTGAGCTTCGAAAGCAGATCCGTCTGCAAAAACGGGCAATGACACCGCAGCAGATCCAGGAGAAAAGCCGGCTCCTAGCAGAAAAGTTTCTGGCTACGGAGCTGTACGCCAATGCCAAGGTGCTCTACGGTTATCTGCCCTATAATCAGGAGGTTCGCACAGAGCCGATCTTAGAGCAGGCTCTGCGTGACGGTAAGCTTGTGGCGGTACCGAAGGTTTACGGCGACACCATGCGCTTTATTTACCTGCCGGATCTTTCCCAGGTGGAAAAGGGCTATTCCGGGATCCCGGAGCCTATTGCCGATGAACCGGTTGCCAAGGACCCCAATGCGCTGGTGCTGATGCCGGGTCTGGCTTTCGACCGGAAGGGTCGCCGCATTGGCTATGGCGGCGGGTTTTACGATAAATTTCTGGAACAAGAGCCGAATCACCCGACGGTGGCTCTTTGTTACGATTTTCAGTTGCTGGAGCAGCTTCCCGCGGAGCAGTACGATGTTCCGGTGGATCTGGTACTTTGGGCTTAGGAGAATATTATGAAGTATGTTGCGCTGTTGATTTTGGCTGCTGCAGTATTTGCGGTTTGCTATGGGCTGGATAAAGGCTTTTCCAGGCTTTTCCGGAGCAAGCCTCAGCATAAAAGCGGGCTGAGTGTAAAACTCAGCAAATTCTATGCGCTGGCAGGCTTATTTTTGATCCTGCTGGGTGTGGTCGCCCTGATCAGCGGTATCACCCATACCTATCTGGCGCTGGTGGCTGGCGGCGTGATCGCAATGCTGCTGGGCGTTGGCCTTTTGGTATATTACCTGACCTTTGGTGTGTATTATAACGAGGAGACCTTTCTGGTGTCTGGTCTTGGAAAGGCAACCAAAGAATACCGGTTCTGTCAGATCACCGGGCAGCAGCTGTACAATGCCGGCGGCAAGATTGTGATCGAGCTGCATCTGGCTACCGGCGAAGCGGTGCTGCTGCAGCAGGGCATGGAGGGTGTGTATCCCTTTTTGGATGCGGCCTTTGCCGCATGGCTGAAACAAACCGGCAGAAAGAAAGAGGAATGCGATTTCTATGATCCTTCCCAGAGCTGCTGGTTTCCGAAAGTGGGGCAGTGACGATGCATATTCCAAGCGGAACGACCGACCGGCTGGAGCTGGTCACCTTTGCCCAGGCGCTGGAGGCGGCGAATACCCCCAGCCCGGAGTATGACATTGCGAAATGGCTCTACGCTCCCAATTTCTATTCGGAATACCGCTACATACTGGGAACAAGAGGCGAAAACCCTTTGATCTGCATCGGCATCAATCCCTCTACTGCCAGACCCGATGCGCTGGACAATACCCTCAAATCCGTGGAGCGTATCGCGCTGGGAAACGGGTTTGACAGCTTTTTGATGTTCAATGTCTATGCCCAGCGGGCCACAGACCCGGATACTATGGAGCGGCAGTGCAACCTGCGGCTGCATCAGGAAAATTTAGAAGCCTTCCGCTATGTGCTTTCCATCGGAAAGACACCGGCGGTCTGGGCGGCATGGGGAACGATCATCGAAAAACGGGACTATCTGCCCCAGTGCCTGCGGGATCTTCTGGCGGCGGGAGAAGCCTGCGGCGCCCGCTGGTACTGCGCCGGAAAAACAAGCAAAAAGGGACATCCCCATCACCCGCTGTACCTGCGTAAGGATGAAAAGCTGCGCCCGTTTGATGTGGTGACTTATCTGGAAACCCTTGGCTGAACTTACAGATTCTTGGAGGTGCGATTATGGACAGCAGCCTTTGCGAGACTTGCTGGAACTATGATTACGACGAAGAGTACGACGAGTACTATTGCATGATGGATTTGGATGAGGACGAAGTGTACCGTTTCTTTGCCTGCAAGCAGGAAAGGTGTCCTTATTACCGGCAGGGTGACGATTACACATTGGCAAGGAGACAGTAAGCATGAAAAAATGGATCGTTTTTGCATTGGCGGCGCTGATGCTGACCGGCTGCGGCAATCAGGATCTGCCTACCGAGCCGTCGATAACCGGGCCGTCTCACACGGAGACTACGGTTTTGCCCACGGTAGAAACCGAGCCTGCCCAGGAGATCACTTCCTATTCGCTGGCCGGCAGCGATATTACGGGCATCGAGGCGGTAGGCAACCGGCTTTTGCTGATCGGGGAGGAGGGCCTTTGCTTCTATCCCGGAGCCGGCGCGGAGGTTGCCATGCCCCAGGGCAGCAAGGTGCTTCGGATCACCGAAGACCGCATCGCTTGCCTGTGGGGCTCGGAGGTGGTGATCCTCAATGAGAAGCTGCAGGAGCTTCGCAGAATCAGTTTCTCTGAGCCCATCATGGGCGAACCGGCTTTGTCTGCTGACATGAAAACGGTGTACTACGGCGTTTCCCAGGGCCTTCGGGCTATGGATATCGGCACCGGCGTTACCCGTTTGGTAAAGGAATATTCCTGCCGGAATCAGACCATCTGCTCTCTGGCTTTTTCCGATACGGTGCTGGTGTGCCGGGTGGAGGACATGGACGGCGAAAGCAGCCTTCAGTTCATTTCTGCGGAAAACGGACAGACTCTGGCTTCCTCCGACAGCATCCTCCGGTTTTACAGCCGGGATGACCGCTACTTCTTCGAGCAGACAGAAGGCAGCGTAGAAAAGCGGGTGTTTGGCACGAAAGAGGGGGGCAATCAGCTGTTTGCGCCCAAGGACACAGAGATTCCCTGTTTCCCGCTGATGGAGCGAAACGCCGTTGTAACCGCCGGACAGCTGGAGGACTTCGGCACGGCTGCAGAGCTGTATGATCTTCAGGCGGGCAGCCGGGTTACATTCACCGTTCTGCCGGGGCTGCAAACCCTTACGGATATTGCCGACTGCGGCAGCTGCCTGTGGGTTCTCGGAACCGACAGCGAAGGCGGCAGTGTGCTGCTGCAGTGGAATACGGACCTGAGCACCCAGGCGCAGGCTTCCGGCTATATCACCGAAAACTTTACTTATGAATCGCCGGATACCCAGGGCCTTGCCCGATGCCAAAAGCTGGCGGAGGAAATTTCCCAGCGGTATGATGTGGATATTTCCATTTTCCCCGAGGATATGGTGCAGCCGGAGGATTATGAGCTGACCCATGAATATATGGTGCAGCCGCTGGAAAAGGCGCTGAAGTGTCTCGACGGCATGCTGGCAAAATTCCCGGAGGGCATGCTGAAAAAAATGGCGGAGCATTCCGAGGACCGCATCTTCCACATCAATCTGGTGCGGCAGATTAGCAACGAGGAACGCCGGATCCAGTATTGGGTGGATGGCAATGCTTATATTGCGGTGTGTCTGGGTGAGCGCTTTGAAGAGGATTGCTACCATGGACTTTGCCACGCCATGGAGACCTTTATTTTCAGCAACACCTCTTATTTCGACACCTGGAGCACCAACAACCCCAAGAAGTTCCAGTATGATTTCAGCTATGAGCTGTATGAAAACCGCAAGGATACCACCTACCTCGCAGGAGAGGATCGGGCCTTTATCGACAGCTTTTCCATGACCTATCCCAAGGAAGACCGGGCGCAGTTTTTCGCGTTTGCCATGATGGATGGCTGTGAGGATGTCTTTGCTTCGCCGGCGATGCAGGCAAAGCTGGAGCATCTGTGCAAGGCGATTCGGGATGCCATGCGCTGGAATAAGGAGACCGGAGAGTATCCCTGGGAGCAGTATCTGGAGCAGTCGCTGGCCTATGTAAAGAAAAAGAAATGAAAAAGTGTGCTGACCGGCCGGTCAGCACACTTTTTTTGTTACACATTAAAGAGGAAGTTGACGATGTCGCCGTCCTTCATCACATATTCCTTGCCTTCGCTGCGGACAAGACCCTTTGCCTTGGCGGCTGCCATTGTGCCGCAATCGCGCATATCCTGGAAGGCGATTACTTCGGCGCGGATGAAGCCCCGTTCAAAGTCGGTATGGATCTTACCGGCGGCCTGAGGCGCTTTCGTGCCCTTCCTGATGGTCCATGCCCGGCATTCGTCGGTGCCGGCGGTGAGGAAGGAGATCAGACCCAGAAGCGCATAGGAGCTGCGGATCAGCCGGTCAAGTCCGGATTCTGCCACACCCAGCTCTTCCATAAACATGGCCTTTTCCTCGGGATCGTCCAGCTCGGCAATGTCGGCCTCCAGCTTGGCGCAGATGGGAATGATCTGGCTGCCCTCGGCTTCTGCCAGTGCCTTTACTGCCCGGTAATGGGGGTTGGAATCCGGCTCATTGATTTCGCTTTCAGCCAGATTGGCAACATAAATGGTCTTTTTCAGGGTCAGCAGGTCGGAAGCGGCGATGATGGCCATATCCGCTTCGTCATCGGTGAAGGTGCGGGCCAGCTTGCCTTCGTTCAGGTGGGCCAGCAGCTCGGTCAAAAGCTCGCCTTCGCGCACAAAGCGCTTGTCGCCGCTCTTGGCGGCTTTCTGGCACTTGTCGATGCGGCGCTCCACCATTTCGATGTCCGCCATAACCAGCTCCAGATTGATGATGTCGATGTCCCGGATGGGGTCGGTGCTTCCCTCCACGTGGGTCACATTGGAATCATCAAAGCAGCGGACTACATGGACAATGGCATCGGTGTTGCGGATGTTGCTCAGGAACTTGTTGCCAAGGCCTTCGCCCTTGGACGCGCCCTTAACAAGACCGGCAATGTCCACGAATTCTACAACGGCGGGGGTGGTCTTCTTGGGCTGATAGAAGTTAGACAGCCAGTTGAGCCGCTCGTCCGGCACGGAAACAACGCCCACATTGGGGTCGATGGTGCAGAACGCATAGTTGTCGGCGGGAACACCGGCGTTGGTGATGGCGTTGAACAAAGTGGATTTGCCGACATTGGGCAATCCTACGATACCTAATTTCATATATACTCATATCTCCTTTATTTCCAATGGTTTTTTCGTTTAGGGTGTTGGCTTTTACACCATTTTTACACCATTTTTAAGAAAATGGCCCATACAATATGGAGATTATATCGCATTGGCTTGATTTTTTCAATAGTGCAGGGGCAAAATATCAATCACTAACACAAAAAGGAGAAAAAACTATGGAAAGAAGAAATCTGACCAACGATCATTTGGAGAACTTTGTAAAATGGCTGAAGCAGGAGGAGAAAAGCGCTGCCACCTGCGAGAAATATCTTCGGGATATCCGTAGGTTTATGGAATATACCGAGGGTGAAGCTGTGACCAAGGAGGTCGTAGCGAGATGGAAGAACGATCTGATCGCACAGGGATATGCGGTTCGCTCCATCAATTCCATGCTCGCGTCGTTAAACAGC
>JAZSGN010000050.1:0-13831 GCA_045532755.1 Faecousia sp.
GTATGTCGCAGACACCCGGGGCATGTATGCAGCAATTCATACGGTTTCAAATAGTTTCATTTGGTTTCACTCAAAAATGAAACTATTAATCGCGAAGTGAAACTCTCTTTTGGGATTGAAACCATGCTAATCAGCTTGTCAAATTGAAATTTGTACTACGGTTTTTCGGCTATTGCAAATAATCCTGCTCGTCTAAAACTACCCATGCCATTAGGCATAACGAATTTATCGTAATAGTCGCAAATTTCGAGAAAGTCTTTGTCTGTGCTAATCGCGTTGATTTTCTCGTATACACCATTGGCGGTGTTCTGCCGATAAAGGTGCATCAAATACAGATGTGTCAAGCTGCCAATACTGCGACATTCCAAAACATTCATCCCATTTTTGTCCAATACATCCCGCAACTCGTCAACATCATAGGCTTTCAGTTCGGCAATAGAAGTCAGTTCTTCGGCATCATCATAGTTGTCTTTGTTGAAATAACCAGTTTCCATCATATCCTTTACAGATGGATGGATACGATTCAACTTGGTAAGGCTGTAGTTCAACCATGTGGCTGTCATGCAGCTTTTACTAGAAACAGAAAGCATTACCTTTTTGCCAACTCGGCAAATTTCAGAAATCACATTGCCTGCCTTACGTCCAGAGAAAGAAATTGCGCCATCGAAGCACAAAACCAAATCAAATTCATTGTCCTCAAATACATCAAGACAGGCTGCATCCTGTTTGACAAAGCGGATATTGGTCAGGTCTGCGGCTTTTTCTTTCGCTGTCTTTATCATTTCATCGGATAAATCCAGATGAACAACCTCAAAGCCCATTCGTGCCAGCGGGATAGAAAAAGCACCCGTCGCTGCACCTACATCCAGTATTTTGCGAACGCCCGGCAAATGGCATTGAATCGCTTTAAACCTCAAAAGGCGGTTTATCATCTCGTCGTCATAATCGACTTCTTCCACTTGGGAAATTTCATCCCAGAATTTCTCATAATCGGTCAATGCCATTTTACTCACTCCTTTGTGATTTGTTGTTCGATAAATTCAAGTTGCCGAATAGATTATATTATATTGCAGTGTAAATATCAACAAATATAGAAAAAGCACGATGGTTTTGATACAAAACCTTCTTACTTATTTGGTCCAAGTGGCGAGACTCGAACTCGCGGCATCCTGCTCCCAAAGCAGGCGCGCTACCAACTGCGCTACACCCGGAAATATACTTTTTTGCTCCCAAGGGGCTTGTGCCGTCCCCGCGAATGCTGCCGGGCATGGCGTGCGGCCTTCCGGGAGTGCTTGCATTATACACGAAGGGGCGGGAAAATGCAATCCCGAATTTGCGTTCCTCCGCCTAAGAAGTTTGGGCGTTGCCTTTTTGTGGGAACTGTGGTAAGATATCACTATGTTTGTTACAAGAGGTCGCAGGTATGGAATTTAACGACATTTACGATAGAAACCGCCGCCGCACCGGGCGACTGCATCAGCGGGGAACTCCCTGGAAACCGGGGGAGTACGGGCTGGTGGTTTGCGTGTGGGTGTATGACGGCGAAGGCAGGGTGCTGCTGACCCGCCGGGCGCCCGGCAAAAGCTATGCCGGAACCTGGGAAAATTCCGGCGGCGCGGCGCAGGCGGGCGAGAGCAGCCGCAAAGCCATCGCCAGAGAGCTGATGGAGGAGACTGGGATCCGGGCTGCGGAGCGGGATTTTGAATACATTGGTTCCGACCGGGACCGGAATGTGTTCTACGATTTCTACTGCCTGAAATGGAACGGCACATTGGATCAAATCACCTTGCTGCCTGGGGAGACCGACGGCGTGCGCTGGGTGACCTTGCCGGAGATCCACGAGATGATCGCCAACAAGGAGATCTGCCGGATCATCGCCAACCAGTTTCTGCGGCAGGAACCCCAGCTGATCAAACGGCAATCTGCACAAGAATAAAGGGCGATTTTTAGCTAGCTTTACAGCTGGATTTTTCTTGCATTTTGGTGCTGCTGCAGAGTATAATCAAAAAAAGCGTTTTTCAGCTGCTCCGGAGAAAACGCTGCTGCCGGAGAACTGAAAAGCGTTTTTGATTTTACAAACCAACAGGAGGAAACGACCATGATTGAAATTGTTGACCTGCCCGTAAGGCACGGAAATGTGCCGCTGCGTGTGGCCCGGGGCCATTTTGCCACCAACCACAGCCATATCAACTACTACATTGATATCACTTACCAGAAGACCCGCCTGAGCGAAGCCAAGGACATTGCCAGACAGATGGTTTCCACCTTTAAGAACAACACTCCCGTTGACACCATTCTGTGTCTGGACGGCATGTCCGTCATCGGCACCTGCCTTGCCCAGGAGCTGGTGGACAGCGGCTTCCGCAGCATCAATGCCCACAAGACCGTCTATGTGGTCGAGCCGGAGTACAACTCCAACTCCCAGATCATTTTCCGCGACAACATTCAGCCTATGATCCGCAACAAGCATGTGCTGGTGCTGATGGCCTCTGTGACCACCGGCTATACCGCCAACAAGAGCATCGAAGCCATCAGTTACTATGGCGGCGAAGTGGTTGGTGTTGCGGCGCTGTACAGCGCGGTAGGCGAGGTCAGCGGACAGCCGGTGCGGTCTGTTTACAATCTGGCGGACCTGCCCGACTATGCCAGCTATGACTATAAGGATTGCCCCTACTGCAAGAAGGGCAGACGGCTGGATGCCCTGGTCAACAGCCACGGATACTCTTCTCTGTAAAAAACTGCAAAACGGCCTGCCCGAAAGGGAGTTGCGAAAAGGGGTTTTCACAACTCCCAGTGGTATTTTCCCTGTCGGGAAAGTGATATATTTCCTTCGGAAATGTGATAAAAGTGATATATGCCCAAGGGCATGTTGTGGTGTCACTTCGTGACGAAATAAATAATAAAATGGACTTTCGCAGATTTTGCGAAAGTCCATTTTTCCTTAACGTTTTCAAAGCAAAGCTATATCACGGTGTGTTGCGCATATCCCTATGCCCAACACACAAAGGGGCAGGCCGTTTTTATTATGCTTCGGGGTGGAAACGCTCCCAGTAGACATTTTCCCAGCCGGTGGTGTCGAACACCTGCCGGATGGCCTGGATCATAATGCCCAGCTTTTGGTGGAGCACCGGGGCGGTCATCAGGTCCTCCGCCCAGTAATCATAGCCCATGATGTATTCCATGAGCCTTGCCCGGTCTTCCTTGGCGTTGACCCGGCTGTAGGAATCCACAAAGCAGCTTTTGGTTCCCCAGTCGCCGCTGATATAGGTCCATTTCACTTCGTCGATATAGCCGGTGGTAGTATCGTAGGAATAGCTGAATTCCGGGGGATTCAGCGCCTCCCAGCTGCCGTCGTTCAGAAGCCAGTAGTCCTGATTGGTGATCTTGGTTTCGGTGGCGTGCCAGATCTCGTGGATGTAGGTGGAGTACATATCGTAGTAGGTCACATCCACGGCGATGGGATACCACTTGCCCATCTCATAGGCAACGCCGATGGCGTTGTTGTCGGAATGAATGGTCTCCACCAGCAAAATCAGCAGACCCCGCTGGCCGGCTTCATCCCGGAACTGGCGGAAGAAGCCCTCGGGATACAGCGCCAGCGCCGACCGCAGCTCCGTCAAGGCATCGTGAATGTAAGCGGCTTCGTCGGAGAGCTCGGCCTGGTCGGTGGTGGTGATGGGGTAGGCGCAGGCACCGGTGGCATCGGCGCATTGCGAGGAAATGAGAATGGTGACACCGAATTCCTCCTGCAGCTGATCCGCCTCCCAGCGAACCTCTGCCAAAGTCTCCGGCAGGGCAGGGCCTTCCTTCTGGGCCTGATAGGCGAGCAATATCTCGCCGTCGAAAACCGGCGCATCATAGAGAACCGGCGCTTCGGGGTCGGTAAATGCCAGCTTGTCCGGGCAAATCAGCACCAGCTCCAGCTTGCTTTCCCGCTGGCTGAAGCCTACCAGATTTCCGTCCGGCAGGATCATGGCATCCTGCAGGGTGCAGCCGTCCAGCAATTCGAACAGGTCTGCCGCCTGCAGTCCCTGATCGAAGCGGTAGAGGTTATGGCCGCAGGGGCTGAAGTCCTCTTCCGGCAGATATTCCGTGTGCAGGTAATAGCTGCTGTAGGGGATCTGCCAGCTGAAATTGCTTTCCGAATCGGGAATGGACTGGCTCAGGGAATAGAACTGATCGCTGCCCCAATCGGTAAAAGCCAGATTATAGTTGCAGAAATCCTCGGAATAGAGCCGGAAGCACACGCCGTTTTCCGTAAGCGTGCCGTAGCTGTCCGGCATGGACAGCATCAACAGCTCTCCGGTAGCCAGATCCAGGGCGGCCTGGCAGGTGGCTGTTCCGTAGTATTCAGTATATACATTCAGAAGAAGAACATTACTGCGGGTGTCGATGCCGGCGATGCTCTGAATCTGCAGACCGAAATCCGGCAGATCCAGGGGGAAGGCGTTGCCCCGGTGATCCTGACAGCAGATCTGGCCGCCATGCAGATAGTAGTAGCGCATATCGGAGGTGAACACGCCGTCGGTGTTCTCCGGATGAAAAGAGCCGATCAGCTCCAGCCGGCGGTTGAGCAGATAAATGCAGCCGTCAGGATAATCGTACAGAGGGATAAAATCCAGCATCTGCTGCACGCCCAGATACAGCTCCTGCTCCAGCGACAGCTGATGCAGGATCTGGTCAGTATACAGATCCACGATGACAAGGTCGGTAGTGGTGGTAGCAGGAGCTTCGCCCTCAGAATATCCTTCTTCGTATTCTTCGCCGTAGGAAACGCTGTGCAGCAGCACCGTCCGCTCGTCCAGCACAAAGCAGCTGGGGTAGGCGTAATCGCTGAAGGTATAGCAGGTTCTGATATTCACAGCCTCCAGCGGCGGCAGGGTAGGGGCGGTGGTTTCCGCAGGCGCGGTGGTTTGGATAGGCTCGGTGGTGGGCGCTGAGGGCGCAGGAGGCTGCCGGGCGCAGCCGGAAAGCAAAAGCAGTAGTCCGGCGGCGAGGATGGCAGAGAGCTTGCTCTTCATAAAAACCCCTCCTTTTCTGATCTGCTTACATTATAATAATGGATTTCTCCGGGGTCAATAGAAACCCCGGCTGCCCGCCCCTGAAAAAAGCAAAAAAACCGGGGAAAAGCCCCGGTAAAACAAAAAAATCCCATTGACAAAACAAGGCCAATGGTGTAGAATGGTATTCCATACTGTGGGAGTATGCGTATTTTTAGACATATTATCCAGTACAAATATTCTAGCACAGATTATGGCCGCTGTCAAGAATGAATTATCAACAAATTGACAACGAATCCTGGCGTATCAAGCAACACATGATTCCGGCTTAGGCCGAAAGAAAGGCTGTGATGATCCATATGGTCAAAGACCAACTGTTTGGCAAGACCGTGCGTAAGTCCTACGCAAAGTATCAGGAGATCCTGGAAATGCCCAACATGCTGAAGATCCAGAAGGATTCCTATCAGTGGTTCCTGGAAGAGGGACTGCGGGAAGTCTTCCGGGATGTAGGCGTGATTTCCGACTTCTCCGGCAAGCTGGAGCTGAGTTTCCTGGATTATTCCATGGAGGACAAGCCCAAGTATACCATCGAAGAGTGCAAGGAGCGGGATGCTACCTACGCCCGTCCCATCAAGGTTCGTGTGCGGCTTCGCAACACCGAAACCGATGAGATCAAGGAGCAGGAGATCTTCATGGGCGAGCTGCCTGTGATGACCAACGGCGGCACCTTCGTCATCAACGGCGCGGAGCGCGTAATCGTATCGCAGATCGTCCGCAGCCCCGGTATGTACTTCGGCCACGAAGTCGACAAGGCCGACCAGCATACCTACACCGCCACCGTCATTCCTTACCGCGGCGCATGGCTGGAGTATGAAACCGATAACTCCGATGTTTTCTGGGTTCGTATCGACAAGAACCGCAAGCTGCCCATCACCTGCCTGATCCGGGCGCTGGGTGTGGACACCGACGAGAAGATCAAGGAGCTGTTCGGCGAGGATGCCAGAATTCTGGCTACTCTGGAAAAGGATGCCTTCAAGACCCGGGAAGAGGGTCTGCTGGAGATCTACCGGCGTCTTCGTCCCGGTGAGCCTCCTACGGTGGAGACCGCCATTGCTCATCTGGAGGGCCTGCTCTTTGATGCCCACCGCTACGATGTAAGCAAGGTCGGCCGCTATAAGTTCAACAAGAAGATGGATCTGGCTGCCCGGCTGTCCGGCCGTGAGCTGGCAGAGCCCATTGCCGATCCCATGACCGGCGAAATTCTGGCTATGCCCGGCGACATCATCACCCGGGATATGGCCCGCGCCCTTGCCGCCAAGGGCGTCAACAGCGCTACCGTCAAGGTTGGCGACCAGAATGTGAAGGTCTTCTCCAACGGCATGGTAGACATGGCCGGCTTCGTGTCCTTTGATCCCGCTGCCTACGGCATCCGGGAGAAGGTCCGCTTCAGCGTGCTGAAGGAAATGCTGGAAACCGTTGGGGAAGGGGAGTGGGAAGATGCCATCGCCGAGCGCATGGACGACCTGATTCCCAAGCACATCATCGTTGACGATATCATGGCCTCCATCAACTACCTCAACTGCGTGGCAATGGGCGTAGGCGTGAAGGACGATATCGACCATCTGGGCAACCGCCGTCTGCGCTGCGTAGGCGAGCTGCTGCAGAACCAGTTCCGCATCGGCTTCAGCCGTCTGGACCGCGTGATCCGCGAGCGTATGACCGTGCAGGAGCCTGAGTCTGTAACGCCTCAGAGCCTGATCAACATCCGGCCCGTTACCGCCGTGATCAAGGAGTTCTTCGGCTCCTCCCCGCTGTCTCAGTTCATGGACCAGAATAACCCTCTGGCTGAGCTGACCCACAAGCGCCGTCTGTCTGCTCTGGGCCCCGGCGGTCTGAGCCGTGAGCGCGCTTCCTTCGATGTCCGTGACGTTCACTACACCCACTATGGCCGTATGTGTCCCATCGAGACTCCCGAAGGTCCCAACATCGGCCTGATCAACTATCTGGCCACCTTTGCTAAGATCAATGAGTATGGCTTCGTGGAAGCTCCCTACCGCAAGGTAGACAAGGCTACCGGCCGTGTCACCGATCAGGTGGACTACATGACCGCCGATGTGGAAGACGAGTTCTATATCGGTCAGGCCAACGAGCCTCTGGATGAAAACGGCTGCCTGCTCAATGCCCGTATTTCCTGCCGTCACCGCAACGAGATCATCGAAGTCGACCGCAACCGCATCGACTATATCGATGTTTCTCCCAAGATGATGGTTTCCGTAGCTACCGCATTCATTCCCTTCCTGCAGAACGACGACGCGAACCGTGCCCTGATGGGCGCCAACATGCAGCGTCAGGCCGTTCCTCTGCTGACCACCGAGGCGCCCATCGTCGCTACCGGCGTGGAGCATCGGTCTGCTGTGGACTCCGAGGTCTGTCTGAAGGCTAAGGGCCCCGGTGTGGTTCGCTCCGTTTCCGCCACCGAGATCGTGATCGCTTACGACGACGGTGACCTTTACACCCATGTGCTGACCAAGTTCGCCCGCAGCAATGCCGGCACCTGCATCAACCAGCGGCCCATCGTGGAGGTTGGCGAGCGGGTGGACACTGAGCAGATCATTGCGGACGGCCCCTCCTGCGCCGGCGGCGAGATCGCCCTGGGCAAGAACGTGCTGATCGGCTTCGTCACCTGGGAAGGCTACAACTACGAGGACGCCATTCTGCTGAACGAGCGCCTGGTCCGCGAGGACGTATTTACCTCTATCCACATTGAAGAGCATGAAACCGAAGCCCGGGATACCAAGCTGGGACCGGAAGAGATCACCCGGGATATCCCCAATGTCGGCGAGGACACCCTGAAGGATCTGGACGAGAACGGTATTATCCGCATCGGCGCCGAGGTTCGTTCCGGCGACTATCTGGTTGGTAAGGTCACTCCCAAGGGTGAGACCGAGCTGACCCCCGAGGAGCGCCTGCTGCGGGCCATCTTCGGCGAGAAGGCAAGAGAGGTCCGCGACACCTCCCTGAAGGTTCCCCATGGCGAAAGCGGTATCGTTGTGGATGTTAAGGTGTTCACCAAGGAGAACTCCGATGAGCTGGCTCCCGGCGTTACCAAGTCCGTCCGGGTATACATCGCCCAGAAGCGTAAGATCTCTGTAGGCGATAAGATGGCCGGCCGCCACGGCAACAAGGGCGTTGTTTCCCGCGTTCTGCCCGAGGAGGACATGCCCTTCCTGCCCGACGGCACTCCGCTGGATGTGGTTCTGAACCCCCTGGGCGTGCCTTCGCGTATGAACATCGGTCAGGTTCTGGAAGTCCACCTGGGCTACGCTGCCAAGGCTCTGGGCTGGAAGGTTTCCACCCCTGTCTTCGACGGCGCCAACGAGAAGGATATCCGCGACACCCTGAAGCTGGCAGGTCTGCGTGAGGACGGCAAGACCATTCTCTATGACGGCCGTACCGGCGAACCCTTTGATAACCTGGTAACCGTTGGTTACCCCTACTATCTGAAGCTGCACCATCTGGTCGATGATAAGATCCACGCCCGTTCCACCGGCCCCTACGCACTGGTTACCCAGCAGCCTCTGGGCGGCAAGGCCCAGTTCGGCGGCCAGCGTTTCGGCGAAATGGAAGTATGGGCCCTGGAGGCTTACGGCGCTGCCTATACCCTGCAGGAGATCCTGACCGTCAAGTCCGACGATGTCACCGGCCGTGTGAAGACCTATGAAGCCATTGTCAAGGGCAGCAACATTCCCACTCCCGGCGTGCCCGAATCCTTCAAGGTTCTGGTTAAGGAGCTGCAGGCTCTGTGTCTGGATGTGCGGGTGCTGGATGTCAACGGCAACGAGATCGAGCTGAAGGATGACGAGGACGACGATGAGGTTGTCTACGCCGGCGAAAGAGGTACCGACCTGATCGTCGATACCGATGAAGTGCTGGCATCCGGCTTCAACATCGACGAGGACAGCCCCGAAGATATTATGGATGTGTTCGGCGACGCCGACACCGATGAAGAATAAGGAGGCGGAAAAATGGCAGAAGCCACATTTGAAGCCATTAAAATTGGCATTGCATCGCCTGAAATGATCCGTTCCTGGTCCTTCGGTGAGGTTAAGAAACCGGAGACCATCAACTACCGTACCCTGAAGCCCGAGCGGGACGGTCTGTACTGCGAGCGGATTTTTGGACCCCAGAAGGACTGGGAATGCCACTGCGGCAAGTATAAGAAGATCAAGTATAAGGGTAAGGTCTGCGACCGCTGCGGCGTAGAAGTTACCAAGGCAAAGGTTCGCCGTGAGCGCATGGGCCACATTGAACTGGCGGCCCCCTGCAGCCACATCTGGTATTTCAAGGGAATCCCCTCCCGGATGGGCCTGATTCTGGATATCAGCCCCAAGGTGCTGGAAAAGGTTCTCTACTTTGCCGCCTATATCGTTACCGATCCCGGTGACGCGCCTCTTTCCCTGAATCAGGTGCTGACCGAAAAGGAATACCGGGATATGCGGGAAAAATATGAAGATGACTTCAAGGCCGGCATGGGTGCCGAGGCTGTCAAGACCCTTCTGGAGCAGATTGATCTGGACGCGCTGTCCGAGCAGCTGCGTAAGGAACTGAAGACCGCCTCCTCCCAGAAGAAGCTGCGCCTTGTGAAGCGTCTGGAAGTGGTTGAGGCCTTCCGGGAATCCGGAAACAAGCCCAGCTGGATGGTCATGGATGTGCTGCCGGTCATTCCTCCGGATATCCGCCCCATGATCCAGCTGGACGGCGGCCGTTTCGCCACCTCCGACCTGAACGACCTGTACCGCCGGGTCATCAACCGCAACAACCGCCTGAAGCGGCTGATCCAGCTCCATGCCCCCGAGATCATCGTGCGTAACGAGAAGCGGATGCTGCAGGAGGCTGTGGATGCCCTGATCGACAACGGCCGCCGCGGCCGCGCCGTCACCGGCGCCAATAACCGGGCGCTGAAGTCCCTGAGCGATATGCTCAAGGGCAAGCAGGGCCGCTTCCGTCAGAACCTGCTGGGTAAGCGTGTTGACTACTCCGGCCGAAGCGTTATCGTTGTCGGTCCTGAGCTGAAGCTGTACCAGTGCGGTGTTCCCAAGGAAATGGCCATTGAGCTGTTCCGTCCCTTCGTAATGAAGAAGCTGGTGGCCGACGGCCTGGCCAGCAACATCAAGTCCGCAAAGAAGATGATCGACAAGGGCAAGACCGAAGTTTGGGATGCTCTGGACGAGATCATCAAGGACCGCCCGGTTATGCTGAACCGTGCGCCTACCCTGCACCGTCTGGGTATTCAGGCCTTTGAGCCCATTCTGGTGGAAGGCCGGGCCCTGAAGCTGCATCCTCTTTGCTGTACCGCCTTCAACGCCGACTTTGACGGCGACCAGATGGCGATTCACGTGCCTCTGTCCGCAGAGGCTCAGGCGGAAGCCAGAATGCTGATGCTCTCCGCCAATAACCTGCTGCGTCCTCAGGACGGCAAGCCCGTTACCGTTCCTACCCAGGATATGATTCTGGGCGCCTACTACCTGACCTACACCCGTCTGGGCAAGGCCGAGAAGGGCGCTGAGACCGTATTCGTTACCGATGCCGGCGACACCGGCCTGAATGCAGGCGAAGTGGTGGATGCCGACGAGTTCGTGGCAGCCAACAAGAAGACCAAGGCTGAGGGCGGCAGAATTGCCTCCTTCCGTCCCGTCCACAACTACTCCAGCGTGGACGAGGCTATTGCCGCTTACGCTTCCGGCGATGTGGGCCTGCATGCCCCCATCCGTGTCCGCTACGGCAAGGAAGTAAACGGCACCATGGAGTACCGTCTGATCGATGCCACCGTTGGCCGCCTGATCTACAACGAGCCCATTCCCCAGGATCTGGGCTTTGTGGACCGCAGCAACCCCGAGCATGCCTTCGATCTGGAAGTCAGCTTCCTGGTTGGCAAGAAGCAGCTGGGTAAGATCATCGACAAGTGTATCCGCAAGCACGGCTTCACCGTTGCTACCGAAATGCTGGACCGCCTGAAGTCTCTGGGCTACAAGTACTCCACCAAGGGCGCTATTTCCGTTTCCATTGCGGATATGGTGGTTCCCGAGAAGAAGTACACCCTGGTTCACGAGGCCGAAGACAAGGTTCTGGAGATCGAGCAGTACTACCGCAAGGGCTTCATCACTGAGGACGAGCGCTACCGTCTGGTCGTCCAGCAGTGGGAAAAGACCACCAAGGACGTAACCGATGCCCTGCAGGGCAATCTGGACGAGTTCAACCCCATCTACATGATGGCTGACTCCGGCGCCCGTGGTAGCATGGCACAGATCCGTCAGCTGGCGGGTATGCGTGGCCTGATGGCGGATACCGCCGGCCGCACCATCGAGATCCCCGTTAAGGCAAACTTCCGTGAAGGTCTTTCCGTTCTGGAATACTTCATCTCCTCCAGAGGCGCCCGTAAGGGCTTGACCGATACCGCTCTGCGTACCGCTGACTCCGGCTACCTGACCCGTCGAATGGTAGACGTTTCTCAGGATGTGATCATCCGTGAGCAGGACTGCCATACCACCAACGGTATTTGGGTTGGCGCAGTGGTGCAGAACGGCGATGTAATCGACAGCTTCGGCAACCGCATCCGCGGCCGTTACCCGGTCAACGATGTGATCTCTCCCAAGACCGGCGAGCTGCTGCATTCGAAGAATGTTCTGATGATGCCCGAGGATGCCGAAAAGTTCGAGCAGCACGGCATCGAGCAGATCTATATCCGTACGGTTTTGGGCTGCCGCGCCCGCAGCGGCGTCTGCGCCTGCTGCTACGGCATGAACCTGGCTACCTCCAAGCGGGTAGACCTGGGCGAAGCGGTTGGTATCATCGCGGCCCAGTCCATCGGCGAGCCCGGTACCCAGCTGACCATGCGTACCTTCCACTCCGGCGGCGTTGCGGGTGACGATATCACCCAGGGTCTGCCCAGAGTTGAAGAACTGTTTGAGTCCCGCCGGCCTAAGAAGATGGCCCAGATCTCCGAGATCACCGGCGTTGTCTCCATCGACGATACTCACCGCACCGCTCTGCGCAGCATCACCGTGACCGCGGAGGACGGCGAGGTGAAGGTATATCAGGTGCCTTACTCCGTAGGTCTGAAGGTTGTCCACGGCAAGACCGTGAACAAGGGCGAGCCCATCACCGACGGCGCTCTGTATCCCCAGGATGTTCTGCGAATCTCCGGCGTAGAGGCTGTTCAGAACTATCTGGTCCAGTCTGTACAGGCTGTGTACCGTCAGCAGGGCGTAGAAATCAACGATAAGCACATCGAAGTGATCATCCGCCAGATGATGCGTAAGGTTCGGGTGGAAGAGCCCGGCGACAGCACGCTGCTGACCGGCACTGTGGTGGACGTCTTCGAATTCGAGGATGCCAACGCCGCTGTGCAGGCCCGCATCGATGCCGGTGAGACCGACCTGAAGCTGGCAACTGCCAACGCAGTGCTGCTGGGTATTACCAAGGCTTCTCTGGCCACCGATTCCTTCCTGTCTGCCGCTTCCTTCCAGGAGACCACCAAGGTCCTGACCGATGCCGCCATCAAGGGCAAGGTAGACCATCTGGTTGGCCTGAAGGAGAACGTCATTATCGGTAAGCTGATTCCCGCCGGCTCCGGCCTGATGGCATACCGGGACTACCAGCCCGGCATCACTCCCGAGCCCCGGATCCCTGCGGATACGGCTGAGGAAACCGAAGAATAATTCCTTCCTGCGTTAAGAAAGGCCGTCACCTTCCGGTGGCGGCCTTTTTGAAGCCTGAATCAGAAAAAAAGCTAAATTTTTGGAAGAAAATTTGTTGACTTTTTCATAAAAATGCGTATAATATTAAACCGTATGGAAACTCGAAATTATGCGTTTTCGGCGGAAAAGGAAGAGCTGGCAGCCCTGAGCAAGCAGAAGTTTGTGGTGGGTGCCAAGCAGCTTCGGAAGGCTCTGAACAGCGGAAGAGTCCAACGCGTCTATATTGCCAGAAATGCCGATCCCGCAATTACCGAACCGCTGGAGGCCTTGTGCCGAAAAAATCGCGTGGAGTACGCCTGGGTCCGCAGCATGAGCGACCTTGGAAAAGCCTGCGGCATCGAAGTAGGAGCCGCAGCGGCGGCTACCGTGCAGTAATCCCGATTCTACCGGATCATCCGTAGAATATATATTCCGCTTCGGCGAGAACCAAAGAAAGGAGAACCGTAATGCCTACTTTTAATCAGCTCGTAAGAAGTGGCCGTCAGCAGGTCACCTACAAGTCCACCGCTCCTGCTCTGCAGAGAGGTCTGAACACTCTGGAGAACAAGGCTACCACCCTGCCTTCCCCCCAGAAGCGTGGCGTTTGCACTGCTGTCCGTACCACCAGCCCCAAGAAGCCTAACTCCGCACTGCGTAAGATCGCCCGTGTGCGTCTGACCAACGGTATGGAAGTTTCCGCTTACATTCCCGGTGTTGGCCACAACCTGCAGGAGCACTCCGTGGTTCTGATCCGTGGCGGTCGTGTTAAGGACCTTCCCGGTGTCCGTTACCACATCATCCGCGGCACTCTGGATACCCAGGGCGTGCAGGGCCGGATGCAGTCCCGCTCCAAGTACGGCGCAAAGCGCCCCAAGGCCGGCAAGAAGTAAGATATCGGCCTGAACCAATTTTTGAATTTGCCCCACGCCTATTCGCAAGGCGAAGCCTTGCCACAGCGTTTTTATATATAGTATAGAAACCTCTGGCCAGGCACAACGAAAGGTATATCACTTTCGAGTACCGATGAAATCATTATATTATGAAGGAGGGAAGCAAAGTGCCCAGAAGAGGTAATGTTCCCAAGAGAGAGGTTCT
>JAZSGN010000071.1:0-6231 GCA_045532755.1 Faecousia sp.
TCTATATCGTTCCAACAATATCCCGATGTCCGTGCTTGGTTGGATATCTCCCAATCAGAAACAATACGAGTTAGAAAATATGATCTACAATTAGAACTTAATCAAATTTTTCCAGTCTCACATCATTGACAAACGAACACAAGGGAAAAATTTCCCGCGGTTTCCCCTTGTTTTTATGCCCTGCACCAAAAAGTCCCCCAATACATAAGCTGTTTCGGGAGGATTGAGGGTATGAAAACTGTGTTTATTACGTTCCGCTCGGTGACCTATGCCCAACGGGGCGAGAGCGTGCTGACCAAAGGCGGCATCGGCTGCTCGCTGCAGCGAACGCCGAAATGGATGGAGGAACTGGGCTGCGGCTATTGCCTGCGGCTGGGGGGAAAGGATCTGCCCCGGGCGCTGGAGCTGCTGAAAAAGCAGCAGGTGGCCTATCGGAAGGTGTACGGCAAGCAAGGGGACGGCAAGGTAGAGGAAATTTCGGTATGATCTATCTGGATAACGGAGCGACCTCCTTCCACAAGCCCCCGCAGGTGGCCCGGGCGATGGTCCGGGCCATGGAAACCTGCGCCAATCCGGGCAGAGGCGGTCATGCCGCCGCCATGAATGGGGCAAAGCAGGTGTACCGGTGCCGGGAGCTGGCAGGGGAACTGTTTCATTGCCTGCCGGAGCAGGTGGTGTTCACTTCCAACTGCACCCATGGCCTGAATGTGGCGATCCGGTCGCTGGTGAAGCCGGGAATGGCGGTGGCCGTTTCCGGCTTTGAGCATAATGCGGTCATGCGGCCGCTGTATGCGCTGGATGCCCGCATTACGGTAGCCGGACGGAAGCTGTTTGACCGGGAGGACACTCTTCGCGGTTTCCGGCAGGCGCTGGATCGGGGCGCGGAGGCAGCGGTATTTACCCATGTTTCCAATGTGTTTGGCTATATTCTGCCGGTGGAAGAAATGGCGGCGCTGTGCCGGGAATACGGTGTGCCGTTTATTGTAGATGCAGCCCAGTCCGCCGGGGTGCTGCCGGTAGATTTGCAGAGGTTGGGGGCGGAGTTTATCGCCATGCCGGGGCATAAGGGACTGCTGGGGCCCCAGGGGACGGGGCTGCTGCTGTGCCGCAGGCCGGGGCAGCCACTGCTCTACGGCGGCACCGGCACCGATTCCCGCAGCCGGGGGATGCCGGAGGACTTGCCGGAGCGGCTGGAAGCCGGCACCCTGAATGTGCCGGGAATTGCCGGCCTGGCGGCGGGAATGGAGTGGGTCCGGCAGCGGGGAACGGAGAAGATCCTGGCTGCCGGACAGCGGCAGGCGCGGCTTTGCGCCCGGGCGCTGAAGGGCTTGGGCTTTCGGGTGTTCCATGGGGAAAACCAGGCCTGCACCCTGTCGTTCCTGCCGGACGAAGACTGCGAGAGCCTTGCCCAGCGGCTGGCGCGGCAGGGAATTGCGGTTCGGGCGGGGCTGCACTGCGCGCCGCTGGCCCACGAAAGCGCGGGAACGCTGGAAACCGGAACGGTCCGCATCAGTTTCGGCCATGATGCCTGCGATTTCCAGACCCAGCGGCTTTTGCAGGCGCTGAAAGGGGGGAAGGTGTAAAAATATTTTCTTTTCCTATTGCCAAGGAACAGCCGATCCGCTATAATAGAAAGGATAATAGGGTATGTATACGGATTTTTACAAATATGGCACAACAGCGGGAAAAGAGGGAATGATACAGTGGATACCTTGCAGGCAATTCTTCAGCAGCTCCAGAGAATCAAGATTTCGGACTGCATTGATATAATTTTAGTAGCCTTTTTGTTTTATAAACTGATTCCTATGGTTCGCTCCACCGGTGCGTTGCGGATCGTGCGGATCGTAGGCGCAGTTCTGGTGATCGCGTGGGTCACGGAGCTGATGGAATTGCATACGCTGAATTTCCTTGTGAATCAGCTGCTGGCCGTCGGTTTGATCGCGCTGGTAGTTCTGTTCCAGCCGGAGCTGCGGCGGATGCTGGAGCAGCTGAGCAATATGAAGCTGCATACCTTCCTCGGCGTGGAGAAGGAAAGCCTTGCGATGGACGAGGTGATCGCCCAGACGGTTATGGCCTGCGAGGCCATGAGCCGGGAGCGGGTGGGCGCGCTGATCGTGTTTGCCCGGGAGGGTGTTCTCGACGACTACGCAAAAACCGGAACTACTATCGATGCCCAGGTTTCTGAGCAGCTGCTTCGCAATATCTTTTTCCCCAAGGCATCTCTGCACGATGGCGCGGTGATCATTCGCGATGAGCGGGTGGCAGCCGCCGGCTGCGTGCTGCCTCTGTCCGACAGTAAGCGGCTCAGCGCCGATCTGGGCACCCGCCACCGTGCCGGTGTGGGTATCAGCGAGGTCAGCGATGCGGTTGTGGTGATCGTATCCGAGGAAAACGGCGTGATTTCCGTGGCGGTAGGCGGTATGCTGAAGCGGCATCTGGCTCCCCAGACTCTGGAGCAGCTGCTGCGCCGGGAGCTTTGCCCGGAAGCGCCGGCCAATTCCGACAATCTGATGGTACAGCTGCGGCAGAAGCTGCAGAAAAAGCACAAGGAGGATGACCGCAATGAAAAATAAATTTGTGGTTGCCCTGGCATCCATTGTGTTTGCCCTTTTGCTTTGGGCGTATGTAATTACGGTGGTCAATCCGGAATCGGAAGAGACCTACCATAATATCCCCGTTATTTTCGAGGGCGAGGCTCTGATGGCGGAACGCAACCTGATGGTGGTAGACGGCCTGCAGCAGAGCATTACCATGACCCTTTCGGGCAACCGTTCTGATCTGAACAACCTGAAAAGCTCCGATATTACCATTAAGGTAGACCTTTCCAAGGTGTCGGAGGCAGGCGACCTGCGGCTGAGCTATACCTATAGCTTCCCCGGCAATATCGCAGCCAATGCGCTGGAGGCGCTGCACCGGCCCGACCATATTGAGGTTACGGTAGAACGCAGGCTCACCAAGGAACTGGATATCAATGTGGTATTTGAGGGCAAGGTGGCTGATGACTATATTGCCTATAAAGACGGCATGGAGCTTTCCCAAAGCCGGATTACGGTTACCGGCCCTGAGTCTGTGGTATCGAGAATTGCGGAGGCCCGGCTCAAGGTAGATCTGAATGGCCGCAGCGAATCCTTCAGCGAGGAGCTGCGTTACCAGCTGCTGGATGCCCAGGGGCAGCCGGTGGATTCTGCCATGGTAGTGACCAACGCAGGGGAGATCACCCTGCGAATGAGCATTTTCCGGATCAAGGAAGTGCCGCTGGTGCTGACCTTCGTTGCCGGCGGCGGCGCTACCGAGGAGACCTGCAAGGTTACCATCAATCCCCAGACCATTCAGATCGCCGGCGGTGAGGCGGCGCTGGAGGGGCTGAACGAGATCAATCTGGGAACTGTGGAGCTGGCGGAGATCACCTCCATCACCGAGCTGACCTTCCCCATTGTGCTTCCCGCCAATGTAACCAACCTGACCGGCGTGACCGAGGCGAAGGTGAACCTCCAGTTCCCCATGCTGAGCAAAAAGACCTTCACCGTCACCAATTTCGTGGCGCTGAATGTTCCCCAGGAGCTGGAAGCGGAGATTCTGACCCAGCAGATGGAGATCACCGTGCGGGGCCGGGTCAGCCTGGTTGCCAAGATGACCGGCGACGACATCACCGTGTATGTGGATTTTGCCGGCGAGCAGATCGGCTCTTTCACCACCGCCGCCCAGATTGTGATGGCCGGCGAGTTTGCGGAAGTGGGCGCCATTGGCGACTACTCGGTGTCGGCAACACTGCGGGAGCCGCAGGAGGCTTTGAATGAAACAGAAGGTACGGATACAGAGTCTTAATGCCGACGGCACGGCGCAGGTAGTCCATATCCGGCAGAGCGCCTGCTCCGGTGATTGCCACAAATGCTCCGGCTGCGGCGCGGCAAAGGAAACGTTGATCCTTACGGCCCGCAATCCCATCCATGCCCAGCCGGGGGATCTGGTGATGATCGAAGCGGGGACAGGCCCGGTGCTGCTGGCGGCAACGGTGCTGTATATGCTGCCGCTGGTGCTGTTCTTTGTCGGCTATCTGGCAGGGGCACTGCTGATAAATAACGGTGCGCTGCCGGGCTGCCTTGCCTTTGCCGCAGGCATCGGTCTGGCGGTGCTGTATGACCGTCTGGTTCTGAAAAAACGGGAAACCGTATATACCATAACGGAATTTGCCCCGGATATGTTGGCAAATTCCTGAAAAAAGGGGATAATGACCTTGATTAAAAGTATGACCGGCTACGGCCGCGCCGTGGAAACGGTAAACGGCCGGGAATTTACTGTAGAGATCCGCTCCGTCAACAACCGCTATCTGGACTGCTCTGTCCGGCTGCCCCGGATCCTCTCCTTCGGCGAGGATGCGGTGAAGCAGATGGTAAAAGCCTCGGTTTCCCGGGGTAAGGTGGATGTGTACATCTCGGTAAGAACCGAAGGCGAAGCCGATGTTCAGGTGAAGCTGAATCAGGCTGTGGTAGAGGGTTATCTCACCGCCATGCGCCAGATGGTAAGCGAATTCGGCGTGAAGGACGATATCAGCGTATCTACCCTTTCCCGGCTGCCGGAGGTATTCTCCATCGAAAAGCCGGAGGCCGATGAAGAGCAGCTGCTGGCAGACCTGACCGGCGTGGTTGCCAAGGCGCTGGAAGGCTACGATGCTATGCGCTGCGCCGAAGGCGCGGCTCTGGATCAGGACCTGCGCCGCCGTGGAGAGACCATTCTTTCCCTGGTATCTCAGGTGGAAGAGGGCAACGGCCAGACGGTGATCGACTACCGCACCCGGCTGGAAAACAAGCTGCGGGAGGTTCTGGCCAACACCGCGCTGGATGAAAGCCGGATCTTGACCGAGGCGGCGATCTTCGCCGACAAGGTGGCGGTGGACGAGGAAACGGTTCGCCTTCGCAGCCATCTGCAGCAGATGAACACCATGCTCTCCGGTGGCGGCGCCATCGGCAGAAAGCTGGACTTCCTCCTGCAGGAGATGAACCGGGAAGCCAACACCATTGGCTCCAAATGCACAGATGTGCGGCTGGCCCGGGTGGTTGTGGATATCAAGGCGGAGCTGGAGAAGATTCGCGAACAGACCCAGAACATCGAGTAAGGTGACGCTATGAAACTGATCAATATCGGCTTTGGCAGCATGGTGGCTGCCGGGCGTGTGTTGGCGATTCTGGAGCCGGATTCCGCTCCCATCAAGCGGGTGATTCAGGAGGCGAAGGACCGGGGAATGCTGATCGACGCATCCTACGGCAGAAAGACCCGCTGTGTGATTCTCATGGACACTGACCATGTGATTTTATCCGCCATGACTACGGAAACCCTTATGGCCCGTTGGGCTGGGGATGATACGAAACAGGAGGACGAATAAAATGGGCAAGCTCTTTGTATTTTCCGGTGCATCCGGCGTGGGAAAAAGTACGGTGCTGAAAAAGGTTATGTCCAGCCGGACAGACCTCAGCTTCTCTGTTTCCGCTACCACCCGGACTCCCCGTCCCGGTGAGGAAGAGGGCGTGGCTTACTACTTTATCTCCAAGGAACAGTTTGAGGATATGATCGCCCGTGACGCGTTCCTGGAATATGACAATCACGCGAAAAACTATTACGGCACCCCCACCGACCAGCTTGAGGACAAGCTCACCCGGGGTCATGTGGTCCTGGATATTGAGCCTGTGGGTGCCAGAAATGTGAAGAACAAGCGGCCCGACGCGGTGCTGATCTTCATTATGCCCCCCTCCCAGGAGGAGCTGGAACGCCGGCTTCGTGGTCGGGGCGACACACCCGAGGACCAGATCCAGATTCGTCTGGAGCGGGCCAAGTGGGAAATGGACCAGAGATTCTGGTACGATTATCAGGTGACCAACCTGGACGCAGATTCCTGCGCGGAAGAAATACTAAAAATCATCGCCCTGAATGAGGCGTAAAATTATTGGAGGAACGAATTATGCTTTACCCCCCCGTTGCAAATCTTCTTAAGAATGTGGACAGCCGTTATTTGCTTGTGAACGTGGTGGCCCATCGCGCCCGCCAGATCGCTGAAGAGGCCGAAGCCTTCCAGGAAGAACTCACCGATAAGCCCGTAACCCTGGCCATCCGGGAAGTGGCTGACGGCAAGCTCACTGCCACTGTTAAGGAAGAATACAAGAACTAATTTATTTCAATTACCAGAATGCTGGGATACGAAAGGACGTAGGGAGGTTAGGCCAGTGATCGCAAAAATTG
>JAZSGN010000025.1:0-24615 GCA_045532755.1 Faecousia sp.
TGGCAATCCGCATCTCCTGCCGCCAAAGGCAGCGCGGTGCTTTACACCACAGGAAAACGGATTCCCACGACCAGTTTGCGAACTGGTCTCGGAATGACAGCGGTAGTCCGTAACCGCCTGCAATTCTTTTACAAATTACGCAGTTACTCAACGGTCCCTCCGGCGAGTTTGCTTTTTATGAGCAGGTTATTGACTGCGGGGCGATCTGCATTTATAATATTTTTGACCCTATCATTTTAGAGGAGGTATCTTTATGGATGTTCAAACCGAAAAATCCTACTTCGACGGCGGTTTGCTGCAGCTGATCGGCTGGCAAATCCTCGGCACATTGATTACGACTTTCACCCTCGGCATTTGCTACCCCTGGGCCGTATGCATGGTCTATCGCTGGGAAGCCAAGCACACCGTTATCAACGGCCACCGGCTGAAATTCACCGGCACTGCCATGCAGCTTTTCGGCAACTGGATCAAGTGGCTTCTGCTGACCGTCATCACCTGCGGCATCTACGGCTTCTGGCTGAACATCAAGCTGAAAAAGTGGAAGGCAAAGCACACCGTATTTGCAGACTGATCCACTTGTGAATCGGGCAGGCAGCCCGTTGAACTTTCCTTTCAGAAAGGACTATGCCTGTGGAACTTAAGATCGTATGCGCCAGCTGGATCAAGGAAGCGGATGAAAAGGTTTTATCCGAGCTGCAGGCCGCCGACCGGTGGCTGGAAGCCGAGGAGCTGGCCGAAAGAACAGGCTTGCCGCTTCATAGGGTGCGGCAGACTCTGCGGCTTTTGAAGCAGCAGCAATCGCTTTACGAAGCAAGAAAGCGCCTTTTCAAAAAAGTCTAATGTCTTCCGTATGGCCGATGACATCTATTGCAAATCAAAAAGCACCCCGGTGGGGCAATGTCATTAAGTTTAGGATGTCATTGCGAGCACCGCAGGTGCGTGGCAATCCGTAACCTTCCTTTGGATAACGGATTCCCACGCCGCTGTGCGGCTCGGAATGACACAGTTTTCTTAACTTAATGACATTACCCGGTGGGGGTGCTTTTTTTACAGATAATAGCCTGCGTTCAGCAGTCGGCTGAGGGCGGTATTGGCCTGCTCATCGGTAAACAGAGCGGTAAACCGCTTATCTACCACCAGCGCCTCCAGAGAAAGCTCCAGATGATGCTTATCCGCCAGAATGCCGAAGCCGTCGCTTTCCCGGTGGGAGTTGAGGCACCGCCGGGCCTGCTGCATGGCTTCCGCCGCCTCCATGGGCCGCAGCCGGACACCCAGCTTCTGGGCCTTTTCCCGGCTCGCCATCCATGCGGCAACAAATTTTTCTTCCATAGGACTCTCCTTATAAAGCGGGGCGGGGATTTCCCCCGCCCCCTGTGATTTATTCCAAAATAATGGGGATGTTCTGCTCCAGCTCGGCCCGGATGCAGGCAATGGCCTCATCGGCCGTCAGAAGCTGCTGCTGACCGGTACGCATATCCTTGACGGAGCATTTGCTCTGGGCAATCTCGTCCTCACCCAGCAGCACCGCAAAGGGTACGCCCAGCTTGTCGGCGTAGCTCATCTTCTGCTTGAACTTCTTCTGCTCGCCATACAGCTGCACCCGCAGGCCGCCGGCTCTCAGCTGCTCCGCCAGGGCAATGGCGGGAGCGGGGTCTGCCGTCATGGGCAGCACCAGCGCATCGGCGGGGGCGGCAGGCAGCCGGGGATTCAGCAGCCCCTGCTCGTCCAGCACATAGAACAGCCGGGTTAGGCCGATGGAGATGCCCACGCCGGGCAGCTTCCGGTCGGTATAGTAGCCGGCAAGGTCATCGTAGCGGCCGCCGGAACAAACAGAGCCGATTTCGGGATGATCCAGCAGGGTGGTTTCGTAAACGGTGCCGGTGTAGTAGTCCAGACCACGGGCGATGGTCAGGTCCACCGCAAAGTTCTCCTCCGGCACGCCGAAGGCTGCCAGATTGGCGGTGACGGCCTGCAGCTCCTGAAGGCCCATGTCGAACATTTCATTCTTTCCGGCGTAGCCTTCCAGAGCCGCCAGCACCTCGGCATTGGTTCCCCGGATGGCGATAAACTTCAGAATTTCGTCGGCGCAGCCTTCTTCCACGCCGCAATCCTCAACAAGAAGCAGGCGGACCTTCTCCGCGCCGATCTTATCCAGCTTGTCCACAGTACGCATGATCTCGCCGCTCTTTTCCGCAAGGCCCAGCATGGCATAGAAGCCGTTGAGGATCTTGCGGTTGTTCACCCGGATCTGGAAGCGGCTCAGGCCGAAGCCCCGGAATACCTTATAAATAATGGCCGGAATTTCCGCCTCGTTCAGGATATCCAGCTTGCCATCGCCGATGATGTCGATATCCGCCTGATAGAATTCCCGGAAGCGGCCTCTCTGGGCCCGCTCGCCCCGGTAGACCTTGCTGATCTGGTAGCGGCGGAAGGGGAAGGCCAGATCATTATAGTGCAGCGCCACATACTTTGCCAGCGGCACGGTCAGGTCGAACCGCAGCGCCAGATCGCTGTCGCCCTTCTGGAAACGGTAGATCTGCTTTTCGGTTTCGCCGCCGCCCTTGGCCAGAAGAATCTGGGCATCTTCGATGGCGGGAGTATCCAGCGGGGCAAAGCCATAGGCGCTGTAGGTATCGCGCAGCAGCTGCAGCATTTTTTCAAATCGAGCCTGCTTCTGGGGAAGCAGCTCCATAAAGCCGGACAGAGTCCGGGGAGTAACGGTAGCCATAACGGTCAGTTCCTTTCAAAAAAGATAACAGCCGCCCGCCGGATGGCTGGGCGGCTGGATGGTTCAATATCGGGGTTTGGTATGGAGGGATTCGCGCCAGTCCAGATCGCCCCGCTGCAGGCCCATGATCAGCATTTCCGCGCTGGCCAGGTTGGTGGCGATGGGAACATTGTGCTTGTCGCAATGGCGGATGGTTTCCACCATCTGGCTGTCGTCCCAGGGTTCGTTGGAATTGGGGTCGGTGAACAGCAGCACCAGGTCGATCTCGTTGTAGGCAATGCGGGCATTGATCTGCTGGTGGCCGCCCTGCTTATGGGAAAGCAGAAGGGTAATGGGCAGGCCGGTATTATCGGAGATCAGGCGGCCGGTGGTGGCGGTGGCAAACAGGCTGTGCTTGCTCAGTACGCTCTTATAGGCGGTGCAGAACTGCACCATCAGCTCTTTCTTCTTATCATGGGCCAGGAATGCGATGTTCACAGCGGTCACTCCTTTATCTTTATATGGTGATGGGTACGGTCATACCCTGAATGCGCTTTGCGATCCGGCGGAAGGCCGCTGCAGCGGCGCCGCGGCGGGCGTATTTCAGCACGGGGCTGGAAAAGGCGGCGGCAAGGGTCACATGGCTGTCCTCCGGCACGATACCCAGCAGGGGCAGGCCGGCCCGGTCCATGATATCGTCTACGGTCAGGGCCATGGCGGAGACCATTTTCTTATGGATCCGGTTGACGATGAGCCGCACATTGGTTTTGCCCATCAGCTCCAGAACTTCCCCTGCCCGGCCGGCATCCCGCACCGAGGCGGGGTCAGCGCCGGTTACCAGCAGCACCCGGTCGGCATACCGGGCAGCCAGCTGAAAGCCGGCATCGATGCCTGCGGGGGCATCGAGAAACACATAGTCGAACTGCCCTCTTGCCTGACGGAGCAGCTCCAGAAAGGCTTTGCTGTCCACTTCCTCGGCGGAGCAATGGACCGGGGCGGTGAGGAAGGCCAGATTGGGGTAGCTTTCGTGGCGGGTGGCCTGCTGCAGCCGGTATTCCCCCTCGCTGACATCGGTAAAGGACAGCGCCCCCACCCGGTCAAGCCCCAGAGAGATATCCAGATTCCGCAGACCCACATCGCAATCGATGCAAAGAACGCTTTTGCCCGATTCTGCCAGAGCCGTAGCAAGGCCGGCGCACACCGAGGTTTTTCCCGTTCCGCCCTTTCCGGACAGGATCGCGATCAGTTCACCCATCGTAAGCCGCCTCCTTGCCAATTATAAGTTGATTATAAAGCAATATCGCACAAAAGGCAAGCGGAATTTGGCTATATTTGGATAATAATTTATCATTTTTACCAAATTTTACGCTGTTTGCCCCCTGATGTATGGCGCCCGGAGCCGGCAGGCATAAAATAATTGTGAATTTTTTGTTTTTTCTCTTGCTTTTTCCATTCGGTTGGGGTATGATATGTTAGCACTCAAAAGAAAAGAGTGCTAACATTGTAGATATTTGCGGCACACCGCAGTCTAATACCATCAGGATCTGGAGGACTTGTTATGAAACTGAAACCCATGGCAGACAATGTTCTGCTGAAGCAGCATGAAGCTCAGGAGACCACCGTTTCCGGCATCATTCTGGCTACCGCCAACAAGGAAAAGCCCGCGATTTACGAAGTCGTGGCCGTAGGCCCCGGCACCAAGGATGTGACCATGCAGGTTGCCGTAGGCGACAAGGTCGTGGTTGGCAAGTACACCGGCAGCGAGATCAAGCTGGACGGCGAGGAATATAAGTTTGTCAAGCAGGATGATATCCTGGCTGTTGTGACCGACTGATTTAGGAGGATTATTCTATGGCAAAGATGATTGTTTACGGCGAGGAAGCCCGCAGAAAGCTGCAGTCCGGCATTGACCAGCTGGCCAATACCGTGAAGGTCACCCTCGGACCCAAGGGCCGCAATGTAGTCCTGGGCAAGAAGTATGGCGCTCCCCTGATCACCAACGACGGCGTGACCATCGCCAAGGAAGTAGAGCTGGAAGACCCCTTTGAGAACATGGGCGCCCAGCTGATCCGGGAAGTTGCCACCAAGACCAACGATGTTGCCGGCGACGGCACCACCACCGCCACTGTTCTGGCGCAGGCCATCACCCGGGAAGGTCTGAAGAACCTGTCCGCCGGCGCCAACCCCATGGTAATGCGTAAGGGCATTGACAAGGCGGTTGCCGCCGCGGTTGCCGCCATCAAGGCCAACTCCGTACCCGTCAGCGGCTCCGACGATATCGCCCGGGTCGGCACGGTTTCCTCCGGCGACGAGGCCATCGGCGCTCTGATCGCCCAGGCTATGGAAACCGTAGGCACCGAGGGTGTGATCACCATCGAAGAGAGCAAGACCGCCGAGACCGGTCTGGAAGTTGTAGACGGCATGCAGTTTGACCGGGGCTATATCTCCCCCTATATGGTCACCGACACCGACAAGATGGAAGCCGTTCTCGACGATGTGTTCCTGCTGATCACCGATAAGAAGATCTCCTCCATTCAGGAGATCCTGCCCATTCTGGAGCCCATCATCAAGGCCGGCAAGAAGCTGATGATCATCGCCGAGGATGTGGAAGGCGACGCCCTGGCCACATTGCTTGTGAACCGTCTGCGGGGCAACTTCAATGTTGTGTGCGTCAAAGCCCCCGGCTTCGGCGACCGCCGCAAGGAAATGCTGCAGGATATCGCCATTCTCACCGGCGGTACTGTGATCTCCAGCCAGCTGAACATGGAGCTGACCGATGCTACCATCAACGATCTGGGCCGCTGCCGTCAGATCGTTGTCACCAAGGACACCACCACCATCGTTGACGGTGGCGGTGATGACGCTGCCATCGCCCAGCGGGCTGCCATGATCCGCGCCTCCATCGCCACCACCACCTCCGACTACGACCGGGAAAAGCTGCAGGAGCGGCTTGCCAAGCTGGCCGGCGGCGTAGCCGTGATCAAGGTTGGCGCTCAGACCGAGGTTGCCATGAAGGAGCAGAAGCTGCGGGTTGAGGACGCCCTGAACGCCACCCGCGCTGCCGTGGAAGAAGGCATCGTAGCCGGCGGCGGCACTGCCATGGTCAACGCCGTTTCCGCTGTAGACGCTCTGGTGGAAACCCTCTCCGGCGACGTGAAGACCGGCGCCAAGATCATCGCCACCGCTCTGCAGGCTCCCATCCGCCAGATCGCCGAGAACGCCGGCGTGGACGGCAGCGTGGTCTATGAGAAGATCCGCTCCTCCGGCAAGGTTGGCTATGGCTACAACGCCTACACCGAGGAATATGTGGATATGATCGGCGCAGGCATCGTCGATCCCACCAAGGTTACCCGCTCCGCTCTGGAGAACGCCGCTTCCATCGCCGGCTGCGTTCTGACCACCGAGAGTCTGGTTGCCGACAAGCCCGATCCCGCTGCCGATGCAGCAGCCGCTGCTGCCGCTGCCCAGGCCGGCGGAATGTACTAAGAACACCAGCGCCCCCGCCGAGAACCGGCGGGGGCGTTTTTTATGGGATTATTCTACTGTAAATTCCGTCCACTCGATCTTGTTATACTGCATGACATCTGCCGATCTCTTCATACCCAGTTTTTCATAGAAGGGGGTCGCCTTTTCATTGGCGACCAGATACACCGCAATGTCCTTTTCGCCGCCGGCCAGCTCATGAGCGGCTTTCATCAGCCGTCTTCCAATGCCCTGCCCCGTATAGGCTCTGTCCACCCCCAGATCGGTGACATAGAGCCAGTAGGCAAAGTCGGTCAGGCCAAACAACACGCCGACAACCAGCCCCTTTTCATTGCGGGCCACCAGGCTGACAGAAGCCGTACTCACAAGCTTTGCGATTCTTTCTTCAAACCGCTCCTTGGGATACTGAGAGCCCAGATCGGTTCGTTTCAGAAAATCGATATATTCCCGGGCAGACAACCGCTGCTGGAGAATGTTTATTTTTTCCACGCTGCACCTCTCTTTTCTTCCAATTTCCTAAAAACCCGCTCCAAGGCTTCCTTGTATAAAGGGAGCCTTTTGCGCTACAACAATTTATCCAGTTCCTCTGCTAATTTATTTTTCATTTCTTTCAGTTCTGCTTCAGAGGGCCGTGTTTCGGAACTATACATTTTCTCTCTCGGATACCACCACACCGGGCCTTTTCCGTTGTTGCCATAGTCTCCCAAATCGCCGCTTACCCTTGGAAATAAATGCCAGTGCAGATGGGAATCCCCATTGCCCAAAAGTTCATAATTCATTTTCTCTGCGCCAAACGCTTTTGCCGCAGCCTCTGCAACGACCGACATTTCCTCTAAAAACTTCAGCTTTTCCGAACGGCTCAGCTGAAACAGCTCTGTTTTATGTGCCTTATAAAGAAACAGCGTATACCCCTTGAAATGCTGATTGTCGCCGATAACAACATATCCCGTTTCCAGCTCTTTGACAAACCACGGGTTGGTGTTTTCTTCGATCATCTTGATTCTGTCGCATATCAAGCACATCACACATTCGCCTCCTAAGTTGGAAGTACCCTATCTGTAAAACAAGCAAACCGCCACGGCCAGCAGCAGGAAAAACAGCGCGGCTGCTGTTTGGGACGCGGTTCGCCGGATTTTTCGCTGCTGCAGCTTAGCGCTTACCAGGGAAACCGCCGCGCCCAAAGCCGAGACCGCAAAAAGGCAGATGCCATAGCCCCAGCCTACGCCCATATAATCCATTCCGCTTGCGGCGGGGTCATTGGCAAGGGCAGCCAAGGTGCGCTCTGTGTCCACGATTCCATATACGCCGATCAGCACTGCCCCCACCAGAATAACGCAGGTGGCCGCCAGCAGCAAACCGGAAAGAAACTTTTTCACGCAACCACGCTCCCGAATTGAGTTCTTTAGGACCGTTTCTTAAAAAACAGAATCAGCTGCATAACCGCATTTCCCGCGCAGAGCGACAGCGTAAAGCAGGAAAGCCCCAGCTGCACAGAGCTTTCGCTGTTCACTACGCCCATCAGCGCGCAAAAGGCAGAGATTGCAAAACAAATCGCAGCAACCAAATGCAGTTTTTTCTTTTTCAGGAGCACATCCTCTGTTTCCTTTTCTGCGGTTTGCACGCGGGGAATATCGCTGTCGCTTTCATAGTCATCATTGAGCAGATAATCCGTTGTAACCTGAAACAGCTTGCTGATCTGCAAAATATTCTGGGCATCCGGAAGCGCTGTTCCATTTTCCCAGCGGCTGACGGCCTGCCGGGATACCTGCATTTTCTCTGCAAAATCTTCCTGGGACCAGCCTTGGGCTTTTCTAAGCCGGATGAGCTTATCGGGTAGTTTCATGGGGAATTCCTCCTTTGATTGTGATGCGCGCATTGTAGCAAAAAACACATTTGCGCGCCACCACATCCGCTTTACAATTCCGCAACATTGCTTTACATGCCGGCAACTTTCTGTTTACAGTACACGCCGGCACAATCCTCAGGGCTGCAGCTGGCTCAGTATGTACTGCATAACGGTGTCGATGCCAAGGCGGGAATCCTCCACCGTCTGGTAGATCACCACATCCGGCATCAGGGCCTCGTTGGTATCGTTTTCGTTGGTGACGGTGTAGCAATCCGACATCCGGAAGGTAAAGCCATAGTTCGGAGTCGTATAGTCATACACAGCGCCGAAGAAGTTGGCAGGCTGTCCGCCGGGGCTTCCTACGAACACCGTGTTTTCCGTAAGCTGCATCAGGTTGCCCGCCAGATGAATGGCGGAGGAATAGCTGTCGGAGCGGAACAGCACATAGCTCTGCCGGTCACCCAGCTGGTTCAAAAACGAGCCGAGGTAGATCGACAGGGAGGCATGGAAATAGCCGCCGGGGTTATCCCGCAGGTCCAGCACCACCGCCTGGGTTTCCGGCACTGCCTCAATATGCTGGCGCAGCTGCTTGACAAAGCTGCTGTACACCAGATTGCCGTCCTCCCGGATATGGTTAAAGCGGACATACAGCAGCCGGTTCTCCTCCTGATATTCCCACCAGTAGTAGGAATCGGTATCCTTCAGATAGGGGGCGTTGGAATCGTACCAGGTCTGCCCCACCAGCTCCCGGCTGCTCAGGCTGCTTTGGCTCATGGCCGGCAGCTTGAGGGTCTGGGAAGCGCCGCTGTCATCGGTGAGCGTAAACTCTGCGGATCTGCCCTTCTCTGCCACGCCCACCACCGCCAGCGCCTCGCTGCTGGTGAGCATATAGGTCAAATTCTCGTTGGCGGCATAGATGGTTTCATAGGAGCAGTAGGCGCAGAGCTTTTCCACCACCTGCTCCACCGGCACGCCGTTGATGGCGGTTAGCCGGCTGAACAAAAGCGAGCTTCGGGACTCCGGCAGCACCACCGCCCGGAACTGGGCTTCGCCCTCCACATAGAATACCTCCAGCCAGATGGGATACCAGTAATCCACCTGGGTATACACGCAGGTGTGCAGGTCTCCCAGCTTCGCCACGATCCGCTCCATTTCGAAGAGGATCTCATAGGTCTGCAGGTCATCGATCCGGGGGATCAGGGCGTTGATATCCCGGATAAACTCCTCCCGCCGCTGAGGGTCAAAGGAGTTGGTAGCCTCTCCATTCTTGCCGTCCATGGAATACATGGTGTAGTAAAGGGTGTCCGACAGGTAGGGATGCCCGTTGGCATACACATTACCCAGATACACCTCGGCCATATAGAGAATGTCCTCTTCCATTTTCCGGTCACGGCCGGAGGGATAGAGATAGGTATAGGTTTTCAGCGTGCCGGTGTACTCGCCGGGGGCAGAGGCTTCCTCCTTGCTTTCCCCGCCGGTGCAGCCGGTCAGCAGCAAACACAGACAAAGCAGCCACGCGATCCATCGTTTCATGGCGATCCCTCCTTTTTTTCTACTATACCACAGCCTTTTCCCCTTGTCTACGGTTTTGGCAGGCAGAAAATCCGGCCGGTTTATTTCCTTATATATCGATAAAAAAATATTGTTTCCACTTGACAAAACTCCGGTTCTGTACTATACTGATTATGTTGCCACATGACTGACGGATTCGCAGAGTACTGCGGTGGAGTGTGGTGGATGTTATGCCGACCGTCTGGGCAATTCAGAGTAGCTGAATTGTCTTTTTTTGTTATATAAGGAGCTTTTTATGGAATTTACTTACCGTGGCCTGCGGGCAACTGCCCAGCGCCACATCGTTACCGACGAAGAGATCGACCGCCAGCTGCAGCGGCTTTTGCAGCAGTCCCCCCGTTACATTCCCGTAACCGACCGCCCCTCTCAGGCTGGCGATGAAGTGGTTCTGGACTACGCTGGCTTCTGCAACGGCAAGCAGTTTGCCGGCGGCACCGCCAAAAACCAGACTCTGGTTCTGGGCAGCGGCACCTTTATCCCCGGCTTTGAAGATCAGCTGATTGGCAAGCTGCCCGGCGAAGAGGTCACCGTTACCGTCACCTTCCCCCAGCAGTACCACGCTGCGGAGCTGGCAGGTCAGCCGGCAGAATTCCGCTGCACCATTCACCAGATCCGTCAGCGCAGCACCTACCAGCTGGACGATACCTTCGCCAAGGAAGTTGGCGACTGCGACAATCTGGCGCAGCTGCGGCAGAAGCTGGGCGAAAGCATGCAGGCCTACGCCGATGAGCAGGGCGAAATGGAGCTGCAGGATCAGCTGCTGCGGCAGGCAGCCGCCACACTGGACATCACCATCGACCCCAAGGAGCTGGAAGCCGAAATGGATGCCCAGCTGAATAATCTGAAGGCCCAGCTTTCCCAGCAGGGTCTGACCATCGAGATGTACTGCTCTTTCATGGGCACTACCCCCGAAAAGCTGCGGGAAGAATCCCGCCCCGCCGCCGAAAACGCCATTCGCTGCCGGGCAGCCATCGACCGGATCGTTCTTCTGGAGGCCCTGACCGCCACCGACGAGGAGATCGCCCAGACCCTGGCCCTCATCTGCCGGCGCAACCGCATGACCATGGAGCAGCTGCGCCCCTACTACGATGAAAAGCTGGAGAAGGCTGTGATCCAGAGCGTGCTGACCACCAAGGTCATGGAGCTGATCCGCAGCGCGGCCATTATCGACTAACCATGTAAACCAGCGCCGGGCGCTTCCTGCGCCGCGCATATAATAAGGAGGAAACCTACTATGGCAATCAATTTTGTTGACGGCAAGTATGTAGACGAGAAGGGTAACATCAAGCTGGACCCCACCGTTTATAAGGACTGGCAGATCGCAGAGGAAGCCGAGCGCACCCTGCCCCCCGTGGACTTTTTCCGGGAGAAGCTGGGCCTGCTGCCCGACGAGATCATTCCCTACGGCAAGACCCCCAAGATCGACTTTATCAAGGTTATGAACCGCCTGAAGGATAAGCCCGACGGCAAGTTCATCGAAGTTACCGCCATCACCCCCACCCCCTTCGGCGAAGGCAAGTCCACCGTTTCTCTGGGCCTGATCGAAGGCCTGGGCTATATCGGCAAGAACGTCGGCGGCGCTCTGCGTCAGCCCTCCGGCGGCCCCACCATGAATGTTAAGGGTACTGCAGCCGGCGGCGGCAACGCCCTGCTGATGCCCATGACCGAGTTCTCTCTGGGTCTGACCGGCGACATCAACGACATCATGAACGCCCACAACCTGGCCATGGTAGCTCTGACTGCCCGTATGCAGCACGAGCGCAACAACAACGACGAGTGGCTGGCCAAGAAGGGCCTGAAGCGTCTGGACATCGACCCCAAGCGGGTAGAGATGGGCTGGATCATCGACTTCTGCGCCCAGAGCCTGCGTAACATCATCATCGGCATCGGCGGCCGTCTGGACGGCTTCATGATGGAGAGCAAGTTCGGCATCGCCGTTGGCTCCGAGCTGATGGCTATTCTGGCAGTTGCCCGTGACCTGGCCGATCTGCGTGAGCGCATCGGCAAGATCGTTGTGGCTTACTCCAAGTCCGGCGAGCCCATCACCACCGAGGATCTGGATGTTGCCGGCGCCATGACCGCATGGATGCGTAACACCATCAACCCCACCATGTGCTACAGCGTTGAGCATCAGCCCGTTCTGATCCACGCCGGTCCTTTCGCCAACATCGCCATCGGCCAGTCCTCCGTTATCGCCGACCGTCTGGCCCTGAAGCTGTTTGACTACCATGTCACCGAGTCCGGCTTCGCCGCCGACATCGGCTTCGAGAAGTTCTGGAACGTCAAGACCCGTCTGTCCGGTCTGACCCCCAACGTTTCCGTTCTGGTTGCTACCGTCCGCGCTCTGAAGATGCACGGCGGCGGCCCCAAGGTCACCCCCGGCGCCCCCCTGCCCAAGGAGTACACCGAGGAGAACCTGGAGCTGCTGGAAAAGGGCTGCTGCAACCTGTTCCACCATGTTAACACCATCAAGAAGTCCGGCATCAACCCCGTGGTCTGCATCAACCGGTTCTACACCGATACCGATGCCGAAGTTGCCCTGCTGAAGAAGCTGTGCGCCGAGCGCGGTGTCCGCTGCGCCGAGTCCAACCACTGGCGTTACGGCGGCGAAGGCGCTGCTGAGCTGGCCCGTGTAGTTGTGGAAGCCTGCGAAGATCCCGTAGAGGTTAAGTTCCTGTACGATCTGGAGATGCCCCTGCGTCAGCGCGTTGACCTGATCGCCAAGGAAGTCTACGGCGCCGACGGCGTTGACTGGGCTCCTCTGGCTGTCGAGAAGGCAAAGCGCTTCGAGTCCGATCCCAAGTACGCTGACTACTGCACCATGATGGTCAAGACCCACCTGTCCCTCTCCGACGATCCCACCAAGAAGGGCGTTCCCACCGGCTGGCGTCTGTTTGTCCGCGACATTCTGGAGTACGGCGGCGCCAAGTTCCTGTGCCCCATGGCCGGCACCATCTCCATGATGCCCGGTACCGCTGCCGACCCCGCCTACCGCCGTGTAGACGTGGACACCGAGACCGGCAAGGTCAGCGGCCTGTTCTGATTCCGCAAACCCGAAAACCCTCAGGCCTGCGCCGCAGGTCTGAGGGTCCGTCAGACAACGCATTTTCTAAGCTTGCCTGAAGTTTTCGACATCCAAGCACAGGCAGGCAACTGCCTGTGCTTTTTCCAAAAACAAGGAGATTACAAATTATGGATATGACTATGGAATCCTGCCGCACCTTTGTTTCCGTGCTGGCATCCGATGCCCCCGCTCCCGGCGGCGGCGGCGCTGCCGCGCTGGTTGGCGCCATCGGCACCGCTCTGGGCAACATGGTTGGCTCTCTGACCGTGGGTAAGAAAAAGTACGCCGATGTGCAGGACGAAATTCTGGACCTGAAGGCCAAGTGCGATGCCCTGCAGAAAGAGCTGCTGGATCAGGTGGAGGCCGACGAAGTGAACTTCCTGCCTCTTGCCAAGGCCTACGGCATTCCCAAGGACGACCCCAACCGGGATCAGATCATGGAAGAGGCCACCATCATCGCCTGCTCCACCCCCATGAAGATCATGGAGCTGTGCTGCCAGGCCATTGAGTATATTGCCGTGTTCGCTGCCAAGGGCAGCCGCCTGGCGGTTTCCGACGCGGGCTGCGGCGCTGTATGCTGCAAGGCCGCTCTGCAGGCTGCCAGCCTGTATGTGTTTATCAACACCAAGAGCCTGAAGAACCGGGCCGTTGCCGAAGAGCTGAATGCCAAGGCCAACGCCATGCTGAACACCTACTGCGCCATGGCCGACAGCATTTTCAACACCGTTAAGGCCGGCTTCGGCCAGTAACCACCCTAAAGGAGAATACATATGGCTAAATTACTGTTGGGTAAAGAAGTTACCGATGCGCTGAATGCCAACCTGCAGACCCGTACCGCCGCTCTGCGGGAAAAGGGCATTGCCCCCACCCTGGGCATTATCCGGGTAGGCGCCAACCCCAGCGACCTGAGCTACGAAAAGGGCGCTGTGAAGCGGGCTGAGCTGGTCGGCGTAGATGTTAAGAAGTATGAGCTGCCCGAAGATGCTTCCAAGGAGGATGTTCTGGCGGTGATCGATCAGGTGAATGCCGACGATTCCATCCACGGCGTTCTGATGTTCCAGCCTTTCCCCAAGCACCTGCGTTCCAGCGCCAGCGAGATCTGCAACCGGCTGGACCCCCGCAAGGACATGGACTGCCTGACCGATCTTTCCAACTCCGGCGTTTACCAGAGCCGCAGCGACCTGGGTTATGCCCCCTGCACCCCCGCCGCCTGCATGGAAATTCTGGACCACTACGGCATTGACTGCACCGGCAAGAACGCCGTTGTCATCGGCCGCAGCCTTGTGGTAGGCAAGCCCGCCGCCATGATGCTGATGAAGAAGAATGCCACCGTTACCGTGTGCCACACCCGCACCGTCAACACCGCTGAGATCTGCCGCAACGCCGACATCCTCATCTCCTCCGCCGGCGTTCTGGGCAGCCTGACCAAGGACTTTGTCCGCCCCGGCCAGATCGTCATTGATGTTTCCATCAACTGGGACGAAAACAAGCCCAACGCCCGGGGTACTCTGGGCGCCATCGCCGGCGATGCCGTGTTCGAGGAAGTGGAGCCCATTGTTGAGGCCATCACCCCCGTACCCGGCGGCGTAGGCAGCGTTACCACCAGCGTGCTGATGAAGCATGTTGTGGAAGCTGCGGAAAAAATCTGACTCACCGAAAGCCCCCTGGCAGCAGGGGGCTTTCCTTCCCGGGAGGTTTGTTTATGAAGCGGATCGCGAATCTGTCTGAATCCAATTTTCTGAAGCTGTTCTTTGCCTTTGTAACCGCCGCTTTTCTGATCGCAGCGGTATGCATGCCGGACCGGAGCAGTATGCTCACCGGCTGGCTCGCCATCCAGACCGGCGTTTGCAAAGTCTCCACCAACTATTTTGCCGTAGGCGGCTACGCCGGCACGTTTTTGAACATGGGCCTGGTTGCCCTTGCTCTGCTGGCGCTGTATTGCTCTAAAAAAGTCACCGCCAACAACGCCTCCACGCTGGCGTTTCTGCTGACGGTGGGCTTTGCCTCCTGGGGCATCAATCTGGTAAACATCTGGTTCAGCATCGGCGGCGTGGTGGTGTACGGTCTTGTGAAAAAAGAGCCGCTGTCCTCTCTCGTAAATGCCATGCTGTTTTCCACCGGCATTGCGCCGCTGATCTCCGATCTTCTGCTGCGCTACCCCGGCACGGAGCTTGGCTTCCGCTTCACCGGCCTGGGACTGGCCATCGCGGTAGGCTTTGTCATCGGCTTTTTCCTGCCGGCAGGACTTGCCCGGTCGCCCAAGATCCATCTGGGCTTCGATCTGTATTCCGCCGCTCTGCCCATCGGCATGACCGCCTTCTTCCTGCAGGCGGTGCTGTATAAGACCATGGGCGTTGCCCTTCCGGCTGCTCCCGGCCCGGAAACACTGCAGATCGCCTCTGCTTCTACGGTGAACATCTTCTGCTGCGCCCTGTTTGGCAGCTTTGTGCTGCTGGCGCTGCTGCTGGGCTGCCGCCCCAAGGACTACTGGCAGCTGCTGAAAGACCCGGATCTCGTCACCAACTTTTCCTCCACCTACGGCAACGCCGTGTTCCTGATGAACGCCGGTATGTTTGGCCTCTTTATTCTGGGCTACTACAATCTCATCGGCGCCAGCTTCAACGGTGTCACCTTCGGCGTGATCTTCTGCATGCTGGCCTGCTGCAACTCCGGCTCTCACCCGGGCAACGTATTTCCCATTATGCTGGGCTATGGCGCGGCCTCGGCGCTGTTCGGCTGGCTTTCTACCCTGACCGGCGGAGACTTCACCTCCCACATCCACGCCCAGGCCATCGTTGTAGGCCTTTGCTACGCCAACGGTCTGAGCCCCATCGCCGATAAATACGGCTGGTTCTTCGGCTTTCTGGCCGCAGCCATGCACTACACGCTGGTCACCTCGGTGCCGGCCATGCATGGCGGCTTCTGCCTGTACAACGGTGGCTTCACCGCCGCGCTGATCTGCATTCTCTTAGTGCCGGGTCTGGAGCGGTTCTGCCGCACCAAGGATGAACGCCGGCTGGCAAAAACCAAATAAAAAAACAGCGTTGACAGTTTTCCCTGTCAACGCTGTTTTTTTATTTTTCCAAAGCCATGACCTTGTCGATCCGGCGCTGATGCCGCACATCGCCGGAAAATTCCGTACCCAGCCAGGTATCGGCGATCTCCAGCGCCAGATTCACGCCCACAATGCCGGCGCCCAGCGCCATCATGTTGGTGTCGTTGTGGAGCCGGGTCATCTTCGCCGACCACACATCGCTCAGCAGCGCGCAGCGGATGCCCCGGATCTTGTTGGCGGAAATGGACACGCCAATGCCGGTGGTGCAGAGCACGATGCCCTTTTCGCAGGTGCCGTCGGCCACTGCCCGGGCTGCCGCCGCGGCAAATTCGGGATAGTCGCAGGAATCGGGGGTGTGGGTGCCGAAGTCCATCACTTCATAGCCCTGATTTTTCAGGTGACCCACCAGAATTTCCTTCAAAATCAATGCGCCGTGGTCACAACCAATCGCAATCTTCATTGTTCTTTCTCCTTTACATTACATATCCGCCGTTGACGCCCAGAACTTGTCCGGTGACAAATTCCGCGCCGGCCAGATACAAAATTGCCTTTGCTGCATCCTCTGCCCTGCCGTTGCGGCCGAGGGGTGTTTCTTCTGCCATTTCCTCCAGAATTTCCGGCTCCAGGCAGGCGCACATATCCGTAAGAATCAGCCCCGGCGCCACGCAGTTGACCCGCACGCCGCTGGGCCCCAACTCCTTGGCCAGCGCCTTGGTCATGGCGATCACCGCCCCCTTGGTGGCGGAATAGGCCACCTCGCAGGACGCCCCCACCTGCCCCCACATGGAGCTGACGGTGACGATGCTGCCGGCCTGCTTTCGCAAAAAGCCGGGCATAGCCGCATTGACGCAGTGGAAAATCCCCTTCACATTCACATCAAAAAGCCGGTCCCACTGCTCCCCGGTGGTCATGCTCATAAGCCCATAGGCGCTGATTCCGGCGCAGCACACCAGAATATCCACATCGCCCACGGTCTTGAATGCAGCTTCCACCGCCTGAGGGTCTGCCACATCGCAGCAGATGCCGGTAGCGCCGGTCTGGGCCTGCAGCTGCTGCGCCGCTTCCCGGGAACGGCCGTATAAAAACCAGACCTCATGTCCCTGCCGGGCAAACTGCCGCACGGTTTCCGCGCCGATGCCCCGGGAACCTCCGGTGATCAATACCTTTGCCATAGCCTTATCCCTCCCTGCACAAGGAAAGGGCCGCTGCTTCCGGCAGCCGCCCTTAGCTGTTTTATCTTCTGCGGCTCTTGGTGCGGTGATCCGCACGGAGCGAGGACAGCTTGCTGTCCGACTCAGACATGAACTGCTTCAGCCGCTCTTCAAACAGCTGATCCGCGGTCTTGGGGGCTGCGGGGGCAGCCGGTGCCGCGGGGCGGGCAGGTCTACTCTGGGTGTTTTCCCGGCCGGCATTGCGGGGGGCGGGCCGTCCGGTGTTTTCCCGCTGAGGCTTGGCCTCCAGCCGCTTGATGGACAGGTTGATCTTACCGTTGTCGACGGCAATCACTACCACCTTCACCTCCTGACCCTCCGTCAGGTGCTGGCGGATGTCGCTGACATAGGTGTTGGCCACCTCCGAGATATGTACCATGCCGGTTTTATTCTCCGGCAGGGCCACAAAGGCGCCAAAATTGGTGATAGACTTTACTTTTCCCTCTAAAACGGTTCCAACAGTTAACTCCATAAATTTACTTGCTTCCTCCACTTTCCTCTGGTTGCTGGGGTTCCGGGGTCAAAATCACGGTATCCGGGGCTACCAGCCCAAGCTCCTCCTGGGCGATGTTGATTACGCCCTCCACCGTACCCAGATCGTTGATCTTTTGCTCAAGATCGGTATTTTCCTGTTCCAGCTGTGCCGCCTGCTGGCGCATATCCTCGGCGCGGGATTTTGCGGCGTGCAGCTCCGAGCCAAGGGCCGCCAGGGTTATGATGGACACCACCAGCAGCACCAGAACCGCTGCTTTCAGAAGGTTACTTCCGGAGCGGAATACCAGCTTTGTTTTTCCTTTTTCGGCCATGATCCCACATTCCTTTCCGACCTTGCCGCGGGCAACATCTATTCCATCCTATTGTAACCCATTGTTTCCCTTTATGCAAAACATTTTTTATAAAATCCCAGAAAATTTTCAGGAAATATTGCACCGGGCGGGTAATCCAGTCAAAAAGTCTTCCAACCAGCCGCCAAAAGCCGAAAAATACCGGCCGCAGCAGCCTTCCTGCCGTAAGCTCCCAGCAAAAGCCGCCGGCAGCCAGAGCCAAAGTGCCGCTCAGCCGCAGGTCGCCGCCGCAGATGCCGAAGCTCAGAACCAGCCACGCCCAAATGGCGGCTGCGGAAAATACCAGATCTGCCAGCGTGGTGAGCCGGGGGCGCAGCGGCCGCAGAAAGCCATACAGGCAGCCCAACCCCATGCCCAGCAGCAGAGCCTGGGCGAACCAGCCGGCGGCCTGTACCGGCTCCGTCAACGCAGCAGACGGCTGAGCAAGCCGCCTGCGGGCCGGGGTTCTTCATAGGAAAGGGCGCTCACCGTTCCCTCTACGGTCAGCACGCCCCCCTCCACCGACAGATCCTTCATCTGCAGTCCGCTGCCCAGGACCGTCAGCGTCCCCAGAGCGGTATGCAGCACCACCGCGTTTTCATCGAAGCTGATAACCTCCGTCACGCCGGTCATGGACAAGCTGCTGCGCTCGAGCAGCGTCAGCTTATGGGGCAGCTGCAACGATTCCGCCATCCATATCCCTCCTCCCTTGCCTAACCCTATGCCCGGCAGGCCCAATTTATGCCTATGGCGGTATTTTTCCGGTTTTCTGTTGCACCGGGGCGAAAAAATGTATATAATAACAGAAAACTCCCTACGAAAGAGGTACTCCTATGACATACGAACAGATCAAAAAGAACCCGGAGGTGCTGGCTCTGCTGGAGCGGGGCAACCACAATCTGGGTGTACTGGGCTACACCGACCACTCCGCCGCCCACTGCGCGCTGGTAGCGGAGCGGGCAGCCTATATCCTGCGCCGCACCGGCCGGTCGGAGCGGGAGCAGGAGCTGGCAAAGATCGCCGGCTTCATGCACGATATCGGCAACGCCATCAACCGCAGCCGCCACGCCGAGATCGGCGCTCTGCTGGCCAACGAGATCCTCCGGGGCACGGATATGCCGCTGGAAGACCGGATGGTGGTGATCTCCGCCATCGGCAACCACGATGAATCCACCGGCGGCGCTATGGATGCCGTTTCCGCCGCCCTGATTCTGGCGGACAAGACCGATGTGCGCCGCAACCGGGTCCGGGCCACCGATGCCAAGGACTTCGACATCCACGACCGGGTGAACTACGCCGTTACCGGCTCTACCCTGAAGGTCAACGAGGAGAAGGACATCATCGCCCTGAATCTGCAGGTAGACGAATCCATCTGCACCATGTACGAATATTTTGATATTTTCCTTGGCCGCATGATGATGGCCCGCAAGGCCGCGGAGGTGCTGGGTCACCAGTTCCGGCTCACCGTAAACGGCGGCAAGGTGCTGTAAGGAGCAGGCTATGAAGCTGGATAGAGAAACCCTGAAAAAATGGGCAGGCCCTGTTGCCGCCATCGTACTGGGAGGCTTTCTGCTGCTGAACCCGGACTTCGGCACCGGCATCGTTGGCACGGCGCTGGGCTGGATTCTCGTTGCGTTCTCTGCTATCGGCCTGTATGGCGGCATTATGGCAAAAGAAGGCGTGATCTGGGGGCGGGTGATCCTCTCCACGTTGGGTCTGTGCCTTGGCATCACGCTGCTGAAAAATCCCCTTGCCCCCGCCTCTTTGCTGGGTCTGGGGTTGGGAATCCTGCTGCTGGTCAACGGCCTGCGGTCGCTTTCCGCCGGAGAGATGCTGTTCGGCGGCCTCACCGCCATTTTGGGCCTGCTGCTGATCTTCTCCCCCATGACCGCCAGCCAGATCCTGATGCGGATCTGCGGCGTGGCGGTTATGATCTGGGGCGTATCCCGGCTGATCCTTACAAACAAGCGGCTTCCCCAGCCGGAAGATCCCAACATCGTGGACGCGGAGGAATGAGCCATGCTGCTGGCCGCTACATCCATTGCCCCCGGCGGCGGACATGAAGCCGGATTGCAGCTTTTACGCCAGCTGTACCGGCAGGAAACGGGGCAGGAGCTGCCTCCCATCTGCCGCACGCCCCGGGGAAAGCCCTATTTCCCCGATTCTGTCTACCATTTTTCCATCACCCACACCAAGGCCCACGCCTTCTGCGCCCTTTCCCGCCGCCCCATCGGCATCGATGCCGAGGAGCTGGACCGGGTGATTTCCCCCCGGCTGGCGGAGAAAATCCTCTCCCCCGGAGAATACGCCCGCTATCAGGCAGCTGCCGATCCCAACCGGGCGCTGCTGAGCCTTTGGGTTTTGAAGGAAGCCGCCGCCAAATGCTCCGGCGAAGGGCTGCGGGGCTACCCCAACCACACGGATTTTTCCCCCGACGACCCCCGCGTAATCATCCACAGCGGCTGTGTGCTGGCTGTGATTCAGGAGGAACACCATGCTCTTTGATACCCACGCCCACATGGACGACCGGGCCTTCGATGCCGACCGGGAAGCACTGCTAAGTTCTCTGGCAGACACCGGCATCGGCCTGCTGATGAACCCCGGCTGCAGCCTTGCCTCCTCCCGGGCGGCTGTGGAACTGGCCAGCCGCTACAGCTGGATCTACGCCGCGGTTGGCTCTCACCCCGATGTTGCCGACGAGGTAAATGAGGAGGTTCTGGAGGAATACCGGAAATTATGTAAACTTAATCCCAAGGTCAAGGCCATTGGCGAGATCGGCATCGACTACCACTACGAGGACATTCCCCGGCAGCTGCAATGCAAAGCCTTCCGGCTGCAGCTGGAGCTGGCGCGGGAGCTGGATCTGCCGGTCATCGTCCACGAGCGGGATGCTCACGAGGACGGCATGGCCATTATCAAGGAATTTCCCACCGTCAAGGGCGTGTTCCACTGCTACTCCGGCTCTGCGGAGATGGCCCGGCAGCTGGTGGACTTAGGCTGGTACATCGGCTTTACCGGAGTGCTGACCTTCAAAAACGCCCGCAAGGCCATTGAAACCGCCCAGGCAATCCCCCTGGAGCGGATCGTTCTCGAAACCGACTGCCCCTACATGGCGCCCACCCCCTTCCGGGGCAAGCGGAACACCCCCGGCTACCTCTACCGCATGGCAGAGCAGCTGGCGCTGATCCGGGAGCTTCCCATAGAAGAGATCCACCGCATCACCACAGAAAACGGCAAGCGGCTGTACCGCATATAAATAACGCCCCTTTCGGCAAATGCCGAAAGGGGCTTGCTTGTTTATACCAGTTTTGCGCCGGCGGGGATATCGTCGCTGAGCATGATCAGGTTCAGCTTCTCCTCACCGTCAACGGTGTGAACCGCGCTGAGCAGCATACCGCAGCTCTCCCGGCCCATCATCTTCCGGGGAGGCAGGTTGGTAATGGCCAGCAGGGTCTTGCCAATCAGCTCCTCAGGCTTGTAGAACTTGGCAATGCCGGAGAGGATCTGCCGGTCGGTGCCGGTGCCATCGTCCAGGGTAAACTGCAGCAGCTTATCGGACTTTTTCACATTCTTGCAATCGAGCACCTTCACAGCCCGCAGATCGGACTTGCAGAAGGTATCGAAATCCACGCTTTCTTCGGCGTAGGGCTCAATTTCCAGGGCAGGCTTGGCAGGCTTGCTCAGCTCTTCCAGAGCCGCCAGCTCCTTCTCCATGTCGATCCGGGGGAACAGAGCCGGGCCGGCAACGGTAGCCACATCGGCAGCCAGCAGGCCAAACCGGTTCAGGCTCTCCCAATCCATATGCGCGCCGCCCAGACGGCGGGCGATCTCCTCGCTGGTGGCGGGCATGAAGGGGGTCAGCAGGCCGGCGCAGATCCGCACGGTCTCCAGCAGGTTATACAGCACCCGCGCCAGACGGGGCTTGTTCTCCTCGCTCTTGGCCAGCACCCAGGGAGCGTTCTCATCGATATACTTGTTGGCCCGGGAGATCACCTTGAAGACCTCCGCCAGGGCATTCTGGAAGGCGAAGTGCTCCATCTGCTCTTCGTACTTTGCCCGCAGCTCGGAAGCCATCTGCAGCAGCTGGGCATCCTTTTCTTCGTCGGCAGTTTGCTCAGCCGGCAGCTTCTCGCCGAAGTACTTCTGGGCCATGGCAACGGTGCGGCTGACCAGGTTGCCCAGATCGTTGGCAAGATCCACATTGATGGTGGAGATCAGCAGCTCGTTGGTGAAGTTGCCGTCGGAGCCGAAGGGGAAGGTACGCAGCAGGAAGAACCGCAGGGCATCCACGCCGAAGCGCTCGCTGAGCACATAGGGATCCACCACATTGCCCCGGGACTTGGACATCTTCTCACCGTTGAAGTTCAACCAACCATGGCCATAGACCTTCTTGGGCAGGGGCAGATTCAGGCTCATCAGCATGGCGGGCCAGATGATGGAATGGAAACGCACGATCTCCTTGCCCACAAAGTGGACATCCGCAGGCCAGAAGGCCTCCAGATCGTTGTAGCGGTCATTTTCAAAGCCCAGAGCGGTCATGTAGTTAAACAGAGCATCGATCCACACATACACCACATGGCCGGGGTCAAAATCCACCGGAACGCCCCAGGTGAAGCTGGTTCTCGATACGCACAGATCCTCCAGACCCGGCTTGATGAAGTTGTTCACCATCTCGTTGACACGGCTGCGGGGCTCCAGAAAATCGGTGTTTTCCAGCAGATCACGGATCCGGTCAGCGTACTTGGACAGACGGAAGAAATAGGCCTCTTCCTTGGCATCCTGCACATCCCGGCCGCAGTCGGGGCATTTGCCGTTAACCAGCTGGCTCTCGGTCCAGAAGCTCTCGCAGGGCTTGCAGTACTTGCCGGCGTACTCACCCTTGTAGATATCGCCGTTGTCGTACATCCGCTTGAAGATCTTCTGAATGGCGGCAACATGGTAATCGTCGGTGGTGCGGATAAAGCGGTCGTAGCTGATGTTCATCAGCTTCCACAGATCCAGCACACCCTTCTCCCCCAGAACGATGTTGTCCACAAATTCCTGAGGCGTTACGCCGGCCTCGGCGGCCTTGTCCTCGATCTTCTGGCCGTGCTCGTCGGTGCCGGTGAGGAAGGTGACATTGTAGCCCTGCAGCCGCTTATAGCGGGCCATGGTATCGGTTGCTACGGTGCAGTAGGCATGGCCGATATGCAGATTGGCAGAGGGGTAGTAGATGGGTGTGGTGATGTAGTAATTTCCTTTACAGTTCTTGCACATATTCAAATCCTCCTGAAAAAATGAAAAATCGCCCCGGGTTTCCCAAGGGCGACAAAAATAGACGCGGTACCACCTTGTTTCGCATGCATGGCATGCCTCGGCTGGCGCTGTAACGGGCGCTCCCGGAACTGCCTACCTATCGGCAGCCCTGCTCCAAGACCATGTTCTGCCGTCTTTGCCGTACCCACTTCCACCTGACAGGGCTCTCTGACCGGTTATCCCGACATACTCTTCTTTTCGCTGCATTTGCAATATACCTTGCAATTATAGCCTGAAATGGGGGTGTTTGTCAACAATAATCTCAGGGATTATTGGTTTTTCCCGGCTTTGCGGTAAGCAGCACCGCCACCGCCGCCGCGCTGATGCCCCCCGCCAGCTTTCCGGTGATCATGGCCGGCAGCAGCTCCGGCGCAAACCCCGCCGTAAAGCCCAGATGGTCACCGAACACAAAGGCCGCGCTGACCGCAAAGGCGATGTTCACCACCTTGCCCCGGTAGTCCATATCCCTCACCATGCCGAAGGTGGCAATGGAATTGGCAAGGCTGGCAACCAATCCGCCGGCGGCAGTTTCGTTGATGCCGATGGCCTTTCCCAGCGCCATCAGCGGCTTTCGCAGCAGCTTGGTTGCCACATGAACCAGAGGAAACGCCCCCGCCAGCACAATGGCGATGCTGCCAACGGTCTGGAAGCCCTCCTCCAGCGTAGCCATGCCGGGAATCAGGGCAAAGCCCGTCAGGCTTTCCACGATAGCTGCCCCCAGCCCCAGAGTGATCAGCGCCACAACGCCCTTTCCAAAAATGCCGAAGCCTTTGATCATGGCATCCTCTGCCCGCCACAAGCCCAGGGCGATCAATCCCGCGATCAGTACAATTGGAACCAGATTTCCTAAAATCCTGAGTATGGGCATGCCCGCCACCAAACCGCCGATCAAAAGTCCCACCGGGATGGTAACCACACCGGCTAAGATTCCCTTGGCAAGGTAAGGTCTGTCCTCTTCTTTCAGGATACCCATGGCCACCGGGATGGTAAATACCACCGTTGCACCCAGCATGCTGCCGCAGAGAACTCCGCCGAAGAGGGCAGCCTGAGGATCATCGGTCATCTCCATAGCCAGGGCGCCGCCGCCCATATCGCAGGCCAGGATGGAACCTGCAAACATAGCCGGGTCTGCCCCCAGCAGCCGGAACACCGGTACAACCACCGGTTTTAAGAGGTTCGCCAGCACCGGAGCCAGGCAGATAATGCCCAGCATGGCCAAGGCTAATGAGCCCATTGCAGTGATGCCGTCCTCAAATTCTTTGCCGATCCCCAGCCGATTTCCTAAGATCCGGTCCAGCGCGCCCACCACCGCAAAGATTGCCATGATAAACAGCAGGACTTCACTCATGCTTTCTCCTCCGGATCCAGGATCGCCACCACCGCCGCATCGATGGGGGCCTCCATGCAGAACCGGGATGCCACCGTTCCCGTCACCAGCAGCACCCGGTCCCCGGTGCCGGCTCCCACCTGGTCTGCAGCCACGATCTGGCCCTCCGGGGTGTCCACCGTCAAAAAGGTCTGGCCCATCAAACAATTTGCTTTCCGGGAGGACCAAACC
>JAZSGN010000015.1:0-2101 GCA_045532755.1 Faecousia sp.
TTTACCGGCACCATTTACACCGAGCAGAGAAAACAATTCGCCTTTTTTAACCTGCAAATTTAATTGGTCTACCGCAATGATATCCTTATATTTTTTAGTTAGATTAGCAGTCCTTATGGCATACATACAATCTGTCCTTTCCGTGAATGCGTTTACTGAATTATAGCATTTCAATTATGAAAAATCTCGTTTTTTATCTATTCGGTTCTTTTTCTTATGTAAGCGGTAATCCTGTTGATACATTGCGTTTACGACACCTTTTTGTCGTAATTTCCAAGGTCTGTTAACTGCTCATTCGTCGTAAATCTGTCGTAAACCACATTTTTAAGCAATAATTTGGATAAACAAAAAGCCGAAAACGCCTTGAACTAGGCGTTTTCGGCTTAATATTACTCTGCAAGGGGTTTCATTGTTGGGAACAGGATGACTTCGCGGATGGTATCGGAATTTGTAAGCATCATCACGCAGCGGTCGATGCCCATGCCCATGCCGCCCGTGGGAGGCATACCGTATTCCATGGCGTTGAGGAAGTCCTCGTCCAGCATCTCGGTTTCATCGTCGCCCCGCTCGCGCTGCTCTACCTGCTTCATGAACCGGTCTCTCTGGTCAACGGGATCGTTCAGCTCAGAGTAGGCGTTTGCCAGCTCGCTGTGGCACACAAACAGCTCAAACCGCTCCGTAAGCCGGGGATCAACGGGAGACTTCTTGGTCAGGGGGCTGACCTCTACGGGGTACATGGTGATAAAGGTGGGCTGGATCAGATGCTCCTCTACCCGCTGATCAAAGCAGGCGTACAGAGCATTACCCCAGGTCTTTTCGGCAGCATCGGCCAGCTCTACGCCGATGGCCTTGGCAGCGGCAACTGCCTCGGCATCGTCGGAAATGGCGGCAAAATCAATGCCCACATATTCCCGGACGGCATCCACCATGGTCAGCCGGCGCCAGCCGGGAGCCAGGTTGATCTTTTCGCCCATCCACTCGATCTCATAGGTACCCAGAATTTCCTTGGCAGCGCCGGAGATGATGCCCTCGGCGATATCCATCATATCATGGAAATCGGCATAGGCCTGATACAGCTCCACGGAAGTAAATTCGGGATTATGCTTGGGGTCCATACCCTCGTTGCGGAAGATACGGCCGATCTCATACACCCGGTCCATGCCGCCGATGATCAGCCGCTTCAGCGGCAGCTCGGTGGCGATACGCATATACATATCGATGTCCAGGTTGTTATGGTGGGTGATGAAGGGGCGGGCGGAAGCGCCGCCGGCGATGGTATTCAGCACCGGAGTCTCCACTTCGATATAGCCCATGTTATCCAGATAGGAGCGCATGAACTTGATGAACCGGGAACGGATAATGAAATTCTGCTTCACTTCGGGATTCACCATCAGGTCCACATAGCGCTGACGGAAGCGGATCTCCTTATCGGTCAGGCCGTGGTACTTCTCCGGCAGGGGCAGCAGGGACTTGCTCAGCAGAACCACCTTCTGCACCCGGATGGAGGTCTCCCCGGTCTTGGTTTTGAACACTTCGCCCTCGGCGCCCAGAATGTCGCCGATGTCGTTCTTCTTGAAGCGGGCGTATTCCTCCTCACCCAACTCGTCGATCTTCACAAACAGCTGGATGCGGCCGGTGCTGTCCTGCAGGTCGCAGAACATGACCTTGCCCTGACCCCGTTTGCTCATCAGCCGGCCGGCAACCTTGACGGTCTTGCCTTCGTAGCCTTCGTAATCTGCCTTGATAGCTGCGGAATCCGCATTGAAATCAAACTTGGTCTGCAGGAAGGGGTCACGGCCCTCGGCCCGGAGAGCCGCCAGCTTGTCGCGGCGAATCTGAGCCTGCTCAGAAACAGGCAGTTCTGCCTGGGGTACAAACTTTGCCATAGCTTAGCCCTCGCGTGTAATGTTTACGACCTTCATCTGGTAAGCACCGGCAGGTGCGTTGACCATAAAGGTGTCGCCAATGCCCTTGCCAACCACAGCACGGCCAAAGGGAGAGTCGTCAGAAAGCTTATTCTCCATGGGGTTGGCTTCCTGAGAACCGGTAATACGATAGTCAGTCTGCTCGCCGGTGACCAGATCCTCAACGGTAACGGTGC
>JAZSGN010000033.1:0-12105 GCA_045532755.1 Faecousia sp.
TCATGGTATCCTCCTACAACTACAGCCACAACTAAGACTTTTGCGGTTCACTACACGAACCGGGCCGGGTATCGAAGATAGAATTCTGACGATACCGGGCGGGTCCGGGAAGTAACGAATTGCATAAGGCCAAATGCGTAAAGAAAGCCCCGCCATTTCGGCGGGGCTTTTTGCGTATTTCCGGAAGAAAGCTTTGTATTTTTCTAAAAATTATAGTATAATAATCTAAAATCAATTCTGCAGATAGGAGTGACAGATTATGGCAAAGTTCTTCGGCAACCTGCCGGATGGAAAGCAGGCATCCCTTTATACGATCCGATGGGGAAATCTAACGGCGGAGGTTACGGATTTTGGCGCAACCCTGGTATCGTTGTATGTTCCCGATCAGAAAGGGGAGGTTGCGGATGTGATCCTGGGCTATGACGATTGCTCCGGCTATGGCGCAGGAGAGGCGTTTTTTGGCGCGACGGTAGGCCGCAATGCCAACCGCGTTGGCGGCGCTGCCTTTGTGCTGGGGAATGGCACCGTGGTTCTGGGCAACAACGAAAACGGCAATAATCTGCACAGCGGACCGGACTTTTTCCACACCCGTCTGTGGAAGGCGGAGCAGACCTGCGAAAACGCCATCACCTTTTCTCTGCACAGCCCCCATGGCGACCAGGGTTTCCCGGGCAATGCGGAGATTTCGGTTCGGTATGAGCTGAGAGCTCCCGGAGAGCTTGCAATCACCTACGATGCGGTCTGTGACCGGGATACCGTATTCAACATGACCAACCATGCCTATTTCAATCTGGCAGGCCACCAGCGTCCGGAGCTTGCCATGGGCCAGACCCTTTGTATGCCGGCCCGGTTCTTTAATCCCGATGATGCTGCCAATATCCCCACCGGTGAGCTGCGCGGCGTAAGCGGCACGCCCATGGATTTCCGGCTGCCGAAGCCTCTGGGGCAGGACATCGGGGCGGATTACGAGCCGCTGAAGCTGCAGGGTGGCTACGACCATAATTTTGAAGTATTCTGCAATCCCTGCGCGGTGCTCCATGACCCGGTGTCCGGTCGGTCTATGGCGGTGATCACCGATTGCCCCGGTGTTCAGGTGTATACCGCCAACTTTACAAATGAGGTCGGCAAGGGTGGGCAGGTATATGCGCCCCGCAGCGGCGTTTGCCTCGAGACCCAGTTTTATCCCAATTCGGTGAACCATCCCGAGTGGCCCCAGCCTTTTGTGAAGGCAGGGGAGCGCTACCACAGCGTTACGGCCTATCGGTTCTTTTGAATAGTTTGGCGCAGGCTGGTTTTCAGCCTGCGCTTTTTGTGCCGCACTTCTTTGACGGGTGTGCATAAACTGTCCTATAAGCGTATTTGCTTATTCCCTGCGAATATTGAACGGGAGGTAACACCATGTCTGATTCCAGCCGGGAGAATGCGGTATGCTGCGGGGAAAACCTGCAGGAGGCGCTCTCCATTCATACACGGAAGATCACCGACAGCTGCCGGGACAAAGACTGTATCGAGGACCTGCGGGTCTACTTAACCAGAAGTTCTCAGAATGTACTGGAAACCGCAGCCGGTGCGCGGGTTCGCTGCGCGGAACTACTGTATACCTACATCGATGTTGAGCCGGTTGCCTTTGACCGAAATCATTATTGCATCGATGTGACCTTCTACTACCGGGTCCTTGCGGATGCGGTGGTGGGGGCATCCCGCCCCGTGGCGCTGTACGGCCTGGCGGTATTCTCCAAGCGGGCCGTGCTCTGCGGCGAGGAGAGCAAGACCCATATTTTCCAAAGCAATACCCGCATGGGGCAGCCTGACGGACCTACCTTCCGCAGCAGCAATCTGCCGGTGGCGGTTGTGGAGGTTCTGGACCCTATGGTGCTCAGCTCCAAAGTGCGTGAGGTCTGCGATTGCAGCGGTCACGAAGCCGCGGTGCAGATTCCCGTCAATATCCGCCAGCTGTTCGACGAGGATCTGGTATTCAGCGGCGACAGCCGGCGGCTGGTGGTGACTCTGGGGCAGTTCTCGGTGATCCGTCTGGAGCGGGATGCCCAGCTGATCGTTCCGGTGCTGGACTACAGCATCCCCACCAAGGATTGCAGCGACTCTGCCGGAAGCGCGGAAGATCCCTGTGAAATGTTCAGCCGGATCCCATTTCCTACCAACCAATTCGCCCCCAGAGGCTGCGACGGCGGCAGCAACGATTGCTGCTGCCGCAGGCCGGAAGCCTGAAAAAACCGCCGGAGGAATTTCCTCCGGCGGTAAATTTTATTTTAAGGATGCCTTTTGCAGCAGCTGGTCGATGTCTACATAGTAGTTTTCCTCGTTGGACGGATCGATCCACACCTGAACCTGCAGCCCGATCAGCGGCTGGGGGTCCCGGATGTACAGCGGCTGGCTTTTATACCGCTTTGCGTTGCCATAGGCATCGGTGTGACACACGGTAGCGATGTAGGGGTGGCGGTTATTGACGGTGATCAGCTTATTGACATTGCAGGCTTCTACCCTGGCCCACACATAGCGGCCGTCTGCCATGAGGGCATCGTTGCGCCGCTTGTGGACAAGCTGCACGGCAATCAGAATCAGCCCAAGAACCAGGAACGCCGGGCCGATCTGCAGGAAGATTTTTCCCACCAGCCGGGCTTCTTCGTCATCGGTCCAGAAGGCAAGCAGCAGACCTACTACCGAAAAGATGCTGCCGACGGCGGCGTAAACAATGCCAACCAGAAGCGGCGCGTTCCAGCTCAGCCGGGATTTTCTCTCCATAGCGGTTACCCCCGCATGACGCGCTTTCTGGCGATGTTGATGGGGCCTTCCTGCATATGGTTCATCCACTCCAGACTCTTGCCGCAGCCATAGGCTACGCAGCAGGCAGGATCGTCTGCCACAGAGCAGGGGATGCCGGTACGCTCGGCCAGCAGCTTGTCCATGCCCCAGATCTGGCAGGCGCCGCCGGTGAGGGTAATGCCGTTCTGGGTGATATCACCCACCAGCTCGGGAGAGGTTTCTTCCAGAACCGACAGAACTTCGTCGGTGATCTGCCGGGCAGGCCGCTGCAGCACTTCGAAAATTTCCGAGGAATACAGAGTCAGCTCTCTGGGAACGCCGGTTTTGATATCCCGGCCCTTGACACTCATGGCAATGTCTTCGCTGCGGGGGTAGACACAGCCGATGGACATCTTAATGTCCTCAGCGGTGATCTGACCGATGGCAACGCCGTGCTTGCGGCGGACATAGCGGGCAATGGCTTCATCGAAGGCATCGCCGGCAATTTCAATGGAGGAGGAGGTGGCAACGCCATTCATGCTCAGAACCGCCACGTCGGTGGTACCTGCGCCGATATCCACGACCATGTGGCCGTTGGGGCCCTGAATGTCCAGACCTGCGCCCAGGGCGGCGGCAAGGGGCTCTTCAATCAGGTAAACACGGCGGGCGCCGGCTTCGATGGCGGCGCTGATGACGGAGCGTTCCTCAACTTCGGTAACGCCGCTGGGCACGCAGATGACCACGCGGGGCTTGGGGGTGAACACGGAGCTTTTGGTTGCGGAGCGGAACAGCACCTGCAGCATCCGCACGGTCATTTCGTGGTCGGAAATAACGCCGTCCTTCAGCGGGCGCATAGCCACCACATTGCCGGGGGTACGGCCCAGCATATTCCGGGCGGCAACGCCGACTTCCAGAATTTTGCCCGTATTCTTATCGATGGCGACTACCGAGGGCTCCCGCACCACAATACCTTTCTTATCGGCATAAATCAGAATATTGGAGGTGCCGAGGTCAACACCCAGATCGTTGGAAAATAGCTGCATACATATCACCTGCAAATTTTAGTCGTTTTTCGTTGTGGCGGCTACCGTGGCGCAGAGAACCTGCGCTGCGCCGGCCGTCAGCAGAACCCGGGCGCATTCCGATACGGTAGCGCCGGTGGTGAGAATATCGTCTACCAGAAGAATCCGTTTTCCGGCGACGGCGGCCGGGTCGGTAACCTTGTAAACACCCAGCACATTGGCCTTGCGGGCCTCCCGGCTTTTGCAGCCGGATTGAGGTTGATTGTGCCGGGTCTTTACCAAAAGGGACGTTACGGGAAAATTCAGCTCCTGCCCCATTTGCCTTACGACCAATTCTGTTTGATCAAAGCCACGGGCCCGTTTGCGTTTGGCGCTGATAGGAACCCATGTGAGCAGGTCGAACTGACCGTCCAGCTCCTGCGCCGCCAAAAGAGCCAGCATCTGGCCGTATACCCGGCTGTAGCTTTGCTTGCCGCGAAACTTGTAGCGCAGCAGACTTTGGCGGACATTACCATCATAATACCACAAACTCCGCCACTGTGCAATATTGGGAATTCTGGTTTTTGATTTGGAAAAGGCTTTTGTTTCCCTGCGGCAGCTGTGGCAGAGGTCGGTTTCCTCTTTGCTGAGGATCTTCTGGCACAGCACGCACTTGGGCGGAAACAGAAGGTTCAAAAGCCGCTGTCGGATACTCATGTGCATTTCCCCTGCAGCCGCAGCTTGGTGCCGGTGTAGCGGCGGTTGACCTTGGCGTTCTGGGTCATGGCAGCCACCGTTTCTGCCCGGCCGGCAATGATCAGCAGCTGGGATGCCCGGGTGATGGCGGTGTAAAGAATGCTGCGGCTGAGAAGATAGGGCGAGCCGTTCCACGCAGCCAGAATCACCGCCTTATATTCGCTGCCCTGACTCTTGTGAACCGTCATGGCAAAGGCAGGCTCCAGCTCACCCAGCTGGGTAAAATCGTAGTCAGCCTGCCGGTCGTCGAATACTACGGTCATGGTTTCCGTGCTGGGGTCAATGGCGGTGATGGTGCCGATGTCACCGTTAAACAGGCCCGTGCCTACGGCAGAGCCGTCCAGTTTTTTCCATAGAATATCATAGTTGTTGCGAATCTGCATGACCCGGTCGCCCTCCCGGAAGGTGAAGTTGCCGAAGCTGCGCTCCCGCTTCCCGGGAGCAGGGGGATTCAGGGCGGTTTGCAGCAGCGAATTCAGGCTCCATGTGCCTACGCCGCCCTTTCGGGTGGGAGTCAGCACCTGAATCTGCTCCGGCGCAATGCCCATGTTTTTGGGAAGCCGGGTGGCGCAGAGGGAAACGATGGTTTGGCTCAGCTCCTCTTCGCTGCGGCAGGGCAGGAAGAAAAAGTCGCTGGAGCGGCATTTCAGGTCCGGCATTTCGCCCCGGTTGACCCGGTGGGCGTTCATAACGATCAGGCTCTCCCGGGCCTGCCGGAAGATCTCCGTCAGGCGGACCGAGGGGATCAGCCCGCTTCGCAGACAATCGCAGAAGGGAGCGCCCGGCCCTACCGGCGGCAGCTGATCCGGGTCACCTACCAGAATCAGCCGCTTTCCCTGAGGAATGGCCCGCAGCAGCTTGGACAGCAGCAGAATATCCACCATGGACATCTCGTCCACGATCACCGCATCCGCCTTCAGGGGATTGGTTTCATCCCGCAGAAATACCATTTGGCCGCTGGGCGGGTCGATGGTGGCTTCCAGAAGCCGGTGAATGGTGGAGGCATCCTCGCCGGTCACCTCCGACAGCCGCTTGGCAGCCCGTCCGGTGGGGGCGGCCAGCAGGCAGCGCAGCCCCATCTGGGAGAACAGCGAAAGCACGCCTTTCAAAATGGTGGTCTTGCCGGTGCCGGGGCCGCCGGTGATCAGCAGCAGACCGCCGCCGGCAGCCTGCCGGATGGCATCCTCCTGCTGGGGGGAATAGTCGATGCCGCTTTCTTTGGCAGCGGTACGCAGCTTGGCTTCCAGCCTTGCGGGGGGAGGGAAGCTGCAGGCGGCAAATTCCAGCAGCCTTTGGGCAGCGTATACCTCAGCCTCGTAAAGCTGGGGCAGGTAGCAAACAGAAATGCCTGCCAGCGTATCGGCCACCAGCCGGCCGCAGGCCACCAGCTGGGCAATGCCTTGGCTCACCGATTCCTCTCCAACGGAAAGCAGCTGGGCAGTGGCGGCGGTCAGCTTGTCCAGGGGTAAAAAGCTGTGGCCTGCGGATTGGTTGTAGTTCAGTTCAAAAAGAATACCGGCTTCAATGCGCCGGGGGTCGTCGCCGGCAATGCCCAGCGCTACGGCGAACCGGTCCACAGCGCCAAAGGGCGCTTGCAGAGCCTCGTCCATCAATAAATAAGGATCGTCGTACAGCAGATTCATAGCTTCGTTGCCATAGAGCTTGTAGGTACGCACTGCCAGATCTGCCGGAAGCTGATGGGCGGCAAAAAACTCCATCAGCTGGCGAATGCCGATCTGCAGCCGGAATTCTTCGCCGATGGCCTTTGCTTTGGCGGCGGAAATGCCGGCAACCTCTGCCAGCCGGTGGGGCTCCCGCTCCATGACCAGCAGCGTGTCCGCGCCGAAGTGGCTGACAATCCTGCCGGCGGTCACCGGGCCGATGCCCTTGATGACCCGTCCGGATAAGTAGCTCAGGATCTCCTGGGTGGTCTGGGGCATAAGCCGCTCCAGAAACTCCGCCTCAAACTGGCGGCCGTAGCTCTGGTGGCTGCTCCATTTGCCGGTGACCATCAGCCGCTCGCCGATGGCAGGCATGGGGATTGTGCCTACAACGGTAACGGTTTGGCCGTTTTCACATTGCAGGCGCAGCACAGCATAGCCGTTGTCGGGATTGTGAAAGACAACGGCTCCGATGATTCCCTGTAAGATCTCTAAATCAGTCAAGTTCGTTACACTCCAATTCCAGCCGGGCGGGAAGCTCCGCCAGGCTGCAGAATACGATATGCTCCCGCCGGGCGGTGAGCTTTTTCTGTTCCTCAGGCGGCAGCGTACTGCCGGCTACGATCAGCGGCCCCTGCAGCAGCCCCATGGCATGGAGCCAGCGGTGGCAGGGCAGAGGCATACCGGCTTTGCCGGGGCGGCACAGATACACCATAATACAGCGGCGCCGGCAGCACAGCAGCGCGCCGGCAGTGAACCACCCAAGACACAGCAGCCCCCAGGCTGCCAGAACCGAAAGAACAAAATACCCCAGCATACAACCGCCTCCAGGACAGTGTATGCCGCGGCGGGGAAAACAGTTCTGCCTACAGTTTACTATATTTTTCGGCAGTTGAAAAGTCCCTTTCTGAATTCTTTTCGCCCCGGGCGGGGGAAGCCTAAGATGCGGTAAATATTTACCCTCAAACTGGCAAATAATTCTTGCAACTTTTGGCACAATAGGATATAATGAGTAAAGGTTTTGGGCTTTTGCGCCCGACAAGGAGCAATCTATGAAGGATATCGGTTTACTGGTTTGGATGACCCAGCTGGGCTTTTCCGTTGTGTGTCCTCTGGCGGGATTTATTCTGCTGGCGGTATGGCTGCATTCCCTTGGCTGGGGGACTTGGGTGATTTGGACCGGTGTGATTCTGGGTGGCTATTGCGCCGTCAATGGTTTCCTGCACTCGCTGCGTACCATGGACAGGCTGACCCGGAAGAAGGAAGAAAGCAAGCCGCCGGTGTCCTTTAACGACCATGAGTAATTTCGGAGGCATTATGCAGTCGCGTAAAATCGTTTTCAGAGAAACTGCTGTAGTAGCCATCGGAGAGGCAATTTGCGTTGCGATCATGCTGGGTGTGTTCGCTCTGCTGCACAAGTTTGATTCCACGGTTCTGTGGGGCGGCCTTGCAGGCGGCGTTCTGGCGGTTGCCAACTTCTTCTTTATGGCAGTGGGAACCAGCCTGGCAGCGGATAAGGCAGAGCAGCAGAATGTTAAGGGCGGTCAGGCTGTGATCCAGAGCTCATATACCATTCGGCTGGTAGTGCTGGCTGTGCTGCTGTTTGCCGCAGCCAAGAGCGGTTTTTGCAATGTGTTTGCTCTGGTGATTCCTTTGCTTTTCGTGCGCCCGGTGCTATCCATCGGGGAATTCTTCAGGAATAAGGAGGATACGCAATCATGAATGATGTACAGGTCAATGGCGCGTATATATACTTCACAATTCCCATTTTCGGCGGTATCAATGTAACCCAGACCATGCTGTCTGTGCTGCTGGTGAGCCTGATCATCGGTTTTTCCTGCTACTTCCTTGGGAAAAATCTGCAGCGGCGGCCGGGAAAGCTGCAGGTATTGGTGGAAAAGGGTGTTACCATGCTGCGAAACATGGTAGTCAGCACCATGGGCGAACATAACGCCCACTGGACTCCCTATATCGGAACCATTTTCCTCTCCAGTATCCTGGGCTCCTACATTGGACTGACCGGCTTCTTCCGGTCCTCCACCGCAGACCTCAGCGTGCCTCTGGTGTGGGCGGTGATGACTACCGTCATCATCTGGTATCACAACATTAAAAACAATGGCTTCGTGGGCTGGCTGAAGGGCTTTACCGAGCCTGTTGTAGTCATGACTCCCATGAACCTGATTTCGGAAGTCGCCCAGCCTATATCCATGGCCTTCCGTCACTTTGGCAATGTGGCCGGCGGCGGCGTTATTACGACCATTCTCTACACCGCTCTGACCCTGGCATCCTCGCTGCTGATCGGCGCCGTATCCGGCACCATCGTGATCCCCATTGTGGTCATGGTTCTGGGCGTTGCCCTGTTTGTATGGGGACGCAAGAAGGAAAAGGCATTCCGGTGGATCTTCGGCATTGCCATGGTGGTGATCGGCCTGCTGGGTTTGCTGCAGTATCTGAAAGTTCTGGAAAATGTGCCGATCCTGCAGTTTGGCATCCCCGCGGTGCTGTCGGTATATTTTGATATTTTCTCCGGCTTTGTTCAGGCATTCGTTTTCAGCCTGCTGAACATGGTCTATATCGCCGGAGCCTGCCCTCCGCCGGAAGCCCCGGCCGAGGCCTAACATTGTCAACCATAAATTTACTATACAAAATTTTTAGGAGGAATTATTTATGGGTATGGAATTCAACGCTTATTTTCTGAAGGCTTGCTGCGCCATCGGTGCAGGTCTGTGTATGGGCATCGGCGCTATCGGCCCCGCTATCGGTGAAGGTAACGCTGTCGGTAAGGCTCTGGAAGGCATGGCCCGTCAGCCCGAGGCTGCCGGCGATCTGCGTACCAACATGATCCTGGGCTGCGCCATCACCGAAACCACCGGTATCTACGCTCTGCTGATCTCCTTCCTGATCCTGTTTGCCACCAACGTATAATTCGCATCCTTTTCCCAAAATCGTTATGAAAGGAGCGAAGTGAGTGGGATTTGAAGCATTTCTGGGTGTTAACCCGTGGACCGCGCTGTTCACCCTGGCCAACACCATAGCTCTGTTCTTAGTTGCAAAAAAATTTCTGTTCGTTCCGGTCATGAAAATGATCGATGATCGCCAGAGAGAAATCGACGATATGTACACCGATGCCGGTCAGGCAAAGAAGAACGCCGAGGCTCTGGAAAACGACTATAAGAAAAAGCTGGCTGCCGCGCTGGAAACCTCCGACCGTATGGTTCGGGAGGCTGTTGCCCGCGGCCAGAGCCGTGAGGAAGAGATCGTCCGCAAGGCCAATGAAGAGGCTGCGGCCATTATGAACAAGGCTGCCGCGGACATCGTTCTGGAAAAGAAAAAGGCAATCAACGAGGCGAAAAACGAAATTTCCGACATGGCGCTGGCCATTGCCGGCAAGGTCGTTGGCCGCGTGCTGAATGCCGGCGATCAGGCTGACCTGGTTGATCACTTTATCAATGAATTGGGTGAAGAAGAATGACCCAAATCGGAACTGTTTATGGCGGGGCGCTGTACAGCCTTGCCGGGGAAGAAGGGCTGACCAAGGAGATCCTTCAGCAGCTGAAGGTTCTGGGCGAATGCTTTGACCGGGAGCCGGATTTTCTGCGCCTGCTTTCCTCTTCTAACTTGTCTAAGGAAGAACGCTGCCGGATCGTTGACGACAGCTTCCGGGGGCAGGTCCACCTTTATGTGCTCAATTTCCTGAAATTGCTCACAGAAAAAGGCTATACCCGCCATTATCCGGATTGCGTTGCGGCGTATCGGGAGCAGTATAACCGGGATCACGGGATCCTGCCGGTGCAGGCAGTTACGGCTGTCGCCCTGACACCGGAGCAGACGGAGAAGCTTTGCGGTAAGCTCTCCCGGATCACAGGCAAGACCATCGAACTGACCAACCGGGTGGACCCCGGCTGCATGGGCGGTGTGCGTCTGGATTACAACGGCATGCAGGTGGACGATACGGTTTCTCACCGTCTGGACGCCATCCGCGCATTGCTGAAAAATACCGTACTTTGAGTCAGAAAGTAGGGACACTATGGAATTAAGACCCGAAGAAATAACAAAAATTATTCGTAGTCAGATCAAGAACTACGAAGCCAAGCTGGAGCAGAGCGAAACCGGCATCGTCATTCTGGTTGGCGACGGCATCGCAAGAGTTTCCGGCCTGGATAAGTGCATGGCCGGTGAACTCATCGAGTTCCCCAACGGCTCCTACGGCATGGCACAGAATCTGGAAGAGGATACGGTTTCCGTTGTTATCCTGGGTACCGATGCCGGTATCAAGGAAGGCGATACGGTAAAGCGTACCGGCCGGGTGGTGTCGGTTCCCGTAGGCGAGGCCCTCATCGGCCGCGTTGTCAATGCTCTGGGTGAGCCCATCGATGGCAAGGGCGCCATCTCTGCCGAGACCTTCCGCCCCATCGAAATGCCTGCTCCCGGCATCATTGAAAGAAAGCATGTTAACGTACCGCTGCAGACCGGTATCAAGGCCATCGATGCCATGATCCCTATCGGCCGCGGCCAGCGTGAGCTGATCATCGGTGACCGCCAGACCGGTAAGACCACCATCGCTACCGATACCATCCTGAACCAGAAGGGTAAGGATGTGATCTGTATCTATGTTGCCATCGGCCAGAAGCGTTCCACCGTTGCCCAGATCGTCAACAACCTGACCGTCGGCGGCGCAATGGATTATACCATCGTAGTTTCCGCCACCGCCTCCGAGCTGGCTCCCATGCAGTATATCGCTCCTTACGCCGGCTGCACCATGGGCGAGCATTTCATGCATCAGGGCAAGGATGTTCTGGTGATCTACGACGACCTGAGTAAGCACGCAGTGGCCTACCGCGCCATTTCTCTGCTGATTCGCCGTCCCCCCGGACGGGAAGCTTACCCCGGCGACGTTTTCTACCTCCACTCCCGTCTGCTGGAGCGTGCTGCCCAGCTGTCTGACGAGCTGGGCGGCGGCAGCCTGACGGCTCTGCCCATTATCGAGACCCAGGCGGGCGACGTTTCCGCATACATTCCCACCAACGTCATTTCCATCACCGACGGCCAGATCTTCCTGGAGACCGAGCTGTTCAACGCCGGCGTTATGCCTGCGGTCAACCCCGGCATCTCTGTTTCCCGTGTTGGCGGCGACGCCCAGATCAAGGCCATGAAGAAGGTTGCCGGCTCTCTGAAGCTGCTGTACCCCCAGTACCGTGAGCTCCAGAGCTTTGCCCAGTTCGGCTCCGATCTGGATGCCGATACCAAGGCAAGACTTGCTCTGGGTGAGCGGATCGTGGCGGTTCTGAAGCAGAAGAACAACGCACCCGTAGAGGTTGCCCATCAGGTCTGCGTGCTGTACGCTGTTACCAATGGCTACCTGAAGGATGTTCCCGTAAGCAAGATTCCCGAATTCGAGCTTCGTCTGCAGGAGTTTATGGAAAACGGTCAGTACTGCGATGTGCTCACCGCCATCCGTACCACCGGCAAGCTGGAGCCTGAAACCGAAGAGAGCCTGAAGGCGGCCCTGAACGAGCTGCTTCCTGAGTTCCAGACAGTAAAGTAAGGAAGGAGGCCCGTCATGGCTGGCGTTTCCACAAAGGAAATCAAGAATCGAATCCGAAGCATGGAGTCTACGAAGCAAATTACCAAGGCCATGGAAATGGTTGCGGCCTCTAAGCTTCGCAAGGCACAGGCACAGGTTCTGCTGTCGCGTCCTTACTTTGAGATTTTGCATCAAACCATCAATGAGATCGTGGATACAAACCGGGACTTTTCCTCACCCTACCTGACGCAGCGTCCGGTCAAGAAAATCGCCTATGTGGTGATTGCCGGTGACCGTGGTTTGGCCGGCGGATATAACAGCAACATCCTGAAGCTGGTCATGGGCGAAATCGAAGGGAAAGAAGCCGTGGTGCTGCCCATCGGAAAGAAGGCGGTGGATTATT
>JAZSGN010000044.1:0-10335 GCA_045532755.1 Faecousia sp.
TACCGGAAAAAGGATCGCCGCCACGCCCGGGAGCTGATGGCGCTGATCCATAAAAATGACTTCTGCCGGGATATTGCTATCTGGTACGATGAGTACCTGACCCCCGGCGAGAATTTCAACGATGCCATCAAGGCGGCGCTGGAAAAAAGCGGGCTTTTCGTGCTGGCGGTGACCCCCAACCTGGTCAACGAGGTCAACTATATCATGACCACCGAGTATCCCATGGCGGTGGAAGCCGGCAAGCGGGTGCTGCCGGTGGAGATGCTGGCAACGGACCGGGATTCTCTGAATGGCAGCTATCCCGGCCTGCCCGACCCCACCGACGGACACGATGAAGAAAGTCTGAGGTTGGCGCTGCTGCAGGCGGTTACAAGCCTTGCTTTGGCCCGGCAGCCAAAGGACCCGGAGCATAATTTCTTCATCGGCCTTGCCTACCTTTCCGGCATCGATGTGGAGGTAGACCACGAAAAGGCCCTGCAGCTGATCACATCCGCCGCGGAAGCGGGGCTGCCGCAGGCCATGGAAAAGCTGACTTCCATGTACCGGGAAGGCCTCGGCGTTGCGCGCAGCTACGAAGCCGCCATTTACTGGCAGGAAAAACTGGCAGACCATTACGAAGCCGCCTATGCCGCCAATCCTACAGAGGAAAATGCGTTGCAATTTGCCGATGCCCTGTGGAATTTGGGAGACTGGCTTTATGAGCTGCGGAAGCTGGACAAGGCCCTATCTGCCTACACCCGGATGCAAGACATCCTTTCTCGCCATGTATTGGAGAAGAAGCAAACCGGTTTACAAAAGTTGTTTAACCGTATCCGCAGGAAAGCGGAAGAACCCGCGTCGCCTCGTACCTTGCGCTATCTTTCGGCAAGCTATAATAAAATCGGTAATATCCATAAAGCCCAAGGGAATCTGAAGGTTGCGCTGGAATACTATGAAAAATCCCTGCAGCTGCATCAGGCACTGACGGAGGAAACCGGCACGGTGGAAGCCCGCCGGGATCTTTCTGTAAGCTATGACAGAATCGGCGATATCCTGCGGGCACAAGGGAATCTGAGTGGCGCACTGGAGTACTATGAAAAATCCCTGCAGCTGCGCCGGACACTGGCGGAGGAAACCGGTACGGTGGAAGCCCGTCGGGATCTTTCCATAAGCTATGAAAAAGTCGGTAACATCCTGCGAGCCCAAGGGAATCTAATCGGCGCAATGGAACACTACGAAAAGGCTCTGCAGTTGCGATTGGCACTGGCCGAGGAAACCGGCACAGTGGAAGCCCGCCGGGATCTTTCTATAAGCTATAACAACATCGGCGATATCCTGCGGGCACAAGGGAATCTGATGGTTGCATTGGAATACTGTGAAAAATTCTTGCAGCTGAGCCAGGCACTGGCCGAGGAAACCGGTACGGTGGAAGCCCGTCGGGATCTTTCCATAAGCTATGAAAAAGTCGGTAACATCCTGCGAGCGCAAGGAAATCTGATGGTTGCATTGGAATACTGTGAAAAATCCCTGCAGCTGAGCCAGGCACTGGCCGAGGAAACGGGCACGGTTCAGGCCCACCGGGATCTTTCCATAAGCTATGACAACATCGGCGAAATCCTGAAAGCGCAAGGGGACTTGCCCGGCGCATTGGAACGTTATGAAAAGGCTCTGCAGATTCGGCTGGCGCTGGCAAAGGAAATTGGCACGGTGGAAAGCTGGGACGACCTCGCGATTTCCTATTATAAATGTGCCGCGGTTTCAACCGATACCAACCGGAAAAGAGAATTGCTGATGGAAGCATACACTATCTGGAACACGCTGGCGCAGCAATATCCGCAGGTCGGCAAATTCCAGCAGCGGCGGGATATCGTCAAGCGATATCTGAACTAACGGCCTGTGTGGGGCAAAACGGCAAGAAAGCGGGGCAGGGAAGGCTTGGTTTTGTAACCTATGCCCACTTGACTTTCGTGGACAAATGTGTTTTAATGGTGGAAACCGAAGACGATGTGTAAGTAACCCCCTTTGGAAACTGCAGAGAGCTGCCGGCTGGTGCAAGGCAGTGTGGAAAACCGGGGCGAATGGGCATCCGAGGGCGAGCTGAACGGAAACCAGTAGGCAAGCCGGAGCGGCACTCCGTAAGCAAATGCCGGCGTATGACCGTACGCGCAAGTGGACACGAAAGTGTCAAGCCGGGTGGCACCGCAGGAAGGATTGATCCGCTCCTGTCCCAGCATTTTTGTGGGACAGGAGCGTTTTTTATGCGTCTTCGCCCCAAATAGAAAGGAGAAAACAACAATGGCAGCCAAGGAAATTCCCTACAAGATCTATTTGGAAGAAAGTGAAATGCCCAAAGCGTGGTATAACGTAAGGGCAGATATGGTCAACAAGCCCGCTCCGCTGCTGAACCCCAAGACCCTGCAGCCTATGACAGAGGACGAACTGTCGGAGGTATTCTGCCGGGAGCTGGCGCGGCAGGAGCTGGACGATACCACTGCCTATATTCCCATTCCTCAGGAGATCCGGGATTTTTACCGGATGTACCGCCCCGCGCCCCTGGTTCGGGCCTACTGCCTGGAAAAGGAACTGAACACCCCCGCGAAAATTTACTACAAGTTTGAGGGCAACAACACCTCCGGAAGCCACAAGCTCAATTCCGCCATCGCCCAGGCCTACTATGCCAAGCAGCAGGGACTGAAGGGCGTGACCACCGAGACCGGCGCCGGCCAGTGGGGCACGGCCCTTTCTATGGCCTGCGGCTATCTGGGTCTGGATTGCCAGGTTTACATGGTCAAGGTCAGCTATGAGCAGAAGCCCTTCCGCCGGGAAGTGATGCGTACCTACGGCGCCAATGTTACGCCCTCTCCCTCTATGACCACTCAAGTGGGCCGGAAGATCAACGAAGAATTCCCCGGCACCGGCGGAAGCTTAGGCTGCGCCATTTCCGAAGCCGTGGAGGCGGCGGCCAATCAGGAGGGCTACCGCTATGTGCTGGGCAGCGTGCTGAATCAGGTGCTGCTGCACCAGTCTATCATCGGTCTGGAGACCAAGGCGGCGCTGGATAAGTATGATATTAAGCCGGATATTATTATCGGCTGCGCCGGCGGCGGCTCCAATCTGGGCGGTCTGATCTCCCCCTTTGTGGGCCAGAAGCTGCGGGGCGAGGCGGATATGCGGATCATCGCGGTAGAGCCGGCCTCCTGCCCCAGCCTGACCCGGGGCAGCTATGTGTATGACTACTGCGACACCGGCAAGGTCTGCCCCCTGCAGAAGATGTACACGCTGGGCAGCGGCTTCATGCCCTCTGCCTCCCACGCCGGCGGTCTGCGCTACCACGGCATGAGCAGCGTAGTGTCCCAGCTGTATCACGACGGCCTGATCGAAGCCACCTCTGTGGACCAGACCCGTGTGTTTGAGGCGGCGGTGCAGTTTGCCCGGGTAGAGGGTACGCTGCCTGCGCCGGAAAGCAGCCATGCCATCCGGGTCGCCATCGACGAGGCGCTGAAGTGCAAGGAGACCGGCGAGGAAAAAACCATCGTATTCGGTCTTACCGGCACCGGCTATTTTGATATGTATGCCTACCAGCGGTTCAACGACGGACAGATGCGCGACTACATCCCCACCGACGAGGAAATTGCGGCAAGTCTTGCCAAAACCCCTGCCGTAGAATAAAGTAAATCCCGCCCGAAAGAGGCTGTATGCCTTTTTCGGGCGATTTCTTCTTAAATTTTGGTAAAATTTGGGCAGGGGGGCATTTTTGTTCCCAGAATGTTCATTTTCGCGGTATTGACACCTATTCTATAAGTTGGTATAATACCCCCCGAAGAGAAGGCGGCCAACCCGCCGCAAAAGAGAGAACAGACAGCCGGCAAGGCTTCCCCTGATGCCGGAGCACGGAGGATGTTTATGGGAATTTGGGAGCTTTTGCTGCTGGGTATCGGCCTGAGCATGGATGCCTTTGCGGTGTCGGTGTGTAAGGGCCTTTCTATGAAGCGGGCATCGATCAAAGCGCAGCTGACCTGCGGCCTTTGGTTCGGCGGTTTTCAGGCGCTGATGCCGCTGATCGGCTTTTTCCTCGGCACCCTGTTTGCCGATGCCATTGAAGCCTTTGACCATTGGGTGGCCTTCGTGCTGCTGGCGCTGATCGGCGGCAATATGCTGAAAGAGGCGTTTTCCAAGGAATGCGATTGCGAGCAGGCGGATGCGGATCTGTCGGTGAAGACCATGTTCGTGATGGCGGTGGCCACCAGCATCGATGCCATGGCAGTAGGTATCTCCCTTGCTATGGCGGGCAATGTGAATATCTTCGCGGCGGTGGCCTGTATTGGTGTGATCACCTGCCTGCTGTCCGCTGCCGGCGTGAAGATCGGTAATGTGTTCGGCAGCCGCTATGAAAAGAAGGCTCAGTTTGCAGGCGGCGTGATCCTGATCCTGCTGGGTCTGAAGATCCTTCTGGAACATCTGGGTGTGCTGGCATGATGGAAAAATCTTCCTTCCGGCTGCGGCTGTGTATTACGCTGCTGGTGTGCAACCTGCTGTTTATCTGGGGCAACTCTCTTATGAGCGCGGAGATCTCCGCCCGGATCAGCGGCTGGGTGCGGCAGCTGCTTTCCTTTATGATGGAGCCGGGTACCGGCGGCGGGGAAAACGGCGACGGCATCCTGCGTAAGCTCGCCCATTTTGCGGAGTTCGCCGGATTGGGGCTGTGGCTGGGGTGGCTCTTCGCCATGCTGACCGGCAGCCGCAAGGGTTTTTTGCCCGCGCTGGGCTGCGGCTTTGCCGCCGGCTGCATAGACGAGTGCATTCAGATCTTTGTACCCGGCCGGGCACCGGCGGTGCGGGATGTGCTGATCGATACCCTGGGCGTGGTTACCGGCCTCGCTGCGCTGTATGGAGTTTGGAAGCTTTGGGTTTCTGAACGCCCGAAATTTTCAAACAATACATAAGGAGGAAACACTATGCTTTTTTCCAGTATTCCCTTTTTATACTATTTCCTGCCGGCAGTGCTGCTGGTGTATTTTCTGGTCCCCCGGGTACTGAAGAACAGCGTGCTGCTGATCGCCAGCCTGGTCTTCTACGGCTGGGGTGAGCCGAAGCTGCTGACGCTGATGGTATTTACCATCGCTCTCTTTTATGGCTGCGGCCTTGCCATCGGCAAAGCGCAGCAGCAAAATTGGAAGAAATTCTGGCTGATCGTTTCGGTGGTGGTCAGTGTGGCGCTGCTGGGCGTATTCAAATATGCGGATTTCTTCATTTCGTCCTTCAACGCCGCAACGGGTCTGAGCCTGCCGCTGCTGAAGCTGGCGCTGCCCGGAGGCATCAGCTTCTATACCTTCCAGTGCCTGAGCTACACCATCGGTGTCTATCGGGGGGGTGCCGCGGTGCAGAAGAATCCCATTTCCTTTGGCGCCTATGTGGCGCTGTTCCCCCAGCTGATCGCCGGCCCCATCGTCCGCTATGTGGATGTTGCCCGGGAGCTGAACAGCCGCACCCACAGCTGGGACGAGATCGCTCTTGGCCTGCGGCGGTTTATCATCGGCCTTGCCAAGAAGGTGATCCTGGCAGATAACTTTGCGCTGCTGATGAAAATGTTCCGGGAGTCCTCTGAGCCTTCGGTGCTGTTCTACTGGATGTATGCCATTGCCTTTACCCTGAACATCTATTTCGACTTCTCCGGCTATTCCGATATGGCCATCGGTCTGGGCAGAGTGTTTGGCTTTAAGTTTATCGAGAACTTCAACTATCCCTATCTGTCGCGGAGTATCACCGAGTTCTGGCGGCGCTGGCACATGAGCCTCGGCAGCTGGTTCCGGGACTATGTGTATATCCCTCTGGGCGGCAACCGGGTCAGCAAACCCCGCTGGGTGCTGAACATTTTTGCCGTATGGATGCTCACCGGCCTCTGGCACGGCGCTGCCTGGAACTTTGTGCTTTGGGGCGTGATGTTCGGCGTGCTGCTGCTGATCGAAAAATGGGTGCCTGCCCTGCAGAAGCTGCCCACAGCCCTGCGCCATGGCTATGTGCTGCTGCTGGTGGTGATCAGCTTTGTACTGTTCAATGCCGAAACGCTGGCTCAGGCCGGCGGGGATCTTGCCGGTATGTTCGGCTTCGGCGGCGTGCCGGTCATCAGCAATGAAACGATTTATTATCTGAAAAGCTTCGCCCTGCTGTTTGGCATGGGCTTTGTAGGGGCGACCCCCATTGTGCGGGATACCGCGAGAAAGCTGTCCGAAACCAAGGTGGGCGCAGTGCTGGAGCCGATCCTGCTGATCGCGCTGCTGCTGATCTGCACCGGCTATCTGGTGGATGGCTCCTTCAGCCCCTTCCTGTATTTCCGGTTCTAAGGAGGTGCCGTATATGGATCATAAGAAAATTCGTGCCGTTGGAGCCGGTATTCTGGTGGCGGTTTGGGCGCTGCTGACCGGTTTCTCCTGGTTTGGCCCGGCAAAGCAGACCTCGGAGGCCGAGCGCCGTCCGCTGGAGCAGATGCCGGAGATCACCATGCAGAGCATTCTGCAGGGCGACTTTATGACGGACTTTGAAGACTATTCTCTGGATCAGTTCCCCCTGCGGGATACCTTCCGGAAGATCAAGGCCATTACCCACAACTATATTCTGCGGCAGAAAGATAACAACGGCATCTATATTGCCGATGGCTACGCTGCCCAGCTGGAATATCCGCTGAATCCCCAGTCCATTTCCTATGCCGCCAGCCGCTTTGAGGCGGTGTACAACACCCTGCTCAGAACCGGCCGCTGCAAGATCTACGCTGCGGTAGTTCCCGACAAGGGCTGCTATCTGGCCGAGGAAAACGGCTACCTTTCGCTGGACTATGCCGAGATGGTCTCCCAGCTGAGCGGGCAAATGCCCTATGCCACCTTTATCGATCTTTTGGACAGCCTGTCGGAAGAAAACTATTATTTCACCGACACCCACTGGCGGCAGGAAACCATTCTGCCGGTGGCGGAAAAGCTGTGTCAGGCCATGGGCGCGCAAGCGCCTAAGGCAGAGGATTTCACCAAGGTCGAGGTGGAGCGCCCCTTCTACGGCGTTTACTACGGTCAGGCGGCTCTGCCCATGGACGCGGAAACCATGTATTATCTCGACAGCGAGCTGCTCAGAAACTGCCGGGTCTATGACTACGAAACCATGCGCTACGGTCAGGTCTACGATATGGCTGCCATGTCCAAGAGCGATCTGTATGATCTGTTCCTGTCCGGCGCCAAGCCCCTGCTGACCATCGAAAACCCCAATGCCACCACCAATAAGGAGCTGATCATCTTCCGGGATTCTTTCGGAAGCAGCATCGCGCCTTTGCTGGTGCAGGGCTATGCCAAGGTGACGCTGGTGGATATCCGCTATATCCACATTCCGCTGCTGCGCAGCTACCTGCAGATGCGTAATCAGGATGTACTGTTCCTCTACAGCACCCTGATCCTCAACAGCAGCTCCGCCCTGAAGTAACAAAAAGCTCCCGGATCATTCCGGGAGCTTTTCTATGTTGGTCAGGTTTTGGATCCATGTTCCTTTTCGGATCATGTACCAGCCGATGAAGGATTTGATAAGATCTGTGCTTTGGCAGATAATGTAAAGGGGAATAATGGTGATGGCAGAAAACCGGCTGAGGATAAAGGCCAGGCTTACGCAGATGCCCCACATGAAGCAGCTGTCGAAGAGGAAGGTCACCACCGTTTTGCCGCCGGAACGCAGGGTGAAATAGGCGGCGTTGGTATAGGCGTTGAAGGGCATGGCGCAGGCGCTGATGCAGATCAGGGCGGTAGCCAGCTGCCTTACGGCGGGGTCCGTGTTGTAAATCTGGGGGAACAGGCCGGATATGGCGGCTATAATTCCGCCGAACAGGATGCCGGAAACGGCAGAAAGGGCGGAAAGTTTGCGGCAGGTGTCCAGAAGCTCCTGCTTTTTTCGGTCAGCGCCCAGCATCTGCCCCAAAATGATCCCCACGGAGTTGCCCAACGCAAGGAACACCACGCTGCCCAGATTATACAAGGTGGAGCTGATGTTCATGGCAGGAACCACATCCAACGAGCAGGTGGAGTAGCACTGGTTGATCACCGCCATGCCGCTGGCCCATAAAAATTCGTTCAGCAGCAAGGGCATACCCTTGCGCAGAATCTGCAGGCACAGCTTCCAGGGAATGGCAAAGGAATGGTACAGCCGCAGCACGAACAGATTTTTCTTCGGATTCCGGTGGGTCCAGATAGCTACGATGGCCAGCTCCGCGAACCGGCTGATCACCGTTGCCAGCGCCGCGCCCTGCACGCCCATTTTCGGCGCGCCGAAATGGCCGAAGATCAGTACATAGTTCAGACTCAGATTCACCAAGATGGCGCAGATGCCGGCCACCATGGGAACAACGGTCTGCCCGGTTTCCCGGAGAGTGGAGCTGTAGGCATTGCTCAGGGCAAAGGGCAGCAGGCCGATGACCATGATCCGCAGGTAGGAAAGGCCGTAGCCTAAGGTCAGCGCGGCATCCTTGGGGTCACCGTCGCCCTGGAGGTAGAGCCGGATCAGGGGCATTCCCGCCAGAGAGAACAGGGCGATGCCCACCAGAGTCAGAACGGTGCAGATCAGCAGCTTGAACCGGAAGGCATCCCGCACACCCACATGGTCTGACCGGCCAAAGAACTGGGCGATGAAAATGCCCGCGCCGGAGCAAGCGCCGAAAATGCAGAGGTTGAACACAAAAATCAGCTGGTTGGCGATGGAAACGCCGCTCATCTGCAGCGTGCCGATCTGACCCACCATGATGTTATCCAGCAGGGATACGAAACTGGAAATGCCGTTCTGAATGATGATCGGAAGGGCAATGGCCAGAACCCGGCGGTAAAAGGCTTTGTCGCCAATATAGCGTTTTATCAAGGCAAAACGGCTCCTTTCTGGAAAAATCCTCTATATAGTAGCACGCAGCGCCCGGAAATGCAATCCTGAAAAAATTCCCCGGATTTGCCATCCGGGGAATCGGTTTATCGGGCGGTCAGATTCCGGATCACCTCGCCGGCGATCATAAGACCGGCTACTGAGGGAACATAGGCAACGCTTCCGGGCAGCGCCCGGCGGCCTTCGGGAAGCTCTTCGCTCTCCGGCAGGGGAACGGCGATGGGGTCTTCATCGGAAAAGAGAACCTTCACCTGCTTCAGCCCCCGCTTGGCGCACTCCTTTCGCATGATCCGGGCCAGCGGGCAAACGGAGGTTTTGGAAATATCCGCAATGCGGAAGCGGGTGGGGTCCAGCTTGTTGCCGGTACCCATGCAGCTGATGATGGGCGTGCCGGCCGCTTTGGCGGCGGTGATCAGCGAGAGCTTGCCGGTAACGGTGTCGATGGCATCTACTACATAGTCCCACTGGGAGAAATCGAATTGGTCTGCCGTGTCGGGGCTGTAGAACACCCGGCGGGCAAGGACGGTGGCTGCGGGGTTGATATCCCGAACCCGCTCCGCTGCCACATCGGCCTTATACCGGCCCAGATTGGAGCGCAGAGCCAGAACCTGCCGGTTGAGGTTGGTGAGGCTGATGGTATCGTGGTCGATCAGCTCCAGCGTGCCTACGCCGCTGCGTGCCAGCGCCTCTACTGCATAGCCGCCTACGCCCCCCAGCCCGAATACAGCTACCCGGGCGTTGGCAAGGCGCTCCATGGCAGAATCTCCCAGCAGCAGCCGGGTGCGGGAAAAGGATTCCATGGAAGTTCCTCCTGTTGGTTGATGGGTATAGTGTACCATGCCCCGGCGGGAATGTCAAAACAAAAGCGGTCTTGACGGCGGCGGGCAGGCTGTGTATCATACTATTATAATATAGTATGCAGGAGGAGAGAAACTATGAGCAGCCGTTTCGATACTGTGATCGACCGCCGGGGAACAGGCAGCGAAAAGTTCGATTTTGCCGAGAAGCACGGCTACCGCGCCGATGTGCTGCCGCTGTGGGTGGCGGATATGGATTTTCCGGCACCGCCCTGCGTGGAAGATGCTATGACCCGGGCGGTCAAACATGGAATTTACGGCTATAATGAAGCCAGGGACGGATACTACAACGCGGTATGCAACTGGTTTCGGAGACGGTTTGATTGGGATGTGCAAAAGGAGTGGATCTGCCAGTCTCCCGGTGTGGTGTTTGCCCTGTCTGTTGCACTGAACGTGATGACCCGGCCCGGTGATGCCGTGCTGATTCATACGCCGGTATATGCGCCCTTTTACGCAGTGGTAAATCGCAACGGACGGACACTGGTGGAGAGCGAACTGATCTATGAGAACGGAAGCTACCGGAACGATTTTGTGGATATGGAGAAAAAGATCTCGGCGCATCGTGTAAAACTTCTGATTTTGTGCAGTCCGCATAACCCAGCCG
>JAZSGN010000048.1:0-17479 GCA_045532755.1 Faecousia sp.
CTCTTCGCGCTGCAGCTCCCCGAAGCCACCTACACTCCCCTGCCCAAGTACCCCACTGTCTCCCGTGACCTGGCGTTGCTGTGTGATGAGGCTGTGACTGTGACTCAGGCGGAGGATGTGATCTCTGCCGCTGCCGGTAAGCTGCTGCGGAATGTGAAGCTCTTTGACATTTACCGTGGCGCCGGTGTTCCCGAGGGCAAGAAGAGCATGGCCTTCTCTCTGGAGCTTCGTGCTGATGACCGTACCCTAACCGATGCTGACTCTGAAGGTGTGGTTTCCAAGGTTCTGGCCGCCGCAGGCGAAAAGCTGGGCGCTGTTCTGAGATAAGAAAATTTTTCCCGGAAAGGGCTTTACACCGGCGTAAATATCGGTTATAATTCTCTATTATACGGAAGGAGGTCGATCCCAATGACGGAGAGCACCATTAAGTTTACTGTACCCAGCGATGACAAGGAGAATATGCGTCGGATACTTCGCAATGTGTTCGACGCTCTGAACGAAAAGGGTTATAATCCCATCAACCAGATCGTTGGCTACCTGCTGACAGAAGATCCCACCTATATCACCAACTACAACAATGCCAGAAGCATGATTTGTAAGCTGGACCGGGACGAGCTGATGCAGGCTCTGGTGCGGTGTTACCTGTTTGAAAGTAAGTAATCTTTGCGGAGGCTCCTGCCCGGCAGGAGCCTCTGCATCCACTCTACAAGGAGGCAAGCATGGCTGATAAAAATGAGGTCCTTATGTATAAGGGCCGCCCCCTGATGAGAAAGGATAATCTCATCTACTACGGCTCTATGGCCGATTCCCACATTGTGATGCTCCAGATTCTGGAATCCAAGAATGTTAACGGCACTCCCGTTGCCACCCGGGTTTCCGTTCAGCTCCAGCTGACCGATCCTGCCGCAAAGAGCCGGGATCGTGTTGTGAAGAAGAGCGAAAAATCCGGCCTCTACACTGCTCTGGATGTGGGCTGTGTGTGGCTGCAAAGAGCCCTTGCAGGTAAATAAGAAGCAAACAGCGCAGAGAATTCCACTCTGCGCTGTTTTCATATTTCTGCCTTCTTCGGGACATACTAGCCCAAACGATGAAGAAGGTGATGCGATTGGCAGACCATAAACGGGGAAAGCAAAGTTTTGTGCTGCCCAGCCCGGTGATTATTCAGGCGTGGTGCAGCGTAGCCGGAAAAAAAGAGGGTCAAGGGCCGCTGGCAAAGGAATATGATCTCATTCAGCCCGATTCCTATTTCGGGCAGAAAACATGGGAGCAGGCGGAAAAACAGATGCAGCTGACCGCCCTGAATACCCTTTTGGAAAAGAGCGGCAAGGCCTGGGAGGAGATCGACGGAGTGTTTTCGGGAGACCTGCTGAATCAGTGCATCGGCTCATCCTTCACACTTCGCAACAGCGGCGTTCCCCACATCGGGCTGTATGGGGCTTGCTCTACCATGGCGGAGAGTATGCTGACGGCTTCCATGGCGGTGGGCGGCGGCTTTTTACGCAGCGCCGTTGCCATGACCTCCTCCCATTTTGCTTCCTCCGAGCGGCAGTACCGCTTCCCCCTGGGCTACGGCGGACAGCGCACCCCCACCGCCCAATGGACGGTGACGGGTTCGGGAGCGGTGCTGCTGGGACGGAAGGGCAGCGGCCCGAAAATCCTTTCCTGCACCATCGGAACGGTGAAGGATCTGGGGATCAAGGATGCCAACAACATGGGCGCTGCCATGGCTCCGGCAGCTTTTGCCACCATCCGTGCCCATTTGCAGGACCTTGGCAGGAAGGTAACAGACTACGACCGGATCATCACCGGCGATCTGGGCCATATTGGAAAATCGCTTTTGATGGAGCTTGCCAAGGAAGACGGAATCGACCTTACTGACCGGCTGGAAGATTGCGGCACGCTGGTATTCGATGCGAATAAGCAGGATGTTCACGCCGGAGGCTCCGGCTGCGGCTGCAGCGCTATTGCTCTGTGCGGCCATTTCCTGAATCGGGTGAAAGACGGCAGCCTGAAAAGAATTCTGTTCTGCGGCACGGGAGCGCTGCTCTCCCCTACCTCTACCCAGCAGGGACTGCCCATTCCCGGCGTGTGTCACGCCGTAGAAATTGCAGGAGAATAAGGATGGACTATATCAAAGCATTTCTTGTTGGCGGGATATTGTGTGTCATTGCCCAAATTCTGATTGATAAAACCAAGCTGACTCCCGCGAGGATCTTAGTCAGCTATGTGGTGGCAGGCGTAGTTCTGGGAGCTGTGGGGCTGTATGAGCCGCTGCAGGAATTTGCCGGGGCCGGCGCATCCGTTCCCCTTACGGGTTTTGGCAATAATCTTGCCAAGGGTGTTCGGGAGGCCATTCAGGAGGATGGCTTTCTGGGAATTTTTACCGGCGGCCTGAAAGCCTGCGCCGGCGGCATCGCCGCGGCCGTATTTGCAGGACTTCTTTCCGGCTTGCTGTTTAAGGCAAAGGATAAAAGTTAAAGGGATAGAATTGCATTTTCGGGACATGCTAGCTATGCGGATCACCGCACTACAAAGAAGGAGGAACCGAAAATGGAGAACCAGAACAGATCCAACAATCAGAATAACCAGAACAATCAGAACAGAAACAACCAGAATAATCAGAACAGATCCAACAACCAGAACAACCAGAACAGATCCAACAACCAGAACAACCAGAACAGCCGCTGAGGAACGCTCCGGGGCTGCTAAACAAAAAGATGCGGTGAGCAGCCTGTGCTGCTCACCGCATTGTTTATACTTCCACCAAGGTGTCGGTCAGGAAGAAATAGAGATAGCTGTTTATTACCTTTTTGCCGAAGATCCGTTCCAGCGCATCGGCGTAGAGGCGAACCTGGGGGCGGTAGTAATCGGCTCTGGAAGCCAGAGTCTTCTCCGTTACCCGGTCGGTTTTGAAATCCAGAACGGTGATTCCATCAGCTTCCACAATGGCGCAGTCCACAACGCCCTGCAGAAGGATTTTCTCCTGCTGCAGATCGGGGTCGAAATGGACACCGTCATCAAGAACAGAGAACTTGAATTCCCGAAGCACCTGCCCGGCATTTCGCAGCCGCAGCCCCATTGGGCCGGTAAAGAATTTTGCCAGCATTTCGCAATCAGCCAGCTCTGCCTGCCGCTGGGTGATGAAGCCTTTTTCCTGCAGCCGCTGCAGCTCCTGCCGGACAGAGGGCAGATCCCGGCAGTTTTCATAGCAGATATACTGCAGCACGCTGTGCATGGCTTTGCCGAATTCCGCAGGATCGCTCCCCTCGCCGGCAAAGGATGGCTTGCGCCATACATATTCCGGATGCCGGGGCGGCGGAGTATTTTCAGCAGCCTCCGCATCCTTCTGGCGGCCCTTTCGCTGAGTGGCGGTCTGCTTGGAGGGGGATACCGTTGCCGCCATGTGGGGATAAATAAAGGACAGATTCTCCCGCAGACGCCCCACATCCGCCGAGAGCAGGAACACCTTTTCCTCTGCCTCCGGGGTAAGGGCCTCGGTTTCTTCCGGAGCTTCCGACAGAGTGATGAGCCAGGGGTCAGAGCTGACCTGCAGAGAATCCGGGCGGCCCACCAGATTAAATAGCTCGCCAGCCTCCACCCGCTGCATGGCCGCATACAGCACCCATGCGCCGGCCTGCTTGACACCGGTGGTGAGAAGCTCCCGGCCGCAAATATCCATGGTATCCACGATCCGCTGAAGCCGGGTTTTAAGATAAGGATTGGCGTAGGTCATGATCAGCCGGTCTCTTGCACGGGTCATGGCAACATAGAGCACCCGAAGCTCTTCGGAAACACTCTCTGCCTCTGCCTTCATGGCAATGGCCCGCTTGGAAACCGAGGGATAACGCACCCGGTTCACACCATCCACGCAGGAAAGGCCAAGACCCAGATCCTTATCAGCAAGCACCACCGCCCGAAGGTCTTCCTGATTGAATTCCTTGGAAAGTCCACAAAGAAATACCACGGGAAATTCCAGACCCTTAGACTTATGGATACTCATGATCCGCACACAATCCGGGGCGGATTTATCCGGCCCGGGCATTTTCTGATTCTCCAGCGCATCCAGATGGGCAAGGAACTGATCCAGATTCCGGCAGCCCCGTGCCTGCGCCTGGGAAGTCAGGGTTACGAAGGCGTGGATGTTCTCTTTCTTCGCTTCGCCATCGGGCATGGCGGCAAAAATGCTGTCCAGCCGGGTGTAAAGGAGAATGCTCTCCAAAAGCTCTGTCAGGGTACTGGTGGCAGTTTCTGCCCGGAGACGGTTTAATACCGAAAGGAAAGCCTTCGCTTTCTCCGATTCCAGCGCCAGCAGCGCGTCATAGATGCAGCCGTAGGGATGGTCCGCCCGCATGGCAGCCAGATCATTGGCGGTAAAGCCGCCCAGCGGCCCGGCCAGCACCGCCAGCAAGGGAATATCCTGCCGGGGATTGCTGATCACCTGCAGCAAAGAGCGGATTTGAGAGATCTCTCTGAATTCCAGAAGGTTCTGGCTGGACTCGGTGGTGCTGCCGATGCCGCATTTTCTCAGAGCCTCCGCATAAAATCTGCCGGAAGTTCCCGGAGAGCGGAGCAAAATCACGATATCCCCAAGGCGAATGGGGCGAAGCTCCTTACCATCCCGCACGAAATGGGTGCCATCGATCAGCTGCAAAATCCGGTTGGCAACAAAAGCAGCTTCTTCCGGATAGGTCTGGGAGCGAACCTGAAGGGTGTGAAGCTCCACTTCCGGCTCATTCAGGGAAACATGGGAAATTCCCTCGTGAAGCGCCTCGTTCTCACCGTAGGTCAGGCCGCCCACCCGGGGGGACATACAGCTGGCGAACACATGGTTCACGCCGCTGATCACACCGCCGCTGGAGCGGAAATTGCTGGAAAGCATGACCCTTCTGCCCTGCCCGGGCTGGGCGTGCTGCGCATCGGCATAGGTATGATACTTATGGATAAAGATATCCGGGTCTGCCAGACGGAACTGGTAGATGGACTGCTTCACATCGCCTACCATAAAGAGATTATTCCCCTTGCGGGTAAGCACCGAGAAGATGGTATCCTGCACCTCGTTGGTATCCTGATACTCGTCCACCATGATCTGCCGGAAGCGCTTTGCGATCTCATCGGCAGCGGCGGTTGGGCCGGTTCGCTTTTTACCAAGGAGCAGATCCAGGGTCTTATGCTCCAGATCGCCATAGTCGAGGATGCGGAAGCCCCGCTTCAGCTTTTCATAGCGGGCGGAGAACTCCCGCACCAGAGCGATCATGCCCCTTGCGGCGCAGGCGGTCTGGTTCAAATCCAGCAGCACCTGCTTAGCATCGTCGGAAAAGGTTGCGATCTTGCTTGCGAACTGATCCTTGCAAAGCTTCCGGACGGCTTTCAGCCGCTGCTTGGTTTCGGCATCCTCCCATTTTTTGGGGAAATCCAGTTTCGGGAAGATCACATTCTTATTCTGCACCACCGCATCCCAGCTTTCGCAGCCGCGAAGCTTCCTGAGGTCATAGATCGTCTGCTGGAAGATGCCCGCGGTTTTATCGTAGCCGGCCTGCAGCAGAATTTCGGCGCAGCGGGTCATGGATGCAATATGGTTATCGAGGAAAATATGCAGATCGTCGATCAGGTATTTGCCCCATTTGGTTTGGGCGGGGTCCTGAATCCCCTGAAGATCAAAGGCGTTCAGACAATCGGAAAGCCATTTTTCCGGGTCCTGATGGCAGCGGGCGCTGTCATAGAGCTTTTGTATGAGCATAGGGACAAGGTCATCGTTTCTGCCCAATCCCTGCGTATCCACAAAGGCATAAAAATCAGGGTTCTCCTCGTCGGAATTATAGGTATCGTCCAGAAGCCGCTCCAGCACCCGGCTGCGAAGCTCCCTGCACTCGCTTTCATCGGCTGTGCGGAAATCCAGCGGAATATCCAGCTGATAGGCGTACTGCCGCAGCAGCTCGCCGCAGAAAGAATGGACCGTAGAGATCTGGGCCAGATACAGCCTGGGCAGCTGCCGCTGCAGGTGCTTATTATCGGGGTTTTCCGCGATCCGCTCCGACAGCTTGGCGGCAATTTTGCTGCGAAGCTCTCCGGCAGCGGCCTTGGTAAAGGTGATCAGCAGAAATTCATCGATATTGGCAGGGTCCTGGGGGTCCATCAGGTATTCCATCAGCCGGTCTACAAGAACCTTCGTTTTTCCCGAGCCGGCGGCAGCGGAAACCAGCAGATTGCCGCCCCGGTTGGAAACCGCCATCTGCTGCTGGGGGGTTAAAATATCAGCCATTGTCGGTCTCCTTTCTGATGTGATCCCAGAATTCTTCGGCATCGATGGCCCGGAAATTCCGTCTGCCCGGCACGGTTGCGCTGTGGCACACCGGCTTATAGGGGCAATAGGCGCAGGCGTTGTGGTCGCCGCCCCGGGTATAGGGGTTGGGCTCTACCGCGCCGGAGGCGATCTCATCCACCATAGCGCCCAAAAGGGAGAATACATACTGCCGGAGCATGGCAAACTGCTCATCGGTTGCTAGGTCGCCGGTGTATTCTCCGTCTTTATTCTTCTTGCAGCTGAGCCGGTGTTCGCTGCCCTCCGGCTCCATGGCCTCCAGAACGCCGTTATTATGCAGAACCAGACCCCGGCGGATCCATTTTTTCGCCCGGGCCTTGCGGACATCCACTTCGTTCTCAGAGCCATCTACATTGATCATCGGCGACCGGGCGGCAAAATACTGCACACCTGCCGGATGGGGCTTGCCGTCGAGAAGCTGCTGACCGCCGTCTTCCAGGGCAAAAAGATACAAAAGCATCTGCAGACCCAGACCGTTGATCACATCGCAGTAGTCAAAATCCTTTTTGCCGGTTTTGTAGTCCACCACCCGGAAATAGGTTTTTGCCCCCTGCTTCCATGCATCCACCCGGTCCACAAAGCCAAGAAGATAGGCGCTGACGGTTTTTCCGGGAATATCGATGGCAGGCAGGTCCTGCCCCTCGCCGAAGGCAACTTCAAAGCCAACCGGAAGGAATTCCGACTTGCTCAGCTCCTGCCACAGCTCCTGCACGATCAGCTCCAGCTCCTGAAGGTTTCGGGCAAGAATATGGTCGATACGGGCGGATTGGATGCCCTGAAAGTTCTGGGCAATATAGTTCTTAGAATGCTTCCGGGCGATGTCGAGGGTGGTTTCCAGGCTCACCGAATGGAAGCCGCCCATACCCATAATCTCCCGGGCAGTTTCTTCCAGAACCGCATGGACATAAGTACCGAACTGGGCGGGGTCGATGGTAGCCTCTCTGCGCTCGTCTGCCCGCAGACCATAGCGCAGGAAATAGCAAAGCCGGCAGTTGGCCTGCTTATCGATCTGAGAAGCAGAAAGCTTGAACCGGTCGCCATACAGCGCCCGGGTGACCTTGGGGTCAACCGTGCCGTAACCATGGGAAATCTTGCCCTGATAGTCAGAATACAGCTGCGAAAGACCCAGCTCGGCGGCGGTTACTACCGCTCCCTGCTTTACAAGGAAGGCTGCCGCCTCGGCAGGATCGGTAATGGTATCCGCCTCCCGGACGGAAAGGGGCGTTTCTCCCCCCGCCATCTGGCTCAGGCGGCGATAAATAAAGGATGGCTGCCCCGCCGGGCAGGATACAAGAATCGATTCCTCCGCGCCGCAGAAAGCGCCGTAGATCTCCGCAAATTCCGACTCCAAGCCGTCCATGCTGCCTTTATTGAGCATAAAGCCCAGATTCTGCAGAGTCAGCCGCTCCTGCTCGCTGAGTACGCCGTTGGCGCCGCCATAGCCGGGCATAACGCCCTCGGCAGCTCCCAGAACCACCAGATGCTTCACCTGCTGGCAGCGCATGGCGCTGACCGGGCCGGCATAGACGCTGTCCAGCACCGCCGGAATCGTACCCACATCGTAGCAGCCCAGCAGCAAGGAAAAGAGCCGGACAAAGCTGTCGCTGTCCCAGGCGGTTTCCCCCAGCACATCATGCATCTGCTCCAGGGCAGACACCAGAATATCCCAAAGCTGGTTGAGGATCTGGGCGCTGCGGTGATCCCCGCGGCGGTCCATTTCCTCCGCAAGGCTGCGAAGGCGCTTTGCAAGGCCCGCTTCTTCCAAAAAACCATACAGCGCCTGCACCTGCTGGGATAGCTTCACCGCCGAGGCGAAATTCTGCCGCAGCCGCTGAAGCGGCTCGATCAGCCGGGTGCGGGACGCATTGATCTTTTCCAGTTTCTGATGGGTGCTTTCCCGCCACTCGGCATTCAGGCCGCCGGGATGGTTTTCCCAGGGCTGCAGCCAGCGGCTGCCGGAAATTCCCCATAAAAATGCATAGTTCTCCAGCTTGTCGCGGCTGTCTACATCCAGCGGCGAGAGAACGGATTTCATATAGGCAAATACATCTTTTTGCTCAAAGCCGCCCAGCGCCGTATCCAGCGCCTGCAGGACAGAGGAAATCACCGCTTTTTGCAGAATATCCTCGTTGCCCGCCATGTAAAGTGGAATTCCGCTGCGCTTGAAAATCAGCCGCAGGGTGTCGGAATACGCCGCCACATCGCCGCAGACGATGCCGATCTGGCGGAAGCGCACACCGCTGTGAACCAGCTTCAAAACATGGTCGGCAGCCGCCAGGCACTCCTGATACACCGATTCTCCCCGAACCACCCGAAGGCAGCCGGCGGTTTGGGCGCTGTCCGGCAGCTTGCCCTGAAAGAGGGTCAGGCACACATCCGTCAGCGGATGCCGGGGGGCAGGCAAATTCTCAACAGTAACCTCTACTCCAACGCTCTTGGCATAACGGTACAAATGCAGCGCCGTTTGTCCCGCTTTCTGGAAAGCGATGGCAGAAGACCCCAGCGAATCGCAGGTCAGGCTGACAGTTACATTGGGGCTGGTGCGGATCAGGTGCTCCAAAATCGCCATGTGCTGGCGGGTAAAGTCCGGGAAGCCATCTACATAGAAGACATGGTTTTCGCCAAAATCGCCGTCTTCCAGCTGCTCCAGCAGCCAGTTCATCTGGTCACGGGGGTCCCGCTTGCCCCGGCTGCAAAGGGCATCGTAGCCCTCCAGAAGCAGAGAAAGCTCCTCCAGCTTCTGGGCGAGGCTGCCGGTCGTCTGGGCGGAGGCCGCCATTAAATCTTTAGAAGTTACGCAGCAGCGCTTGAATTCGTCCACCGCCTCAACCAGATCCAACAGAAACTCCGGCTTGGTCTGCACTGCGGCGTAGGCCTTCAGGCGGCTGTGCAGCTGTCTTGCGGCGGCAGCCATGGCAACCATACGGCCGCCGTTATCCAGACACTCCCGGGCCGCGCTGCCTACCTGCTCGGCCACACGCCGGGCAAGGCGGGTAAAGGACAGAACCTGGGCAAAGCGGCTGGCAGAATCGTGAATTTCACACAAGCGCCGCTCCATATCGTGGCTGATCAGCTCCGGAACGATGAGAATCCGGTTTTCCCGCTGCTGCAGCACATCCTCCCGGACAGCCGACAAAACCGCATCTCTGCCGGTTATCCAGTTGGCACAAAGAATCAATCGAAGCAAAGCAGCTCACCTCCTTTGCGTTATTATAACATAGACCTACGGCTTATTTCCACTATAAATACAAAAACCACCGAAAATAAATCCTTTCGGTGGTTTTAGGCTTATACAGGCTTCGCAATAAAGATCTGGGGGTAATTCTCCCGGAGCATATTGCATACCACAGCCGCAAATTCAAAATCCGGCATGATGGCGAACACCGCAGAGCCGGAGCCGGTCATCTGCTGATTCAGAGCGCCGTAGGAATGGCAAATGGATTTGATATAGTTCAGCTCCGGATGCTGGGCGCTGACCACGGGGTCAAACACATTGAAGAGGTTTTCCGCAACCTTACCCAGATCACCCCCCAGAATCGCAGATTCCATGGCACGGTGGTCGGGGCGGCGGGCAATGGCGGTTTCATCCAGTTTCTTGAACAGCACCGGGGTGGACACGGAGAAATCCGGCTTGCAGATCACAAACACGCAATCGGGCATATCCGGCAGCTTGCGGAGCTTTTCTCCTCTGCCCTCTGCCACGGCTGTGCCGCAGAGGGTGCAGAAAGGCACATCGCTGCCCACCTGCGCGCCCAGCTCCGCCAGCGCGCCGATGGAAAAGGGATTGCCATAATGCCGGTTCAGACCCCGGAGCACAGCTGCCGCATCGGCGCTGCCTCCGCCGAGGCCTGCCTGAGAGGGAATTCTCTTGAGAATATGGATATGCAGGCCCTCCGGGTCTTTCCTGGCGGCGGAGAAGAAAACCTCCGCAGCTTTCCATGCAAGGTTGGTATTGTCCAGAGGAATACCGGGGGTATCGCAGGAAATGCGCCAGGGCTCGCCGGTGCCGATATCCAGCCGGATATCGTCCCGCAGGGAAACGGTCTGCATCACGCTTTTAATATCATGGTAGCCGTCTTCCCGCTTATCCAGCACATCCAGCGTCAGATTGATTTTGGCGAAAGCCGGCTCAAAAATGGTGGTCATTGAATCTTTCGTCCTTCCAGATAGTATCGTTTTTCCTGAGCATGGCCCATAGAGAAGGTCTTTCTGGGCAGCACGCCCCGGGAGATCACGCCCCGGAACAGCTGGCTCTTCTCCATAGCCGGCAGCAGGAAGCCAATGGAATCGGCAGCCGCAGCAAGGCGGGCAACCTCGTCCTCGCCATGGATATAGTCGATCTCGCCGGGATTTTCCGCAAGGAATTCATCCAGCGCAGCCTGCAAAACGGCAACCGCCATCTCGCCCTTTGCCCGGTCGAGATACAAAACACCCTTTTCTTCCCCGGCAACAAAGCTTACCGGGAAGCCGCCCTCGGCGCAGACAGGCTGCAGAGCCGCAAGCAGCTTCGCTGCATTGGTATGGGTGATGATCCGGTGGATGGGCTCGAAGTTCAAAGAAGAATGGTGGATATTTTCCAGCTCCACAAGGGCGTAGCGGGCGGGGTGAGCGGAAAGGTCCACGCCGGGGTTAGCTGCCTTCAGCTCTTCGTAGCAGCTTTTTGCGGTAGCCAGAGAATGGTTGCCGTCACCCACTGCCAGCAGCACCTTGGCGCCGGACATACCGGCGTATTTTGCTTCGTAGCCGGCAATATAAGCCGCAAAACGGGCGTCAAAGGCAGCAACCTGCTCTTTGGAGAGCAGATAGCCGGCGATGTGGCCGCCGCCCTCCATCAAATCGAAATCATAGAGCTTTGTCATGGCGCTCTTTTCTTCGCCGATGGGCTCGATGAGAACACCCTCGTGATCATCGCAGAGCATCAGCACATGGGGAAATTCCAGCGGCGCTTCCCGCCGGATCTCCTGACGGGGCGGAATCCGCTCGAGAACCGTTTTCTCCGTTGCCCGGATGCGGGAGGCGGAGCCGGGGTTATAATCATATTCTTCCAGATCCACCACGCCCACAAGACCGGGGCGGACAGAGCCATCCAGCTGGGTGCGCTCCACATAGATGTAGCTATTGGGATAAAGGGTAAAAACATCCCGTTCAAGATAGCTGTCCATAGCGGCGTTGATTTTGGCGGCAGCTGCCTTCCGGTCGCCGCTGAGCTCTGCCTCCGGCAGGATCAGGTGGATGGTGGAAAGCTCTTCGCCGGCGTAGGCCCGGACACGGTTCCAATAGGCAGGATTGGAGGTAAACTGGTCACAGGCGATCACCGCCCATTTGGCCATGTCATCGGTTTTGGGAAGCAGAATATCTGCGGCGCGAAACGGATTCATAATAGGTATCCCCTTTTCAGAAATATGCTCCATTATAGCCCATACGCTAAGATTTTGCAATGCTTACAAGAAATTTTCCGGGCCGGGGAATAATTTCTGCCCAAAGGGAAATGCTAGCTGTGCGAAAGAAATTTTGGGAGGTTAGGATATGGATACCATCGCGCTGATTCTTTCCATTATCGGCTCTATCAACTGGGGTCTTGTGGGTATTTTCCAGTTTGACCTTGTTTCCTGGCTGTTTGGCGGGCAGGATGCCGTGTTCAGCCGCATTGTGTACACGCTGGTTGGTCTGGCGGGTCTGTGGTGCGTCAGTCTGCTGTTCCGGCGCTGCTTCACCGGCCACCGCATCGACGGCGAATAAAAAATGGCAGCACCCCCGGGTGCTGCCGATTTTTTTATTTTGCTTTTACGCGAACAACAAACTTGAATACCTGGCCGTTATACTCGGCGTAGCAATTCGTTGTGCCGACACCTACGGCAGTGATCTTGCCGTTTTCGATGGTGGCGATGGATTCATCATCGCTGTAGAACTTGATCAGGGAAACATCGATCTCGCCCTTGTAGTTCATAAAGCTTTCGCCAACGGTCAGACTCATGTCGTTCCATATATTCCGGAAATCCGACTGGCTCAGGGTTCCGGTGAGCGGTTCGGTGGGTGCGGTGGTAGGCTCGGTAGCAGGCTCGGTGGTCGGCTCGGTCTCCAGCACGCAGTTTACCACGCACTGAGTAGAAACCTCACCGCAGGTGATGGTGATAATGGCTTCGCCGTGACCTACCGCCGTAATGCGGCCGGTATCGGAAACCTGGGCAACCTGGTCGTTGCTGGAAGAATACTGCACAACATCCGTAGTATCGGCAGGCTGGACTTCCACATTCAGCAGCCAGGCCTTGCCGGCGGCGTTCAGCTCGATGGAATCATAGGCAAGGGTGATGCCGGTGCAGGGAACGGTGGGCAATGTGGTTTCCGTTGTGGGTGCGGTAGTAGTTTCCGAAGTGGAGGGGCTGGTGCCGGGGTCGGTAGCATCGTTGCCGCCGGCAGGTGCGAAGAAGCTGATGTAAATATAGAACAGAACCACCGCGATAGCCAGCAGCAGAACCAGGATCGCGATCACAAGCCCCCGGTTGGAATGGCCCTCTTCTTCCTCCTCGGGATCGTCGATCTGGGGGTCTTTCGGGGTTGCGGCAGCGGCCAGCATGGCCTTATTGCGCTTTTTTACATTGGCTTTGGAGAAACGGCCGCCGCGGACATAGGTATAGCCCGAGCCACCGGAGGTGGTTTCGCCGGGGACGGTCTGGGGATTTTCGGGCTTGGCGCAGCCGCAGATCGGGCATTGGGAAGCGGATTCGGCGTAAGTCGTTCCGCAGATATCACAGATAACTTTGCTCATGGTAACCTCCTATCCGGCATTTCGCAGGAAATGCCTCCATAGCGCAATTATAGCATTTCTTTCCGAATAAAACAACTACTTTAGTGTTGCAATTTTTGTAAATTTATTTTATCATATAGAAGTGTATAAAAAGGAGGCGAAGGATTTGTCAGAACCAAAGCTGATTTCTCCAATGCTGGATAACTTTGTCATGGGCGATGCCATGAGCAGCCACCACGGTATTTGCTGCTACCCCGCCATGCCAAAGGATTCCAACGATAAATACATTGTTAAAGTGATTTCCGTTCCCGCTTCGCAGGTGCAGCTGGATGCCCTTCTGCTGACCGGCGCATATCAGACACAAGAGCAGGCACGGGAATATTTCCATTCTCTGGCAGAAGAAATTCTGCAGGAGGTCTCCGTCCTCGGTAAGCTCTCCGGTTACGAAGGCTTCCTCCCCTATCAGGCCAGCCAGATGGTTGAAATGGATCGGGGCGTGGGCTACAACATCTATCTGCTGAGCCCCTACAAGCGTTCTTTGGAGCGTTTCTGCAAAAAGAATACGGTGACCCATCTGCACGCGGTAAATCTGGGTCTGGACCTGTGCGCGTCCATGGCGGTTTGCCGAAAGCTGGGTTATCTGTATCTGGACCTGAAGCCTTCCAACATTTTTGTTTCAAAGGACAATGAGTTCCGGGTGGGCGACCTTGGCTTTGTTGCCCTGGATTCCCTGAAATTCGCATCCATGCCGGATAAGTACCGCAGCAGCTACACCGCGCCGGAGATCGCCGATGCCTTCTCCAGCCTGAATACTACGGTGGATATCTACGCCATCGGTATGATCCTTTACCAGCTTTACAACGATGGGAAGCTGCCGAACGTAACCCAGGAGCCCCTGGATCCCCCGGCATACGCCGACTACGAAATGGCGGAGATCATTCTCAAGGCCTGCGCCTACAAGCCGGAAGACCGCTGGCAGGACCCCATCGCCATGGGCGAGGCCATTGTCAGCTACATGCAGCGCAACGGCGTAAACGACGTTCCCATCGTAGCGCCCATTATCGTGCCTGCGGCAGATATCCCCGCTGTTGATCCGGAAACGCCGGCTGACGGCGATCAAGTGCATGCAGAGGCTGCCGCCCCGGCGGAGGATGAGACCCCGGCGGATGGCGATGGAGTGCCTGCAGAAGCCGCTCCCCCTGCCGATGATGCCGCACCTGCGGAAGACGAAACTCCGGCAGATGGCGATGCTGCCCCGGCAGAGGGTTTTGAGCAGATCGTGCTGGATGACAAGGCCTTTACCGGCGGTGACGATGCCGGCGAGGATGCCGCAGCCGATGGTGCAGACGGCGATACCGGCGATGCCGCATCCGATGATGATCTGACGGATCTTGGGTATCTGGACGATCTGGAAAGCGACGACCTCCCGGCCGATGACCAGCTGAGCATTGACCCCGGCTACTTCGGCCTTTCCGGCGAGACTTCCGATATTCTGGCCCAGGCAGACGAGCTGCTGTCCCACGATGTGCCTCAGGCGGTGATCACCACCAAGCCGGTGGAAGTTCCCGTTCCCGCGCCCATCGTTCCTGCTGCAGAAGAGCCTGCGGCGGAGGGTGAAGCAGAAGACGAGTCCCCCGCTGCCGGTGAAGACGAAGAAGCGCCCCCTGCCCCCATCGTTCCTGCTGCCGAAGAAGAAGCCGGCGATGAATATGAGGACGAGGACGAGGAAAAGCCGCCCCGTGAGCCGATTCACATTCCCGTTAAGAAAATCGTTACCACTGTGCTGGCAGTTGTGCTGCTGGCGGGCCTGATCTTCGGCGGCTACTGGTTCTACACCCATTATTATCTGCAGACCATTGAAGATATTACCATCACCGGTGACGAAAACAGCCTGACGGTTTCCATCACTTCGGATATCGATGAAGCGCTGCTGCAGATCGTCTGCACCGACACCTACGGCCAGCGGCAGGTATCGCCGGTAGAAAACGGCACTGCCAGGTTCACTGACCTGAACTCCAACACTCTCTACACCATTCAGGTGGAGATTGAAGGCTTCCACCAGCTCAACGGAAAGATCTCCGGTTCTTACACGACCCCCTCGAAGATCAACATTCTCAGCTTCTCCGCCATCACCGGCTCGGAGGACGGGTCTGCGGTGCTTCGGTTCACCATGGAGGGCATGGAACCGGATGTCTGGACCCTCAGTTACAGCGCCGAGGGTGAGGAAATGAGGAGCATCCCCTTCTCCGGCCACATGGTCACCGTCACCGGCCTGACCATCGGCAAGGAATACACCTTCACCCTCAGCACAGAAGGCGGTCACTACATCGTTGGTCAGAATACGCTGAACTTCGTTGCCAACGATCTGACCTACGCCCAAGACCTGACCATCACCAGCTGCAGCAGCAACTGCCTTTCCGCAACCTGGGCTGCGCCGGAGGGAAAGACCGTTGGGCAGTGGACCGTTCGCTGCTACAACGATTCCGGCTACGACCAGACCCTTACCACCTCGGATTGCTACATCGTGTTCCCGGATGTGGACTGCTCCAAGGCCTACACGGTTGAGGTCACCGCCGAGAATATGACCGTAAGCAGCCGTACTTATGTTTCTGCCGATTCCATTACCATTCTGAACCCCACGGTTCAGGCTACCACCACCTCCATGCAGGTGGAATGGGATTTTGAAGGCACGCCCCCTGCCGGCGACTGGCTGCTGCTGTATACCATCAACGGCGGCGCCTATCAGGAAGTGACCCGCACCGACGAAACCCTTGTTACCATCTCCCCCGTTGTTCCCGGCGGCGAGTATGCCTTTACCCTGCAGACCGAATCCGGCGTGACCGTGTTTGAAGCCAGCTTCACCGCCAGCGTACCCGAAGCCGAAACCTTCACCGGATACGGCGTGAAAGCCAGCCAGATGCGCTTCGGAATGTGCCTGCTGGAGGATGTGGAGAAATTCACCCTGAAGAACTGGCAGAATCATCCCCACAGCAGCAACCAATATCTGACCAACGAGTTTGCTCCCGGAAGTCAGGTTGCGATTCCTGTCCGGCTGAAGGTCGAAAAGTATGGTGTGTCTCGCAATAATATCACCACGCTGTTTGTGATTCGGGATGCGGAGCAAAACATCATCAGCACCACCACCTCCACCCGCACATGGACTTCCATGTGGTATGAATACAATGGTACATTGGAGCTTCCCATGCTGCCGGAGGCACCCGGCGAATACACCGTTGAAATCTATTTCAACGGACAGTATGTGACCATTCTTCCCTTTAAGGTGGTCGCGAACAGTTAAATCCTTCAGCCTCCTGCGGCGAAAGCTTCAGGAGGCTGTTTTATAGGAATATGTTGATGCAGGGGCAATCAGTGAATAGAATCCCCCTCGGCTTCTCCTTCGCTCAGCCCCCCCTTTAGGCAAGGGGGCTGTTTTGGGTGAATAATTATTACCCAGAATTGGGGATTGGCGGCGGTTTATTCTGTATGCAATGGAAAAACATACAAGATGACCAAAAAATTTTTGGATTTTTGGTGAATTTCCCCTTGCAAAATGGAATGGGCGGTGGTATACTGTTGGCAAGCTACTGTATATGGAGGCTCGTTATGAACACCATTTCCTTCGCAGCACAGTTTTACTTTAGCTACTATTACTTTTTTACCCAGAAAAAGTAATAGCGATTTGTGCTGCCCGGAATATTTAGTGGCTGAAACCGAATTCTTAGCACTGCACAGAATCGCATCTGTGCAGTGCTTTTATTTTTAGGAGATGTTATTATGATTGCTGTACTCAAACACGGAACGACTCCCGAACAGACCGAACACCTTGTGAAATGGCTGGCCCGGCTGAATCTGGATGTGCATATCTCTCACGGACAGGAAGTCACCGTTCTGGGCCTGATCGGCGACACCAGCCGGGTGGATATCGACCTGCTGAACAGCCTGGAGATCGTAGACAGTGTAAAGCGGGTTTCCGAGCCCTTCAAGCAGGCAAACCGGAAATTCCATCCCGAGGACACCATTGTAGAAGTTGGCGATGTGAAGATCGGCGGCGGCAATTTTGCCATGATCGCCGGTCCCTGCTCCGTGGAAAGCGAGCAGCAGATCATCGGCGTGGCCCAGGCCGTCAAGGCCGCCGGTGCCACCATTCTCCGTGGCGGTGCCTACAAGCCCCGCACCTCTCCCTATGCCTTCCAGGGTCTGGGCACCCAGGGTCTGGACCTCCTCCGGGCCGCCAGAGAGGCCACGGGCCTTCCCATCTGCACCGAGCTGATGGACCTGCGGCATCTCGACGAGTTCCACGACATCGACATGATCCAGATCGGTGCACGAAATATGCAGAACTTTGACCTCCTCAAGGAGGTCGGCAAGACCGACAAGCCCATCCTCCTCAAGCGTGGCCTCAGCTCCACCATCCA
>JAZSGN010000024.1:0-30891 GCA_045532755.1 Faecousia sp.
GCTTGACGAGTATGTGTATTATTTCAATAACAGGCGGCCTGCGGCCGCTCTGGGCTATAAAAGCCCAGTTCAGTACAAGACCGAACTGGGCTTCTAGAAATATGCCGTTTTTTAGTGTCTACTTTTGCTTGACAGATGCATCCCGATAAGGATTGCCGGTTTTTTTCTTATTGATCTTCCGGTTGATCGAATAATTCCTTCATTTGCTGAAGTAATTCCCGATTTTGGAAAAACAGATTATACACCCCGTCTTCCGACAAAACGCCCCGTTTGAGTCCTTCGGGCAATCGTCCGCAGCGATCGGTTTCCAGATCCTGGCGCCACTCGGGCCCAAAATAATAGTCAAACAGCTGCTGCATTTTCTCCCGGTCGTTCAAATACCGGTCCAGCGCTGCAGATAAGCCTTCTACTGCGGCGGAAGTCTCGTCAAACAGCTGCTCCATGTGGATAATTCGTGTAACCGGATCTATGGACTTTCCTTCCCTATTTTCAGCCGACATTTATTCCACTTCCACCAAACCGTTTTCTTTAACGAAAATAAGCATACCGTCTTTCACATAATTCAGGAATTCTTCACCAAGGCTATCCACTACAGGCATGCTTACATCCTCCAGCCATACATCGGCAAGGATCGCGCCGGCTGCCGCAAGGGAGTCAATGGGCTGGGAGAACAGCATGCAAGCAGGCTGACGATGCATGGAGCAAGCGCAGTACAGCACCAATCCACCGGTGGTGGAGCCGATAGTCTGAGGCAGACAAAGTGCCTTGCCGGCCATCTGCTTGCCGTAAAGATCCGGATTATTCTGGTCTCCGCAGGTTGCCTTTTTATCGCCAAACTGCAGAGCCTTCTGAAAAGATGCAAGGGTATTCAAACCGCCATGGGATACAACGGCTTCTGCCTTAACTGTTCCTGCGGTAATGACCCGTCCCTGAAACGATTTCATATCACTTGCCTCCTTTCGTGATCTGCTGCAGAATTTCATCGTCGGTGTAGTACCGGGCGGTGGTATAAGTACGCAGCTTATTGGACGATGTGATCACCGGCATTTTTCCGGCGAGAGGATTGTTCATATACATCAGCGGGCAGATATAAGAAGTGATCACACCGGTTGCCTTCAGCCTTGCGGCATAAGGCGTTTTCTCAAACTCCTTCAAAACTGCCGGGGCAGCGGTAAACACAGTGGGGATCACCACCTTGGTTTTACCGGAAGCCTTCAGGCCGGCTTCCACCCGGTCGGTCCAATCCATCAGCTGCTGCAGACTCATGTGGGGGCAGCCCATGAAGCACAGCTTCGGCTTTGCCTCTTTGTTCTTCCACATAACCGGATAGCTGTCGTAAACCCTCTGCAGCTCCGCATCGTCGATCACATATACCTTGGCGTTCTCTTTCACAAGGGTCTTCCCCTGCTCTACAGCTTCAGGCGTCAAGTTCTCAATATGATACAGGCCTACCGCGCCATTGGAGGCGGTAGCTGCGCCGAAATCCTTCAGATAGGTGCAGGCCGCATCGTTCAGTTCTGTGCCCAGCCAGCGGTCCAGGCCCACCACATAAGGCACTTCTTCCATCACCTTCATGCCAATGGCAGAGCCCAGCAGCTGAGCTTCCGGCTTTTTGGTGGTTTCGATCTTAATGATCCAGCTGGCTTTGCGTCCCTCATCGGTCAAAAGGCCGAAATACGGAACATAACCAACAATGGAGCCCATGATATCCATAATACCGGAGTTGCGGTTGCACCGGGCGCCCAGGACAGAGTTTGCATAAACCACCGCAGAGGATTCTGCCCAGCTCAGGACTTCTCCCTTTTGGGGTTTATTGCCCACCGCATCCATATAGCAGGTGCAGGTGAAGGCATCCGCATCCATCAGACCCATCTTCTGCAGCTGTCCTTCATAAAAATCCTGCCGGGAATACATGAAGTTCTTGAAAATAAAGTCCAGAAGCAGATTGCTGGGAACATTTTTATCCAGCGGGCGGGGGTCTACCGAGAAGGTCTGCTGAGAGATCGCGCCGGCTTCAATCAGCTGATCCATCAATTGATACACCGGCGTCAGCGCCTTCAAACCGAAGGAAGTCACCAGATGATTATGCCGGGAAGTTACAGGAACCATTTTGGTTGCGCCGAAAACTTCGCCATACTTCACAAGCGTTTGCATCACCTTGGCAAGGGCTTCCCCCTTTTCTCCATTCAGGATCGCTTGCTGTTCAGCGGTCAAAATCATACCAAACATCCTTTCTTACAGCTTCATTGCCACATCCCAGGCCTGCCAGATCACAGTACGCAGGTTACCCACCTGATCCGCATCGCCTACGATATGGACATTTCTTGCCTTTTCCGTAAGAGGAGCAGGCTTATAGCCAATGGACAGAATCACAGAGTCGGCAGCAATCTTAAATTCCATGCCGGACTTGTCTTTCACAACAACACCGTCGTCAGTGATCTCCTTAACACCGGTCTCCAGATGCACCGGCACTTTGTTTGCATTGAAGAAATCACGCAGGTAGCTGGAGTTGGCAAGGCAAACGCCGCGAACGGCGATCAAATCGTCCTTCATTTCCACGATGGTAGGCTTCTTACCCTGCAGATACAGCTCATAAGCGATCTCACAGCCCGTCAGACCGCCGCCTACGATCACAACACGGTCTCCAACGGTCTTCTTACCCAGCAGATAATCCACCGCCTGAATGCCCTTGTCGCCACCGGGAACGGGCAGCCGGTTTGCCTTAGCGCCGGTTGCGATCACGATCTCGTCAGCATCGCAGGTAATGATATTCTTAACCTCTGCGTTCAGCTTCACTTCGATAGAGGGATACCGGGCAATCTCCCGCCGATACCACGCGATCAGCTCCCGATCCTTCTCCTTAAAGCTGGGGGCTGCCGCGGCAAGGAATACGCCGCCCAATCTGTCGGACTTCTCGTAGAGTGTAACGCTGTGACCCCGCTTGGCGCAGACGATAGCCGTTTCCATGCCGCCGATGCCGCCGCCGATGACAGCGATCTTCTTGGCTCTGCGTGCGGGCTTGATGTTATACTTCTTGCTCTGCATCGTTTCAGGATTCAGCGCGCACCGTGCAAGACCGCAGGTGTCGAAGAAATCCTGATCGTTGGCGTGGCCCTTATAGCTGGCGAAGTTGAAGCAGCCGTTGTGGCAGCAGATGCAGGGGCGAATGTCTTCCACCCGGTCTTCGATCAGCTTGGTGATCCACTCAGGATCCACGAGGAACTGGCGGGCAACACCAACGCCGTCGATACGACCCTCGGCAACTGCCTGAGCGCCCACATCCGGCTCCATACGGCCGGCGCAGACCACGGGGATGGAAACAAACTTCTTAATATGCGCCACATCGTCCAGATTGCAGTTCTGGGGCATATACATAGGCGGATGCGCCCAGTACCAGGAATCATAAGTACCGTTATCCGCATTGAGCATATCGTAACCCGCATCCTGCAGGTACTTGGCTGCCTTCTCGGATTCTGCCATATCACGGCCGATCTCGGTATAAACCTCGCCGGGAACCGCGCCTACCCGGAAATCCTTGACCTTGGATTCCACAGAATAGCGCAGAGAGACCGGGAAGCTGCTGCCGCAGCGCTCCTTGATGGCCTTAACTACCTCCACCGGGAAACGGTAGCGGTTTTCGAAAGAGCCGCCGTATTCATCGGTGCGGTGGTTAGTATATTTCAGCGTAAACTGATCCAGCAGATAGCCCTCATGGACAGCGTGAACCTCTACGCCGTCTACACCGGCATCCATGCAGAGCTTGGCCGTCTTGGCGAAGGCCTCGATGATCTCATGGATCTGCTCAACTGTCATAGCCGGGCAGGTAATCTCCGGGTCCCAACGGGAAGGCAGCTCGCTGGGAGATGCCAGCTGATAGCTTGTATCAATGATGGGCTTGGCAATCGTGCGCAGAAGCTTATTCTTATGCAGCGGCGCAATATGGTCGGTAATGGCCCAGGAACGGCCCATACCGGCTGTCAGCTGGATAAAGAGCTTCGCTCCGGTGGCATGGATCTCGTCCATAAACACCTTCAGCTCCTTGAACATTTTCTCGTTCTGCCAGAGCCATTTTCCAAACAGGGTATCCCGCAGGGGCGCAATACCGGGAATGATCAGACCTACATTGTTTTTCGCCCGTTCCAGAAAGAATTTTGCCGCTTCCTTGTCAAAATGGCAGCCGGTAAATTCCATCCAGCCAAACAGCGAAGTGCCGCCCATGGGACACAGCACAATGCGGTTTTTGATCTCTACATTGCCGATCTTCCACGGCGTAAATAAAGCATCATATTTGGCATCCATATTCGTTTACACTCCTTCATGCGTAGTAGAGAAAATAGGAATACTCTCTAAAAATAGTATAGCAAGACCAGCAAAAGTTGTCAATAAATAACATAAAAACGCACCGGTCTCAAACCGGTGCGTTTTTCCATACCAAAGTAGTACATTTGTGAGAAACAGACCCATCCAAATAAACCGCCCAGTCTTTGTGCAGGCGGAAGCCACATCGCAGATGCGCCGCCATGGAAGCGAGGTTATCCTTCGCAACATGGGAGTATACGGGGCAGCCAAAGCGGTCGATGCAATAGGCCAGGCTTTGGGTAATCAAAGCAGTTGCGATCCCCCGGTTACGGTACGCCGGCCGGGTTTCCAGGGATGTAAGCAAAAGTCCCTGCTCATAGGGCTCCATCCGCAGCGCAGCAAGATATTCCCCTTCACCCCAAACGCAGTAAAATCCTCCGCCTGCAAAAAAGGACTGGCTGAGATACTGATGGATCTCCTGCTCTATTTGCATCACACCAAGCCCTTGGGGCAGATCCGGATAGCGCTCTGCCGCAGTACGCAGGTTACTCTCGGCATAAACTTCCATCAGTTTTCGGAAATCCAACTGCTTCAGTTTCGTAATCGCACAAAACACAGCGTTCCTCCCGGATTACAGAGCCTCTCCCAAAATGGACTTGGTAGCATACGCATTGAGGCTCATATCGGCAATATTCCCGGCTAAATATTCATAGTAGGCCTGAGCGCCAATCATGGCGGCATTGTCGCCGCAAAGGGAAAGGGGCGGCATATACACCTTCACACCCAGCTTTTCTGCCATCGTCAGCATATCCCGGCGAATGCGGGAATTGGCAGCCACGCCGCCGGCAATGGCCAGTTTTTTGGTGCCGGTCTGACGAAGTGCCATTTCTACCCTCGGAACAAGAGTATCTGATACCGCTGCCGTAAACGCAGCGCAAAGGTCGGGAACAGAAATTTCCTCCCCCACCTGCTCAGCATGATGGATCAGGTTCAAAGTGGCCGTTTTCAGGCCAGAGAAGCTCATGTCATAGGGATTGGCGCCAGGCTTGGACCGGGGCAAGCTGTAGCGGGTCTCATCGCCGGAAGCGGCGGCTTTATCCAGCGCCGCGCCGCCGGGATATGGCATTCCCAGAACTCTGCCAACTTTATCAAAGCACTCCCCTGCCGCGTCATCCAGCGTCGTTCCCAGAATCTCCATGCGGGTGTAGTCCTGCACATCCACCAGCATGGTGTGTCCGCCGGAAACCACGAGGCAGAGAAACGGCGGCTCCAAATCCGGATAGGCCAGATAGTTGGCAGCAATATGCCCGCGGATATGATGCACGGGGATCAGCGGCTTTCCCAGCGCAAGGGCAGCCGCCTTTGCGAAATTCACGCCCACCAGCACTGCGCCGATAAGTCCCGGCGCATAGGTAACAGCAATGGCATCGATCTGCTCCCGGGTCAGTCCTGCCTCAGCCAGAGCCTGCTCTGCCAGAACATAAATGGCTTCAATATGCTTACGGGAAGCGATCTCAGGAACAACACCGCCGTAGATGCGATGCAGCTCTACCTGAGAGGCGATGCAATCGGTCAGAACTGTTCTTCCATCCGTTACAATGGCAACGGCAGTTTCATCGCAGGAGGATTCCACAGCCAATATATTCAAAGCGTCCACTCCTTTCTGAGGATCCACGCATCCTCTCTGGGTGCGCGGTAGTAGCCGGGTCGACGGCCAATGGCAGTAAAGCCCATGGATTCATAAAGGGCGATGGCAGCCTCGTTGGAGGCGCGCACCTCCAGCGTAAGCGAAACAGCCCCCTGCTGCCGCAGCCGCTCCAGCAGAGCCTCCACCAGCTGGCGCGCAATGCCTTTTCTGCGCAGCGAAGGCTCCACAGCCAAATTCATCATATCCGCCTCGTCCATCACCGTCTGAGACCCCACATAGCCTACTACGCGGCCGTCTTCCTCCGCTACCAGCCAAAGGGCCAGCGGATTTGTCAGTTCTGAAGTCAGCGATGCTTCGCTCCAGGGGCAGCTGAAGCAAAGCTGCTCCAGCCGGGCGACCTCGGCAATATGCGCCGGATCCATTTTGCATATCTGAATCATTTTGCGTCATACCAGCTCTTTCCGATTTTCGCTTCCGCCACCAGCGGAACTTTCAGACTCGCCACCCGCTCCATCCGGCTGCTGACCAGCTGCGCCACCTGGGGTGCAATCTCCTCAGGGCATTCTACAATCAGCTCATCGTGAACCTGCAGGATCAGCTTCGCCTCGGGAAACTGTTCGGCAAGGGCCTGATCTACCTGAATCATAGCCAGCTTGATCAGGTCAGCGGCAGTTCCCTGAATGGGGGTATTCAGGGCGATCCGCTCAGCGCCCTGACGGATGTTATAGTTGCTGCTTTTCAGCTCCGGAATATACCGGCGGCGGCCATACAGCGTCGTTGTGTAGCCGGTTTCTCCGGCATCTGCCACAACCTGCTTCATATAGCTGCGGACACCCCGGTAATTGGCAAGGTAGCTGTCGATATAGCTGCGGGCTTCATAGCGGCTTACGCCGATATCCTCAGCCAGAGAAAACTCCGAAATGCCGTAAACGATGCCAAAGTTAACAGCTTTGGCATGGCGGCGCTGCAGAGCGGTCACCTGCTGGGGATCTACCCCGAACACCTGCGAAGCGGTGACGGTATGCACATCCATGCCGGAAATAAAGGCCTCCTGCATAGCTGCATCATCGGCAATATGGGCCAGCACCCGCAGCACGATCTGGCTGTAGTCCGCATCCACCAGCACATGCCCCGGCTTGGGAACAAACATCTTCCGGATCTCCGGGCCCAGATCGGTGCGAACCGGAATATTCTGCAGATTTGGCTCGGTAGAAGACAGCCGGCCGGTGGCGGTAACCAGATTCTGGAAGGTGGTGTGGATTCGGCCGTCGTCGACGATCACCTTCAGAAGCCCGTCGGCATAGGTGGATTTCAGCTTGGTCAGCATCCGGTAGTCCATAATTGCCGGAATGATGGGGTGCTGGTGTTTCAGCTTTTCCAGCACATCGGCATTGGTGGAATAACCGGTTTTGGTTTTCTTCACCGGAGGAAGCTTCAGCTTTTCAAACAACAGTTCTCCCAGCTGTTTGGTAGAATTGATATTGAAAGGCCCGCCGGAATACCCGAAAATCAAGGCCTCGCAATCCGCAATCCTCTGGGCAAGCATTTCCCCGAACTGCAGAAGCTGTTCCCGGTCGATGGCAACGCCCCGTTTCTCCATTCCGTAGAGTACAGAGCAAAGGGGCAGTTCAATGGTTTCATAAAGGTCCTTCATGCCACAGTTCTGAAGCTCCGCAGACATCACCGGACACAGATGCCAGATCGCCTCCGCGCAGCCGGCAGCATCGCCATCCTCTACGGAAATACCCAGAAAATTGGTAGCCAGCTTGCTGACCGGATAATCCGATTGAGAAGGATTCAAATTATAGGCAGCCAGCGCAGTATCGAAAGCAAAACCGGTTAAGCTTACCCCCATTTCATCCAGCATGTGCATAACCGTTTTGCTGTCGTGGCACACGCATTTTCCGATTCCAGCCAGAAGATCCGGCTGCATCTGCAGCTCCATAGGTGTCAGCGTACATACGCCTGCATGGCAGGCAATACCAACAGCACCATCCGGCCCAATATACAAAGCCGCACTCTCTATATTTTCAGGAAGACGATCCACACGGGGCAGGCTCTTCACCGATGCCACCGGCTTAACAGCCTCTGCCGCCGCGCCCCGCAGACCGTATTTATCGATCAGCTTCACAAACTCCAGCTTTACAAACAGCGCATACAGTTCCGGCCGGTTGTAAGGCCGAATAATGGCATCCTCCGGGGCAAAATCGATGGGCGCATCCAGCCGAATGGTAGCCAGATCATAGGAAAGGTAGGCATTTTCCCTGCCCTCTTCCAGCTTTTGCCGCAGCTTGGGGCGAATGGAGCTATCCTCCAGGTTAGCATAGACACCATCCAGAGAACCGAACTTCAGTAGCAGATCCATAGCTGTCTTCGGACCAACGCCGGCTACACCGGGCAGATTATCGGAGGAATCACCCATAAGCGCCTTCAGATCCACCATTTTTTCGGGATCGAAGCCGTATTCCTCCCGGAACTTCGCCTCATCGTAGAAGGTGGCGGTAGTCTGACCGGGGCGGGAGATCACCAGTTTCACACGGACATGACCATCGATCAGCTGCAGGCTGTCCCGGTCACCGGTCACGATCACACATTCCCAGCCGTTGTTGCCGCAGATCTTGCCAACTGTACCGATCACATCGTCTGCTTCCCAGCCCTGACATTCGTAGATCGGAATGTTCATAGCCTTCAGCACCTGCTTCATCACAGGCATCTGCTGGGCCAGCTCTTCGGGCATACCGTGGCGGGTAGCCTTATAGCCATCGTATTTCAGATGACGGAAGGTTGGCCCATGAAGGTCAAAGGCCACACACACCGCATCCGGCTGCTCTTCTCTTTCCATACGCTCCAGAATGTTCAAAAAGCCGTAGATGGCGTGGGTATACAGCCCCTCCCGGTTGGTAAGGGGCTTCACGCCGAAATACGCCCGATTGATCACGCTGTTGCCGTCGAGAATCAACAGTTTCATACTTTTCTCCATTTCGTTCCCTGGGGGGTATCGATAATTTCTACGCCCATCTGCTTCAGCTGGTCACGAATCCGGTCAGCCTCGGCAAAATCTCTGGCCTTCTTGGCTTCGGTACGGGCAGCTACGAGGTTATCGATTTCAGGATCGGCAGATTCCGCCGCCTCCTGCGCCTGCTTTTGGCGAAGCTGCTCCGCAGCCTCCAGCAGATTCAGCGAAAGAACCCGGTCAAAGTCGGCCAGAGCTGCCAGCTTGGTGGCATCATTGGTTTTCGCTTTGAGCACATCGTAAACAGCGGTTACCGCCAGAGAGGTGTTCAGATCCGCATTCAGGGCATTGGCAAACTTCTCCTTCAGGCCTGCAAGGGTGGTTTCATCCACCTCACCGCCGGGCTGCAGCGCAGCGATCCGGGCAATAAGTTTGCTGTAGGTGGTAGCCGCGTTGTCCAGGTTTTCCCAGGAGAATACCAGGTTGCGGCGGTAGTGGCTCTGCAGGCAGAACAGCCGGTAGGCCATGGGGTCATAGCCCTTGCTCTCCAGCAGAGATACCGTGAGAAATTCGCCCTTGGATTTGGACATCTTACCGGTATTGGTATTCAGGTGGCGGACATGGAACCAATAGTTGCACCATTTATGACCCAGATAGCTCTCGGACTGGGCGATCTCGTTGGTGTGATGGGGGAAGGCATTGTCGATGCCGCCGCAGTGAATATCCAGATCCTCACCCAGATGCTTCAGGGAAATACCGGAGCATTCAATATGCCAGCCGGGATAACCAACGCCCCAGGGAGAATCCCACTTCAGGGCCTGATCTTCAAACTTGGATTTGGTAAACCAAAGGACAAAATCGTTGCGGTTGCGCTTATTGGTATCCTCCTCCACGCCTTCCCGAACGCCGATTTCCAGATCTTCCTCGTCATGATCGTGGAATACATAATAGTTTTCCAGCTTGGAAGTATCAAAATACACATTGCCGCCGGCAACATAGGCAAAGCCCTTATCCAGCAAGCCCTGCACAATGGTGATAAACTCCGCAATGCAGCCGGTGGCAGGCTCCACGATTTCCGGCCGCTTGATGTTCAGCTTCCGGCAATCGGCAAAGAACGCATCCGTGTAATACTGCGCGATCTCCATAACCGACTTGTTTTCCCGGCGGGCACCCTTGAGCATCTTATCCTCGCCGGTGTCGGCATCCGAAGCCAGATGGCCCACATCGGTAATATTCATCACCCGAAGGACATTGTAACCCATATACCGCAGAGCCTTTTCCAGCACATCTTCCATGATATAGGTGCGAAGATTGCCGATATGGGCATAGTGGTACACCGTAGGTCCGCAGGTGTACATCTTCACCACATCCGGGGAATTGGGCTGAAACAGTTCCTTCTTACGGCTCAGAGAATTGTATAGATACATAGAAATCCCTCCATATGATTATATATAAAAATAACGCCTCCCGTACGGCTGTACAAGAGGCGGCAATACCGCGGTTCCACTCTCATTTATCACTTAAAAACCGGTTCGCTCCCAGACGCACTTTCCCAGCTTCGCTCCACCGGGCTTGCAGCCTTTGGCACCGGCTCTCTGAAGAAGCTCACACTGATACTCTTTCTGTTCACAGCGATATTCTTTGGGCTTATTTTACCACCCGGCAGACAGCTTTGTCAAGGTTTCCCCCAAGTTTTTATCTGGGGATTGCACTTGCGAAGCAACTATGGTATAATTACCGAAATAAATATCCTCAGGAGGAATTCCTATGAAGAAATTACTTGCAGTCCTGCTCGCTGCCTGCCTGCTGCTAAGCGCTGCCGGCTGCGCGGAACACCCCATTGAAACACAGCCGGTGGAAACCGCCCCCACAGAGCAAACTGTCCCCGCCACCGAAGCTACCGAAGCCACCGTTCCTACCACTGAAGAAACCCAGGCTCCCACCGAGCCTACAGAGCCCGAGTCCTACGAGCTGTCTTTTTCCTATATTTCCATGCCGCTGCGCTATGAAGCCATTCAGGCTGAGGACGGAAGCTATCTGTGCGAGTTCCGGTATCAGGATGTTGCGCTGATCCTGGAGGATGCCGAGGTCGCTGGCCTGGTAACCATGGACCTTCTGAACAAGATCGATGAAACCGAATTCGATTCTGTTTACAATGCCGCTGTGGCCGACGGAGCCGGTCAGAACGGTAAAAGTCCCTATTACATCAACATTTACTACAGCCCCGTTCGTATGGACAGCAGCGTTCTGAGCCTTGCAGGCACAGAAACCAGCTGCACCAGCGAATACTACGCAGATACCATTTGCAAGGCTGTAACCTACGATCTGGTCACCGGAAACCGGGTCTCTTACCGGGATATTCTGGTAGCCGATTGCAACCGCGCCGAGCTGTGCAACCTGATCATCGAAGCCCTTGCCCCTCAGGATCAGGCCGGTGATCTGTTCTTCGATTACAAGGACACCATCTTTGAGCTTCTGGGCGATTCCAGCAGCTTCACCGAAAACTGGTATTTCACCACCGAAGGTCTTTGCTTCTTCTTCCCTGTTTATGAGATCGCCCCCTATGCCACCGGCACAGTGACCGCCGTTGTTCCCTACGATAAGCTGCTGGGCTTCCTGGAGGACGCCTGGTTCCCGCCGGAAATGCCGGAAGCCACCGGCAATGTAACCGCCGAGCTGTTCTATCAGGCTGATCTGTCTTCCTTTAAGCAGTTTGCCGAGGTCACAGTAGACGATGGCGGTGAAATGGTGCTGATCCACACCGACAAGCTGCTTCGCAATGTCCGTATCGACATCGGCAGCTGGGACATGGATGGCGTAGTATTCACCCCGGATTGCACTGTGTTTGCCACAGACACCCTTTGCGCAACCGATGCGGTGGTTGTGGAAACCTACATTCCCGACGCTGCCCCCAACCTGCGCCTGAGCTATGTATCCGGCGGTCAGACCTATGTTTACTACATCAGCCAAAGCGGCATGGACGGCTCGATTCTCCTTTTGGAAACTGCATAAGATCGATCAGCGGGTGAAAGTCACCCGCTGATTTTTTTCATAGTCCCGGACAGCTTCCGCAACCGCAGGGCTCAGCATCACCAATGCAAGCAAGTTAGGAATTGCCATCAGGCCATTCACGGTTTCCGCCAGAAGCCACACAGTTTTTGTGTCCAATACCACGCTGACTACAACTGTAGCCATCTGCGCCCAAACATACATACGCCATGCTTTTTCCCCCAGCAGGTAACGAAGGCACACGCCGCCGTATAGCCCCCAGCCCAACACCGTCGCAAAGGCAAAGCAGCAAAGAAACAGCGCGATCGGCACGGCTGTCCACCCGCCGGCTGCTGCCGAAAATGCCTGGGTCGTTAAATGGATGCCCGCATCCGTGCCGTAGGGAATGGCTGCTCCGCTGCAGAGGATCACAAGTCCGGTCAGGGTGCAGATCACCAGCGTATCAATAAATACCTCGATGCTGCCCATAAGCCCCTGCTCTACCGGGTGCTCCACCTTCGCCGCAGCATGGGCAATGGCTGCCGTACCCATACCGGCTTCGTTGGTAAATACACCTCTGGAAACGCCGATCCGCATCGCCTGCATCGCCGAACCGATCACCCCTCCGGTAACCGCTTGCGGACAGAATGCCCCGGCAACCACCGATGCCAAAGCACCGGGAATCTGCTTAAAATTCAAAGCCAGAACAACCAAACAAAGAATAATATATCCTCCTGCCGCCACCGGAACCAGTCGCTCCGCAGCAGCAGCGATCCTGCCTGCGCCCCCCATCAGCACAAAGCCGATCGCTGCGGCAAGAACCGCACCGGTAATCAGCTCTGCCTTTCGGGAAAATTCTCCCCCAAAATAGCCGACGGCATCCGATACCCCACCGATCAGCGTATTGATCTGAGTGGCATTCCCCACCCCCAGCGCCGCAATCACGCCAAGGAAAGCATAGCAGCTTGCCATTGGCCGCCAGCGTTTCCCAAGACCGTTTCGAATCATGTACATCGGCCCGCCCACATAGCCGCTTCCGGATTTTTGCCGGTATCGAATGGCCAACACTGCCTCGGAAAATTTCGTAACCATGCCAACAACCGCGCTGACCCACATCCAGAACAGCGCCCCCGGGCCGCCTATGGCAATTGCCCCCGCAACGCCCACCAGATTACCGGTGCCAACCGTTGCTGCAAGGGCGGTACAAAGGGCCTGAAAGGAAGAAACCTGACCGGATGCATTTACCTTCATCTTTCCAAAAAACAGCCGCAGTGCCCGCGGAAACAGCCGCAGCTGCACAAACCCGGTTTTATAAGTAAGAAACAGCCCCGTTCCCAGAATACCGATCAGAGCCGGCGCGCCCCAAACAAAGTTATTGATCCATTGCAGCATAGCTTCACCCCAAAATAAAAAGCAGTTCCGTTTTTCGGAACTGCTTTTGTAATATATTATTCCCAGCTTGCCCACACCTCAGGCGCATAGCCGACCGTTGCCTGCTTTCCGTTACGCACTATGGGAGTTTTCATAAGAGACGGATCATCAAAAACCTTATCCTCTTTCGCGCGAGTATCTTCCATATAGCGCATGAGGGTGATTTGCTGCGACTTTCCGTTCCAATCGATGAGCTGATCGATACCGCCAACCGCCCGAAGCACGCTGTCAAACTCCTTGCCGGACATTCCGTAGCGAGTCAGGTCAATATACTGGAATTTGATCCCCCGTTCCTTGAAGTAACGCTCCGCCTTTTTTGTATCAAAGCACTTGCTCTTGCCAAAAATCTGAATGTTCAATAGGTAACCTCCATCAAGCAAAGTCCCTGGGCGCTCATTAAAGCACCGGCTTCGCTGCGCTCCGCTCCAAACAGACCGGAAATGCTATCTGCTTCCCGCTGGCCGATGCCAACCTCCACAAGCGTACCAACCAGAATGCGAACCATGTTATGGAGGAAGCCGTTTCCGGTTACGGTTATGCGGATTTCCTCACCGACCCGCTCCACCTCAATGGCAAAAATCGTACGCACAGTGGATTTCTTTTTGCTGCGGCTGGCGCAAAATGCGGAAAAATCATGAGTACCAAGGAACAAAGCCGCGGCAGCCTGCATTTTCTGCAGATCCATAGGCCGGCTGTCCACCGTAACATAACGGCGGTCAAAAACGCAGGGCAGTTCTGAATTCCAGATCCGGTAGCAATAGGTTTTTGTTTTTGCGTTAAGCCGGGCGTGAAACCGGGGCGAAACATCCTTGCAGGAGATCACGCCGATATCTTCCGGTAAATACTGCCGCAGCTGCTGCAGGATCTGCTGGCAAGGCATCTGGGTTGCAGTGTGAAAATTGGCAACCTGACAGCGGGCATGGGTGCCGGCATCGGTACGGCCGCTGCCGGTGATTTCGATGGTCTCGCCGAGGATCCGGCTCAAAGTCTGTTCCAGTTTTCCTTGTATGGTAACGCCGGCGCCGGACAGCCTTTGCCAGCCTCTATACCGGGTGCCGTCATAGCACACCTCAAGCCGAATGTTTCTCATAATTTGCCAATTCCTCTCTGACCTCCTGGGCATTATCTGCAGAAAACAGAAATTTGCCCTGCCAATCGTACACCTGAATATGTCCACCAACATTGCGAACAGAATACATACATCTCACCCTTTCGGTTTATCTGAGTGTATTGTATCCGCTCTATGGTCCAATATTTCGTACTTTATGTTTTATTGATACACTTGCTGATCCAGTTCCAAAGGTCGGAATAGACATCCCGGCGGTTGATCTCGTTCAGCACTTCATGGCGGCACAGCGGATAGATCCTTACGAATACCGATTCCATACCCGCCGAAGAAAACGCCTCTGCCGCACGATGAACGCCGTCGCCATAGTTGCCGACCGGATCATCGCCGCCGGCCACAAAATACACCGGAAGCTGCTTGTTCATCTTCTGCAGATTGTCCTTATCCGCAATAAAGCCTAATCCCTGCATCATATCCCGAACCAGACCTGCCGAGGCAATAAAGCCACACAGAGGATCGGCAATATAAGCATCTACCACACGGCGATCCCGGGTCAGCCAATCATACTCGGTTCTCGGGTGCTCCACACGGCTGTTGTAGCCGCCGAACATCACCTTGTTCAGGAACTTGCTGGGCTTGGTCTCCCCTTCCATGCGGCATACACCTTTGACAACCGGGAGAACCGTCTTTACAAAGGCCTCCGGCTGCCAGCCGGTACCGCTGAGAATACAGCCGCTGATTCCGCAATCCGGATGGGTGATCAGCAATGTGCGGGCCATAAACGAGCCCATGGAATGCCCCAGCAGAATATACGGCAGTCCGGGAAATTCTTCCATCGTATCACACATCAGCCGGTAGGTATCTTCTACAGCCGTATGCCAACCGCCGGTAAAATAGCCCTTGATGCCATTTTTGCCGATGGAGCCGCCGTGCCCCATGTGGTCCTCGGATACTACCAGAACACCATAGGCGTTGAGGTAGGAAGCAAAATCATGGTAGCGCTCGGAATGCTCCGCAATTCCGTGAACGATCTGCAGCACCGCACGGGGCGCCTGAGCAGGTGTCCAGCGGATGCAGCGGATCTTGCCCGCGCCCCCGGAATTGAAATAATACTCTGTACGCATATCTCTTACTCAAGCACCTCATAGCCTGCATCGGTGATTGCTTTTTTTACATCGTCAAGATTCGGCTGACCGTATACGGTCACCTGCTTGGCCTGCAGGTCAACCTCCGCTGCCGTTACACCGGCAACATTCTGGCATACCTTTTCTACTCTGGCCTTGCAATGGGTGCACATCATGCCCTCTACGCGAATAATAGCTTCCATCTTTCTTTCCTCCTGATTTTCGTGAATCTCCTCCGGAGCAGCTTCGCAGACAGCGCAGCCTACGGAGGGTTTGAAAAACCGCAAACGCAATGCGTTGGTTACCACAAATACAGAACTCATGCTCATAGCCGCCGCACCCAGCATGGGACTCAGCTGCAGTCCAAAGGCGGGATACAGCACGCCGGCAGCAATGGGAATACCCAAACAATTATAGAAAAACGCCCAAAACAGATTCTGGCGGATATTGCGGATCGTTGCCCGACTCAGCGAAATCGCGCTGCTGACAGCCGCCAAAGACCCATTCATCAGCACAACATCCGCAGATTCAACCGCCACATCTGTGCCGCTTCCAACAGCCATGCCCACATCGGCGGTAACCAGCGCAGGGGCGTCGTTGATGCCGTCTCCCACCATCAGGACCCGATGGCCCTGCTGCTGCAATTTTGTGATCTCGCCGGCCTTATCCGCAGGCAAAACATCGGAGATCACACGGTCAATTCCGGCAGTTTCCGCAATGGCCGCGGCGGTGCTGCCGTTATCTCCGGTCAGCATGATTACCTGCAGACCCAGCCGCTTCATCGCAGCAATGGCATCCGCGGAATCCGGCTTGACCACATCCGCAGCGACGATGCTGCCCAGATACTCTCCCCCTGCCCTGCAGAAATGCAGCGGTGTTTTTCCCTGAGAAGAGAGTCCGGTCATATCCGGCACAGCAGCTCCCTGCTCAGCCATCAGCTTGCCGTTTCCGCCAAAATAGCGGATGCCATTGACAACTGCTGTAATGCCTCTGCCGGGCAAAGTTTCAAAGCTATCGGTTTCTGACAGCCTGCGGCTGCCGCAATGCTCTACGATGGCTTTTGCAAAGGGATGCTCGGATTTTACTTCCATAGAGGCGGCAAGGACAAGAAGTTCCTCCCGGTTCATAGTTCCGGGCAGAATATCGGTTACCGCAGGCGTTCCCCGGGTCACCGTGCCGGTTTTGTCCAGAACAACAGTATCTATCCGGTGAAGATTCTCAAGGGTTTCAGCGTTCTTAAACAGCACGCCCAACGCCGCGCCTCTTCCCGTGCCAACCATAATGGCAACCGGTGTCGCAAGACCCAGCGCGCAGGGGCAGGAAATGACCAGTACGCAAATGGCCATGCTCAGCGAAAAGCCCACATCTTGCCCGGCGATCATCCACACCAGGAACGTGATCAGGGAAATCGACATCACAACCGGCACAAATACGCCAGCAATCCGGTCTGCCAGGCGGGCAATGGGCGCTTTGGAGCCACCGGCCTCTTCCACCAGGCGAATCACCTGAGAAAGGGTCGTATCCTCCCCGATTTTTTCTGCCCGATACTTTAGATAGCCCTCGGTGTGAATAGTTCCGGCGCAGACCCGGTCACCCACCGTTTTATCTACCGGCACACTTTCACCGGTCAAGGCGCTTTGGTCTACAGAGCCCTGACCCTCCACGACTACGCCGTCAACCGCAATTCTGCCGCCGGAGCGCACAACCAGCAGATCCCCAACTGCCACCTGCTCTACGGGGATCTGCATTTCCTTTCCATCCCGCAGGACAACTGCGGTCTTAGGGCTCAGATCCATCAGCCGGCGAATGGCGTCGCCGGTTTTCCCTTTGGCTCTGGTCTCCAGATACTTACCAAAAGTGATCAGCGTAAGGATCATGGCAGCCGACTCAAAGTACAGATTCTTGCTGTAGTAATCAACGGTTTCCCAGCGGCCATGTCCGCTGGCCCACACCATGATGATCAGCGCAGCAACGCCGTAAATCAGGGCAGCAAGGGAGCCGACTGCAATCAGGGAATCCATATTCGGGGCTCTGTGCCACAGAGCCTTCAAGCCCCTTGAATAGTACACACGGTTAAGATATATGACCGGCAGCGTAAAAAAGAACTGCAGCAGGGCCGCCAGCGGAGCATTCTCCCGGCCGCAATACCAGGCAGGCAGCGGCAGTCCCAGCATATGACCCATGGTAAAATACATCAGGATAATTAAAAATATCCCGGAGAATATCAGCCGGCGGCGCATGGCTGCCTGCTCATCCTTGGGCGCAGCCTCCGGAGCAGACTTTTTCTGCCCATGCAGCGCAGCCTGATAGCCGGCTTGGTCCACCGCCTGAATGACGCCGTCGCGCACAGCTTCCGAGTCTGCCGTAACGGTCATAGTTCCGGCAAGAAGGTTCACTTCCACACCGGTAACACCCGGCACACGGCGGCTGACCTGCTCCACTCTGGCGGAGCAAGCCGCACAGGTCATTCCTTTCACTGTAAATCGTAATTTCATCGTATCACCTGATTTATTATCTAACATAATTTCGGAAAAATCAATCCCAATATACCATTGACAAGAATTTTATCCTATGGTATTATTCTAGCATCCAATTTTGAAAAAGCAAGTATGCACCTAAAAGTGACATACTTCCCTTTTAGAAACCATGGAGGTTGCTATGAGCGAAAAAACAAATTGCCCCGTGGAAGCAACGCTGGAGCTGATCGGAGGAAAATACAAGGCGTTGATCCTGTGGCATCTGTCTCAGGGAAAGCTGCGTTTTTCCGAGCTGAAAAAGTTGCTGGACAATGCAACTGCCAAAATGCTGACTCAGCAGCTCAGAGAACTGGAGTCCCACAGCCTGATCCATCGGGAAGTTTTCCCCATCATTCCGCCTAAGGTGGAATATTCTCTGACCGAGCTGGGTAAAAGCCTGCTTCCCATTCTCGTTGCTATGCGGGACTGGGGTCTGGATTATCTGCACGGCAAAAATCTGGATTCCAGCTGTTTTATGGTAGGACATGATCCCCTTCCCCAGACCAACTGATTCTAGTCAATTAAAGGAGTAAATCATCTATGCGTATCAAGGTTCTTTCCGACAGCACCTGTGATCTTTCCGTTTCTTTGCTGGAAAAATACAATATCACCACCATTCCTCTGATCGTAATTAAAGACGGTCAGGAATTCTCCGACGGCATTACCATCACCCCTGCAGAAATTTTCGCCCATGTGGCCGCCGGCGGCAGCCTTTGCACCACCGCCGCTTTGAGCTACGCCGTGTACTATGACGAATTTGCCAAATACGCCAGCGACTATGACGCCGTTGTGCATATCAGCATTGGTTCCGGATTTTCCTCCAGCTATCAAAACGCCTGCCTCGCCGCCGCGGAATTCCAGAATGTCCGCGTAGTGGACTCCAACAACCTCTCCACCGGTCAGGGTCTGGTCGTCCTGGAGGCCTGCCGCCTTGCCGCACAGTGTGAGGATTTGGACAGCCTCTATGCGCAGCTGCAGAGCTTCACCGAAAAGGTAGAAGCCAGCTTTGTTCTGGACCGGCTGGAATATATGGTCAAGGGTGGCCGCTGCTCTTCCGCAGCTGCTCTGGGCGCGAATCTGCTGAATCTGAAACCCTGCATCGAAGTGAAAAACGGAAAGATGTCCGTAGTTAAAAAGTATCGCGGCAATTATCAAAAATGTCTTACCAGCTATGTGAAGGATCGACTTTCCGGCCGGGATGATCTGCGAAGTGATCTGATCTTCCTTACCTACACACCGGTTTCCGACAGCTGTCTGGATGCTGTACGCAGTTCGATTCAGGAGTTCAGCAGCTTTGAAGTTGTGGAAGAAACCACCGCAGGCTGCACCATCTCCTGCCATTGCGGCCCCGGCACACTGGGAATTCTGTTTGTAAGAAAATAAGAAAAATCCTGCCGTTAGGTTCTCCCTTCGGCAGGATTTTTATCTTGTATTTTTTCCATACTATGGTATACTTGCAGGGGTGTATTTTGCCGTTTGGCGGCAATCCTAAGGAGCAGACTATGAACTATAACCTTTTATTAGAGCTGGTCACCGATGTAGGATACCGGCTGGCCATGTGCGGCGCGGAAACCTTTCGCGTAGAAGAAAGCATTCAATATATTCTTCGGGCTTACGGGCTGGAAAGCGAGGTCTTTGCGATCCCCAACTGCCTGATCGTAAGTCTGGAAACGGCAGAAGGCAAGCCCATGACCCGTATGCGCCGCATAGGGTTTCACGGAAACGATTTGGATTCCGCAGAGCGTTACAACAGCCTCTGCCGCAGGATTTGCGCCGCTAAGCCGGACCCGGAGGTCGCATTTAGCTGGCTGAAAGAAACCGAAGCCTCCTGCAGACAATACACGCTCCCCTTGCATCTGCTCGGCGCTTTTCTGGGAGCTGCCGGTTTTGCCGTGTTTTTCGGCGGCGATTTTTCGGATTTTTTGTGTTCGGGAATTTGCGGTGTGTTGGTAGGCATCATTGGCAAGATGATGGATTCCGTTCGGGCAAACCAATTCTTCCGCACCATCCTTTCCGCCTTTTTTATGGCCTTGCTTGCCTATCTGTTTGGCCATTTTTCCTTGGCGAACAATCCGGATATGGTGACCATCGGCGCGCTGATGATCCTTGTTCCCGGTCTTCTGTTTACGAATGCCATGCGGGACATTATCTATGGCGATACCAACTCCGGCATTAACCGGATCGTTCAGGTGTTTTTGATCGCCGCAGCCCTTGCCTTAGGCACTGCAGCTGCCTGGACTGTAGCGCAGACCTTTTGGGGTACGCCCGCCATGGTGCAGCCTATCGACCACGGCTTTGTTATTCAGCAGATTGGCTGTTTTGTAGGCTGCATAGGCTTCTGCCTGCTGTTCAATATCCACGGCCCCGGCATGCTGCTGTGTACTTTGGGCGGCGTTCTTGCCTGGGGCGCGTACCTGATCACCGTAGAATTGGGTGGAACGGATCTGGCAGGCTATTTTGTGGCAGCAACCGTTGCTTCGTTCTATGCGGAAATTATGGCGCGAATCCGCAAATACCCCGCCCTTTCCTATCTCGTGGTTGCTATTTTCCCCCTGATCCCCGGCGCAAGTATTTACTACACTATGAATTACGCCGTCCGCGGCGACATGGTCAGCTTTGCAGACAAAGGCACTCACACCATTGCCATTGCCGGTCTGCTGGCAGCCGGCATTTTGATGATCTCCACATCCTTCCGGCTCATAAGAGTATGGAAGCAGAAACAACACGCTGCAAAATAAGCAAAACGGCTTCGGGAAATTCCCGAAGCCGTTTATTGTATTACAGATTCTTTTCAGCCTTCTTGGCAGCCTTAGCCTTGGCTCTGGCTTCTTCAGCGCGCTTGGCCTCAGCCTTTGCCCGCTCGGCGCCGGTCTCGTTGGTGGAAAGAGCCCACTTCGCCAGCTCGATGCGAACCTGATCAGCGCCGGTCTCGATCACAAACTTGTCGTCCTTAATGTTGACAACCGTGCCGATAATGCCGCCGATGGTGGTGATGGAATCGCCAACCTTCAGGGCAGAGCGCATCTGCTCAGCTTCCTTCTTGCGCTTGTTTTCGGGACGAATGACCATAAAATAGAAGATGGCTACGAAAACCACCAGCATGATGATCATTTCCATTCCGCCGCCAGCTACCACGGGAGTTTCTCCGGTGGTTGCCGCCGCATCTAAAAAGTGTAACATAGAAATATGCTCCTTTGCTCAAAAATCTTCTTTATTATACCATTACTGGCGTAAAAAGCAAGTACCAATCTAGATTCGCCGCGCCAATTTATCGGAATATTCCCTGCGGAAGTCGGCAAAAGTCCCCTCGTCCAAAGCATTGCGGATTCTTTCCATCAGCCTGTTGTAGAAATAGAGGTTATGCATAACACAAAGCCGCATAGCCAGCATTTCTTCCGCCACAAACAAATGGCGGATATAGGCCTTGCTGTAGCGGCGGCACACCGGGCAATCGCACTGCGGGTCGATGGGGCTGGTATCCTTGGCGTACTTGGCGTTCTTCAGATTGATAGCGCCCTCCCAGGTAAACAGCCGGGCATGGCGGGCATTGCGGGCAGGCATTACGCAGTCGAAGAAGTCCACACCTCTGGCAACCGCCTCGATAATGTTGGTAGGCGTTCCGACGCCCATCAAATACCGGGGGCGGTCGGCAGGCATGTGAGGTTCTACTGCCTCGATAATATCGTACATCTGCTCAGCCGTTTCGCCAACAGCCAGACCGCCGATGGCATAGCCGGGAAGCTCCAGTTGAGCGATCCGTTTCATGTGGTCGATGCGAATATCGGGATACGTGCCGCCCTGATTGATTCCCCAGAGCATCTGAGAAGGATTGACCGTATCCGGCAAGCTGTTGAGCCGGGCATTTTCCGCCTTGCAGCGCACCAGCCAGCGATAAGTACGATCTACACTTTTCAGGACATAGTCCCGGGGCGCAGGATTCTCGATGCATTCATCAAAAGCCATGCAAATATCCGAACCCAGATGAGATTGAATCTGCATGCTCTCCTCAGGTCCCATGAAAATTTTCCGTCCATCGATATGCGACGAGAAATACACGCCCTCCTCCCGGATCTTACGCAGAGAAGAAAGGCTGAACACCTGAAATCCGCCGGAGTCGGTGAGGATCGGGCCATCCCACGTCATGAACTTGTGCAGACCGCCCAACTCTTTAATGAGTCCGTCACCGGGGCGCAGATGCAGGTGATAGGTGTTGGAAAGCTCTACCTGACAGCCGATGTCTTTCAGGTCCTTGGCGCTCAGCGCGCCCTTGATCGCACCCTGAGTGCCTACATTCATAAATACCGGTGTCTGTACCGTTCCATGGGCGCAGGTAAACTCGCCGCGGCGAGCCGCGCCCTCTGTTTTAATCAATTTGAACATAATTCCCTCTTAGTTATTGGTTTGGAACTGCATGAACCTTCCTTCAGAAGAACTTCTTCAGGAAGACAGATTCTGATTCAGAAATTCTTTGATTGCGGTTTGATAGAGTTCGGTCTGCTTGTACATACCGTTTCCGTGATTGCAGCCCGGCAGGATCACTACCGTTGTTTGCATGGGGCTGCGCTGTTTGATGCCGCTGAGGATATCCTCCATCTGCTCATTGCTCCCGGCCGAAAGAAGCAGCGGGTATTTTGCTTGAGAGATATTGTCCAGCCGATCAAACAAAGCGGCGGAAACACCGAATTCCTTCAAAAAGCGGGTTGTTACACAGGAAACCACTTTCTCATGGTTGTTCTTAAATACGCTTTTTGCTATATTGCGGAACATCCCCTCAATGCTGATGCTGGGAGCATCGCAGATCATGCACTTCACATTCTTCATTTCTTTGGTGGCAAGATCCAGTACGATCCCGCCTCCCATGCTGAGCCCGTGAATAACGATTTCCCCCTCTGGAATCCTCTCGTTAACCATGTCTACCCAACGCATAATATCCAAGTGTTCCAGCGCACCCAAAGAAATGTAGTTTCCCTCACTGGGACCGTGGGCCCGCAAATACGGAATCAGTACATTAAAGCCCAGCGAGCGGTAAAATAATGCCGGAAACGCGGATTCCCGCTCTGCGTGGCTGGTGTAGCCGTGTACCCAGATCACAGTTTTTCTGCTTTCATTGGGATAATAAACCGCCTGCAGCTTCAGACCGTCATCGCTTTTGATCTGGATTTGCTCATGAGGCAGCTGCCGTATTTGCGCCAGAGAATTATGGACAGTCGTTATGGTATCATACCAGGAATCCTCCGGCCCAACCATGGCATAGGCTTTATCGATATCCGGTCTTTTCAGCAAGCGCCAGAAGAGAATGTCTGCCTTCAGCTTTTCAAACATAACGATTCCCCTTTACAGAATACACATCGCATCGCCAAAGGAGAAAAAGCGGTATTTCTGCCGCACTGCCTCTGCGTATGCCGCCAGGACCTTCTCCCTTCCGGCAAAAGCAGACACCAGCATCACTAGTGTGCTCTCCGGCAGATGGAAATTGGTAATGAGACCATCCATAGCCCGAAAACGGTAACCGGGATAAATAAAGATCTCTGTCCATTTGGATTTGGCTTCAAAACTGCCGTCGGGATTGACCAGGCTCTCCAGAGTACGGCAGGAAGTTGTGCCAACACAGATGATCCGCCCGCCGGACGCTCTGGTTTCATTCAAAATCCGGGCCGTCTGCTCCCCTATCATGCACAATTCGCTGTGCATATGATGGTCAGTGATTTCCTCTGCCTTGACCGGACGGAAAGTACCCAATCCCACATGAAGGGTCACAAATGCGGTTCGAACCCCCTTTGCGCGAATTCTGTCCAGAAGTTCATTGGTAAAATGCAGGCCCGCAGTAGGCGCTGCGGCAGACCCCACTTCCCGGGAATAAACCGTCTGATAACGTTCCTGATCGGCAAGCTCTGCCTTAATATAGGGCGGCAGCGGCATTTTCCCCAACTGTTCCAGAATTTCCAGAAAGATCCCTTCATAATCGAAGGAAATGATTCGGTTTCCATCTTCCAGAACATCGGTAACCGTGCCGGTAAGGACTCCGTCACCAAAAATCACACGGCTGCCCGGCTGCATTTTTCGCCCGGGTTTACACAGACATTCCCACTTTTTCTCTCCAAGATCCCGCAGCAGCAGAACCTCCACAGCGCCGCCGGTAGGCCGGTTCCCCAAAAGTCTAGCAGGCAAAACCCGGGAGTCATTCATTACAAGGCAGTCACCGGGCTGCAGATAGTCAATAATATCATAGAAATTGCGATGAGCCAGTTCTCCGCTATCCCGGTTCATCACCAGAAGCCGGGAGCTGTCCCGATCCAGCAGCGGTGTCTGAGCGATCAGCTCTTCCGGCAACTCATACCAAAAATCCTGAGTCTTCAATCCATGATCCTCCAAGTCAACAAGCTTTTTCCCTAGTATAGCGGATTTTCGCCTCGATTGCAACTGACAAAAACACATTTCCCGGCATAGACTGCACTGGGAGGGAAACATATGTCAGAACCGTTCTTCACGGGTGTATGCACCGCATTGGTGACCCCATTTATCTACGATAAGATCAACTACCCCATGGTACAGCAGCTGATTCAGCGGCAAATCGATGCCGGTGTCGGCGCAGTTGTACTCTGCGGCACAACCGGAGAAGCGCCTACCCTGAGCGACAGCGAAAAGCTGGAGCTTTTGCATCGCTGCATAACATTCGCACAGGGTGGCTGCAAAATATTGCTTGGTACAGGTTCTAATTCCACCGCCCATGCAGTAGCCCTGAGCAAGGCTGCCCAGGAAGCAGGGGCGGACGGACTTCTGGTAGTAAGTCCTTATTATAATAAAGCAAACGAAGAAGGTCTGTATACTCATTTTTCCATCATTGCGCAATCAGTAGACATTCCAATCATCTTGTACAATGTTCCCGGGCGAACCGGATTGGATATTCCAATTTCCGTATACCAAAAGTTAAGCCGGTTTCCCAATATAGTTGGTGTAAAAGAAGCATCAACCGATATCACCAAAGCAGCCAAAATACTAGCATACTGTCCGGAACATTTTAGCGTATGGACAGGAAATGATGAAATGACTCTGCCTGCGATTGCATTGGGTGCCAAGGGCGTGATATCTGTTGCGTCCAATGTATGCCCGAAGGAAATGGTAAAACTGACCGCCAGCGCACTTTCCGGTGATCTAAGAGCTGCAATCTGCCTGCAGCGACATCTTCAGCCATTGATGGAGATGCTGTTCTGCGAGGTTAACCCGATTCCGGTGAAGTACGCCATGAAATGCATCGGTTTTGATTGCGGCGAATGCCGCTTACCCCTTACTGAACTTACGGAAGCCAACAAAGAAAAAATCCGTTACATTCTGCAATAACAAGCAAAAAGCCCCGCCTTTCGGCGGGGCTTTCTTTACGCGTTTGGACTTATGCAATTCGTTACTTCACGAACCGCAAAAGTCTTAGTTGTGGCTGTAGTTGTAGGAGGATACCATGAACTTCATCAGCGCTTCATAAATAGGAAGCAGGGATGCGCTTTGGCGGACTACATAGCTCTCCATGGATTCGGAGACGGAAGCAACCAGAGTGCTGCCGTTGTAGACTTCCACGGTAACAACCTGATAGACGTCGCCGGCTACCAGAGTGTCTACCATGATGCCGTACATGCCATTGGCTGCATAAGTGGCATCAAAGTCCACGCCTGCTACTTCGTAGCTGACAGCATTGCCGTTATGGTCACGGTAGCTGACCTTGGCGGTGTAGCCTTCATAACCGGTGCCCCTGAAGAACACGCCCATCTTAATGTTGGTCTCCAAAGCCAGGATCGTACCGAAGAAGTTGTCGCCAACTACCTGATTATTCGTATACTGGCTGAAGTCCAGAGCTGCGGTGGCATAGGACTTGTGGGTGTCGGTCATAGTGGCGTTGGCCAGGTCAGAAGTGTTGTAGTTAAACTGGACCTGAGCCGCTGCGCCGTAGTTCAGCATATCCGCAAGAACCGTGAACACCTTAGCAGTGTTGCTGGTAGTGTTCAGCTGACGGATGGCGTAGTCGCGGATGGAGTCTTCCCAGGTGTAGGAAGCCTGCACGCCATCACCGGTGTAAACGGTGACTTCTACCTTATCGCTCATCTGCTTGGCAACCAGGCCGTCCAGGGTGATCAGGTACATCATACCGTTTGCATAAGGAGTCCATTCGCTGAAGGGATAGGTGGTAGTGACAGTTGTGCCGTCGGGGTTATGCTTTACGATCTCAGCGTAGTAGTCGGTACCATTCAGGTTGGAAGCCAGCAGGGCGAAGTTCATGGTCAGGTCGTTGCCCAGAACCACGTTCGCACCGGAGAGCTTGAACAGGTCAACAGGAGCTACATAGTTGGGATCTTCTGCGCCGCAGACGGAGCAGACACCGTCAACATAGCTGTGGCCGGTGGCGGCTACTTCGTTAGAAGTGTAGCTGTCGCCGCAGACGGAGCAGGTGTAGGTAGTGTAGCCGGCAGCGGTGCAGGTAGGTGCGGTTACAACTGCCTTGTAGCTATGGCCAAGAGCTGCGATGCTCTCGGTGTAGCTGTCACCACAGTTGCTGCAGGTGTAGGTGCGGACACCGGTTCCCTCGCAGGAAGGAGCGGTGGTCACAGCGCTGCTGTAGCTATGACCCAGAGCGGCTACTTCGCTGTCGGTGTAGCTGTCGCCGCAAGCGGAGCAGGTGTGGGTGGTGTAACCGGCAGCGGTGCAGGTAGGTGCGGTTACAACTGCCTTATAGCTGTGGCCCAGAGCAGCGATGCTCTCGGTGTAGCTGTCACCACAGTTGCCGCAGGTGTAAGTGCGGACACCGGTTCCCTCGCAGGAAGGAGCGGTAGTCACAGTGCTGCTGTAGCTATGACCCAGAGCGGCTACTTCGTCAGCGGTGTAGCTATGGCCGCAGGAGCAGGTGTGGGTAGTGTAGCCGGCAGCGGTGCAGGTAGGTGCGGTTACAACGGAGCTGTAGCTATGGCCCAGAGCTGCGATGCTCTCGGTGTAGCTGTCACCACAGTTGCCGCAGGTGTAGGTGCGGACACCGGTTCCCTCGCAGGAAGGAGCGGTAGTCACAGCGCTGCTGTAGCTATGGCCCAGAGCGGTCTGACCATTATTTTCCATATAATAGTAGCCGCATCCATTGGCACACTCATAGGTATCATAGCCATGCATTTCGCAGGTTGCACCAACCGTATCGGTAACGACCATGTTATGTCCGGTTGCTGCAATTACCTCTGTATAGCTGTTTCCACAGTTGCCGCAGGTGTAGGTGCGGACACCGGTTCCCTCGCAGGAAGGAGCGGTGGTCACAGCGCTGCTGTAGCTATGGCCCAGAGCCGCTACTTCGTCAGCGGTGTAGCTATCGCCGCAGGAGCAGGTGTAGGTGGTGTAGCCGGCAGCGGTGCAGGTAGGTGCGGTGACAACTGCGGTGTAGCTGTGGGTGTGGACATCGCCGCCGGTGGACTCGGGAATGTAAGCAATGTAGTACAGACCGGACTCGCCGCTGCCGCGCTTAACGGTGTACTGAACATTGGCGGATACATCCACCGTCAGCACAAACAGCTTTTTGGCGGTATCGATGGTGATCGTGCCGATATCGCTGCTGCCATCATTCACGAGAACCGTTCTGCCGGCAGAAGAGGAAGCAACCGCAATGGTCAGGGTGCCGTTGGCGGTGGGAGTGAAGACAACAGAACCCTTACTGTCGAACTTCAGGGCGTTGTTCAGGGTTTCCGTACCGGAGCCAAAGTCGTAGGTATAGGTGCCGTGCTTGCCGTTGGTGAGCTGATCACCGGCAAAGGTGTAGAAGGTGCTGGTGTAGCCATCGTCGGTGAAGTTGTGGATCTCAGCGCCGGCGGTGACAACAGGCTCGCTGGGATCTTCGGAAGGCTCGGTAGCTTCGGTAGAAGGCTCGGTAGCCTCAGTAGAAGGCTCAGAAGCAGAGGGATCTGCAGCGCCGCAAACGGTGCAAGAGCCATTGGAATAGCTATGGCCGGCAGCAGCAATGCTCTCAGTGTAGCTATTGCCGCAACCCGCGCAGGTGTAGGTGCGAACACCTGCAGAAGTGCAGGTAGCAGCGGTGGTAACGGAGGAACTATAGCTATGGCCGATGGCAGCAATGCTCTCGGTGTAGCTGTCGCCGCAGGAGCAGGTGTAGGTGCGTACGCCTGCAGTAGTGCAGGTAGCGGCAGTAGTTACAGAGCTGGTGTAGCTGTGGGTATGCTCTTCCCCGCCGGTGGACTCAGAAGCATAAACCATATAGAACAGGTTGATGCTGTCGCCCTTGGTGATAGTATGGCTGCCGGCAGCTACATCGATGGTCAGAATGTTGTCGGAACCAACCGTCTGGGCAGCGCCGTCAATCTTAACGGACTTGCCGGAAGCAGAGGTGCTGCCGCCAAATACCAGAGTCAGCGTACCGGCAGTAGGTGCGGTGAAGCTGATGGTGGTGGAGGACTCCATCTTCAGGCACTTGGTCAGGCTCTCACCGTTGTAGGTAGTGCTGCCCTTGGAAGTAGACGTATTGCCGGTGATGGTATAGAAGGTGCTGTTCTTATCACTGGTAGTGAAGTTATGGACATAGCTGCTGCCGGATGCGGGGGGCTGTGTGGCTTCTGTGGAGGGTTCGGTTGCTCCCGGGGCATCACTGCCGCCGGAAGAGCCGTCAGGAGCCGCCAGTTCATAGCTGCCCACGGTATAAATGGACGGCTGACCGGGAGCAGGCATATCCGGTCCAATGTAGTAGCTGGTGTGAGGCGGCTGGTTATAGGCCACATTCTGCCACGCAATGGCGCAGCGGTACTGGCTGTCGTGCATCAGCGTGTAGAGTTTGGCATTGGTTACAGCCGTTGTGGTATAGATCCGCAGGGCCGTGTCATCGGAGGTGGGCCAGATGACCTCTTCCCGCCAGTCGCCAAGAATATCGCCGGACAGGCTGGGGGTGGATTTGGTGCCATTGCAGGAATGGACATTCGAACCGGTAAGGGCCGTCACCACCTTGTCGTTGGTGTAGTCCCATTTACGGATCGTTGTTCCGTCCAGACCCTCACGGTAGAGATCGCCATCCCAATAGGCGGCAAAATTAATGCCCAAGCCGGAAATGCTGCTGGTTACGGAATTGCCGCCGGCAGTATGATAGTTGCCGCCGGACGCCAGCGTGACATAGGGATAGAAATCCGGGTCGATGTTCAAAATCAAGCCGCGTCCGGTATCCTTGCTCAGCTTCTTGGACCAGATGGTTTTTCCGGTTTTGGCATCCCGGAACTGGATGCTCTCAATGTCGGAGGCTGTTTCCTCGTGAACCTGAAAAATCTCCAGACCGCTGTGACCGGGATCAAAATCACCCACATGAAGGGCATCGCCATGACCGTTGCCGGTGGCGTAGAGGCCGGTGCCGTCGTGATCGATAACCGCGGAGCCGTAGACAATTTCATCAAAGCCGTCGCCATCCACATCTGCGATGGACAGATTATGGTTGCCCTCGCCGGCATAGGCAGAGTTTCCGGAGGTGTTGGAATCAAATACCCACTCCTGCGTCAGCTTACCGCCCTTATACTCATAGGAAACGATTACGCAGCGGGTATAATAGCCGCGGCACATCACCAAAGAAGGGGTTTTGCCGTCAAAATAGGCTACGCCTGCCAGGAAACGATCAACACGGTTTCCATAGTTGTCGCCCCAGGAGGAAACCGTCCCGCGAGGAGGGTTATAGTCGTTAGTGACCAGAGCCTCGCCGGTGCGGCCGTCGAAGAGCGTCAGGTACTCCGGGCCGCTGAGGATATAGCCGCTGGAATTGCGATAGTCGGCATTGGCATCGCCAATGACATTGCCTTTGCCGTCTACCGTTCCGTCAGCGGTCTTCATAGCCACCTCTGCCCTGCCGTCGCCGTTCAGGTCGTAGGCAATGAACTGGGTATAATGGGCGCCGGCGCGGATATTCCTGCCCAGATCGATACGCCAACGCAGCGTGCCGTCCAGCTCATAGCAATCCACATACACATTGGAGGTATAGCCGGATTTGGAGTTATCCTGCGCGTTGGAGGGGTCCCACTTGAGAATGATCTCATAGGCACCGTCGCCGTCCACATCCGCAACCGTGGCATCATTGGCAGAGTAGGTCACGGAAGTGCCGTTAAGCGTGGTAGCGGCAGGTTTCTGCAGCGGAACATCCAGATAGTTCTGCGCCCACGGGCGCACGGAGTCCGACTGGGTTACCTCACTTCCGCCTGCAACTGAGCGGACATAGTAGGTTGAACCGCTGCTGCCGGCGGTGTCCAGATAATTGGTGCTCCCGGTAATATTGGATGCAATCAAAGCGCCGTCGCGGTAGACATTAAAGGCTGTGGAGTAGGCCTCCGTTCCCAGCAAGCGCCAGGAAAGAAAGACACCGCTGTCGGTTTTTACCGCCACCAATCCGCGGTTCAGCGATTCCATCTGCCGGGCAGTTGCCGCACTCGCAGTTTGTGGCTGAATCACCGGCAGCATACCTGCCAACAGCACTGCGCACAGCAGCACAGACAGAATTCTGCAGAAAAAAGGAATCCGGTTCATATTACATTGCCTCCTTGAAAAAATATTCCGTTATTATACAGTATATTTTATAAATATTCAAAAATCAAGGAGGAATTTCAGTAAATTGCATACTATTTCAGCAGTCTTTTTTCTGCAGGCAAAACTGTCAGCGATTGTTGGCTGAAGAATGCGGGCAAAAAGCCCCGCCGAAACGGCGGGGCTTTCCATACGCATTTGGCCTTATGCAATTCGTTACTTCCCGGACCCGCCCGGTATCGTCAGAATTCTATCTTCGATACCCGGCCCGGTTCGTGTAGTGAACCGCAAAAGTCTTAGTTGTGGCTGTAGTTGTAGGAGGATACCATGAACTTCATCAGAGCATC
>JAZSGN010000017.1:0-2431 GCA_045532755.1 Faecousia sp.
GGTACTAAAGCAGAAGAACGAAAGCCCGATCGACGTTGCGCATCAGGTCTGCATCATCTACGCCGTCGTTCACGGACATCTGAACGATATTGCCATTGAGGAGATCGGCGAGTTCGAGGAGCGGCTGTATGAGCACATGGACAGCGCTCATTACGAGGTGCTTAAGGCCATCCGGACTACTGGAAAGCTCGAAAAGGAGACCGAGGAAGGCCTCAAGGCTGCGCTCAGCGAGCTGAAGGCAGAGTTCACGGTCGCCGAATAAGGGGGGGACGGACATGGCTGGCGTTTCCACAAAGGAAATCAAAAACCGAATTCGGAGTATGGAATCCACCAAACAGATCACCAAAGCCATGGAAATGGTGGCTGCTTCCAAGCTCCGCAGGGCCCAGGCGCAGGTGATCGAGTCCCGTCCGTACTTTGAGATTCTGTATGCTACGATCAATGATATCGTAGACACCACCCGGGATTTCTCCTCTCCCTACCTGACCCCCCGCAAGGGTAACCGGGCCGCCTATATTATTATAGCCGGTGACCGGGGTCTGGCAGGCGGCTATAACAGCAACATTCTGAAGCTGTGCCAGAGCGAGATGGAGGGTAAAGAAGCTGTAGTGCTGCCTATCGGCAAGAAGGCAGTGGATTTCTGCCGCTCCCGCAAGCTGCCCATTCTTACGGAGGAGTACAGCGAAGCGGAAGATGTTTCTGTGAGCGACTGCTTCTCCGTTGCCAAGCTCCTGTGCCGGATGTTCCGCGCCGGTGAGCTGGACGAGATCCATGTTGGCTACACCAACTTCGCTTCGGTGCTTTCCCAGACTCCCGGCGTTCTGCAGCTGCTGCCGCTGAACCGCACCTCTATTCAAAGAGAGGGCAAGGTGGAGTCGGATATCGTTTACGAACCCAACAGTATCGAGGTGTTCGATGCCATTATCCCGGAGTATCTGGGCGGTGTGCTGTATGGCGCCCTGTGCGAGAGCCGCGCTTCCGAGCAGGCTGCCCGCCGCACGGCGATGGACTCCGCGACCCAGAACGCCGAAGACATGATCGCCGACCTGAGCCTGAAGTTTAACCGGGCCCGTCAGGCGGCCATCACTCAGGAAATTACAGAAATTGTTGCAGGCTCCTGAGGGAGGCGCTGCAGCTTAGAGGAATCCTTATTCTAACACAAGGAGTTGAATCCAATGGCCAAAAATTTGGGAACTGTGATCCAGGTCATGGGTCCGGTTCTGGACATTCGCTTTGACGACGATTGCCTGCCGGAACTGCTGAACGCCATCGAGATCCCCTTTGGCAGCGGCAAGATCGTAGCCGAAGTGGCCCAGCACATTGGTGACAATGTGGTTCGCTGCATCGCCATGAGCTCTACCGACGGCCTGCAGCGTGGCGCGGAAGCCATCGATACCAAGGCACCCATCACTGTGCCGGTAGGCGATGCCTGTCTGGGCCGTGTATTTAACCTGCTGGGTCAGCCCATCGACAACCGGGAAGAAGTGACCGGCGATGACCGGTGGCCCATTCACCGCCCCGCTCCCTCTTATGAGGACCAGCAGCCCGCTACCGAGATTCTGGAAACCGGCATTAAGGTCATCGACCTGATCTGCCCCTATGCCAAGGGCGGTAAGATCGGTCTGTTCGGCGGCGCCGGTGTTGGCAAGACCGTTCTGATCCAGGAGCTGATCTACAACATCGCAACTGCCCACAACGGCTATTCCGTATTCACCGGCGTTGGCGAGCGTACCCGTGAGGGCAACGACCTCTACAACGAAATGAGTGAGTCCGGCGTTATCAGTAAGACCGCCATGGTCTTCGGCCAGATGAACGAACCCCCCGGAGCCCGTATGCGGGTAGGTCTGTCGGGCCTGACTATGGCAGAGTACTTCCGTGATGTGAAGCATCAGGATGTGCTGCTGTTCATTGACAACATCTTCCGTTTCACCCAGGCCGGTTCTGAGGTTTCCGCACTGCTGGGCCGTATGCCCTCCGCCGTTGGTTACCAGCCCACCCTGGCCACCGAAATGGGCGCCCTGCAGGAGCGTATTACTTCTACCAAGAACGGCTCCATCACTTCCGTTCAGGCGGTTTATGTGCCTGCTGACGACTACACTGACCCGGCACCTGCCACTACGTTTGCCCATTTGGATGCGACCACCGCTCTGGATCGTGGTATTGCGTCTTTGGGTATTTATCCCGCGGTTGATCCTCTGAATTCCACCTCCCGTATTCTGACCCCCGAAGTGGTGGGTAAGGATCACTACGAGGTTGCCCGTGGTGTGCAACGTATTTTGCAGCGTTATAAGGAACTGCAGGACATCATTGCCATTATGGGTATGGATGAATTGAGTGAGGAGGATAAGCTCACAGTAAACCGAGCCCGTAAGGTGCAGCGTTTCCTGTCTCAGCCCTTCAGTGTTGCAGAGCAATTTACCGGTATGAAGGG
>JAZSGN010000010.1:0-33861 GCA_045532755.1 Faecousia sp.
GGAGCAGGTGTAAGTGGTGTAGCCGGCAGCGGTGCAGGTAGGTGCGGTGACCACTGCGGTGTAGCTGTGGGTGTGGACATCGCCGCCGGTGGACTCGGGAATGTAAGCGATGTAATACAGACCGGACTCGCCGCTGCCCCGTTTAACGGTGTAAGTTACATTGGCCGATACATCCACAGTCAGGACAAACAGCTGCTTGGCAGTGTCGATGGTGACCTTGCCAATATCGCTGCTGCCGTTGTTGACAAGAACCGTTCTCCCGGTAGAAGAGGAAGCTACAGCGATGGTCAAGGTGCCGTCAGCGGCGGGAGTGAAGGTAACAGAACCCTTGCTGTCGAACTTCAGCGCATAGTTCAGGGTTTCGGTGCCGGAACCAAAGTCGTAAGTGAAGGTGCCGTGCTTGCCGTTGGTGACCTGATCGCCGGCGAAGGCGTAGAAGGTGCTGGTGTAGCCATCGTCGGTGAAATTGTGGATCTCGGAACCGGCAGTCACAACAGGCTCGGTAGCTTCGGTTTCCTCGGTGGGATCGGTGGCTTCGGTTTCCTCGGGAAGCTCTTCGATAGTCACCAGAATGTAGGTGTGAATCTTTTCACCGGTGACGGGGTCATAGTAGTCCACATCGATGTATTTGCCCATGGTATCGTGGGTCTTGATAGCACTGATGGTCAGCTCGCTGAGACCAACGGTCACCAATTCACCGTTGGAGTAGGTAACGGTCATCTGGAGACCTGCCAGCAAAGCGGTATCCACGGAGGTGGGGTCTTCCGCGCCATAAGCTTTGGTCACAGTAACGGTGGACATATTGATCTTGCCGCTGGCGGTAACCGTCTCGGAAGCATTGGGATCCTTCGCGCCACAGACGGTGCAGTAGCCATCGGAGTAGCTGTGGCCCAGAGCGGCGATGCTCTCGGTGTAGGATGCGCCGCAGGAGCAGGTGTAGGTGCGAACGCCTGCGGTGGTGCAGGTAGCGGCGGTGGTAACGGAGGCGCTGTAGCTGTGGGTGTGGGTTGCGTTCTCTACATAGCGGAACTTGTAGGTGTAGCGGGTGCCTACGGCGGTTTCGGTATAGGTGTCCAATGTCTGCATAGTGTCAGGCGTTGCGCTGACAACCAGGTAGGCGGCGGTCTCGTCGCCGTTCAGAGCGATCGTGCCGGTCTCGCCGGAATGGAACATATTGGAATATCGGGTTTCGCCGGAGGAGGTTACGGTGACAATACTTGCCGTCCAGCCGGCATCAGAAGCGGTGCTTGTGCCGGTGAGCTCAATGGACAGGCTGTCGCCGCTGAGGGTCAGAGGCACAAAGTTCCAGCCACCCTGCATGGGGGCTTCGCTGTCGCTGACCTTGTAGTAATCGCCGTCTGCATAAGCGGCAGAATAGAGGGCGGCAATTTCATCCGATGTCATCTGCTCGCTCTGGCGCAGCTGGTAATGCTCCTGACGGGAGAAGTCCAGCGTTACCAGCCGGCGGGCCATGCCGTTCAGAACGGTATCGATGGATACCCCGGAAAGATCCTCGATGGCAATAAAGATATTGTCATAGCTGTTCTGGGTTTCCAGAATGCTGTGGATCACCGGCATACCAAGGCTGGAAATGTTATCCGGGTTCTCGCTGATGTACAGCAGCAGAGGCCATGCATCGTACCAGTTGAGCAGATGGGGGAAGTAGTAGTCATGGTTGACCATGAAGGGCTTGAAGAAATCGGAGGTAGGGCCGTAGACATTGTCGCCGTAGGCATAATAGGTGCTGCCCAGATACTGGTCGCGGAACCAGTTGGCAATGGCCTCGTAGAAGCCGTAGGGATGCACGCCGCCCTGATGATGGGCAAAGGCATGGGCAAGCTCGTGGGGAACTACCCAGCTGGGTTCGTCCACCCGCATTGCGCCGGGCTGCAGCACCAGATAAGCCATGTTGGAGGAGTCGGTGGACATATAAGCCCAATCGTCCATCACAACATCACCCAAGCCGGTGTTGGAAATATAGAAATTCAGCTTATACTTCTGGCTGTCGGGATTACCGGGGGTCATATTGGGCGGAACCATGCCCAGCTCATTGACATAGAAATCCCAAATCATTTCCAGATTGGTCAGGTTGCCCTGAACAAACTCGGTGGTGACGGTGCCGGTGGTATCCTCGTTGCCCCAGATGATCTGGAAATGCTCGGAGGTCATGCGGTTGATGCTGCCGTCGGTCAGGCTGAAGAAGGCATCCCGGGTCTGATACTCGCCGTCATAAGAAACATTGGGATCAGCAGCGCCGCAGTAAGAGCACACGCCATTGCTGTAGAGGTGGCCCTGAGAGGCAATTACATCGTCGGTATAGCTGTCTCCGCAAGAGCAGGTGTAGAGGGTATAGCCATCAGAGGTGCAGGTGGGAGAGAATTCCTGAGCGGTGTAGCTGTGGGTATGGGAAGCTGCGCTTTCCTCGATGGTAACCAGGATGTAGCAATGCACCTTCGTGCCGGTAACGGGATCCATATAGTCTACATCGATGTATTTACCCAGGGTGTCATGGGTCTTGATGTCGCTGATGACCAGATCGCTGAGACCCACAGTTGCCGTCTGGCCGTTGGAGTAGCTGACGGTCATAGTCAGGTTGGAAAGCAGAGAGGCGTCCACGGAGGTGGGGTCTTCCGCGCCACTGGCCTTGGTGACGGTCACAGAGGACATATTGAGGCTGCCGGTGGCAGTGACGGCCTCGGTCGCCGCAGTGGTTTCATCGGTGCCGTCGTCGGCAGCGGAATCGGGAGTGTAAACCATGTAGAACAGGTTGATGGAATCGCCCTTGGTGACGGTGTGGCTGCCAGCGGCAACTTCCACCGTGATGGTCTCACCGGAAATGGTCTGGGCGGTGCCGTCGATCTTGACTTTCTTGCCATCGGCAGAGGTGCTGCCGCCGAATACCAGCGTCAGCTTGCCGCTTTCGGGGGCGGTGAAGCTGATGCTGGTGGAGGACTCCATCTTCAGGCACTTGGTCAGGCTCTCGCCGTTGTAGGTAGTGCTGCCCTTGGAGGTAGACGTATTGCCGGTGATGGAATAGAAGGTGCTGTTCTTATCGTTGGCAGTAAAGTTATGGACATAGCTGCCGGCAGGAACGGTAGTACCGCCGGAGGAGCCGCCCTCGGTGGCCTGAGTGGCCTGAGTAGCCTCGGTGGTATCGGTAGAGCCGGAGCCGGTATCGCCGCCGCCTACATCGCCGCTATCGGTAACGATGGTCATATCCTTGCCGGAGAAGGGATTCCAGCTGCCCAGGAAGGTAGATACGGAGATGGCGCTGCCGTCATAAAGCTTGCCGGAGGAAGTTGCGCCGGTAGCCCAGGATTCACGGCTGGAAGAATTGTTCACGCCGGAAAGCTCAACCGTGCCGTATTCGCCGCAGAGCTTGCTCTCACCCTTCAGGGTGTCCAGCCAACCCACGGGCTGAATGAGGGACTTACTCTGGCTGCTCCAGTAGCTGCAAGTAGCATCAATCACGGTGTAGTAGAAGATGGCCTCGCCGGTGTCGGCTGCCCAGGGGCGGCCAAAATAACCGGGCTTGGAAGCGTAGGAGGAAGCGGTATCCACACCGGGGGTGGTGGAGGTAACATGGCAGTTGTAGAACAGCATACCGCGGGTGCCGGAGGCAGTCTGGGCGGCGGTGATGTAGCCCTTGTCGTTCTTGTCTTCGCTGGTGTTGAACACCAGCTCGCACTTGGCGAACACGGCGGTCATGCCGCCGAAAATGTAGTCGCAGGCGCCGTAGATCTCGCAATCGTAGAAAGCGGCGGTAACGTTCTTTCCGCCGTAGAGGGTGTCCTGACGGCCTACGAACTTACAGTAGTCGAAAGATGCCTGGGTCACATTGTTCTTGATGGCCAGAGCGGCGGCGCGCTCCACATAAGCCTTGTCCTGCACAGCGGTGCTGCCCTCAGACAGATCAGCTCTGGGGGTGTCGCCTTCCTTCTCGCTGCCGTTGGCGACGATCACATCGTTGGCGGCCCGGGCGGAAACATACTGGTTAAAGGAGTTTTCGAAAATGATGCCCTCGGCAACAAAGCCGTTGGCGGCCACCACCACGGTGGCATTCCAGTGGGTGGCGCTGCCGGAACCGGGGTTGGTGACAGAGGCGCTGCCCTTGGACTTGTTGGAGGCCAGCACGGAATCGCTGTACAGATAGTCGCTGCCCATGCTGTAGTAGTTGTAACCGTGACCGTAGTAATGGGTAATACGCACGGCGTTGGAGTCGATGTCCACGCCCTTGTTCTTCAGGGCGATGCTGGGGGTGGAGCTGGCATTGCGCAGGGTAACATTGGCGCGGTCAATGTAAAGCTGCTCTTCGTAGTCGCCGGGCTGAATCTCGATAACCACACGGCTGGAGCCGCTGTCCAGAGAATCCAGGGCGGCGCCGATGGTGGTAAAGTCGCAGCCGGACGGACCTACGGTAATCACGGTTTCCGCCGCTTCCGCCGCAACGGGAACCATGCCCAGAATCAGGCAGGCTACCAGCATCAGCGACAAAATCTTCTGCAAGTGCTTCATAGAATTACCTCCCGAAAAAATATTTCGCATTGTCCATTATAGAGGAAGCGGTTTTTTTCGTCAACGAGGGATTTTTCCACAAAATTCCATGCTTATTTTTGTGTTATATTACAAACCCCCGGCGGAGTTATCCGCCGGGGGCAAATATATGGGATTTTTACTTGGCAAATACCCGCTTGAGGTGTACGAAGCGGGGCAGGCCGTCTTCCTTGACCATGCCGGTCTCGCCCTGAATCAGAGGCAGGCAGTAGTCGATGAAGCCCTGATTGATACCGTTGCCGGCATCGTTGATCCATTCCAGAGGAACCTTCTTCTCGGTGTTGGCCACAATGCTCAGGTCGAACAGCTCCGGCTCGCACTTGTAGCCGTCTACGCCGCGGGTGCACTTGAAGCCAACCATCTTGTCGGTAGCGCCGGCAACGGCAGCTTCCACCGCCACCCGGCCGGACATAAAGGATTCGGCAATATCGGTGCCGGAGGCGCAGTGGGCAGCACAGCGCTGCAGCAGGCTCAGCTCGATGGGACGAACCTTAACGCCCAGCTCTGCCTTGATCACATCGGCCAGACGGGCAGCCAGACCGCCCAGCTGGGCGTGGCCGAAGCCGTCGGTGCCGGAGACCTTCGCCTCGGAAACAAAGGTGCCGTCGGCGTAGTGAACGCCTTCGGAAACGGCAACGATGCAGTTCTTCTTGTCTTCATAGACCCGCTTGACATCGGCGATAAACTGCTCCATGGAGAAGTCTACCTCGGGCAGGTAGATGAGGTCCGGGCCATCGCCGCGGATGTTGGCCAGCGCGGCAGCGGCGGTGAGCCAGCCGGCGTGGCGGCCCATGCACTCGACGATGGTGACCATGCCGGTGTCATAGACCTGGCTGTCGCGGGATACTTCCATGATGGAAGTGGCAATATACTTGGCAGCGGAAGCAAAGCCGGGGCAATGGTCGGTGCCGTCGAGATCGTTGTCGATGGTCTTGGGAACGCCCATGACACGGCACTCATAGCCTGCGCGGCTCATGTACTTGGAAATCTTGTTGCAGGTGTCCATGGAGTCATTGCCGCCGTTGTAGAAGAAATAACGGACATTGTACTTCTTGAAGATCTCCAGGATCCGCTTGTAGTCGGTGTCGTCCACATCGGGATCTGCGATCTTATAGCGGCAGGAGCCAAGGGCGGAAGAGGGAGTGTGGAGCATGTTCTCCAGCTCTTCGGTATCTTCCTCGTCCATGATCATCAGCTCGTCGTTCAGAACGCCCTTAATGCCGTGGAAGGCGCCATAGACCTTGGTGATGTAGGGATTCTCCAGACCGGCCTTGATTACGCCGTAAGCGGAGCAGTTGATCACTGCGGAAGGGCCGCCGGATTGACCGATAATCAGAGAACCTACCAATGCTTTTTCAGACATATTGAATACCTCCAAATGTATCATCGCTTTTCATGCCCCTTTTCGGGTGCTTGTGGAAATTGTAGCACACAGCCGGGAAAATAGCAAATATTTTTATTGAAATACAGAAAAATTATGGTATAATAGGTCCGAATATCCGCGGGTTCGTTCCCGCTACGAAGAAAGGATCAATTGCTATGGCTCTTGTAACCACAACCGAAATGTTTAAGAAAGCCTACTCCGGCGGCTACGCCGTTGGCGCTTTCAATGTCAACAATATGGAGATCGTTCAGGCCATTACCGAGGCCTGCCGCGAGGAAAAGGCCCCTGTAATCCTGCAGGTTTCCAAGGGCGCCCGTGCTTACGCCAACCATACTTACCTGGTAAAGCTGGTGGAAGCCGCCGCCATCGAATGCCCCGAGATCCCCATTGCCCTGCATCTGGATCACGGCGACAGCTTCGAAACCTGTAAGTCCTGCATCGACGGCGGCTTTACCTCCGTTATGATCGACGCTTCCAGCAAGCCTTTTGCCGAGAACATCGAGATCACCCGCCGGGTGGTGGAGTACGCTCACGACCACGGTGTCGTAGTCGAAGCGGAGCTGGGCTCTCTGGCCGGCATCGAGGACGAAGTGAATGTTTCCGCCGAAGCCGCTTCCTACACCCGCCCCGAAGAGGTGGAAGAGTTCGTAACCAAGACCGGCTGCGACTCTCTGGCCATCGCCATCGGCACCAGCCACGGCGCTTACAAGTTCACCCCCGACCAGTGCACCGTCAACGAGCAGGGCATCCTGGTTCCCCCCGCTCTGCGCTTTGATGTTCTGGAAGAAGTGACCCGCCGCCTGCCCGGTTTCCCCATCGTGCTCCACGGCTCCTCCTCCGTTCCCCAGAACTTCGTGCAGATGGTCAACGCCAACGGCGGTGCCATGCCCAACGCCATCGGCGTTCCCGAAGAGCAGCTGCGTCACGCCGCCGCTCTGTCTGTGTGCAAGATCAACATCGACTCCGACCTGCGGCTTGCCATGACCGGCACCATCCGCCAGTACTTCAACGAGCATCCCGACCACTTTGACCCCCGTCAGTACCTGAAGCCCGCCCGCGCCAACATCAAGGAGCTGGTCCGCCACAAGCTGATCAACGTTCTGGGCTGCGCCGGCAAAGCCTGATTTTCCCAGCTTTTCTGCCCCCGGGTTTGTCCCGGGGGCATTTTCTATTTTCGCCCGCCGTATGATTTATATATATTTTATTGTGTATCCCCAAAAAGTGGCTGTTGTTTCATTGACATCTTTGTCGATTTGTGATAAATTATGACTGATATATTATTTACCGTTATTCTGCCCCCAGCACGCCCCCGTTCTGGGGAGTTCCTATTTTATGAGGCGGCAGAAGGCGGTTGGATGATTGGGAAAATCGGAAAGAGAGGTACCCTGAATGAAAAAACGCCTGTTATGCGGGCTTCTGGCGGCGGTTCTGCTGTTTTCGCTGCTGCCCGGAGTGTCGCATCCCGCCGATGCCGCGGAAAAGCCCAAGGTGACCCGCGCCATCGCCATCGTTTTCGACAACTCCGGCTCCATGTATATGAACGGCCGGGACATCTGGTGTAAGGCCACCTACGCTATGGAGGTCTTCGGCGCCATGATGAATGAGGGCGACACCCTGTATGTGTACCCCATGCACCCGGTCACCGTAGACGGCAAAGAATACACCTCCGTCAGCCCTCTGGTGATCAACGGCCCTAAGGAAGCCGCCATTGTCCGCAACATGGTCACCCCCATGGCAGGCGGCACGCCCATCGAATCCATCAGCAACGCCCATCAGAGCCTGAAGAATATGCGGGCCGATGAGAAGTACCTGATCGTTCTGACCGACGGCAACTCCTTCCACAAGAACAACGCCGCCCTCTCGGCCTCCAAAACCAAAACAGAGCTGACGAACCTGCTCAGCGACTGCAGCCGGGATATGCAGACGCTGTATCTGGGCATCGGCAGCGACGCCGTGATCCCCACGGTGAAAAATTCCTCTCAGCAGTATTTCCTCCACGCCAAGAGCTCGGCCAATGTGCTTTCCATGCTGACGGATATGTGCAACCGGATCTTCGGCCGGGATACACTGAAGGTTTCCGGCAGTGAAGTGACCTTCGATGTTTCCATGAGCAAGCTGATCATCTTCGCTCAGGGCGAGGGCATTTCCAATGTAAGTCTCAGCGGCGGCACCAAGGTCAGCGAGCACGCCACCAAGTATGGCGAGCTGGGCACCTCCGACGACCGCTATTCCGATGAATTCGGCATCGACCGGACCCTGCAGGGCATGCTGGTCACCTACCAGAACATTCCCTCCGGCACTTACAACCTGAGCTACTCCGGCAATCCCTCCAGCGTAACCGTGTACTACGAGCCCAATGTGGATCTGGCGATCCGCTTTGTGGATTCCAACGGCAAAGAGGTAGACCCCAACGCCGATGAGGTCAACTCCGGCAAGTACTATCTGCAATACGGCATTGTGGATGCCGTTACCGGCGAGTTCACCACCTCTGACCTGCTGGGCAAGACCGACTACACCATCCGCTACACCATCAACGGCAAGGAGAACACCCACACCGACGGTAAGTCCGGCTCTCTGGAGCTGGATCTGCACGCCGGTGACACCATCACCGGTGATTTCTCCGTCCGGTATCTGGAGGACTACACCATCCGCTATACCTCCGAATCCCTGGGCTGGGACAAAACCGGCCTTGTGGTAGCCGCCCGCCCCGCCGGCGAGGTGAAGCTGGAAGTGACCGGCGGCGCTGACCGCTACGATCTTTCCCAGCTGGAAGAGCAGGCGGTTTACGAGGTGCAGGTCTATTACGAAGGCAGCCTTCTGACCGGCAGCGAGCTGGATCACACCGACCTTGCGGTAAACCTGACCGGCGGCAACGCCAAGCACCGGATTGAAAAAGCCAAAGACGGCTACACCGTCACCGTTACATACAACATCGATGCGGTAAGCACCACCTGCGGTGATTACACCATCGGCTTCACCGGCACCTATCTCACGGAAGAAAACCAGACCGGCACCAGCCCCGTTGTCACCAAGACCTTCACCATCGAAGATGACAGCAAGGGTCTGCGGGCAGAATTCCGGCTGGAAAAGGACTACTACCTCATCGGCAGCCTCGACAAAGAGCCGCCCATCTATCTGGAGCTGGTCTTTGACGGCGCGCCCCTGACCCAGACCGAGTTCAATGCCACCACCGTTTCCGTGGACATGGCAGACCTGGCCTACGATATTCAGCCCGATGCCGCCAACTCCCGCTACATCATCACCCTCAAGCCCGGCAGCATCGAAAAGGGCAAGCGGGAGATCCGGGCCGTGATCACCGGCCGGGACGCGGTAGGCCGGGAGGTCACCGACGATGCCACGGAAACCATCAACCTGCAGAACCTGCCCCGCTGGCTGCGGCTGCTGATCATTCTGCTGATCATCGCCGCCGTTGTCACCGCGGTATGGATCATCCTCAACATCAAGACCCTGCCCAAGAACATCACCATTGAGACCTACGATTTCGTGGTGGGCTTCAACCACATTGAGGGCGAGCCGGAATGCAACTTCACCGCCTCGGGCATCTTCCGCAACCACGGCACCCTGGAGATCAACTGCCCCAGCTACGCCGCTGACCACAATGTGACCTGCGGTGTGTACATGAATCTGTCGGCTGTCAGCCCCCTGCGGCTTAAGTCCCGCCGCCGCAAGGTGGAAGTCTCCGACATCGAAGCCAGCTACCCCGCCAACACCCGCACCGTGCGGATGCCGGGATTGAACATGGCTCCCACCCCCGAGGGCAGCCTGAACCGCATCGGCGCCCGCCAGCAGGAAGTGCTGACCACCGTTCTGGACGATGGCTGCCAGATCAACATCACCGCCAGCTCCAGAAACCGCAACAACACCGGCAATATCAACTTCAGCTTCCGCGCCACCTTACATTTTGAATAACCAAGAGAAATCTTAGGAGGTAATAAACCATGGCAAAAGAAATTCTGAACCCCAATACTGTAGCCGCCCCCACGCTGTTTATCGGTGTTGGCGGTACCGGCAGCCGGATCGTCAAGCGCGTCAACGAGATGTGCCGTCCCGAGGAGAAGGAAAATGTCACCTTCGCCTGCCTGGACACCAACGCCAACGACCTTGGCGCCGTAGCCATCAACAAGGAGATCTACTTCGTGCAGACCTCCTCCACCCAGACCGTCGGTGACTACCTGAGCTATGATTCCGATGCTCTGAACAACTGGTTCCCCAAGAACGCGGTCATTTACGATAAGACCGTTTCCGAAGGCGCCGGCCAGATGCGCGCCATCTCCCGTCTGGCTCTGAACTCCACCATCAAGACCGGCAAGATCAAGCCTCTGTACGATGCCATCGACGACCTGTTCCGCAAGGACGGCAAGGCCCTGAAGCAGGCCATGCGTGTGGTTCTGGTCAGCACCGCTTCCGGCGGTACCGGCTCCGGTATTGCCCTGCCCCTTGCCATGCTGGTCCGTGACTATGTCAACGACAAGTATCCCAACACCAGCCTGATCGTCCGGGCTCTGATCCTGCTGCCCGAGACCCTGGACAGCGTCATCGACTCCACCGCCGAGCGCAGAAGCCAGCGCCGCAACGCCTACGCCACCATCAAGGAGATCAACGCCTTCATGATGAAGGGTTCCGGCTTCTTCGATGCCGAAGAGGACCTGAAGCGCTATAAGGGCCTGCACATCGATGTCAGCGTTGCCGGCAGCGACGAGGCCAAGTCTCTGTCTCTGCTGCCCTTCGACTTCTGCTTCCTGCTGGATGGCCAGAACGCCGAAGACAACACCCTCATCACCAAGGAGCAGTACGAAGAGCAGGCTGCCTACGCTCTGTACGAGCAGAACATCGGCCCCATGCAGAAGGGCGCCTTCTCCGTAGAAGACAACATCATCAAAGAAATGTCCAACCCCGGCAACTTCGGCCGCAACCGTTTCGGCGGCATCGGCGCCAGCACCCTGCGCTATCCCTATGAGGATATCGCCGACTATGTTGCCATGTCCTGGGCTCTGGATGCCATCGGCGGCGAAGGCGAAGCTGCCAAGTGGACCAAGTACGACAACGCCTATCAGATCAAGCGCCAGGATGCCGAGAAGAAGGATCTGCCCGAATCCGAGCGTCCCCAGCGGGGTCAGGTGTATGTAGACACCGTAAACAACGGCAGCGACAAGTTCTCCAAGGACCTGCGCAGCAAGTACCTCAGCGGCGCCGCCGAGCGGGTAGACCAGTATCTGGGCAGCCTGCTGAATGAAATGAAGGCCATTGTCACCAACAACGGCACCATCCGCGCCTCCATGGAAGCTACCAACGATGCCAGCGACAAGCTGGATCCCGAAAAGCCCGGCAAGTCTCCCCAGCGCAAGAACAAGCTGCGTACCTTCGAGAACGCCGTCCGCGACCACGCCTACAAGGCTGCCGCCAACGCCGCCGAAGGCCTGTTCATCAACGAAACCAAGACCATCAACCAGAAGAACCCCTTCACTCTCGAGGCTCTGATCCGCAACTCCTACGACGAGATCGCCCATCCCAACGCCGTCCGCTACCTGCTGTACATGGTCCGCGACCGTATGCGCGAGGGTGTCGACGCCGCCACCGCCCGGATCAACAACGAGATCATGCCCATTCTGGAGTCCTTCGCCCCCACCGCCCGGGACACCAAGACCTTCGACGTAGATACCCGCAAGACCAGCAAGAACGTTGTGGAGAAGAATCTGGACGATCTTTGCAAGCTGGATAAGAAGGACACCCCCAAGGTGGACCTGGAAGCCGTTTACGAGAAGCTCAACAAGCTGTTCCCCGAGTACCACACCGCCATCAACGATTATCTGGACGCCGTTATCGAGCTGGAAACCTACAAGTTCGGCAACGCCTATGTGGATGAGCTGTGCCAGATGTTCGAAAAGTTCTACAGCACCTTCAAGGACAAGGTGGCCAGCCTGCTGCGTCAGCAGGACGACCTGGCTGACAGCCTGAAGTTCAAGACCGGCGACTCCGTGATGAACATCTGCTCCAGCAGAACCCATCTGGATGAGCTGTGCCTGTCCACCAAGAAGGCCCGGGAGAACAGCTCCATGCTCTCCAGCGACCTCAACGGCATCATCTTCGACGCCGTCAAGGCCAACGTTGTCTTTGAGCGTGAGATCCGCAACTCCGACATGGTGGAAAACGACCGCCGTGTGGATATCTTCGACGACATCCTGCTGGGCTACTTCAAGGATTCCGTCCGCAGAGACTGCCCCTCCATCGACCTGAACATCATTCAGGCCATCGCCGAGGAAATGCGCCTGACCGCCCGCGCCCAGATGCGTAAGGATCAGGTCAACGGCGAGCCCATCGTCGACAAGGTGCAGGACAGCGATTCCGTCGGCTATATTCTGGATGTTCTGGCCAGAGGCCAGCGTCTGGCAGCCCCCGGCATCCAGCGCCAGCGCCATGTAGAGCCCCGCGAGATCGTGCTGTGCGCCTACAACAAGTCCCTGCTGAATATGCGTAACTTCCGGGTGAAGGATATGCTGCCCAAGGGCGTGGCGGTAGACACCGTTTCCCGCTACGAGGTCCGCTTCTTCAACGCGCTGTACAACCTGACTCCCGATAAGCTGGACAAGTTCGCCAGCTTCACCGCCAGCGAGACCCACACCAAGAACGCCGGTCTGTACCACAGCGCTTATGTGGACTACGGCCGCCTCATTGGACCCGACTCCACCAAGGGCTCTGCCATCTCCACCCACATCGACAAGCGCTGGGATTCCATCGCTGTGATGCCCGAGCTGGACTTCGGCTATCAGGAGCGCCAGATCATGCGGATCCATCAGGCCTGGATCTACGGCCTGCTGTACGGTGCCATCAGCTACCGCAACATGTCCCGCATTGCCGACAAGAAGATCTATAAGTACGAGAATTCTGAGGAGCGTTATCAGGACCTGACCGTTTCCAACGGCACTCCCTGCGACGAGTTCTTCGAGATCCTCGACGCGCTGTATGTCAGCCCCGCCACCGTAGAGGACCTGTATCTGGTTCGCGCCAAGAAGACCGAGCGTGACAGCCGCCGCAAGTCCAACTACGCTACCACCCAGTTTGCCAAGCATGTTGCCGAGTTCAAGATCGGCTGCAACCACGACGGCAAGGCCAGCCTCTTCGAGATTCCCCTGACCTACTACAACACCCTGCCCAACAGCCTGCGCTACACCAGCGAGCTGACCGCTCTGGTGGATGCCGTGATCAAGACCTTCTCCGATGAGCTGTATGCCTACGAATCTGCCAGCGATGCCCAGATCATGCTGTGCCGCACGCTGGTTGAGCAGTTCCATCTGATGATGGACAACTACGAGGCTCACGCTTCCCTGAAGGCAAACATCGAGCCCAACGAGAACCCCGTTCTGGACATCATCTTCCGCAGACTGCGTAAGCTGATCGAAAGCACTCCTGCCCCCTCCGACTTTGATACCATGGTGGAGGATATGCGCAACCGTATTCGCTAATGGTGTGACCTAAATACCCGGAGCGCCCGAGGCGCTCCGGGGGACGGAGGTGAAATGAGTGTTCACTGTTGTGATTACCGAGCAAAAGCATATAGACAGCATCCAGGAATACAAGTCGTTCCTGCGACCCTTTCTGGATAATCCCAATATCGCTTTCTGTTCCTGGCGCACCGACGGCGAGGATCTTGCCGACGCCGTGCCGGATCTGGCTCTGACGGTAGCCCCCCACGCCCAGTGGCGTGCGCTGGTGGTGTGTGACTGCCTGAACCCGGAACAGAAAAACCCCTTCAACGCGGTAGACTGTCAGATCCCCCCGGAAGCGCCGGAAGCCGATCCTTCCGAATATCTGGAGCAGGTGACGGAGCTGAAATTCCGGGCCTTTGAGCAGGCTTCGAAAACGCCCCTTGTCCGGCTGATGACCTGGCTGTGCGCCAGCCCCACCATCACCAAGGGTCTGAACAATGCCGCCGAGGATCTCTATTTCTCCCAGTATCTGAAAGAAGCGAATCAGAAGGAAGCCCTGCGCCTTGCCATTCGCGGCACAGAGCCCAGCCAGATCATTCTGCCCAGCGAGGTGCTTTGCATCTCCCAGCGCCGCTGGTGCTGCCCGGAATACGATATCCGGGCCAGCTGGTCTCTGGATCTGGACAGCCAGTATTCCCGCTTCTACGACTGGAATCTTTACTTCGACAAGATGCGTTACCTTTTGTTCGACATCCTGCCGAAGAATCACCGCAACTACGCCTTTGACTACATTCGTTTCCTGTATACGCTGATGCTTCTGGCTGCCCACGAGGCGCCCCAGAGCGCGCTGAAGCCCAACCGGGTCTATACCCTCAACAGCGAAACCGATGAGAACGCCCTGCAAAAGCTGCTTGGCCGCTACGATGCCAAGCTGGCCGCCACCCAGACCCTTCTGCAGACCAAGGCACGGGAGATCGAAAACCGGGAAAAGCCCCGGCTTTGCGATCAGGATGCAAAGCGGATCTTCTGCGGCAACATCACCATTCCGGTGAATGTAACCCAGGATTTCGACACCGACACCCTCTATGCCGACCACAGCGATCTGGGCCTTGCCACCGACTGCCCCACTACAGAGGTCGGTCACTGGGAACACGCCTACCAGACTACCCGCCGGGCTTTGGGTAAATTCCTGAAGGTTCCCCGCCGGGCGCTGAAAAAGGCATCCGCAGAGCTTCGTCTGGCCCGCACGGCAGACCTGTCCGCCGCCGGCCACCTCAACGAGTTCCAGCTGGAGGATGTAGCCGAGCATACCGCCGAAGAAGAGCGGCTGATGGTTGCCGTCCCCACCTGCGACCTTTACAATGTGGATCGCTACACCGACCGCATGGCAGAGCAGGACAAAGCCAACCGCGATACCATCTCCACCCGTATGCTCCGCAAAACTACGGTCATTCTGGGCGCAGCCTGCCTGGGCATATACCTGCTGAGCTTTATTCCCATGCTCATCAGCAACATCGCCGCCGGCAAGGGCCTGCTGTTCTCGCTGTATTTCGCCCTGGCAGGTCTGGGCATTATGGGTGTGGTGTCGCTGATCACCCTGCTGTTCCTGCGTAAGCGTCTGGTTGACGGCTACAAGGACTACAATGCCATTATGAGCGAGGCGGAAACGGATGTCCACAATTCCGCGGACCTGTTCTCCCAGTACCTCAGCCACGCCTGCAATGTCATGCGGGGCAACAGTGTGCTGAATTTCCGCAAAGAGCACGAGCATCCCGACGAGCTGCAGCTGCGGCTGTACAAAAAGCACCGTCTGGACCTTCAGCGGGCCCGGGAAGAGCTGCGGGAGGTCTTCGGCAACTTTATGACCGACGAGCTGCCCGAGGATGTGGACCCCTACCCCTATGATTTTAACCGCATGGTAGATTTCCCCTACCCCATTCCGTTCACCAATGACTACCACCGGCAGGTGGAGTTCATGCAGAGCGGCTATACCGTGCAGGCCCCTGTTAATTTTGTACGGCGCATTACCGTAAGAAGGGAGGAGCTGTATGATTGATCTGCTCATCTCGCTGGGCAAAATTCTCCTGGCGCTGGCCCCCTTCCTTCTGCTCCTGCGGGGCTTCGGCAAGTCCAATCTGAAGCCGGAAGAGCGCTACAAGCAGTTTTTGATGCCCATTGCGGCGCTGGTGCTGTGCGTAGTTGCCATGTTCCTGCTGAACGATGTCTATGATTTCGCAGCTGCCATTCTGACCCAGATCCCCTATTGGATCCGTCAGCTGGCCGACTGGCTGGTCTACGATATCTTCTACAACAATCCGCAGCTTGGCGATACCATCAACAACGCTGCCAACTGGCTCATCGACAAGATCAACGCCATGAACCTTGGGTTCTGGGCCTTCTATCTTGCCAACTTCATTCTGTTCTTGGCTTACCGCATCGTAAAGCCCATCCTGCGGCTGTTTATGAAGGGCCTCTTCAAGGGTGAAAGCGGTGTGTTCCACGCCATCGCCGGTCTGTTCTACGAGCATGACGAGGAGACCGACCGCTGGCACATCAAGGAAAACTTCGGTCAGGCCCGCAGCTTTATGAAGGCCTTCTACTGGGCATCCATCGTGCTGGGCGTTGTGGCCGCCATGGTTTCCGGCCAGCTGTACCTGCATCAGCTGCTGAATGCCCCCTTCTATCCGGTGTTCAGCGTGATCATCGTGGGCGAGGCCTACTTCTTCCTGAACGGCCTTACCAAAAAAGAGCTGCACCATGTGCTCACCGGCGAAACCGACGAAGCCGAAACCTTCCGGGACTACTCCATCATGCGCAAGGTGCTCCGCAAGCTCTTCCCCGATAAGCTGAACGCGGAAAACACCTCCGTGTGCGACACCGACAGCGGCAGCCTCACCAGCGACGATGCCCTGACCGCTCTGGAAGCCAGCGAGGATGTGGGCATCGAAACCTACGGCAAGTTCATGCGCCGCAAGAGCGATGACGGCCTGCGGCTGGACTATAACTACCTGATGTCCGGCAAGAACCTGCTGCAGGGTCAGAGCGTGCTGTTCAACAACCCCTTCTACTACGATCTGATCCCCTACATCTTCTACCCCATGAACCGCACCATGCTGCGGCATAAGAAGGTGCTGATCATTCTGGGCCGCCACGGCACAGAAGCCGCCATGGAAACCTGGTGCCGGGACGGTCTGACCGCCGTTACCAATGTTCCCAGCATGTGGAACATCGGCGTGCTGACTGACCAGCCTCAGGAGCTGGATGTGGGTATCCTCAGCCGCTCCGCCGTTCACGATCTGGCGCTGCATGAAGCCAACCGGGAATTCTTCGATGAAACGGAATTCGTTGTGCTCATCGAGCCCTCCCGGCTTTTGACCACCGCCCAGGTGGGCCTCAACTCTCTGGTTCGCCACTGCCGCCGCAAGGAAAAGCAGCTGGTGTTCTGCTCCACCGATAAGAACTGCGATGGCCTGCTGGATGCTCTGTCCCATGTGCTGATGACCAGCATTCAGGAAGTATCCGCCACCGGCCACCACGAAGGCGCTTCCAGCTACATGTGCTGGGACGGCGACAGCGAACATCTGCAGCACCGGATGCTGCCCAATATCTCCCGGTATCTGGGCATGGGTACGGAGCTTTCCTTCGCCGCCCTGAAAAATCAGGTGCCGCAGACCCAATGGTTTGGCGGCGATGCCTTCCCTGTAACCGATCTGCACTGGATCGTACGGCAGTATTACTACGATCTGCTCCACTACGCCAACCTGCCCACTTCTCAGGAGACCCTCGACCGCGCCTTCCAGGTGTCCGCCGATCTGTGGAGCGCCCCCAAGCGTCCCGTTCAGTACATGACCGTAGAAGATGAAAGCTACAATATGTTCGAAATCAAGCGGGACTTCGCGACCCGCGCCACCGAACAGGGCTTTATCAATGTGATCTCCTCGGATTACCTGCTGAAGGACTACATGGCCTCCAACGATTCCATTTTCAACGCCGACCCCAAGGCCATTCCCTACATCACCGCCGACTATGCCCGCACCAACCGCAATGTTGCCCTGCGGCTTTGCCTGCGGCTGAGTACCGGTCAGGTGCCGGAGCACGAGATCCGTCGGGAGCTTCTGCTGATCGACAAGGATCTGACCGACCCTGCCCAGAGCTTGTGGCATGAGATCTGCACCACCTGCGGCCATGCCGGCGAGCCTGCCCGGGATCGGGACGGCCGGGAAATTCTGGTCTGCCACACTCCTGACGGCGATGTGACCTTCACTTCGGAGGTGCTGGAATGCAAGCGCAAGTTCAGCATGGACTCCGGCGTGATGGAAAATATGTACCGCATCACCGACAGCCGGTTCATCCGGCTGGTGCTGGGCGCTCTGCAATCGGCGGAGTACATTGCCGAAGATGAAAACGGTCAGCAGCAGTATCTGGGCACAGAGCTTCAGGGACACGTATTCCAGAAGTATCTGCCCGGCGAGTTCTTTACCTTTGGCGGCAAGTACTACGAAATGCTGCGTGTCACCGCCGACGGCCGGGTTCTGGTACGCCGTGCTGCCGACCATATCCATGGCCGCCCCTTCTACCGGCAGGAGCGTCAGTACACCCTTTCCAATCCCGTAGACTCCACCGTAATGGGCGAGTGCCGGGATCTGGGCGCTATGCGGATCACCCGGCAGTTTGCCGATATCCGTGTGCAGACCCCCGCCTACTGGTCCATGGACCGCTACAACGATTTTGCTACTGCCCGCCGGATCCAGATCAATGGAATCCCCGACCGGGTCTACAACAACAAGGCGATCCTCCGCATCGACATCGCGCCGGAAGGCGGCCTGGACAGCAAGGTGCTGCCCACGCTGGCGGTTCTGGTCAATGAGGTGCTCCGCACCCTGCTGGCAGAGAATCAGGATTATCTGGCTGTGGTGTCCGGCGGCGAGATCAGCCCCCCCACTACCTACTCCCTGCAGGGGGAAAACGGCTTCACCCCCGATCCCTGCAGCCTCTACATCATCGAAGACAGCCTGCTGGACATCGGTCTGCTGGATGCCGTAGAACGGAACCTGAACCGGATCTTCGCCATTATCTGCGATTATCTGCAGTGGCATGAAGAAGAAATGAAGTCCAGTCAGGAAGCGCCTCAGGGCGAGCCCGGCGGACAGGGCAATGGCGGCTCCGGCGATGCCGGAGAAGAAGATCCCGAAAAGAAGAAAAAGAAGAAGGGCATCATCGCCCGGATCTTCGGCGGCATTGCCGGCTTCTTCAAAAAGATCTTCAAAGCCATTGCCGACTTCTTCCGCAAGCTCTTCGGCAAAAAGAAGAAGCCGGATCCCGATGCTCCCGCAGATACGCCGGATACCCCCGGTGAGGCTGCTGAACCCGCACCGGATACCCCGGATGCTCCCACCGAAGAAACCGGCACCGCATCGCCGGATTCCCCGGATTCCGCTGACGAACCGGAGAACTCCGGTGAAGGAAATGCCGAGACCTCCGGAAAGAAGCCCGGCTTCTGGCAGCGGCTGCGTGAGAAATTCCGCAGAAAGAAAAAGCCTGCTCAGCCGGCGGCTGAAGAGCCTGCTGCTCCCGCCGAAGGCGGAGAAACCCCGGCAGCCCCCGCAGGCGGTCTGGTGGTGGAAGAAGCCCCCGGCGAAGGCGAAACGCTGGTTGTGGAAGAAGCTCCCGGCGACAGCGGCGACGAAGGCGGCAGCGGTGACGAGGGCGGCGAAGCCCTTGGCTCTGTGATGCTGTTCAGCGCAGCGCCTGCCGGCGGCGAGGCCATCCATGCCGACGATGCCGCTACTGACGATGTTCTGGAGTACGAGCCTGAGCAGGTCACCAGAGCCGGCGGCCCCGCATTCCAGCGGCTGCCCTACCATGAGCGCTACTACCTGCGCTACGGCGGCAGCGACAAGGCTGCCTGGCTGGCTCTGTCGGAAACCTGCCAGCTGCTGATCGCTCTGGGCTACGGCAACAGCGCCCTGACCCAGGCCCGCAAGGGCAAGGATGTGGCCGCCATGGTGGAACGGGACTTCGTTCCCAACCGGGAAGGCGTTCACTACTGCGACTTCTGCGGCTGCGAGCTGACCGGTCTGGAATACGATATTCTGGGCGACGGCCGCGAGCGCTGCACCTCCTGCGCCCGCACCGCCATCAAGAGTCTGGAAGAATTCACCGCCATGCACGATGCGGTGCTGCGGAATATGCGGGTATTCTTCGGCATCCGGATCAACGCCTCGGTTCATGTGCAGATGGTCAACTCCAAGAAGCTCCATAAGAAGCTGGGCAAGACCTTCGTTCCCACCGGCAAACCCGATGGGCGTGTGCTGGGTGTTGCCATCAAGGACCGCAACGGCTATTCCATTCTCATCGAGAACGGCGCGCCCAAGATGCAGGCTACCATGACCATGGTTCACGAAATGACCCATATCTGGCAGTACCTGAACTGGGATGCCCGGCAAATCAAGAAGACCTATGGCAGAGAACTGGATCTGCAGGTCTACGAAGGCATGGCCAAGTGGGTAGAGATCCAGTACGCCTACCTGCTGGGCGAGACTGCTACCGCCAAGCGGGAGGAACTGATCACCCGCCACCGTCAGGACGAGTACGGCTTCGGCTTCCTGAAGTATGTAGACAAGTATCCTCTGTCTACCGGCTCGCTGAACGGCCAGCCCACACCCTTTGATAATCCCCAAAAGCCCCTGTAAATCGCAACGGGCGGGCTTCGGCCCGCCCGTTATGTTCACTATCAGAAAGGCGGTCTGCTCCGCATGCTAAACAAACGACCCTCTATTCGTGAGAAAATCAGCATTATGTTGGCGAAGAATCCTGCCGGCGTTATCCTGATCGGCATTCTTCTTTTGAATGTATTCTTCTTCACAGTATCCGCGCTGGTGATCTCCGCTCTCGCCCCCGAATCTCTGAGAAATCACGGCTTCTGGGCCTCTGTTTTCTATACGGTTTCCATGATCCTTGACGCCGGCTGCATCTCTTATGTAGTAGAAGATGTGGGTCAGGCCAGTGTTGCGCTGATCATCGCCTGCATGGCTACGGTGATCATCGGCTCTATCACCTTCACCGGCGCCGTCATCGGTTACGTTACCAACTACATTTCCGATTTTATCGGCAGTTCCAATGCCGGTGAACATCGGCTGCACGCCTCCGGGCATACCATTATCCTTAACTGGAATTCCCGTGCCTCCGAGATCATCAACGACCTGCTTTACAGCGAAAGCCCCGAAGTGGTGGTGGTTTTGGTCAGTGACGGCAAAGAGGCCGTAGAGCGGGAAATCGCTGAGCGGCTTGCCAACACGTTGGACATGGAAGCCCGGGAGATCCGGCAGCACATTGAAAATAACCATCTGGGTTTCTTCGCAGCCTGGCGCTACAATCGTAAGCACAATGTAAAAAACCGGGTTACGGTGATCGTCCGGGAGGGCGATACCTTCTCCACCCAGAAGCTCAACGATATCTCCATTAAAAGCGCCCGCAGCATCATCATTCTGGGCAAGGATATTCAGAACTCCGTTTGCAAGTACGATATGATGGAGCGCGCCGAGCGCAACGAAAAGGGCAACACCAACACCATCAAGACCCTCATTCAGGTTGCGGAGCTGACCGGCCGGGCCGACTCCGCCAACAATCAGAAAATCGTTGTGGAGACCGAGGACGAATGGACGCTGAATCTGGTCAACCAGATCATTGCCCACAAGGAGAAGGCCGGCAAGTGCAACATCGTGCCCCTGGCGGTTAACCGCATTCTGGGTCAGATCCTTTCCCAGTTCTCCATTATGCCGGAGCTGAACATTGCCTACGGCGATATGTTCTCCAACAAGGGCGCTGCCTTCTACTGCGAGAATGTTCCCGTGGATACCGACACTGAGGCCTACATCTCCCGCTATCTGAAGGAAAACCGCTTTGCCGTTCCCATGAACGCCATGTCCGACGGCGAAAACGGCAAAACCTTCTACTACCTTGCCGAATCCACCCGGGATGTTAAGCGCAGAGAAGCGCCTGCCAATGCGGAGCTGTGCCATCTGGAGCTGAATCCCGATTACTGGATGACCCCCCGCTACATCATCATTCTGGGCCACAACTCCAAGAGCCGCGCCATTATGTCCGGCTTCAATGCCTTCCGGGGTGAATGGAACTACCGTACGCCGGAGCAGCTGGCTGCCGCAGGCGGCAATCCGGAAATTCTGCACATTCTGGCCATTGATGACGAGCGGAGTCTGGACAAGCTGCAGAATTACAAGGAATATCCTCAGGTCGTCGGCACACTGGCTGCCGATATCTACGATAAGGACCGGATCTGCGACCAGATCGACCGGTTTATCGACAGCCACGAAGGCGACACCAGTATCCTGATCCTCTCTGACGACACCGTTACCAACGAGGAAATGGATGCCAACGCCCTGACCTACCTGATTTATGTGCAGGAGATCATCTCCCGCCGGGAAAAGGCCGACCCCAACTTCATCCGGGAAAGCATCGATGTGGTTGTGGAGATCCTCAACCCCAAGAACTACGACATCGTACGCAGCTACGATATCGACAACATCGTCATCTCCAACCGCTACCTCAGTAAGATGATCACCCAGATCGGTGAGAAGGACAACATCTACTGCTTCTACAACGATATCCTTACCTACGACGATGGCGACTCCGACGAGCCCAGCAAGGAGCTGTATGTAAAAACCGCAGGCCGCTTCTTCTCGAAGATGCCCGGAAAATGCACCGCCTCCCAGCTGGTGCGGGCCATTTACGAGGCCTCCCCTGCAGGCGACCGCGCGGTTCTCTGCGGCTATGTGCGTCCCGCCAGCATCACCAACAAAACTCCCAGCGAAATGGTGATCTTCTCCGGCGATCTGGACGCCATTGAAGTAGAGCTGCAGCCCGCTGACAAACTGATCCTCTTTGCTAACCACTAAAATAAACAATGCCCCACCGGAATTCCGGTGGGGCATTGCTCTACGCAAAATCAGTTATACAGAGGTGCCAGAATGGAGTCTACATCCATCATGCCCTTCGACAGCATAAACAGCTTGTCGTTGAACTCTTCGACGATGTTGATGGACATACCCATCATGTAGCGGAACACTTCGTTGGAGATCAGGCTGCCGGCGTAGCTGTTGGACATATTGAACAGCACAGTGCCGTCGGTGGGGTCGATCTGGAAATCGCCGTCGGTCAGGCGGTAGTTAATGCCGCAGATAGCCTTGTAGGCATCGGCCCGCTTATCCTCTTCAAACACAATGGGCAGCGGGGAATGCATGGTGATGATGGAATGACGGGCATTGACATACAGGAAAAACCGCATGGGCAGATCCTTGCCGGACATGTTGAACCGGATCAGGAATCTTTCCTCCTGCTCTTCAGTGGCGAAGTTCAGGTTGATCTCGTGCAGGTAGCTTACCAGACTGTCAAAGACCGCCTTGCCTTCTTGCTTCTTCTCTTCAGAAATTGCCATGATAATATCCTCCTTAATAAATATGGTCAAATCAGACCCAGCCGATAGCCGGGGCGGGGGTGACGGCCGGATTTACAGCCGGCGGAGCGAACATCCTCGGCGGTTGCCGCCTGGAAGTCCGCAAGAATGATGGTTTTGGGGTCGCTGCCATCCAGCTGAGATCGCATGATGGTCTTGCTCCAGGTGCGCTCAAACAGGTTGCGGACAAACCGGGCGTTGGAGAAGTTGCGGTCCTCCAGAACCGAGGCATCCAGCCCGGTGAAGTAGCACTCCGCAGCCTTCTTTACTTCCTCGGTGCAGGTAAAGCCGTCGCCGGCTACCATCCGCAGGAAGATCTGGTACAGCTCCGCGGGGCTGTAGTTGGGGAAGCGGATCTCATAAGGCATACGGCCTGCCAGACCGGGGTTCAGCTCCATCAGCCGGGCCATCTCCCGGGGATAGCCGGCCATAATCACCACCAGATCCTCCCGGTGGTTTTCCATCTGGGCGATCAGGGTGTCAATGGCTTCCTTGGCGTAGCCGTCGCCGTTGGAATAGGAGGCATCGGCCAGAGTATAGGCTTCGTCGATAAACAGCACAGAGCCGTAGGCATCCCGGCACAAAGCCTGGGTCTTGGGCGCGGTCTGGCCCACATACATTCCAAGGAAATCGCCGCCGGCGTGCTCGAAGAAATAGCCCTTGGACAGCAGCCCCCGCTCCTTGAGCATCTGGCCCAGAATCCGGGCAACGGTGGTCTTGCCGGTGCCGGGGTTGCCGGTAAAGCGCATATGCATAGCAGGAGCTTTCACGCCCTCGTTATTGCGGGCGAATTCGATCTGGGTAATGATGGAATCCAGCTGCTGGCGAATGCCGTCGATGCCCACCAGCCCGTTCATCAGCTCCTGCGCGGAAGCCTGCTTGACCCGGCGGACAAAGCCGGGAAGGTCGGCAGCATCGATGACGGTGTTCTCCTCGCCGGAGGACAAAATCGACTGCAGCTTCAGAAACACCATTTCGTCCACTACATTCTTTGCGGTCTTGGTGCCGTAGAACCGGCCGTCGGACTTCTCCTCGGCCATCCGCTCCCGGAACAGCTCCCAAGCGCTTTCGGTGGCAGTGAAGCCGTATTCCTCCAGCCGCATGGCGGCGATGGTCTGGAACTGCTCCTGGGTCAGCGGCACAAAGCTGATAGTATCCACCAGCAGCACATCCGACAGCGTTGCATCGATCCGGTTCAGAGCCTCTCTTTCCAGATAAGGCACCCGGAATACATACACGAAGCGGCTGCGCATGCTTTCCAGCTTCATCAAAAAATCCCGGAATTCCGGCGTTGCCAGCTTATCCATCCACTCGCTGATATCCATGCACAGGATCAGCCCGCCTGCCCGCTTCAGCTCATCCAGCGCGGCCTCCAGCGGATTGTTGCGGCCGTTGTCCGCGGGGATCTTCATTTCATAGGGGTCACCCTTGAAGCGGAACAGCTGGTGCTCCGCCATCAGCTTCTTCATCAGGGTCAGGGCGGTGGTCAGGCCGCCGCCGTCATCCACAGAGAATACATAGCTGCGGTTGGTCAGAATATGGCTGAGGTTCTGCTTTTTCAGCAGCGGCGCCAGAGCGTCAATGCTGCGGCACAGCTGCACGAATTCTTCCGCACCCAGCAGCTTTTCCACCTGCTCCATAGCGCTCTCCTGCGTCTTAGGCGGTGTACCGGCAGCCTGCATACCGGGCATAGGGGTATCGCCGGGCTGCAGAGGAAGGTCGCCGCCGGGCATAGGCGTATCGCCGCTATTCAGAGGCGTATCGCCGCCGGTGAGGGGCGTGTCGCCGGTTTCTTCTTCCCGGGTCTGGAGAATGTCCTGCGTCTGGAAGGTGACGATCTCGTTCATTTCCTCGGGGCTCGTCTCATAGCCAGATGCCAGCAGCTGGAGGATATCCTGCTGCAGAACATCCAGCGGCTGATTTTCTTCGTTTACCTCCAGAATGATCCGGCTGAAGGTGTGGGATACTACCTTGATGTTTCTGCGCTGCGCCATCATGCTGATGCGCTGGATGGGCAGAATTCCGGCCTTTTTCTGAGAAAGGACCCAGCCCTTCTGCAGGTCAATAATCAAGCGTTTCATCAGAGGTCATCCTCCTGAATCACATGGTCGATCAGGCCATAGGCCATAGCCTCCTCGGCGAACATCCAGTTGTTGCGGTCGCTGTCCCGGTCGATCTCTTCAACGGTGTGGCCGGTGTTGGCAGCCAGCAGCTTGTTGAGCCGCGCCTTTACCGCCTGACCATGGCGAACCTCAATGGCCATATCCGTAACCTGACCATAAGCGCCGCCCATGGCCTGATGGATCATGATCTGGCTGTTTTCCAGAGCATACCGCTTGCCCTTGGTGCCGCCTGCCAGCAGGAACGCGCCCATGCTGGCCGCCATGCCTACGCAAATGGTGGATACATCGCAGCGGATGTGGCGCATAGTATCGTAGATACCGAAGCCGGCGGATACGCTGCCGCCGGGGGAACATATGTACATCTGGATGTCGGCGTTGGGATCTACCGATTCCAGATACAGCAGCTGGGAAATCACGCTGCAGGCAAGATCGTCCGTAACCTGATCGAACAGCAGGATCACCCGCTCGGTCAGAAGCCGGGTAAACACATCTTCGCCGCCGCGCTCATTGTAAAAACTGGGTCGAATGATCAAAAGGATGCACCTCTTTCTGTTTTTGGTCCGTGACCGGTTTCGTACACATCATTATAGCACATCTTTGGAAAAATAGCGGCTGACATTTTGCACAAATCTAAATCCAAACTTTTGTGCAGAGTGCTTCCGGGAAAAAGCAAAAATATTCCATTGTATTTATAGCCGGGATATGGTATAATTTTCCTTGTAAATTTACCACGAGAGGAGTGTTGACCATGTCCGCAAGAAGAAAAAACAACGGTTTCGGCAAGATCATTTCCACCGTGCTGGTTCTGGCCATTCTGGCAGGCGCCGGCTATGTATTCGTCCCCCGGCTTTGCCACGAGTGTGACAACTGTGGCGAATTCTTTGTAGGCACCGGCTACTATCCCAACATCATTTCCAGCACCATCACCTCCATCACCGGCGAAGAAGAAAAGATCATCTGCGAAGACTGCGCCGCCAAGGAGCATGCGCTGGCCATCGCCGCCGGTCAGTCCATCAACGATTTCAAGCGCCCTCTGTTTGAAACCGAAGACGAAGGCAAATAAGCAGCTGCATACATGCGCCGGCAGAGCAATCTGCCGGCATTTATTAGCAGTGGGGAGTCGAACCCCAATCGGTTTTCACCGGCGGCTTTCCGCCAATACTGCGGAAAATCCCTTGAAAATACCAATGGGTATTCCCTGCGTGATTTTGCTTGTCTTGCCGAAAAGCTGCTCGGCGAAAACTGCACAGCACCCCACAGCGAGAATTTTTGCTTTGGATTTTTGTGCAGATGACGCAGCCTTGCTGACGCAAGGCAAGGAAGATAAAGAAAAATACAAACAAAAGGACCGCGGTGGGGCGATCGGTGTTCGGCTCCCCACTGCTCAAGGAGTTCTAATGTACACCACCCTCAACACCTACTACCGCCGGAAATTCGGCTGCAAGGTCTACAAGCTGGCGCTGGATGGCGGCTTCACCTGCCCCAACCGGGACGGCTCGCTGGATAAGCGGGGCTGCATCTTCTGCTCTGCCCGGGGCGGCGGAGAGTTCGCCGAAACCGGCCCCATCCCGCAGCAGCTTGCCCGGGCCAAAGAGCGGGTGGCCGCCAAGGCCGGGCGGGATGCCAAATATATTGCCTATTTTCAGGCCTTTACCGGCACATATGCCCCCGTTGCGGTTCTGCGGCAGCGCTACACCGAAGCCATGGCAGATACCGATGTGGTGGGCCTTGCCATCGGCACAAGGCCGGATTGCTTAAGCGGCGAGGTCATCGCCCTTCTGGCAGAGCTGAACCGGTGTAAGCCCGTTTCCGTAGAGCTGGGGCTGCAGACGGTTCACGAGGCAACCGTCCGCTACATCCGCCGGGGCTACCCCACTGCCGCCTATTTCCGTGCGGTGGATAAGCTGAAGGAGGCGGGGCTTTCAGTGGTGACCCATATTATTCTGGGCCTTCCGGGAGAAACGGCTGCCATGGCCGCCGAAACCACCCGGCAGGCCGTTGCCGCCGGTACGGACGGCGTAAAATTCCACCTGCTGCATGTGCTTCGCGGCACCGATCTGGAGGCGGATTACCTGGCGGGGAAATTCGCCTGCCTGAGTCTGGAGGAATATGCTGAGGCTCTGAAGCTGTGCCTGCGGGAGCTGAAGCCGGACACGGTAGTCCACCGGATCACCGGCGACGGCGCCAAGCGGGATCTGGTAGCGCCCCTGTGGTCAGCGGACAAGAAGCAGGTCCTCAATTATCTTCGCCGGGAGCTGGGGCTTCCTTAGGGAAATACTGGACTTTTTCCCGGTTCTTCGGTATAATAGCACTACTTACAGCGAAACGGAGGAAATCCCATGAAGCTTAACTATAAGCGCACCATTCTGGTAGGCTTTGCCTTCTTCCTCATCAGCGCCTTCTGGCAGGCCTACGACGCAACCATTCCCGTAATTCTTACCAACAAATTCGGTATGTCCCAGACCTGGTCCGGTGTGATCATGGCTTTGGACAACATTCTGGCTGTCTTCATGCTGCCGCTTTTTGGCGCGCTGTCCGACAAATGCCGCTCCCGTCACGGCAGACGAACCCCCTTTATCACCGTCGGCACCGCCATTGCCGCGGCAGCGATTATCTGCCTGTCCTTTGTGGACAACGCGCAGCTTCAGAATATTTCCGCCGTTTCTGTCATTGACGACCCCGCTGCTCTGGAGATCATCTACGACACCCAGTCCTCCGCAAGGCTGCTGACCCCCGAAGGCGACACGGTGGTGCTGCAGGAGGAATTCACCAAAGAAGAATTCGTCTCCATCCGCTGCAAGGTAACAGATCCCGCAACCGGAAAGGCCGTCACCAATCCCGACTATACCAACTATGTAGCCCCCGCCCGTCAGGCCTACGCCGCGGAGCGGACCGCCGCGAACAAAACCCCGCTGGTGCTGTTCATCGCCCTTCTTCTTGTGGTGCTGGTGGCCATGGCAACCTTCCGTTCCCCTGCCGTAGCGCTGATGCCCGATGTGACCATGAAGCCCCTGCGCAGCAAAGCCAATGCCATCATCAACCTCATGGGCACCTCCGGCGGCATTCTTGTTCTGGTGCTGGGCATGGTATTTTCCACCTCTGCCGTGCAGAACGCCATGATGAGCTACACGGTCTACTATGCTGTGATTGCCGGCATCATGCTGGCTGCTCTGGCAATTTTCCTCTGCACTGTCCGGGAGCCCAAATGGGCCGCCGAAATGGCTGCCGATTCCGTCCGGTACGGCATTGAGGAGGAAGCGGGAGAATCCGCCGAAAAGCGCGGTCTCTCCGCAGCGGAGAAAAAGTCTCTCATCTGCATTCTGCTGTCCATCGTCCTGTGGTATTTCGGCTACAATGCCGTTACCTCCAAGTATTCCGTCTACGCGGGCAATATTCTGGACAAGGACTACAATACCACCATGCTGCTGGCACAGGGTGCCGCCATCGCGGCTTATCTGCCTGCCGGCATTGTCGCCTCTAAAATCGGCCGCAGAAAGACCATTCTGGCCGGTATCGTCATGCTGGCTGCCGCCTTCGGCTTCGCCGCCTTCATGCGTGCCGGCAGTCCCACCTGGGTCATGAATCTGCTGTTCGCTCTGGCCGGTATCGCCTGGGCCACCATCAATGTCAACTCTTTCCCCATGGTGGTGGAAATGTGCTCCGGTGCAGATATCGGCAAGTACACCGGCTTTTACTACACCGCATCCATGACCGCCCAGATCATCACCCCCATGCTGTCCGGTTTTCTCATGGACAAGCTGGGCATGACCGTTCTGTTCCCCTACGCCGCCGTCTTTGTGGCGCTGGCCTTTGTGACCATGTTCCTTGTCCGTCACGGCGATGCCAGAGTTACCGCAAAGCAGGGGCTGGAAGTCTTTGACAGCGAGGACTGATTCCATGAAGAAACTTGTAAAAGGTCTTCTTGCCGGCACCGCCGCCCTGGGCGGTCTCTATGTGCTGACCACCCAGGGCCGCACCGGTCATCCGGGCCTTGGCGTACTGAAAACTTTCAAATATGCCCACCGGGGCCTGCACGATACGGAAAAGCCCGAAAACAGCATGGCTGCCTTCCGGGCGGCGCTGGAAAGCGGCTACGGCATCGAGTTCGATATTCATCTCATCAGGGACGGGAATCTTGCCGTTATCCACGATGCCGCTCTGCTTCGTACCACCGGGCAGGAAGGAATCATCACCGACCTGACCACGGAGGACCTGTGCCGCTACCATCTGAACGGTACGGCGGAAACCATCCCCACCTTCCGCCAGGTGCTGGAGCTGTTTTCCGGCAAAGCGCCTCTGATCATCGAACTGAAATCCGATGACAACCCGGAAGCCCTGGTGGATGCCGCAGTAAAGGCCGTGGAGGACTACACCGGACCTTACTGCATGGAGTCCTTCGACCCCCGCTGCGTCTACATTCTGAAAAAGAAATACCCCCACATCATCCGCGGTCAGCTGACGGAGGACTACTTCCGCTCCGGAAGCAAGCTTCCCGCTCCGCTGAAGTGGGCGTTGAAGAATCAGGTTCTGAATTTTCTGACCATGCCGGATTTTGTAGCATACAAATACCGGGACATCCGCACCTTCAGCAACCGCCTGGTCCGTGATTTCTGGGGCGTCGCCGGTGTCACCTGGACCCTGCGGTCGCAGGAAGAATTGGACGATGCCGTTGCGGAAAACTGGATCCCCATTTTTGAAGATTTCAAGCCCTGACATAAACAGAACCGTAGTGTGCGGTGCTTATAAAGTAACTGACATGCACAGCGGTTTTGTCCGCTGTGCATGTTGTTGTATATCCGGCCAAATTATGATAGTATAAAGGCAGTTAGACAACTTGAATTTGACGGGGATGCCCCCGCCGGCAATGCGTTACAGATTGCGTCGGTCAAATGGCATCTTTGGGCCCCTCGACCGGTCGCCAGCTTCCGCCCGGTGTACGGAATTCGACAAACTTGAATTTGACAAAGGAGGTCTAGATATGATTGAAACCATTATTTTGTGTAGTATTCTTGCTATAATCGTTTTTGGTATCCAAATGGCTTTGTGCCTTAAAGCTAACAAAAAGGCTGTTAAACTCATACCTACATACATTATCGTTGCTCTCTATGTCATAGCAGGCATCTTGTGTTTGTTAGATTTGCTTGACGGAAGTGGTGGGGTTGCAATATGGGTGATATTTGCTTTTGTTTTTTCAATTGCTAATACTGTCGCTCTTGTTGCTGATATTGTTGCTTGGGTGGTTTATAAGCAAATCCAAAAGAAAAAGAAGTAAGCCAATTCCAATTTGACAAAGGGGGCGTGTGCAATGGCTAAAAGAACATCAAACAAACGAAAATGGACGGCAGAAGAAGTCCAACAATGGTATCGAGATACAGGTGCCTTTACATACGCAAATCCAGATGATTTGAATATTGTTGTAAAGAAACCCAGACGAGAGGGACTTGCTGTGAATTGGGCTAATCCGAAAGCATATCTGTTACAAGGAGCAATCCTTGCAGTTGTCTTTGCTGTCTTGTATTTGTTGAAATAAGTTAGCCAAATTCCAATTTTACGAAAGGAGTGCAGATATATGAAAAAGATTATAGCATTGCTTTTAGCCTTGTCTTGTGTGTTGGCTCTGATGGCTTGTTCTGAAGGTAATGCTGATAATATCCATCCACAGGCAGAAACAACGAGCACTAATGAAACTGTTTTGGAGAGCATAGAAACTGATGATATTCTTTTGGAAAGGCTAATTTCTGACTTCATTACGCTAAAACAAGAGGACTTTCAATCAGAAACCCATCTGGATATGGAGGAATACTTTGTTCCAGAATTGAGGGACAGTCTGGAAGAACAGACTTTTTGGAAAGTCTTTCGCTTTGAAAAACTGATTCGGATGCAACAAAGCTTCCTTTGGGAGACATTTGATTTTGATATACAAGACATTCAAGTTGATGGCGACAAAGCCAATGTTATCGCTTTTGAATCTTACGAATACCAGCTTGAAAAATCTAATGGAATGAGTAGCGGACGCGGAACAACCTTATATTTCACTTGCGAAAAGGTTGAGGGAGAATGGCTGATTCAATCTATCGATACAGATAATGAGTTGATTGAAGGTCATGTATCTGGATATTCTGCCGAGGAACTTCCCGCATTGGCAGGATATTCCGAGTAATGTTTGCTATGTCTGTCAAATTCCAATTTTCCGAACAGAAAGAAGCTTCCGGTATACCGTGCGATGTGCTGTTTTGCACCCCGCCAAAGCAGCACATCTTACAAAAATCCGACCTGTGATTTCGGTCACAGGTCGGATTTTCCGTTTTAAGAGTACCGGGAGATTACCGCAAATCTTTTATATCGCTCTGCCGGAATGGCAGGTCAGATAAAGGATCTGCCGCTGAGATGCAAGCTGCGGCAGAAACCTTCGCGCCTGCTCCATGTGTTCATCATCCAGATTCACAAATGGGTCATCCAGAATGACAAACATTTCCTCGTTCTTAAACAACGCATCCACCAGCGCCAGGCGCATACACAGCAGTACAAGATCCGTCTGCCCTGCGCTGAAATAGGCCAGTTCCCGGCTCTGCCCCTGCCGCTCCAGCTGCACCTGAAGACCGGGATCCATCAGATATTTCTCATCCGCACTTCCCAGCATGGAAAGATAGTACCCGAAGCGGGAGCGGATGGTTCCCATATAGGCGGTGGAAAGATTCTCCCGGGATTGATGCAAAAAGGCCATGGTCTCATCCAGCAGTTTCACATTTTCCCGCTGCTCCGCCAGTCTCTGTTGTGTTTCCCACAGCTGCTCCCGCAGCGCCGGTATGTCAGAAATTGCATCCTGCAGCTGCAGCAGCTCCTGTTCCGCGCGCAGCATACGGGTCGTTACCGCAGTCAGTTCTGTCCGCAGCCGTGTTTCCTCCCGCTGCAGCCACTGCGGGTCCTCCCCCTCCGGTCGTTCCTCAAAGAGCACATCACCGCAGGTCTCTTCCATGGTCGCAATCTGCTCAGACAGCGCCTCCATCAGTGTTTGGGCATTCTGAACTGCCCGCAGATCCTCCCGCAGCTGCTGCATGGCGCTGCGGACATCCTGCGGCAGTTCCATTCCAAGTTCATCAAAAAACGCCTGCAGCTGCCGCAGATTTTCCCGTTCTTCCGCTTCCTGTGCTCTGCGGCGGGATATCCGCTGTTCCAGTTCCGCCAGTGCGGTGCCGTAGTGCTCCGGCTGCACTGTCAGCCCCGCTGCCGCAAAAAACGCGGCAATTTGTTTCCCGCAGGCTTCCGCCTTTTTTTCCAGTGTCTCAGCTTCTTTCTGCCGCTGCAGTTGCATTGCCGCAGCCGCTTTCCGCGCTCTGCTCTGTTTTGCAGCCCGCACACATACCACAGCCAGACCGGCCGCAAGCAACGACGCGCCCACGGAAAGTATCACCCGGCCATACCATGCTGCCGGAAACGCCGCCAGCAAGCCCGCAGCCGTTGCCGCCGCTCCGCAAATCATAAGGACAACGCCCAGGCCTTTTCCCCGTTCCCGCTGCTGCACCGTCAGCATCTCCGGGCTCTCCGGGGTCCGGAGTCTTCCCTGCAGTATTTCATATTCTGCCCACAGCCTGCGGCATTCCTCCAGCTGCTGCGTGGACGGACATGGCTGCTTTCCCGCTGTTTCCCTGCTTTGCTTCAACCGTTCTGCCGTCAGCTCCGCACGGTGCAGCGCGCCTTCCGGCGGCAGTGTGCCGGGATACTTCTTTCGAATGTTATGAATCACAGCTTCCGCCCTGCCGTGGCGGTCGCAAAGCTGCCCGTACTGCCGGCGGCGCAGCGCATCCCCCTCCCGCCGGGAAGCTTCCTGCAGCCGCGCACTGGCCTCATCCAGTTTCTGCTTCAGCCGCTTCACATTCTGCCGCTCCCGGGCGACCGCCTCCTGCGCTTCCTGCAGCCGCACTTCCTGCATACACAGCGTATCCAGCCGCAGCTGCAGGCGGGTCAGGTCCGCCGCCGTCTCCGCCACGGCGCCGCCGCTGCCCCGATAGGGAATCAGCGCGCTGCGCTCCGCCTTCAATGCCGCCAAGGCTTTGTCAAAATTGGCCACATCACCGCTCTCTTCCACAAGGTCGCTGAGTTTTGCCTGAACGGACGCGGTTAAAAACCCCTCCGTCTCCCGCAGCTGCGGAAGATAGGTGCTGCGTTCAAAGGAATCCGCATCCAGGCCGAACAGTTCCTGCCCGATTTCCTCCGAAAAGCGGTTTGTCTTTCTTCCCGTTTCCAGATCGATCACAGCGAAAGTATCCCCTTTGGGATTTGCTCCGAAGGTCCGCTCCACCCGGTAGTGCTGTCCCCCCAATTCAAAGGTCAGATTGCCGCCGAAGGTGCCCCCGTTCCATGGGGTATATTTCTGCCGAAGGCTTTTGTCCAGTGTTTTGCTCTTGCGGGGAAATCCGTAGAACATAGCGCGTACAAACTCCGCAAGAGTGGTTTTTCCAAAACCATTGGGCTGAATCAGCGCCGTAACACCCGCTTCAAAATCCAGTGCATATTGCTGAAGACCGCCGAAGTTTTCAATATACAGACCAATCAGCTTCACGGCAGTACCTCCTCACCGTTTAAAGCGCGGATGCCGCAGGCGATAATCCGCATTTTCTCCTCTTCGCTGCGGTTTGACGCCAGAACACTGCGGACAAATTCTCCCTTCAGCGACACATCGTACTCGTAGCTTTTCTCATCAATTTCCAGTCTTGTCTCATCCTTGATTTTTACAAACCAGAAATCCTGTTCCAGCATTTTCCGCAAAAAATCCGCATCCTTTTGGGTCTGCAATGTGCAGCTTCCGGACAGGATGATCTTCACAAGGTCCTCTGCCCCGATCCCCGAGGAAGCCTGTTTCAGCAGAGACAGGATCTGCGTCAC
>JAZSGN010000063.1:0-19229 GCA_045532755.1 Faecousia sp.
TTGGAGCGGGTGACGAGGCTCGAACTCGCTACCTCCACCTTGGCAAGGTGGCGCTCTACCGGATGAGCTACACCCGCATCTGGTGCCTCCGGTCGGAATCGAACCAACGACACGCGGATTTTCAGTCCGCTGCTCTACCTACTGAGCTACAGAGGCATATTGTGGAGAGCTTGCGCTCTCCACAGATGCATTTATGGCGACCCCGAACGGACTCGAACCGTCGACCTCCAGCGTGACAGGCTGGCGTGCTAACCGACTGCACCACAGGGCCATATTTGGTGGGAACAACAGGGCTCGAACCTGTGACCCCCTGCTTGTAAGGCAGATGCTCTCCCAGCTGAGCTATGCTCCCAAACGTTTCGCTTTGGTGCGCACCTCAGCGACGTGGTTCATTATATATGAGAACCCCTTATTTGTCAAGCACTTTTTTTGAAATTTTTGCAGGAAATTTGCGGCCTGCAAATAAGGGGTATTTCCCATTCTTCTGCGGAAAAATCAGAGTTTTTCCAGTATGTTCCGGATGTCCTCCGGGGTAAAGCGGTAGCGCTCATCGCAGAACTGGCATTCTACAGGGAACGCCTCCCCCTCTTCCATAATTTCCGTCAGTTCCTCTTTGCCCAGGCTGATCAGCACAGAGGTGACCCGCTCACGGGAGCAATAGCACTTGTAGGAAACCTCTGTGGTTTCCATGAACAGTACGCCCAGCTCTCCGCACACCACGCCCAGAATATCCTCCGGGGTCATTCCCTGCTCCAGCATAGCCGTTACCGCGCCGCCCCGGCGGATTCCTTCCTCCAGCGCGGCGATGGTCTCCTCCGGCGCGCCGGGCAGCAGCTGCAGCAGATAGCCGCCGGCTACCTTCACGCTCTGATCCCGGTCCACCAGCACGCCCAGAGCGCAGGCCGTAGGGGTCTGTTCGCTGCGGGCAAAGTAGGCGGTTACATCGTCGCCGATCTCGCCGGACACCAGCTCGATAGAGCCCACATAAGGCTCTTTCATCTGCAGGTCACGGATCACGGTTAAAGTGCCGTCTATGCCCACAGTCGCGCCCACATCCAGCTTGCCGGGGTATTTTTCCACAAGGGGAACCTTCGGCTCATGCACATAGCCCCGCACATTTCCCACGGAGTCCGACACACACACAATGCTGCCGATCGGGCCGCCGCCCTTGATCTGCAGGGTCATAGAGCCGTTTTCCACCTTCTGCATATTGCCCATCATGGAAGCCGCCGTCAGCGCCCGGCCAAAAGCCGCCGTCGCATTGGCGGTAGTGCCGTGGATCTCAGCGGCTCTTTTAACGATCTGGGCAGAACGGATCGCCACGACTTTCACGAAGCCATCCATGCTCATGCCCCGAACCAAATAATCTTTCATTTCACGATTCCCTTTCTCGCCTTAATATAAATACGCTGCTCCCCCGGTCTGGGCTCGGTAAATTCCCGGTCGGCATACACAGCAATATGGGTAAAGCCGGCTTCCTTCAGATAAGCTACCAGCTGCGTGCTGCTGTAGGCATACTCCCGGTGCTCTTCGAAACTGCGGTGCCAGACCTGTCCGCGGCGCTGGAACAGATCCATGCCATAGGAGCAAATATTGGTTTGCTTATCAAACTCTCCCCGCCAGAGGCAGAATACATCCTCGTCCTCATCCACAAAAACCTGACCGTCCATAGCCATCAGCTTTTCCGGCGTGTTCACATCGAAAATAAAGCAGCCGCCGGGATTGAGGACATGATACACCCGGTTGATGGCTTCCCGGCAATCGGCGGGATCTACGATGTAATCGAGGCTGTCCAGCGCGCACACCGCCAGATCCACCCCCCGGGGCAAAGTAAGCTCCTGCAGCCGCTGGCAAACAAACATGGGCGGGCAAGGCAGCTGCTGGGCTTTCTGGGTGGCTACGCAGAGCATCTCCTCCGACATATCCACGCCAGTCACCTGCATCCCCCGCTGCGCCAGCAGCAAAGAAACCGAGCCGGTGCCGCAAGCCAGGTCCACCGCCGTTCTGGGCTGCAGGCCTTCCCGCTGCAGGATCTGCCCATAGAAATCCACAACGGCTTCATAATCCACATCGTTGGTCAGCCGGTCGTAGCTGACCGCCAGCGCACGGTAGGCATCCATGGCGCACCCTCCTTTTCGCAAAAAAGCATCCCGGATAGGGCATCCGGGATGCTGATTATGGATCTGATCAGCGGTTGAACAGCTTGAAGATCTCGTCGATATCCGCGACATCGCCGGTGGAAGCAGGCGCAGCGCCCTCAGCGGGAGCGGCGGCCTCGTCGGCCTTGGGAGCAGCGGCAGCTGCCTTGTGGTCGAAACCGGTGGCGATAACGGTAACACGCATCTCATCATCCAGGCCATTGGTGAAGGTAGCGCCGAAGATAATGTTGGCATCGGGGTTGGCGTTTTCCTGCACGATGCTGGCAGCGGTCTCGACATCGTCGAGGGTCAGCTCAGCAGAGCCGGTAACGTTCACCAGAACGCCGGTAGCGCCGTTGATGGAGGTTTCCAGCAGAGGGCTGGAAACGGCAGCCAGAGCAGCCTGCTCAGCCTTCTCGCGGCCGGCAGCGGTGCCAACGCCCATGTGGGCCCGGCCTGCGTCCTTCATGACGGCGGAAACGTCGGCAAAGTCCAGGTTGATGATCACATTCTCAGAGAAGCCAACCAGCTCAGAGATAGAGGTAACGGCCTGCTTCAGAACATCGTCAGCGATGCCGAAAGCGTTGGCGAAGGTGATCTTCTGGTCGGTAACATACTTCAGGCGGTCGTTGGGAATGATGATCAGAGAGTCCACCTTGCCGGACAGCTCAGCGATACCGGCCTCAGCCTGACGCATACGGTTGGCGCCCTCAAACTTGAAGGGCTTGGTAACAACGCCGACGGTGAGGATGCCGGCCTCGTGGGCCAGATCCGCAACGATGGGAGCAGCGCCGGTGCCGGTGCCGCCGCCCATACCGGCGGTGATAAATACCATATCGGTGCCTTCGAGAACCTTGGCAATGGCAGCGCGGCTTTCTTCAGCGGACTGCTTGCCGATCTCGGGCTTGGAGCCTGCGCCCATACCGCCGGTGAGCTTCTCACCGATCTGGATCTTGTTGGGGCAGTTGGACTTGTTCAGGTCCTGCTTATCGGTATTCACGACAATGAAATCGACGCCGCCTACGCCGGCTTCGATCATACGGTTGATAACGTTGTTGCCGGCGCCGCCGACACCAATCACTTTGATCTTAACTACGCGTTCCTGAAAATCAGACATACATCTTCCTCCTATGTATCCTTTTGCAGAGGCGGCGAAGCGCCTTCCCTGCGCGATTTTACTTTTGTACTTCTATATTCTATATCGAAAATCGGATTCGGTCAATAGAAATTCTTATTTTTCCCCGAAGAATTTACAAAAAAATTGCAAGTTATGAAAAACTGGTATACATCGGCCCGTCGGAAATCACCTTGAAGCTGACATCGATCACGCCGCTTTCGTAATCCGGCAGCGCCTTGACGGTCTCCTTCATCATATAGATCTTCTCGTCCAGCCGGGTGGTATCGCCCAGTTCTACCTGATACTGCTGTCCGTACCAGATCTCGAGCCTCCCGATATCCGCCACATTCACGCTGGTCACTTCGCCGATGATGCTGTACTTTTCCATGCACTGCAGAATATTGGTCATGGCTGCCAGCCGGTCGCTGCCGAGGACGGTGATGGGCAGCTCGTTACCATCGGCATCGATCTCGGGCTCCGGGTCTACCGCCACAGCCTGCTTGCCTGCCCCGGGTTTTTTCAGGGTAATGCCCAGCAGCTGGGTATAGTTGTCCGCCTCGGCGCTGTTGACCTGCTCTACGATCTTTCCATCGGAGGTCATCAGCCACCACGCACCGTTGGATTCCTTGATGGCGTACACCACATCGTGTTCCGTTATCTCTATATTGACCCTGTTGGGCAATTCTATTCCGATTCTAACCGTATTTACATAGGGAAGCTGGGCTTTGATCTGCCCGCAGGCTTTCGCCTTGCCGAATGTCAGCAGGTTTTCCCCCTCCTGAATGCCGGAAGCCTCCCGGATCATCCATTCGCTGTATTTTTCGGCGCCGGAAACGGTGATCACTTCCACCTTGAAGAAAATGGAAATGCCGAAGGTGATCGCCAGCACCACCGCCACAATGGTGATCAGCCGCAGCAGCAGCTGCCCCCGGTTAAAGGGCTTTGCCGGGGAATACACCACATCCGGCGCAGCGGTCTTGTAACCCGGCGCGGTATCGGGCCGGCTTCGCCTTGCAGGCGCTTTACGCTGCCGGGCAGCCTTTTTTCTTTGTTTTGTTTCCATGTGGCCTCCTTACTTTCCGGCGGCAAGCTGCTCCAGAACCAGGCAGATCCGCTGCGCGCTGTCGAGGATCACGCTCTGGCGGAGGGCTTTGCTCATGGCGTCGTAGTTTTGGGGGTCCGCCAAAATCTTCTGCACCTGCTCCATCAGAACCTTTGCGGTGCAATCCTTTTCCAGAACCACTACCGCGCCGCCCCGGTCGGCAATGGCGCGGGCGTTCTTTTCCTGATGGTTATCGGTAACATTGGGCGAAGGGATCAGAATGCAGGGTGTGCCGGATGCGGCGATCTCGTTGCAGCTGGAAGAGCCTGCCCGGCTGATGATCACATCCGCCGCCGCCATCACCTGGGGCATATTGTAGATATATTCCCGGATATCCAGAGAATCGGCATCCAGATCCACGCCCATCTCTTTCAGCTGAGCGGGCATCCACTCCCAGCCAAAGCTGCCTACGCCATGGATATGGTGGAAGGGAAAGCCCATTTCCTGCTCCATTTTCAGGAAATCCGCCATTACCCGGTTCATAGCCTTTGCGCCCTGACTGCCGAAGGTGGAAACGATCACCGGCTTGTCGCCAAGACTCAACACCCGGCGGGCCTCCGCCTTGTTCAGGTCTGCAAAATCCTTGCGGATGGGCATGCCCACCGCCTCGGCCTTTTCGGGGTGCTTATAGTGCTTGGCGCTCTCCGGGAAGCAGACCAGAACCCGGTCCGCCCAATCGGCGGCCATACGGGTAGTCAGACCCGGCATGGCATTGGCCTCGTGGACACAAACCGGAATTCCCAGCTTGTGGCCGGCGTACAGCGCCGGATAGCTGGCATAGCCGCCGGTTCCCAGGATTACATCCGGCTTAAATTCCCGAATGATCTTCTTGCAGCCCCGGATAGCCTTCGCCAGATTCATGACCGCCCGGATATTGCTCTTGAGGCCGCCGAGATTCAGCTTCCGGCTCATACCGGAGGTTGGAAAGGTCTTCAGCCGGTAGCCGGCTTTCGGCACCAGCTGCTCTTCCATATGTCCGGTAGCGCCGATGAACAGGATGTTGCAATCGGGGTGGCGTTCTTTCAGTATATCGGCAACTGCGATGGCCGGGTTAATATGTCCGCCGGTTCCGCCGCAGGTAAAAATCACATTCATAGCAGGTCCTCCTGTTGTTTGGGTTGGTTACGCCCCCGGGAGATGCTCAGCACAATGCCCATCTCTCCCAGATTTACCGCCAGCGCCGTTCCTCCGTAGGAAAAAAAGGGAAGCGCAATGCCGGTAGATGGCAGCAAATTTGTAACAACGCATAAATTCAAAACGGTTTGCACCGCAATCAGACTGATCAGGCCGGCGCAGAGTACTGTAGAAAACCGGTCCGGCGCCCGCAGCGCCACCCAATAACCCCGCAGGATCAGAGCGGCAAACAGCGCGATCAGCAGCAGCGCCCCCACAAGTCCCAGCTCCTCACAGATCACGGCAAAAATGTAGTCGTTATATTGGAAGGGCAGATACAGATATTTCTGCCTGCTCTTTCCCAGGCCCAGACCGAACAGCCCGCCGGAGCCGATGGCATACAGCGACTGCAGGATCTGATAGCCGGTATCGCTGGGGTCTGCCTCCGGGTGGAGCCAGGCGGTTACCCGGTCGCCGGCATAGCCCATAAAACTGATGTACACCACCACGAACACCACAGCGGCACCGGCGCCTGCCAGCAGCCACTTCGGATGCGTTCCGGCCACATACATCATCACCACCGCCACCAGCCCCATCAGCATAATGGCGGAAAGATGCTTTTCCAGCGCCAGCGGCACCAGAATACCCATCAGCGCAGCGCCGAAGCCCAACACGCCGAAGCGAAATTCCCGGGCGGAAGCCCCAAAGCCTCTTGTCAGCCGGGCAAACAGCACGATCAGGGTAAATTTAGCGATCTCCGATGGCTGAAACTGAAGCCCAGCAATGTTGATCCACCGCCGGGCGCCATTCACCGACTCCCCTGCCACCAGCACCAACAGCAGCAGAGCGATGCTGACAGCGTACAGAATCCATGCGGTTCTTCGCCAGAACGCAGCGGGGATCCGGCTCAGCAGCCACATGGCACCCAATCCGATGCCGGCGCACACCGCCTGCTTTTGCAGATACCGGGTGGACAGCACATAGCGGGTATCATACATACTCTGGGCAGAGCTTGCAGAATACAGCATCACAAGCCCCACCGCCAGCAGCAGCAACACCAAAATCAAAAAGGGATAATCGACACTTTCTCCCGCCCGCAGGCGGCGTTCCTCTTTGGCATGCAGAAGGCTCTGCAACGCCATAAAAGGCTCCTTTCCAGATCAGAAGCGGCCGGAAATTCCCAGCCAGGCAATCACGCACATCACCGCGGACACCGCGGCGAACACCAGAACGATTTTAACTTCCTTCCAGCCGCACATCTCAAAATGATGGTGGATGGGAGACATCTTGAACAGCCGCTTGCCGTGGGTCAGCTTGAAATAGCCCACCTGCAGGATCACAGACAGGGTCTCAGCTATGTAAACAAAGCCCACCAGCACCAGAATCAGCGGCATATCCAGCGCAAAGGCAAGCGCGCATACCATGCCGCCCAAAAACAGCGAGCCGGTATCGCCCATGAACACCTTTGCCGGATGCCAGTTATAGATAAGATAGGCAGCCAGCGCGCCGGCCAGTGCGGCAGGCAGCAGCGCCAGATCCCATTTTTCCATTGCAATGGCCGCCGCGGTAAAGAACACCATAACCGGAATGGTAACGCTGGCGCACAAGCCGTCGACGCCGTCGGTCAGGTTCACCGCATTCACGCAGCCCACCATGACGAACATGGCGAAGAAGATATAGGCAATGGGATGCACATACACCGTGATATTCACAAAGGGAATATACAGATTTCCCGTCATAATGCCGCTGCGGTACAGCGCATACAGATAAATCGCGGAAACCGCCATTTGCAGCATGGCCTTCTGCAGAGAAGTCAGTCCCAGATTCCGCTTGAATTTGGCCTTGAAAAAGTCGTCCAGAAAACCAACCAGGCCAAAGCACAGGCTCAGCGCCAGAGCGTAAAGAGCAGAGTATTCCTGCATACCGGGAATATGAATCAGCATGCAGATGATCGCCGCGAACACAAACATCAGTCCGCCCATCATCGGCGTGCCGGCTTTGCTGTTGTGCCAGGTAGGTCCAACTTCCCGAATCGACTGTCCCGCCTTCAATGCCCGCAGCACCGGCAGCAGAAAATATCCCAGCACGCCGGACAGCACCGCGCCGGCGGCAGCGGTTATGATAATCTTCGTCATTTGCAGTTCCTCCGCTTATGTTTCTTTGGTAAAGGCTTCCAATACCTGCTCCATCCGCATGCCCCGGCTGCCCTTGAAAAGGATCACATCCCCTTCTTTTGCCAGTGACCGCAGCGCGGCGGCCATTTCTCCTTTATCCAAAAAGGCTTGTGCCTGCTCCATACCGGCCTCTTTCGCGCCCTGAACCATATGGCAGGCATTGGGGCCGTAAGCCAGCAGCAGGTGCGTCTTTTCCGCAGCCAGCTGCCCTACCCGCCAATGCTCCCGCTCAGCACATTCGCCCAGCTCCAGCATGTCGCCCAGCACGGCGATCCGGCGGCCTTCCCGGCTGCCCAGAACCTGCAGCGCAGCGGCCATGGATTCAGGCCCTGCGTTATAGCAATCTTTAATAATGGTGCAGCCTCTTGCCTGCAGAAGCTGCTGACGGCCCTCCATGGTTTCAAAGGCTGCCAGCCGGGCCGCGATCTGCTCATCGGGGATTCCGAAGGCCAGACCCACCGCCACCGCCGCAAGGGCATCGGTTACATTGTGTTCTCCCTCCACCGGCAGGTGCACCGGGAAACGGACACCGTCATAACACACGGTAAACTCCATAGCGTCGTCCTTGTGCCGGATGTTCTCGGCAAACACCGGGCAGGCTGCCTGCCGCTTCCCGAAGCAGCGGGTCTGCACCGGAAGGGTTTCCCGGCAGGGCCAAAGCATATCGTCATCACCGTTGAGCAGCAGCAGACCCGTTTTTTCCATGCCGGAAATGATTTCCAGCTTGGCATCGCGGATATTTTCCCGGCTGCCCAGATTTTCAATATGCATAACGCCCACATTCACGATCACCGACACATCCGGCGCGGCGATTTGAGAAAGATAAGCAATTTCTCCGGCATGGTTCATGCCCATTTCCAGAACCGCGATCTGGGTGTCTTCGCCCATTGCCAGAATGGCCATGGGCATGCCCAGATCGTTGTTGTGGTTGGCGGGGGTTTTTGCCACCCGGAAAGTGCCGCCCAGTACGCAGGCGATCATTTCCTTCGTGGTGCTTTTTCCCACAGAGCCGGTAACGCCCACCACCTTCATGCCAATGCGGCGGCGCTCCTGCCGGGCAATATCGCCCAGAGCCTTTCGGGGGTCTTCCACCACAATGGCGGGAATATCCCCCACATCCCGGCTGCACAGCACAGCGGCAGCTCCTTTTTCCATGGCGGCAGGGATGAAATCGTGACCGTCACGGCTTCCCTGCAGCGCGATAAACAGCTGTCCGGGCTGCAAAAGCCGGGTATCCATATTCGCACCGGTAAAGGTGATATTCTGATATTTCGGATCGATCCGGCCGCCGCACCACTGGGCAGCCTGACCTAATGTGATGATTCCCATAGCTTCCTCGTTTCCGGCGCCGGAAGCCGGCACCGCCATCACTTGCTGAGATATTCCGCCACAACCTGCCGCTCATCCAGCGGATACTTAACTCCGCAGATCTCCTGATAGGTTTCGTGACCCTTTCCCGCAAGTACGATTATATCATTTTTTTCCGCAATGTCCATAGCATGATGGATAGCCTGCACACGATTTTCTATGACAACGCAGCCACTTTTTTCCATATCGATACCCTTGAGGATATCCTCGATGATGGCCATCGGCCGTTCGGTGCGGGGATTATCGGAGGTAATGATGGCAATATCTGCCAGATCTGCGCCGATCTCGCCCATGATGGGGCGTTTGATGGGGTCCCGGTCACCGCCGCAGCCAAATACAGCGATCAGCCGACCCTTGCAGAATTTCCGCACAGAGGAAAGCACATTTTTCAGGCCGTCGGGGGTGTGGGCGTAGTCGATGAGAACAGTATAGGGCTTGCCGGGAGTCGGCACGACCTCCACTCTGCCCCGGACACCCTGGGCGCTGCGGAGCGCTTCGGCAGCATCGGGAAGAGAAATTCCCAGATTCGCCGCAATGCCCAGCACCGTCAGGGCATTGTACACGGTAAATTCGCCGGGAATGGGCAGCTGCACCCTTACCCGGACATCGCCCATCACCGCATCGAAGGCAACGCCATCGGCGGCGGGGCAGATATTCTCGGCATAGAGGCCAGCCGGCTGCTTAACGGAAGTGGTCAAAGCAGGGCCGCAGACCTTCCGGGCAATATCGGCATACCATTCATCGTCGCAGTTGAGAACCGCCCGGCTGCTGCGGGCAAACAGCTCCGCCTTGGCGGCGCAGTAGTTTTCCATGGTTTTGTGGAAATCCAGATGATCCTCGGTCAGGTTGGTAAATGCCGCTACATCATAGGCAACGCCGCCGATCCGCTCCAGCACCACCGCATGGGAGGATACCTCCATCACCACATACCGGCAGCCGGCATCCCGCATGCGGGCAAAGAGCCCCTGCAGTTCAAAGCTTTCGGGGGTGGTGCGGTCGGTGGGAAGCACCTCGTCACCCACCAGATTTTCCATCGTTCCGATAAGGCCCACCTTTGCGCCGGTTACCTGCTCCAGAACATGCTTGGTCAGCAGGGTCACGGAGGTTTTGCCGTTGGTACCGGTAACACCGATCATCGTCATGGAGGCGGCAGGGTTGCCATAGAAATTGCGGCCCATCAGCGCCAGCGCCAGCCGGTCATTTTCCACCAGCACATAGGGAATCGGGTCTTTCGGTTCCTTGGCGGTGATCACCACCGCAGCGCCCTTTTCCAAGGCCATGGGGATATACCGGTTTCCGTCGGCAGCAAAGCCGGTAACCGCCACAAAGGCAGCGCCGGGAGTCACCTTCCGGGAATCGTAGGCAACGGTTTCTATTTCCAGTTCCGGGTCTGCCTGCAGCTGCACTACCGCAACATCCCGCAATAAATCCTTCAGCTTCATAGGTATGCTCCTTTGCAATTCGTTCAGTCCGGCGCTTTGGTATCTAAAAACTCCAGCGTTACGGTAGTTCCCGGCGGGACCTCGCTTCCGGCCGCCACCGATTGGGATACCACTGTAACGGAAATGTGGGTATCGGTGTTTCCCGTTACCCGGATATAAAGGCCTGCATTGAGGGCGGTGTCACTTGCCTGCTGCCGGTTCATTCCCACAAAATCGGGAACGGTGACCTGCTGGGTCTCGGCAGGCTGCCCCAGATACAGCAGCACCTGGCTGCCGCCGGGTACACTGCCGCCGGCTGCGGGGATCTGCCCGGTTACGGTTTCTTCCGTGCCGATGAGCCTTGCCGTCAGGCCCTTGTCTTTGAGAACGGCTTGGGCTTCGGAAGCGGTCAGACCCGTCAGATCCTCCAGCACCACGACCTCCCCGGAGCCATCGTTTTTCTCCACCCCCAGATAGGGCAAGATATCCGCCATCACCGCCCCCACCGTAGGGGCAGCCATTACGCCGCCGGAAATATAGATTCCGGTCTGGCGGGAGGGGGTGTCCAGCGCCACCAATACAATATACCGCGGATCTTCCATGGGGGCAACCCCCACAAAGGATACAATTTTATCCAGCACCCGCTGGCCTTTGTCGTCAAAAACATCAATTTTTTCGCTGGTTCCGGTTTTTCCGCCGATGGAATAGCCCGCAACCGAGGCATTTTTGGCAGTTCCCTCTGCCACCACTGACTGCAGAAGCCGGCACATGATCTGCGAAGTTTCCTGCCGGATGGTGCGCCGCACCACCGTAGGCTCCTGCCGCAGGACGGTAGTTCCATCGCTGCTGACGATCTCGGAAACGATGTAAGGCTCCATCAGATACCCGCCGTTGACTACGGATGCGATGGCACGCACCAGCTGCAGCGGTGTCAGCTTGAAGGTCTGCCCGAAAGAACCGGAGGTCAGGGAGGCTGTTCCCCATTTATCGGTGTTGGTAACCAGCGCCTTGTCGAAAAATACGCCCTTGCTCTCCCCCGCCAGATCGATGCCGGTCTTTTCCAGGATTCCGAACCGCTGCACATAATCGTAGAAGGTTTCGCCGCCCATCTTCAGGGCAATATGGGCGAAGGCGATGTTGCAGGAATTTTGCAGCGCCTGAGGCGTTTTCTCCGCTCCGTGGCCGGCTGACCGCCAGCAATGCAGCAGCTGAGAACGCCCCGGAATCTGCTCCGCCCCCCGACAGTAGAAGGGGGTGTCCAGATCGATGCTGCCGCTGTCCAGCGCCGCCGCCATGGTCAGCACCTTGAAGGTAGACCCCGGCTCATAGCCATCGGATAAGCAGCGGTTTCGCCATTGCTTCAGGCGTGCGGCGGTCACCGCCTGCTTGTAAGCCGCCTGAGCTTCTGTATAAGAATCGCTGCCTTCGGGCAGCATCTGGGATGCCAGCTTCTGCTTTTCCAGCTGCAGCGCCGTTTTCGGGTCTGCGATTTCCAGATATTCGTTGGGGTCATAGCCGCCCAGGGTGGCCATTGCCAGTATTTCGCCGGTGTCCACATCCATCACGATGCCAAACGCTCCGTTTTGCACATCGTAGCGGGCAATGGCGGCCTGCATTTGCTTTTCCAGGCAGGCCTGCACCGTAGCATCCAGTGTCAGCACTACGCTGCAGCCTTGTTCCGACGGAACATAGTTTTCATAGGAATAGGGCATATCCATCTCGTTGCTGCCCTTGGTGGTGATCACCCTGCCGGCAGTTCCTGCCAAAAAGCTGTTGCAGGAGGCCTCTACGCCCTCAGAACCATCTCCGGAGGCGTTGGTAAAGCCGATCACCTGAGAAGCCAGCTTTCCATAGGGATAGACCCGCCGGATGCTGGGCTCCAGATGGATCCCCCGGATCCCATTTTCGTTAATATAGGCCCGGACGGCTGCCGCAAGGTCTTGCTCTATATTGCCGGCGATCAGCTGATAGCGCTGGGCCAGATTTTTTCCTTTTTTCAGGATCGTTTCCGAATCCTTGCCCAGTATCGCTGCCAGATCTTTGGCTATTTGTTCCAGATCTGCGCCGGATTGCCGCAGCTCATGGGGATTCAGGTAGACATTCTCTACGCTTCGGGAGCTGGCCAGTATATTCATATTCCGGTCGAAGATCTCTCCCCGCCGGGCCAGTACATAGGTAGTCCGGGTCTGGTTTCGAAGGGCCAGACCGGAATAGTAGTCATAGTCGGTCACCATCAGCTGATACAGCCGCAGCGCCACCGGCAAAAACGCCAGAAGCCCGAATATAGCCGCCGTCAGCAGGATCCTGCGGTGATGCCCGCTGTCCAGACGCACTCTTGCGTATTCTTTTTTCCGTTTCCCCGCCATGGTATCACCTCAAAAATTGCCTTTAGCCTTTGAATGGGCAGTAAGGATAGCCCTCACTGCCCATTGCAGCATCTAATGCAATTTTATTGGCGGAGTAACCTATTATGCAAACAGATCGTCCACGAAAGCGCAAACCTGCTGCCAGAAGGTAGGCTCCGGCGTTACCTCCGCAGGCGGAGTGGAAATGGTGATGTGCAGAACCTCCTCCACCGGCACCATGCCTAAGGCCAGAGCCTGCTGCTCAACCTCCCGCAGATCATAGCCGGACACATAGTCCTGCTGCAGCCGGCCGTTTTCCTGCAGAAGTCTCTGCATGTGTTCTTCCATTGCCTCGCACTCCACGCGGGCCGCGTTCATCTGGTTCATGCCCACCAGCATCAGCGCCAGCATCACCACCGACAGTATAATGCCGGTAATCGCCAGCGGATCTATATAGATAACGCTTTCAGCCTCGGCATTTTTCCGAACCGGGGCATGGGTCTTTCTTCTGGGAAACAGCTTCGGCTCCAGCTGCTGGGCAGCACTGCCGGGTACATAATACTGGATATATTGCACGCGGGGCTTTTGTGCCATGGCCGTTTCCTCCTAATCGGTATTTTTTAGATTTTTTCGCAAACCCGCAGCTTTGCGCTTCTTGCCCGGGGATTTCTCTCCAGCTCTTCCTCCCCGGAAACAATGGGCTTGCGGTTGATCAGCTTCACCGCAGGCTTCTTTCCGCAGACACACACCGGGAAATTGGGCGGACAGGTGCAGCCTCTGGCTGCCGCCGCCATAGCGGTTTTTACAATGCGGTCTTCCAGCGAATGGAAGGTGATCACCGCCATCCGTCCGCCGGGAGCAAGCAAGCCGATGGCTTCCGCCATCACCTGCTCCACAGCCGCCAGCTCATCGTTGACGGCAATGCGGATCGCCTGAAAAGACCGCTTGGCTGGATGCTGCTTCTCCCGCAAAGCCGCAGGCGGCATCGCGCCGCGGATCACATCCACCAGTTCCAGAGTCGTTTCAATGGGCGCAAGCTCCCGCTTTCTGCAGATCGCAGCCGCGATCTGGGGCGCATAGCGCTCCTCGCCATAGTCATAGAGAATCCGTTTCAGCTCTTCCTGAGGCCAGGTGTTGACCACCGTGTAGGCGCTCAGGCTGTCGCCGCTGTTCATCCGCATATCCAGGGGCGCATCCACCATGTAGGAGAAGCCCCGCTGTCCGTCATCCAGCTGGGGAGAGGAAACACCCAGATCCAGCAAAATGCCGTCCACCCGGTCGATCTGCAGCTGCTGCAGCACCTGCCGCATCTGCCGGAAATTGGAATGCACCAGCGTGACTCGCTCACCGTAGGGGGCAAGCCGCTCCCCAGCTGCCTTCAGCGCAACCGGGTCCCGGTCGATGCCAATCAGCCGGCCGGTAGTCAGCCGGGCGGCGATCCGGCTGGAATGTCCCGCACCGCCAAGGGTGCCGTCCACATAAATTCCGTCGGGGCGAATATTCAGGCCTTCCAGACATTCCTCCAGCAAAACGGATACATGATAAAATTCACTCATAGCCCGATCGCCTCCAGCGAAGCCAGCAGCTTTTCGGGAGTAAGGTTCTCTGCCTCGAAGGCAGCAAACTCGTCTACATCCCAAATTTCCGCCTGCCCTGCCCGGCCTACGATCATAACATCCCGACGGATGCCGGCGTAGTCCAGCAGAAACTGAGTCAGACCGAAGCGGAACTGCCGGTCCGGCGCACATTCGCATGCGTTCATAAAGATCAGGCTGGTAGCAGCGCCCCGCTGAGAAATGGGCAGGCTGTTGTAGTTTTCCGTAAGCTGCTGCCAATCGGGGGCGGTGTAAACGGTAAGGCACCGGTGACCGCAGTTAACGCCCAGCGTTACATAGAAATTCTCCCCCAGCTCCGCGCGCAGCTTTGCCGGGACGAACAGCCGGTTTTTATCGTCCATCTTTGCAGGATACTTGCCAATCATCGGTACTCACCTCCATTTCACTCCACTTTACTACCATTTTGCACCATGTAATGACAGTATATACTCCCTTGCAAAAAAAATCAATATTATTTGGCAAAATATTTCCAGAAAATTTCAGGAAAATACAGGAAAAACACCACTTTTAGAACGGATGTTCTAAAAGTGCGGCCCATGATCAACCATCCTGAAAGCAAAGGGTATCCCCCGAAAACGCCGCCAAAACCTTCGCAGGCTTTTTCACCGCTTTCAGCAGATACGATGCCAGCGGCCCTTCCACCTTTTCCTGCACCGCCCGGCGAAGCTGCCGCGCGCCGCCCTTTCCGCTGCAGCTGTCGCACAAAAACACCGGCAGCCGCTCCGGCAGCTGCAGCTGAATGCCTCCATTTTTTGCCCGCTGCTCCAGCTGTGTCAGATATTTCCGGGCGATCTGCTGCAGCGCAGCTGTGTCCAGCGGAGAAAAATGCACGATCCGGTCCAGCCGTCCCAAAAACTCCGGGGTAAAGGCTTTTCGAAGCTCCGCCTCGATCTCTCCGGCTCTGCCTGCCGGCTGAAAGCCCAGCCCATCCCCTTTTTTCTGGGCGCCGGCATTGGAGGTCATTACAACAATGGTATTGCGGAAGCTGACCCTTCGCCCTGTGGAATCCGTCAGTTCCCCTTCCTCCATGATCTGCAGCAAAATCCCCGCCACATCCGGGTGCGCCTTTTCCAGTTCATCCAGCAGCACCAGACTATAGGGTCGGCGGCGGACAGCCTCCGTCAGCTTGCCGCCCTCTTCATAGCCCACATAGCCGGGAGGCGCGCCGATTAGCCGGGCCACCGATTGCTTTTCCATATATTCGGTCATATCCAGCCGGATCATAGCCTTGGGCGTTCCAAAAAGCTCCGCCGCCAGCGCGCGGCACAGCTCTGTTTTCCCCACCCCCGTAGGGCCGGCAAAGAGCATGCTTGCGATGGGACGGCTGCTGTCACGGATGCTGCTGAGTCCCCGCCGCACCGTCTCCGCCACTATGGCCACCGCCGCAGCCTGCCCCATTACATGGCTTTGCAAAATGGTTTCCAGCTGCAGCAGCCGCTCCCGTTCGTCCGCCGTCAGCCGACCCGTTGGAATACCCGTGCGCTGGGATACCGCCCAGGCCACATCCGCACCGGTAACGGCTCTGGTTCGGCTTCGCTCCGATTGTCTCGATACCATGGTCTGCATTTTATCCCGCAGCTCTGCTGCTCGCTCAAACCGGGCTTCCCGCACCGCCTCGGTCAGCGCCTGCTCCAGATCCCGCCTGCCGGTTTTTCCGGTTCGAAGCTCCTGCAAGCGGGCATGGGATGCCCCTTCATCGATCAGATCGATGGCTTTATCCGGCAAAAACAGATCCGGCAGATACCGCTGGGACAGCCGCACCGCTTCCCACAGCGCATCGTCTGTAATGCGAAGCTGATGATGCCGCTCCAGCCCCGGCTTCAGCGCCCGAAGAATGGCCATAGTTGCGGCCTCGGAAGGCTCTTCCACCGTCACCGGCCGGAATCGCCGCTCCAGCGCCGGATCTTTTTCGATATATTTGCGGTATTCCGTCAGGGTGGTCGCCCCCAGCATCTGCAATTCTCCTCTGCCAAGGGCCGGCTTGAATATGTTTGCCGCATCGATGGCGCCCTCGGCAGCGCCTGCGCCAACGATGGTGTGCATCTCGTCTACAAACAAGATCACATCTCCACTTCTGCGGATCTCCGCCAGCACATCCCGAAGCCGCTCTTCGAATTCGCCCCGATATTTGGTGCCTGCCACCAGATTGGCCATATTCAGGCTGATCAACCGTTTTTCCTTCAGCTGAGGCGGAACAGCGCCTGCCGCCATCCGCTGGGCAAGGCCTTCGGCAATAGCCGTTTTGCCTACCCCCGGCTCTCCCACCAGCGCAGGATTATTCTTATTCTTCCGGCACAGGATGCCGATCACCGTTTCGATTTCCTGATCCCTTCCGATCACCGGATCCATAGCAGAGGCTTTCTGCACCAGATCCTCGCTGAACTGTTCCAAAAGCTTCGTAGCTGTCGCCTCCTTTTTCCGTTTGCGAATCTGCGGTTGCTGCCAGCGGGCGTGTTCCGCCGCCCTGCTGAACAGCTCCTGCGGGTCTGCCCCACACAACTGCATCACCTGCCACGCGCCGCCGCTTTGCTCCCGCAGGAGGGCCAGCAGCACATGGATCGGGGCTATTTTAGTTTGCTGCAGGCTTGCCGCCTCTTTTGCGGCGCACCGCAGAATTTTTCTGACTCTGGGCGTAAAGCCCTGGGGCAGCGGAAGGTCCGCAGTTCCCATGCCGCAGCAGGCAATAGCCGCGCAGCGGCTGATTTCCGGCTCTACCGCTCCGGTTCGCAGAAGCAGCCCCGCTACAGATGTCTGCTGGGCCATGGCTACCAGCAGATGGACACTGCCAACGCAGCTATGTCCCATTTGCCTTGCGGCAGCCGCAGCCGCCAATATCAAATCTACTGTATCGCCATCGTACTGCACCCGGCTCCCCCCTTGCCGGGAAATTTTTCCCATTGGTCATAAAAAATATACAATTCTACATAAAAAAAGGGATTTACATTTCCGAAAAGCCATGCTAGAATATAGACGCATTCTGTAGGAAATGCACAACACCAAACATATGGAGGGAATATCATGGCTTACAATATCACTGATGCTTGTGTCAAGTGCGGTGCTTGCGCCGAAAACTGCCCCGTTGAGGCAATCTCTGAGGGCGACGATAAGTACGTCATCGATGCTGATGTTTGCGTCAGCTGCGGTGCTTGCGCCGAGAACTGCCCTGTTGAAGCAATTGAAGAAGGCTGATTCTTAAGAATCCGCAGTCGGCCTGTGCCGCCGGTCTCCCGGCTGCACAGGCTGATTTTTTATAGCAAGGAGATTGACTATGGAGCAGCTTCATAACGGCTTCACCCTGGAGATTTGTCCCGGCGGCTTCCCGCTGAGCACCGATTCCATTGCGCTGTCCGGCTTTGTTAGGCTTCCGGCGAAGGCCCAGGTTCTGGACTTAGGCTCCGGATGCGGCACGCTGGGGCTGCTGCTGTGCGCGAAGGATTCCGGCTGTCGGGTCACCGGCGTGGAAATTTCGGAGGCCGCCCATCTTCAGGCTCTCGGGAACGCCGCCGCCAACGGTCTTGACGGCCGCCTTACCAGTATATGCGCCGACCTGCGGCAAATCCCCGGCTTCGTTTCGCCGGGCAGCTTCCATGTCTGCCTGTCCAATCCGCCCTATTTTTCCGGCGGTCCTGCCAGCCAGACACACCCGCAGGCGCGCCGCGAGGATGCCTGCGCCCTGGCGGATCTCATCGCAGCCGCCAGGCACGCCCTGCGCTACGGCGGAGATTTTTATCTGGTTCACCGTCCGGAGCGAATGGCGGAGATTTTTGCGCTGGCATCGCAGGCCGGCCTAGAGCCCAAGCGGCTTTGCCTGCTGCGGCACAGAGAAAACGGCCCCATCAGCCTGATTCTGGTGCAGTGCCGCAAAGGCGGCAAGGCTGGCCTTCTTATAGAAGAACAGAGCTTGTTCCACGCCGACGGCAGCACCACCGACTACTACCGCTGCCTTTATCATATGCAGGAGGATTGACCATGCCCGGAATTTTGTATCTTGTCCCCACGCCCATCGGCAATCTGGGGGATATTTCCATTCGCTGCCGCCAGACCTTGGAGCAGGCAGATTTTATTGCCGCCGAAGACACCCGGGTGACCCTGAAGCTATTAAATCATCTGGGTATCAAAAAGAACCTTGTCAGCTACTACGAGCATAACAAGGCTTTTAAGGGCAGCCAGATCGTGGAGCGGATTCTTTCTGGCGAGACCTGCGCGCTGGTTTCCGATGCCGGCAGCCCCGCCATCTCTGATCCCGGTGAGGACCTGGTTCGGCAATGCGCGGAGGCAGGAATTACGGTGTGCGCCATTCCCGGCCCCTGTGCGTTGATCACTGCCCTGAGCATTTCCGGCCAGAGCACCGGACGGTTCTGCTTTGAAGGGTTTCTCTCCACCGCAAAAAAGAGCCGGCGGGAGCATCTGCAGGCCTTAGCCGGTGAGCGGCGCACCATGATCTTCTACGAAGCTCCCCATAAGCTGTTGGCTACGCTGCAGGATATGGCGGAGGTTTTCGGAAACGATCGCCCCATCAGCCTTTGCCGGGAGCTGACCAAGCTCCACGAAGAGGTTGTTCGCACAACTCTGGCGCAGGCAATCGAGCAGTATTCCCAGCAGCCGCCTAAGGGAGAATTTGTTCTGGTGATCGCCGGCGCGCCGGAAACTGCCGTGCAGCTGCCGACCGAGGAGGATGCCGCCGCCATGGTCGCCCGGCTGATGGCTCAGGGTATGAGCCGCAAGGATGCTATCAAGCAAACCGCCGCAGCGCTGGACCTTCCAAAAAATGTGGTATACGATGCTGCTTTAACTGTTGAATAATCAAAAATAGATTTTTCACACATCGTGGTTTT
>JAZSGN010000019.1:0-32565 GCA_045532755.1 Faecousia sp.
CCGCCAGAGCGCATCCCTGCTTCCTATCTATGATGCTCTGATGAAGTTCATGGTATCCTCCTACAACTACAGCCACTAATCCCTAACAGCAAAAGCCCCGCTTCGGCGGGGCTTTTTGCGTCTTTGGACAATACGGATTCCATGGTCGCCAGGATCCCTTGGAATGACAGAAACCCATCAAATCACTTTATTATTGCAAGGTTTGTTTCGCAATCCGTGGCAATCCGAACTCATTCTTATAGGGCAGGCAATGTGTCTTCCCGATACAGCACTAAACAAAACGCAACAATCCCCCGTGCGGATCGCACGGGGGATTGACCGTTTATAGAATTACTTGCCGGGCTTGAAGCTGTCCTTCAGGCTGACGGAGCGGTTGAACACCAGATGCTCGGGGGAGGAGTCTTTGCTGTCGGGGCAGAAGTAGCCCAGCCGCATGAACTGGTAGGAAGCGGGGGCTTTTGCATTCCGAAGGCTGGCTTCGACTCTGCAGCCCGTGAGGATCTCCAGAGAGTTGGGATTCAGGCAGGCGAGGAAGTCCTTGCCGGCGGCATCAGGGTCGGCATCGTCGAAGAGGTTGGAATACTGGCGAACCTCGGCCTCACAGCAGTTGTTGGCATCTACCCAGTGAATGGTGGCGCCCTTTACCTTCCGGCCGTCGGCAGGGTTGCCGCCCTTGGATTCGGGATCGTAGGTAGCCAGAACTTCCGTTACATTGCCGTTTTCGTCGGTAACGCAGCCGGTGCAGGTGATGAGGTATGCGCCCTTCAGGCGGCACTCCGGTCCGTTGGGGAACAGACGCTTATACTTGGGAATAGGCTCGGCGAGGAAATCGTCGGCTTCGATCCACAGATTCCGGGAGAAGGTGACCTGACGGGTGCCGGCGTTGGGATCGTTGGGGTTGTTTTCCACCTCGAAGCTCTCAGACAGCCCCTCGGGGTAGTTGGTGATGGTCAGCTTCACGGGCTTAACAACCGCCATGACCCGCTGAGCGGTCTCGTTCAGGTCTTCCCGCAGGCAATGCTCCAGGAAGGCGAACTCAATGGTGTTGGGGGACTTGGCAACGCCGACCCGGTCGCAGAAATTGCGGATGGAGTTGGGGGTGTAACCCCGGCGGCGCAGGCCGCACAGAGTGGGCATCCGGGGGTCATCCCAGCCGGACACATAGCCGTTTTCTACCAGCGCACGCAGCTTCCGCTTGGAAAGCACCGTGTGGTCGATACCCAGCCGGGCAAATTCGATCTGCCGGGGATGGTGGCCTACGGAAACATTCTCTACAACCCAGTTATACAAGGGGCGGTGATTCTCAAATTCCAGAGAACACAGGCTGTGGGTAATGCCCTCCAGCGCATCCTGAATGGGGTGAGCGAAGTCGTACATGGGATAGATGCACCACTTGTTGCCCTGACGGTGATGGTGCATATGGCGAATGCGGTAGATAACCGGATCGCGCATATTGAAATTGCCGGAGGCCAGATCGATCTTGGCACGCAGGGTATAGGTGTTGTCGGCAAACTCACCGGCACGCATACGGCGGAACAGATCCAGACTTTCTTCCACAGGGCGGTCACGGTAGGGGGATACGGCGGGGGTGTTCAAATCGCCCCGGTATTCCTTGAACTGCTCGGGAGTCAGCTCGCACACATACGCAAGACCCTTTTGGATCAGCTCCTCGGCGAAGAGGTAGGTCTGCTCGAAATAATCGGAGCCGTAGAAAAAGCGATCCTGCCAGTCGAAGCCCAGCCAATGGATGTCTTCTTTGATGGCCTCCACGAATTCCACATCTTCCTTGGTGGGATTGGTGTCGTCCATACGCAGGTTGCAAAGACCGCCGAATTTCTCCGCAGTACCAAAATCAATAATCAGCGCCTTGCAGTGGCCGATATGCAGGTAGCCGTTAGGCTCGGGAGGAAACCGGGTGTGAACGGTCTTGCCGGCAAAACGCCCGCCCTGCGCAATATCTTCTTCAATAAAGGCGTGAATGAAATTTTTGCTTTCTGTCATTTCAGCCATGGTGAAAACCCTCACTTTGGATTAAAAATCAATTCATTATAACCGATTTGCGTAATTTTTGCAACATAAAAACGCATCTCTTGGGGCTGTTTTTCCGCAAATGGGCCGCAGACGGAGAAAGCTGCGAAAAAAACGAAAACAATTTATGAAAAATGAGAAATTGTGGTTGTCAATTCGGCTGACTTATTATAAAATAGGGGAGGATATAAGGATAAGGAGGGATTCCAGTTGCCCCAGATCAAGTATAAGCGCATCATGCTTAAGGTCAGCGGCGAAGCCCTTGCGGGCGATGGCCGCCGCGGACTGGACTTTGATGTAATCAATTCTGTATGCTCTGCCATTAAAGAGGTGACCGACCTGGGTGTGCAGGTTGGCGTTATGGTAGGCGCCGGCAATTTCTGGCGCGGTGTCAAGGACGGCGGCGATAAAATGCAGCGCTCCCACGCCGATGCCATGGGTATGTTGGGTACGGTTATGAATTCCATTGCTCTTGCGGATGCATTGGGCAAGCAGGGTGTAGATGCCCGGGTGCTCTGCGCTGTGGAAATGAACAAGTTCTGCGAATATTTTACCCGCGATACCGCTGAGCGCTATCTGCAGGCGGGTAAGGTTGTTGTGTTCGCCGGCGGCACCGGTAACCCCTATTTCTCTACGGATACCGGCGTGGTTCTGAGGGGCGTGGAGATCGAGGCGGATGCCATTCTGATGGCGAAGAATGTGGACGGCATCTATTCTGCCGACCCGGATGTGGACCCCAACGCGGTGAAATACTCCCGGCTTACCTATGATGAGGTGCTGGCGCAGCACCTGAAGGCAACTGACTCCACCGCCATGACGCTGGCGATGGACAACAATATGACTCTTGTCTGCTTCGGTCTGGCGGAGGAAAACAGCATTTTGCGGGTCGTCCGGGGCGAACAGATTGGAACCACCGTTAAAAACAGCTTTGAGGAGGATGCATTATGAGCGTAGATTTTAAGGAATATCAGAGAAAAATGGAAAAAACGCTGGAAGTTCTGGCGGATAACTTCGGTGCTGTCCGTGCGGGCCGTGCCAATGCAAAGGTTCTTGACCGCATCACCGTGGAATACTATGGACAGGAGACTCCTCTGAACGGTGTCGCCACCATTGCTTCTCCCGATGCCCGTACGCTGGTGATCCAGCCTTGGGACACGAAGCTGCTGAAGGATATCCAGAAGGCGATCCAGATGTCCGATCTGGGCATCAACCCCCAGAACGACGGCCGTGTGATCCGTCTTGTGTTCCCCCAGCTGACGGAGGAGCGCCGCAGAGAGCTGACCAAGCAGGTTAAGAAGTATGCCGAGGAAGCCAAGGTTGCCATGCGCAACATCCGCCGCGACGGCATGGACTACCTGAAGGCACTGAAGAAAAAGTCTGAGATCACCGAAGACGAGCAGAAGAAGGCAGAGAAGGATCTGCAGGACCTGCTGGACCGCTACATCAAGAAGGTAGACGAAGCCTTGGCTGCCAAGGAAAAGGAACTGATGGCCATTTAATTTGGCGTTTTGGATTGGGGGTGCTTGCACCCCCAATATGCTACCCATTTATCCCTGAAAAGGAGTGCGGCTATGGCACTTTTGGATACCAATTCTGCTGCCCGCCCGGTCCCGGAGCATATTGCCATCATTATGGATGGCAACGGACGGTGGGCAAAAAAGCGGGGTCTGCCCCGTAACGCCGGCCATTCTGCCGGCGCGGAAACCTTTCGTAAAGTTGCGGATTACTGCCGATCCATCGGCGTAAAATACTTAACGGTCTATGCCTTTTCTACCGAGAATTGGAAACGCTCCGAAGAAGAGGTGGCCGGCATTATGCGGCTGCTGGGGAACTATCTGAAAGAAGCCCTGCGTGATATGGAGAAAAACCGTGTCCGCGTGCGGTTCTTTGGCGATCTTTCCCGGCTGTCACCCCGGCTGCAGAAGCTGTGCCGGGAAGCGGAGGCCCAATCGGCGCCCTATGATACCCAGGTGAACTTCTGCCTGAACTATGGCGGCAGGGGAGAGCTGGTGCAGGCTGCCCAGGCCTTTGCCCGGGATGTGCAAAATGGCAAGTACCGCCCGGAGGATTTGACAGAGAGCTTGCTCAGCACCTATCTGTATTCTGCCGAAGTGCCGGACCCGGAGTTGATCATCCGACCCTCCGGCGAAATGCGTACCAGCAATTTCCTGCTGTGGCAATCGGCCTATTCGGAGTATGTGTTTATGGATGTGCTCTGGCCGGATTTTACGGCGGAGCATCTGGATCAGGCCATCGAAGAATATTACCGGCGCAACCGCCGGTTTGGAGGAGTGTAAGCCATGTTGACTCGTATATTGGCGGCTGTGGCGCTGCTGCCGCTGCTGCTGCTGGCGGTTTTGGTGCTGCCGGAGATCGTGACTGCGGTGCTGTTTTCCGCAATGTCGGCTATTGCCGCCTGGGAACTGCTGCATAACACCCGTCTGGTAGAAAGCAAGCTGCTGATTGCTGTTTCTATGGTCATGGCGGCGCTGGTTCCGCTGTGGTGCTATTTTGGCATGCCCTATGTCTGGGCGCTGCCTGGGCTGCTGATTTTTACGGCGGCTGTGTTTGGAACAATGATGAAGTACCATGGCAGTGTCAGCTTTTCTCAGGTCGCTGTTTGCTTTGCCGGCGGCATTCTGATCCCGTTTCTGTTCAGCAGCCTTGTCCGGATCCACGGGCAGGAAAATGGGCGTTTTCTGATCCTGCTGCCTATGGTGATGGCCTTTATGCCGGACACCGGTGCCTATTTTGCGGGCCGCTTCTTTGGCAAGCACAAGCTGGCGCCCGTCATCAGCCCGAAAAAGACGGTGGAGGGCGTGGTCGGCGGTGTTATCAGCGCCATTGTGGGCGTAATTGTCTATGCTCTGGTGCTGCAGAAAGTCTATGATTTCAGCGCAAACTATCTTTTTGCCGGTATTTACGGCTTTGTTGGCGCCTTTGCGGCGGTATTTGGTGATTTGTGCTTTTCTGTGATCAAGCGGCAGACCGGTATTAAGGACTACGGCAATCTGATCCCCGGTCATGGCGGAATTCTGGACCGGTTTGACTCTATGATGATCGTTGGCCCATTGGCGGAAACCTTGCTGCTATTAATCCCTCTGGTGAAATAATATGGTAAAATGTGTAAGCATTCTGGGCTCTACCGGCTCGATTGGGCGGCAAAGTCTGGATATTGTAGAACATCTGAATATTCCGGTTGCGGCGCTGACCGCCGGCAGCAATGTGGAACGGATGGCACAGCAGTGCCGCAAGTTCCGGCCGAAGCTGGCGGTTATGGCGACCTGCGAGGCTGCCGGGCAGCTGGCGCAGATGCTTTCCGGCGAGCCTATTCAGATCGCATGGGGTGAGGAGGGCCTGATTCAGGCCGCAACAATGGCGGAAGCCGACTGTGTGATCACCGCCGTAGTGGGTATGCTGGGTCTGAAGCCCACCCTTGCCGCCATTCGTGCCGGCAAGCGGATCGGACTTGCCAATAAAGAAACGCTGGTTTGCGCCGGCGAACTGGTTATGGAAGAAGCGGCAGCCTATGGCAGCGAGATCATCCCCGTGGACTCTGAGCATTCTGCCATTTTCCAGTGCCTTATGGGCAACCATTCTTCTGAGCAGATCAAGCGGCTGATCCTGACCTGCTCCGGAGGGCCCTTCTTTGGCATGGAGCCTGCGGCTCTGCGCCATGTTACCAAAGCCGATGCCCTGAAGCATCCTAATTGGAAGATGGGCGCGAAGATCACCGTTGATTGTGCAACGCTGATGAACAAGGGCCTTGAGGTAATCGAGGCCATGCGGCTGTACCGGCTTCCGCTTCAGAAGGTGGATGTGGTGATCCATCGACAGAGCATTGTCCACAGCTTTGTGGAGTTTACGGATGGCGCGGTGATGGCGCAGCTGGGTACGCCGGATATGCGGCTGCCGATCCAGCTGGCCTTTACCTACCCGGAAAGAAGAGAGTGCGTGGTGGAGCAGCTGGATCTGCTGTCCTGCCCGCCGCTGACTTTTTATGCGCCGGATATGGAGGCGTTTCCGTGTCTGCGTCTGGCGAGAGAATGTGCCCAAGCAGGCGGCAATGCCTGCGCGGTGATGAACGGCGCCAACGAGGAAGCGGTTGCCCTCTTCCTTGCCGACAAGATAGGATTTTACGATATCTACCGGCTGGTTTCCCAGGCGGTGGAGGCATCGTCCTATATTGCCCGGCCGACTCTGGAGCAGATTCTCGAATCCGATCGGCTCGCCCGGGAATTTATCAAGCAATCCCTTTGAAACGAGGATAAAATATGATTATTTTGTTTGCTATTTTGCTGTTCAGCCTGCTGGTGGTCGTGCATGAATTGGGCCATTTTATTACGGCGAAGCTCTCCGGCGTGCAGGTGAACGAGTTTTCCATCTTTATGGGCCCTGCTATTTTCAAAAAGCAGGTAGGCGAGACTCTGTATGCCCTGCGCTGCATTCCCTTCGGCGGCTACTGCGCCATGGAGGGAGAGGACGGCGACAGCGAGAATCCCCGGGCCTTTACCAGCGTAGCCTGGTGGAAGCGGCTGCTGATTCTGGTTGCCGGATCTTTTATGAATTTCGTGGCAGGTCTTGTGCTGCTGGCCGTCGTAGTTGCGCCGGCTGAGCAGATTTTGATGCCCGAGGTGGATTCTTACGAATCCTGGAGCACCATTTTCCACGAGAATGGGCTGCAGCAGGGTGACCGTTTTCTGGAGGTTGACGGCGAAAAGATCTATGTGGCATCGGATTTTTCCCTGATTCTGTCTTTGAATCCGGGAGATGTGCATGATCTGGTGGTAGAACGCAACGGCCAGAAGGTCTATCTCGAGGATTTTCTCATGGAAAAGCATCCGGTGGAGAACGAGGACGGAACGGTTTCCTATCTCTACGGATTTACCTTTGCCTACGCGCCCGCTACGCTGGGGCAGAAGATCGGATATGTCTGGAACTCTGCCATCGACTATATCCGCACAGTTCGGCTGAGTCTGAAAATGCTGGTTTCCGGCCAGGCAGGCATTTCCGACATGTCGGGCCCCGTGGGCATTGTGCAGCAGATGTCGCAAACCGCCCAATCTGCCCAGAGCACTCAGGCGGCTATTATGACGCTGGTCAGTTACGGCGCTATGATCGCCGTAAATCTGGCGGTTATGAACCTGCTGCCGCTCCCTGCGCTGGATGGCGGACGGGCATTTTGCCTGCTGATTACGGTGGCGGCAGAAAAGATCACCGGCAAGAAGGTGGATGCCAAGTATGAGGCATATCTCCATGGAGCCGGCATGATCCTTCTGCTGGGACTGATCGCGGTGATCACATTTAAGGATATTTTGGGACTTTTTAAGGGGTGAAACCAATGACAAGGCAGATTATGGTAGGCAATGTTCCCATCGGCGGCGGTGCGCCCGTGGTAATTCAATCCATGCTCAACACCAAAACCACCGATGTGGCAGGCTCTTTGGAGCAGATCTCCCGCCTGCAGGCTGCCGGCTGCCAGATCGTGCGTCTGGCAGTACCCAACATGGAAGCTGCAAGAGCCTTCCGGGATATCTGCAGCGAAAGTCCGCTGCCGCTGGTGGCTGACATCCATTTTGATTATAAGCTGGCCATTGCGGCCGCAGAGGGCGGCGCCTCCAAGATCCGCATCAACCCCGGCAACATCGGGGGAGAAGACCGGGTGGAGGCGGTGGTTGCCGTATGCAAAGAGAAGAAAATTCCCATCCGCATTGGCGTGAACGGCGGCAGCCTGGATAAAAAGCTGCTGGAAAAATACGGTCATCCCACGGCGGAGGCTTTGGTGGAAAGCGCTTTTTCCCATCTGGAGCTGCTGGAAAAATTTGGCTTCTATGACACCTGCGTGTCTATGAAATCCTCCACCGTTCCTACTATGGTAGCTTCCTCCCGGCTGTTCCGCAGCCGCTGTGATTATCCGCTGCACATCGGTGTAACGGAAACCGGCCCGGTGCGAATGGGCCTGATGAAGTCTGCCATGGGCATTGGCGCGCTGCTGCTGGATGGCATCGGTGATACCATCCGGGTGAGCCTGACCGATGATCCCGTAGAAGAAGTATACGCCGCCAAGGACATTCTGAAGGCAGCCGGTCTTCGGGCAGAGGGTGTGAATATCATTTCCTGCCCCACCTGCGGACGGACCCAGATCGACCTGATCGGCCTTGTGAATCAGGTGGACGAGGCGCTGAAGGATTGCCGCAAGCCCATAACGGTGGCAGTTATGGGCTGCATTGTCAACGGCCCGGGAGAAGCCCGGGAGGCCGACATCGGCATCGCCGGCGGCGATGGCTTTGGCATGCTGTTCGAAAAGGGCGTGCAGGTAGCGAAGCTGCCCTATGGTGAGCTTCTGCCCGCGCTGCTGCAGAGAATAGAGAAACTCTAAGGAGATCCATGAAAGACATAACCTACTTTTTAGATATGTTTTCCGAATATCAGCCGCCGGAGGCGCTTTCTGAAGCGCTCGCTTCGGCGGCCGTTGTCGCTGCAAACATTCAGGTTGCCGCCCGGCGGGTGGAGCTGCAGCTGCACTCGGAAACCTATATCCCGCTGCGGCTTTTGGATGAAGCCTGCCGGGGGATCTGCGAAACCTACGGCCTGCGGGCGGTAGATGTCCGGCTGACCCATCCCCAGCAGGAAATCTATGCCATCGAGCCGGAAGAACTGGTGCAGATGTTTGTAGACGAGGACACCATGAACCGGGGCAGCCTTTCCGGCGCACGCTGGAAGTGGGATGGCCCGGTGCTGCGTGTAGAGCTGCGGGGCAACGGCAAAAAGCTGCTGGAGGAATCGTCGAACCGGGTTTGCGGCAGGCTGTTTGACCGCTTCGGTGTTCGTGTTACCATAGAATTCACAGCCCATCATAATCTGGAGGGGCAGGAGCTGTTCGATGCCATGCAGAAAATGCGGGACGAAATGATCTCCGCCGCCCCCAGAAGAACCGTGGTCACGCCTCAGGCGGTGCAGGCGCCGAAATCCGAGGCTATTTACGGAAAACCCTTTAAGGGCAAGGCCACCCCCATGAATAAGCTGGACCTGAATATGGGTACTGTGATCGTGGAAGGCCGGGTGTTTGCGGTTGAGCATAAGGAACTGAAAAAGCGGAACGCATGGGTCATCAATTTTGACATTACCGACAACACCGGCTCTGTGCGGATCAACCGGTTTATGGAAAACCGGGAAGCCAAGCCGATTCTGGAGAATGTGAAAAAGGGATCTGTTCTGAAGATCCAGGGCAAGCTCACGGTGAATAACTACGATAATGAGATCGTATTCAAGCCCTATTCCATTATGTCCGGCTACATGCCCCAGAGAAAAGACACCGCCCCCGGGGAAAAGCGGGTGGAGCTGCACCTGCATACCGCCATGAGCAACATGGATGCTCTGACCAATACGGAGGCCGCCATCAAACAGGCTGCTGCTTGGGGACACCGGGCTATTGCCATTACTGACCATGGCTGCGTGCAGTCCTTTACCGATGCGCTGCATGTTCTGGAGGATTGGAAGGGTGCGCCCAAGGTGGCAGGCACCAACGATTCCATCAAGGTGCTGTATGGCTGCGAGGGCTATTTTGTCAACGATGTGGACGACCGGATCGTGGTACACGGCAGCCGAGACATGGCCTTCGACGAAGAATATGTGGCCTTTGATCTGGAAACCACCGGCCTGTCCTCCCAAACGGACCGGATCATCGAAATTGGCGCGGTCCGCATGAAAAACGGCGAGGAAATTGCCCGTTTCCAGACCTTTGTAGACCCCCAGCGGAAGCTGGAGAAGAAGATCATCGACCTTACGGGTATTACCGACGCAGACCTTCTGGGCGCACCGAAAATCGAGCAGGTGCTGCCGGAATTTCTGGAATTCGTAGGCGACCGGGTTTTGGTTGCCCATAATGCCGACTTCGATGCCGGCTTCCTGCGAGCTGAATGCCGGCGGCAGGGGCTGGAATTTACCCATACTACCGCCGACACCCTGATTTTGGCCCAGAATCTGATGCCCCAGCTGGGTAAACATAAGCTGAATCTTGTGGCAGATGCCCTGAGCCTGCCGGAATTCAACCATCACCGGGCAGCGGACGATGCGGTGATCTGCGGCCTGATCATGGCCCGCTTTTTGACCCGTCTGGAAGAAATGGGCCTTTCCCGGCTGCAACAGGTCAATGAGGCGATGATGTCGCTGCGGTCGCAGAACCGTATCGGTGACCGCCATGCCCGCCACATCATTCTGTTTGCCAAGAATCAGCAGGGTCTTCGGAATCTGTACCATCTGATCACCGATTCCAATCTGAAGTACTATAAGCGCGTTCCCCGGATTCCCAAATCGGAGCTGATGAAGCTGCGGGAGGGCCTGATCATCGGCTCTGCCTGCGAGGCTGGCGAATTGTTTCAGGCGATTCTGGATCGCAAGAGCGACGATGAGCTCAAGCGCATTGCCTCTTTCTACGATTATCTGGAAATCCAGCCCTTGTCCAACAACCGGTTTATGCTGGCAAAGGGAATCGTGCAAACGGAAGAGGAGCTTCGGGAATTCAATCGCACCATCGTCCGGCTGGGTGAGGAGCTGGGCAAGCCGGTAGTGGCTACCGGCGATGTGCATTTCCTGAATCCCGAGGATGAGATCTTCCGCCATATTCTGCTGGCTGTCAAGGAATTTCCGGATTACGACAGCCCCAATCCGCTGTACTTCCGTACCACCGATGAAATGCTGGCGGAGTTTGCCTATCTGGGCAAGGAAAAGGCCTATGAGGTGGTAGTCACCAACACCAATCTCATTGCGGATATGTGCGATTATGTCCGTCCCGTGCCTCACAATCTGTTTGCGCCGGCCATCGAGAACTCGGTGGAAGACCTGAAAAATCTGGTCTACACCAAGTTCCACCGGCTCTACGGCGAAAATCCGCCGGAGAGTATGGTAAAGCGGGTAGAGGTGGAGCTGAACGATATTATCAGCTGTCACTACGATGTGATCTATATGTCTGCCCAGCGGCTGGTTCAGAATTCCCTGGAGAACAACTATCTGGTCGGCTCCCGTGGCTCGGTAGGCTCTTCCATTGTGGCCTATCTTTCCGGCATTACGGAGGTCAACTCCTTCCCGCCCCACTACCGCTGCCCCAATCCCCAGTGCAAGCACACCGTTCTGGATGTGCCGGAGGGGTATGGCTGCGGCGCGGACCTGCCGGATGCCACCTGTCCGCTGTGCGGCACAGCTATGGAAAAGGACGGCTTCAATATTCCCTTTGAAACCTTCCTCGGCTTCGGCGGCGACAAGGTGCCGGATATCGACCTGAACTTCTCCGGTGAGTATCAGGCCCGCGCCCATGCCTACTGTGTGGAAATGTTTGGTAAATCCCACGTTTTCCGGGCAGGCACCATTGGCAAGGTGGCGGAAAAAACGGCCTTTGGCTATGTAAAGAAATATCTGGAAAAGCGGGGCGAAACTGCCTCCGCTTCGGAAAAGGCCCGGCTGGCCAATGGCTGCGTGGATGTCCGCCGTACCACCGGACAGCACCCCGGCGGTCTGGTTGTCATTCCCCAGGAAAATGAGATCTGGGATTTCTGCCCGGTGCAGCACCCGGCGGACGACCCCAATTCCGACCAGATCACTACCCATTTCGAATACCACTCCATGGAAGAAAACCTCCTGAAGCTGGATATGCTGGGCCATGACGACCCCACCATGATCCGCATGATGGAGGATATGACCGGTGTGGATGCCAAAACGATCCCGCTGGACGATAAGCGGACTATGTCCATCTTTACCTCTTCCGAGGAGCTGGGCTATGTGGATGACCCCATTCTCGGCCCTACCGGTGCGGTGGCGGTTCCGGAATTCAACACCCGCTTCACCCGGCAGGTGCTTCTGGATACCATGCCGAAAAAATTCGATTTTCTGGTTCGAATCTCCGGCTACACCCACGGAACGGATGTGTGGCTGGATAACGCCAAGGATCTGATCGTATCCGGCACTGCCCGGGTAGACCAGACCATCGGCTGCCGTGACGATATTATGATCTACCTGATTTCCTGCGGTCTTCCGGAAAAGCGGGCCTTTAAGATCATGGAAATGGTGCGTAAGGGCAGAGGCTTGCCCGAAGGCGCCGAGGAGGAAATGCGGAATGTCGGCGTGCCGGAATGGTACATCACCTCCTGCAAGAAGATCAAGTATCTGTTCCCTAAGGCCCACGCCGTGGCCTATGTTATGATGGCGTTCCGGATCGCCTGGTTTAAGGTGTATCACCCCCTGGCGTTCTATTCTGCCTATTTCTACCGCAGAAGCCAGAAGGGCGGCTTCGACCTGAACCTGATGACCGGCGGCAAGGAACTGGCCATTGCCAATATTCAGGCCATCGACAGCAATGAGGAGGCCACCGATAAGGACGAAGACCTGCTGACAACCCTGGAAGTGGTCTACGAATACTATCTGCGCGGCTTCGAATTCCTGCCCGTTGACCTGTATAAGAGCGAAGCAAAGCGGTTTATCATTGAGGACGGCAAGCTGCGTCCGCCCTTTGTGGCCATTTCCGGCCTCGGTGAAAGCGCTGCGGAAGACCTTGTCCGGGGCAGAGAGGGAAAGAAGTTTATTTCCATCGAGGAAGTGGCAGCGGCCTGCCCCAAGGTTTCCAAGACCCATATCCAGATGCTGAAGGATGCCGGCGCGTTCGGAGATTTGCCGGATACCAGTCAGGTAAGTCTGTTCTGAAAATCTTTTGCATTTGGCCGTTTATCGTGTTATACTAAAAGAAAAACAGGAGGGTATCGCTATGCAGGACACAGGAAAACAGTTTCATATTCGTTGCGTGGAAGGGGATGTGGGCCGGTATGTCTTTTTGCCCGGCGACCCCGGCCGCTGCGAGGCCATTGCGAGGTGTTTTGATAACCCGGTACATATCGGCATGAACCGGGAGTACAATATCTACACCGGCACCCTGCTGGGGCAGAAGGTCAGCGTGTGCTCCACCGGCATCGGCGGCCCTTCGGCGGCCATCGCCATGGAAGAGCTTGCTGCCATCGGCGCGGATACCTTTATCCGGGTCGGCACTTGCGGCGGCATCGATCTGGATGTTCTGCCCGGAGATGTGGTGGTTGCCACCGGCGCGATCCGGTTTGAGCATACCTCTTTGGAGTATGCCCCTATTGAGTTCCCCGCCGTGCCGGACTTTGGCATTACGGCTGCGCTGAAGGCTGCCAGTGAGGCTCTGGGCTTCCGCACCCATGTGGGCGTTGTGCAATGCAAAGACTCCTTTTATGGCCAGCACGCGCCCCAGAAATCTCCGGTTTCCTATGAGCTGCTGCAGAAGTGGGAAGCATGGAAGCGATTGGGCGTAAAGGCCAGCGAAATGGAATCCGCCGCGCTGTTTGTGGTAGCGGCTGCGCTGGGCGTACGCTGCGGAAGCTGCTTCCACGCGGTTTGGAATCAGGAGCGGGAAAAGCTGGGCATGCAAATGCCCATGACAGAGGATACCTCCGGCGCCATCCGGGTAGGTATCGAAGCAATGAAGCGGATCATCGAACAGGATAACCAGTAAAACAAAAGAACCCGGATTCAATCCGGGTTCTTTTCAAATTTGTGCTGATATTTTTGGACATCTTCAACAGCTACGCAGGGACGGACAAATCCATAGCAAAAATGATAGCCCATGATAAAGAGAATTGCTTTTGCCGGAAGGCCTGCTTCTACCTTACGGATGCGAACCCGTGCATAGGGCGCTTTCTCATCAAAATCCGTATAGTGAACCGCTTCCCAAGGAATAAGCTTTACAGGTGCAACAATAACAAAAGCAAGCAGATTGATGTAAACCACGGTGTTCTCTATGCCTGCTGAGGTAAGGGTAAGCCCCAGTCCCTTATAGCGGAATACCTGCCAAAGCATGACGATGGAGGAATACAGGTAGGACAGCAGAATAACGGAAATAAAGGCAGCAAAAAACCGGGAGAGAGCAGGGGGCATTGGGCCATCCTCAAGTGCCACTTCATTCCTAAGCAGCATACGAACAGCGGCTGCGCCGAACAAACACACTGCGATAAGGAAAATGGCAAAAAACCAGAATCGCCAGTTGAGTTTGAATGCTTTCATGGTGTCACCTCTTTTTTTGTTTTACAGGAATCTGCGATACGATCACCGCGGCAAACATCAAAATGCAGCCGGCAGTTTCCCAGCCGGTGAGCCGCTCGTGAAGAAGCAGCCAGCCTGCCAGCAGGGCAAATACGGATTCCAGGCTCATAATGATGGAGGCCGGGCCGCTGGGAAGGTACTTCTGGCCGATGATCTGCAACCAGTAGGCAATGCCCATGGAAAGAAAGCCTGCGTAGCTCAGGGGCAGCGCGCACTGCAGGATCGCCTGCCAGTTTGGCTTTTCCAGCACCAGCATGACAACCGCCGAAAGGGCGGAGCAGACCAGCGACTGAATCAGGTTCAGCCGCAGACCGTCTACCACATTGGCGTAGCGGTCTACCACCGTGATCTGCAATGCAAACATAACCGCGCACAGAACCAGAAACAGATCGCCTATGCGGAAGCGGCTGCCGTCCACGCAGCTGAGCAGGTAAAGTCCCACTACCGCCAGCGCCACGCCGATTGTCACATTCGCGCCGCATTTGCGGCCGAAGAACAGCCCAATCACCGGCACGATCACGATATACATGGCGGTGAGAAAGGCGGATTTGCCGGCATCGGTGGAAACGATTCCCAGCTGCTGCAGATTTACCGCCAGAAACAGCGGCACAGAAGCCAGAAGACCTGCTTTCCAAAGGGCAGCGTCTGCCCAGCGGGAGAAAAAGGTTTTTCCGTCATTTTTGAAGCGGTCGGCAATCAGAATTATGGGAAGAAGCCCCACTACCGCCAGCAGGCAGCGGACCGCCTGAAAGGTAAAGGGACCGATATAGTCCATGCCCACGCTTTGGGCAACAAAGGCACAGCCCCAGATCACAGTAGCAAGCGCCAGAGCGAGGCTGCCCAGCAGTCGTTTGTTCATAAAAATCACCAAGCCATACTTTATCACATTCTTCCCGGCTTGGCAATTGCAATTTGAAAAAGCTGTGGTATAATATAGAAAACCAACATAGGAGGTATAAACATGGAAGAAACGAAAAGAATCCCTAAGCGCAGCGAGCTGGCCAAAGAGGATACCTGGGCCACCGAGGATATGTATCCCAGCGATGAAGCGTGGGAGCAGGAACTGGCTTCTCTGGCTGCGGATCAGGAAAAGCTGGTCAGCTATGCAGGCCGTCTGGGCGAGTCCGGCGCTGTGCTGTTTGAATACCTTTCTGCCATGGAGGCAGTGGATGTGAAGGTGTCCTTGCTGGCGAACTATTGCATGCGCAAGCAGGATGAGGATACCCGCAATTCCGTTTATCAGGCGATGACCGGCAAGTTTATGGGCGTTGTGGTGGCTCTGAGCGCCGCAGGCAGCTTTGAAACGCCGGAAATCATGGCCATCTCCGATGAAGCGCTGGAAGAATTCTATAAGGCAGAACCCCGTCTGGAGCGCTACCGCCGGTATCTGACCAATATGCGCCGCCGCCGGGCTCACACGCTGTCTGCCGCGGAAGAAAAGCTGCTGGCAGCCGCCGGCGAAATGGCCGATGCCCCCGATACCATCTACGGCATGTTCGCCGATGCGGACATCACCTTTGATGATGCGGTGGACTCCAAGGGCGCAGCCCATCCGCTGAGCCAGGGTAACTTTGTTGCCTGCCAGCTGAGCGAAGACCGTCAGCTTCGCAAGAGCGCTTACGAAAGTATGTACAAAGGTTTTGGCAAGTTCCGCAATACGGCTGCCGCTCTGCTCAATGCCCAGAATAAGCAGCTGAAGTTCTTTGCCCATGCCCGCAAGTATGATTCGGCTTTCGAAGCCTCCCTCGACAGAACCAATGTTCCTACCTCCGTGTATCTGAACCTCATCGAGGCTGTCCACCAGAATATGGACAAGATGCACCGCTATGTCCGCCTGCGTAAGAAGCTGCTGGGCGTGGATGAACTGCATTTCTACGATGTGTACACCAATCTTGTGGAAGGCGTAGACAAGGAGATTCCCTTTGCCGAGGCCAAGCAGACGGTGTATGATTCTCTTGCTCCTCTGGGTGAGGATTACCGGGCAATTTTGAAGCAGGGTTTCGAAAACCGCTGGATCGATGTCTACCAGAACGAGGGCAAGCGCAGCGGCGCCTACTCTGCCGGCGCTATGGTACATCCCTATGTTCTGCTGAACTACAACGGCAATCTCGACAGCCAGTTTACCCTTGCCCACGAAATGGGTCACGCGCTGCATTCTTACCTTTCCAACAAGACCCAGAATCCCATCGATGCCGGCTATGTGATCTTTGTTGCCGAGGTGGCTTCCACCTGCAACGAGGCTCTGCTGATGGAATACCTGCTGGGCAAGACCACCGATAAGAAAGAGCGGGCGTATCTGATCAACCATTTCCTGGAGCAGTTCAAGGGTACGCTGTTCCGCCAAACCATGTTCGCCGAGTTCGAGCTGAACATCGGCCGTATGGTCAACGAGGGCAAGACCCTCACCGCCGATGTGCTCTGCGCCGAGTACCGCCGCCTGAACGAGCTGTACTTCGGTGAAGATATGGTGGTAGACGACTATATTGCCGTAGAATGGGCGAGAATTCCTCATTTCTACTATAACTACTATGTCTTCCAGTACGCAACCGGATACTCCGCCGCCATCGCGCTGTCCCGCAAGATCCTCTCTGAGGGCGAAAGCGCAGTAAAGGCCTATCTGGAGTTCCTCTCCGGCGGCTGCTCCAAGAGCCCCATCGACCTGCTGAAGGGCGCCGGCGTGGATATGACCTCTCCCGAGCCCGTCAATCAGGCGCTGGAGCTGTTCGGCCGCCTGCTGGACGAGATGGAAGAGCTCACCGAGGAATGACCCATGGCGGAAATCTATTTACCTACGCTGCACACCTTTGCCATGAACAATCTGTTTACCGGCTCTTGTGGAGATTTCCGCTTCCGGGCAGTTCCCAATGTGGTGAAGTTTCCTTCTAAGGAAGTAAATTTTCCGGAAAGCAGCATCCGTGTGGAATACTGGCATGGCCCCTTCTGCTATGAAAAAAGCCAGATGGAAGGGGAGGCCACCTTCCCCATGAGCGAGGAAGGCCGGGAGGCCCTTCGCCAGTGGCTGATTGAGCATATCTGACATCGATTCCCGCCGCACTTCGGTGCGGCGGGAATTTTAGAAATAATGGAAAAAATCCGCTGGAATCCGGAAAAAAAGTTGACTTTTTATGATTCTATGGTAAAATAAATCCGATATGCAAAGACCGCAGGAGAACCAAGCCGGCGTATGCTTTTTCAGCGAGAAGGGGACGGTGAGAGCCCTTCCTAGTTAAACCGGCAAGCCACTTTCCTTTGTCACCCGGGACGACCGGGTCGGAAGCCCCCGTTACCGGGCAGCCAAGATGCCGCATTGCGGCGAATTAGGGTGGTACCGCGAGCTTCTCGCCCCTATGTTTGGGGGCGGGCTTTTTTTGTGCCGCTCATACGAAAATTGGAGGTAATTACCAATGAGCCAGAAAGCCTATGGCGTAAACGAACTTCGGGAAATGTTTCTTTCCTACTTTGAAAGCAAGGGCCACCTGCGTCTGCCCAGCTTTTCTCTGATTCCCCAGAATGACGCATCTCTGCTGCTGATCAACTCCGGCATGGCGCCCATGAAGCCCTATTTTAAGGGTGAGGTAGAGCCGCCTCGCCGCCGGGTCTGCACCTGTCAGAAGTGCATCCGTACCGGCGACATCGAGAACATCGGCAAGACCGCCCGCCACGGCACTTATTTTGAAATGCTGGGCAACTTCTCCTTCGGCGATTATTTCAAGCACGAAGCCATTGCGTGGTGCTGGGAATTCCTGACTAAGGTTGTGGGTCTGGATGAGAGCCGGCTGTATCCTTCCATCTATGAAAACGATGACGAGGCCTTCGAGATCTGGAACAAGGAGATCGGCATCGCTCCCGAGCGGATCTTCCGTTTCGGCAAGGGCGACAACTTCTGGGAGCATGGCTCCGGCCCCTGCGGTCCCTGCAGCGAGGTCTACTACGACCGGGGCGAAAAGTATGGCTGCGGCAAGCCCGGCTGCACTGTAGGCTGCGATTGCGACCGGTATATGGAAGTCTGGAACAACGTGTTCTCCCAGTTTGATAACGATGGCCACGGTAACTACACCGAGCTGGCCCAGAAGAATATCGACACCGGCATGGGTCTGGAGCGTCTGGCGGTGGTCTGCCAGGATGTCAACAGCCTCTTCGATGTGGATACCGTTATGAACATCACCAACCATGTGACTGCCATCACCGGCGCCTCCTACGGCCAGAGTGTGAAGACCGATGTGTCCCTGCGTGTCATTACCGACCATATCCGTGCTTCCACCTTTATGATCGCTGACGGCGTGCTGCCCAGCAACGAAGGCCGGGGCTATGTGCTGCGCCGTCTGCTGCGCCGGGCTGCCCGTCACGGCAAGCTCCTGGGTGTCAACAAACCCTTCCTGTTTGAGGTGGTGGAGACCGTCATCAAGGAGAACGAGACCCACTATACCTACTTGCGGGAGCGGGCAGAGTATATCGTGAAGGTGGTTAAGGTAGAAGAAGAGAACTTCGCCCGTACCATCGATGGCGGCATGCGGATCTTTGGAGAAATGCTGGCAGAGCATAAGGCCAAGGGCGAGAACTGCTTCTCCGGCGCCGATGCCTTCAAGCTGTATGATACCTATGGTTTCCCCATCGACCTGACCATCGAAATGGTGGAAGACGAGGGCATGACGCTGGATCAGGATGCCTTCCGGCAGTTGATGCAGGAGCAGAAGGTGCGCGCCCGGGAAGCCCGCAAGGCGCTGGGAGACCTTGGCTGGGCCGGCATCGATCTGGGCAAGGATATGCCTGCTACCGAATTTGTCGGCTATGAAATGCTGGAAAACCAGGGCAAGATCCTGGCAGTGATCGCCGATGATGAGCTGCTGCAGACCGCCGGTGAGGGCAGCGATGCAATCCTGGTTCTGGACTGCACCGCTATGTACGCCGAAATGGGCGGCCAGGTGGCTGACCACGGCGTGATCACCGGACCCAACGGCAAGTTCCTTGTAAACAATGTGCAGAAGAACAAGGGCGATAAGTATCTGCATTACGGCAAGGTGATCTCCGGCATCGTCAATGTAGGCGACAGCGTTTGTGTTGCCGTGGATGCGGATCGCCGCAAGGCCATTATGCGCGCTCATTCCGCTACCCACCTGCTGCAGAAGGCGCTGACCACCGTTCTGGGCGACCATGTCCATCAGGCCGGTTCTCTGGTAGAGCCGGACCGGCTGCGCTTTGACTTTACCCATTATTCCGGCATGACCGCCGAAGAGATCGCCCGCGTAGAGCAGCTGGTTCAGGATGCGGTTCTGGAAGGCTACGGCATCGTTACCCGGGAAATGCCCATTGACGAGGCCAAGCAGATGGGCGCTACGGCTCTGTTTAGCGAGAAGTACGGCGACAGCGTCCGCGTTGTCAACATGGGCGGCTATTCCATCGAACTGTGCGGCGGTACCCATCTGGATAACACCGCGAAGGTTGGCGCGTTCCATATTGTGAGCGAGGGCAGCGTAGCCTCCGGCGTACGCCGAATCGAGGCAGTTACCGGCAAGGTATGTCTGGAGCAGATGCACCAGAGCCAGCAGCTGCTGAACACCGTTTGCGGCGAGCTGAAGGTCAAGCCGGAGCAGCTGCAGGACAAGCTGCATAGCCAGATGGACGAGATCAAGGCTCTGAAGCGGGCTGTGGATACCTTCAAAGCCCGGGAAACCGCCGGTGAGACCGAGCGCTTCCTGTACGGTGCCAGAACGGTTGGCGGCCTGCATGTGATCACTGCCACCGTCCCCGGCGCCGATTCCGGCAAGCTGCGCCAGATGGGCGATCTGCTGCGGGATAAGGACAGCAGCGTGGTTGCTGTGCTGTCTGCGGTAGCTGACGGCAAGATCACCTTCCTGGCTGCCTGCGGCAAGGAGGCGGTTGCCAAGGGTGTGAAGGCCGGCGATCTGGTTCGTCAGGTCTGTGTATGCTGCGGCGGCAGCGGCGGCGGCAAGCCCGACAGCGCCATGGGCGGCGGCAAGGATATCAACAAGCTGGACGATGCGCTGGCTCTTGTAGATGATTTTGTGGCCTCTAAAGTAAATTGATGAAATCCGGGGCACTGCGATCATGCAGTGCCCCAATTTGCAAAAGAGAGGATAGGTGGCGGCATGCGAATACTGATGTGGTTCACCATCGGCTTTGGCGCATGCTGCGCCCTGATGTCCTATTGGCCGGAAATGGGGCTCGCTGGCGCAGTGATTCTGCTGGCTGCGGCGGCTTTGATTCTGGCGGTGCGGCTGTTTACGGGGAAACTGCTGCGGCGTTGGCTTCTGGTTACCGTTGGCGCGGCGGTGGCGCTGTGCTGGAACTGGGGCTATGCCCGGCTCTATTTGCGCGATGCGATGGAACTGGACGGTCAAACGGTTGCCATTCAGGCAACCGCCTCGGATTTCAGCTATGCTACCGACTACGGAATCGCTGTAGAGGGAACACTGCAGCTGGAGGGCAAGCAGTATTCCGTCAAGCTGTATTTGAACGATATTGCCTCGGTCTCTCCCGGAGATGTGATCGAGGGCAGCTTCCGTATGCGCTATACGGGAATCGGCTCTCAGCGCGCGCCTACCTATCATCGGGGAGAAGGGCTGTTTCTGCTTGCCTACCCGGCGGGAGATTCCACCGCAACGCCTGCAGAAGAGGCTTCCTGGCGCTATGCGCCTGCCTATCTGCGGCGAGCGGTCAACGAGCTTCTCCAAAAGGCCTTTCCGGCCGATGTGGTGGCCTTTGCCAAGGGATTGCTGCTGGGCGACAGCAGCGAATTTGACTACGAAACCGAAACCGCCTTTTCTGTCAGCGGAATTCGCCATGTGGTTGCGGTATCGGGTCTGCATGTATCCATTTTGTTTTCCATTATCTGCTTTTTAACGGGAAACAGCCGGGTCGTGCGGGTGGTGGTGGCCGTGCCGGTGCTGATTTTGTTTGCGGCCATGGCAGGATTCACGCCCTCTGTAGTGCGGGCCTGCGTTATGCAGCTGCTCATACTGCTATCGCTTATGACAAAACGGGAGTATGATCCCGGAACGGGGTTGTCCTTTGCGGCATTGGCAATGTTGCTCTGGAATCCCCAGACCATCGTATCCGTCAGCTTTCAGCTATCTGTTGCCAGTGTTGCGGGTATTTTCCTCTTTTCCGGGAAAGCAAATCGCCGGATCCTCGGCTGGCTGCGGGTGGACAAGAACAAGAATATCAAAAACAAGCTGCTCCGCTGGCTGTCCGGCGGCATTTCCGTTACCCTCAGCGCCATGGTGTTTACCATGCCGCTTTGCGCGTGGTACTTTGGATCTGTCAGCTTGGTGGGTGTGGTAACGAACCTGCTGACTCTTTGGCTCATTACCTATCTGTTCTGCGGCATCGTTCTTACCTGTTTTTTGGGCTTCTTCTGGCAGCCGGCGGCTGCCATGCTGGGCTGGCTGCTGGCGTGGCCGATTCGGTATGTTTTGGCCGTTTCCCGGCTTTTGGCGAAGCTGCCCTTTGCGGCGGTGTACACCGAAAGCATTTATATTGTACTGTGGCTGGGTGTTTGCTATCTGCTCTTTGGTCTGTTCTTGCTGGCAAAGAAAAAGCAGCCTGCGGTATACTGCTGCTGCGCGGTGCTGACTCTGCTGATGGCGATTCTGGCATCCTGGCTGGAACCGGCATTCCAGAACTACCGGCTGACGGTTCTGGATGTGGGGCAGGGACAATGCATCCTGGTGCAGAGCGAAGGAAAAACCTATATGATCGATTGCGGCGGTGAGGATGGAGAAAGGGTTGCCGATCTGGCTGCCCAGACCTTGCTGAGCCAGGGGATCACTTCGCTGGACGGGTTGATCCTCTCCCACTATGATGCAGACCATGTCAATGGCGTAAAGAATCTGCTTACCAGAATTTCCGCAAAAACCGTCTTTCTCCCGGCACTTGCCGATGAGCAGGGGCTGGACACATGGCTGCTGGAATCCCAGAATGCGGTGCGGATCACCCAGGGACTTCGGCTGACCTTTGGCGAGGCGGTTTTAGACATAATTGGATCGGAAAATACCCAGTCTTCCAACGAAAGCAGCTTGTGTGTCTTGTTTCAGCGGAAAGAATGTGCTATACTGATAACCGGCGACCGAAGCGCAGAGGGGGAGCTGGATCTGATCCGCGCGACAGCGCTGCCGCAGGTGGATTACCTGATTGCCGGACATCATGGCGCGGCTACATCCACAGGCTGGCTTCTGCTTCGCAGCGTTGCGCCGGAAACGGTGCTGATCTCTGTAGGGGCGGACAACCGCTACGGACATCCGGCCTCTTCTCTGCTCCGGATTCTGGAGCAGCTGGGCTGCAAAGTCCGCCGCACGGATTTAGAAGGAACGATAACGATTTGGGGGTGAGTCTATGGCGAAATACAAAGAACCGAATGATGCCCTTCAGCAGCTGAAGCAGTCGCTGAAGGAGAAAGCGCCGGACCGGCTGTATGTATTTCACGGAGAGGAAACTTTCCTGCTGCACCATTATCTGGAGCAGCTGAAAAAGCTGCTGGTAGACCCCCTTACGGAGTCCTTTAACTATCATAGACTGGGCAGCGAAACCTTTGATCTGCAAACCTTTGCCGACAGTGTGGAAAATTTGCCCATGATGGCGGAGTATACCTTCGTGTGGGTAGATGATGTCGATCTGTTTTCGCTGGGTGAAAGCGAAAGAAACCGGCTGACAGAGGTACTTTCGGATATTCCGGAATACTGTACCATCGTGTTCTCCTTTGTCACCGTGGAATGGAAGCCGGACAAACGGATGAAGAAGCTGTATGATGCCCTTCATGCCGGCCGGATCGTAGAATTTGAAAAACAGAGCCAGCGGGATCTGATCACGTGGATCACCCGCCATTTCCGGGCAAGAGGAAAATCTATTTCCTCGGATCTGTGCGCCTATCTGATCGAGCTGACCGGCGGTACGATGACCGCTCTTTCCGGCGAGATCGCCAAGATCTGCGCCTACTCCGGCGCGGATACCATTGTGAAAGCCGACATCGATGCGGTGACCGAGCCGGTGCTGGATGCGGTAGCCTTTCAGATGACAGACCTGCTGAGCAGGGGAGAGCACGGTGCGGCGCTGGTGAAGCTGCGGCAGCTGCTGCAGATGCAGCAGGAGCCGATCTCCGTTCTGGGCGCTGTGGGCAGCCATTTCCGGAAGCTCAGCACCGCAAAGACCCTGCTGGAGTCGGGAAAAGGCCCGGCGGAACTGATGCGCCTTTGCGGCATGGGAGATTTTCCGGCCCGCAAGACCATGTCGATGGCTGGCAAGTTTTCCAACCGGTTCTATCGGTGCGCTGCAGAGCTGGTGCTGGAGACTGACTATAAGATGAAGACTTCCTTCGACAGCAAGGAGCGGCTTCTGGAGCTGCTGGTTCTGCGGCTTGCGCAGGAGGCCCGAAATGGTTAAAATTCGGGAAGCCATTGTGGTAGAGGGGCGATATGATAAAAATACCCTCAGCCAGACCGTAGATGCCCCGATTTTTGAAACGGCAGGCTTTGGAATTTTCAAGAATAAGGAGCAGTTGGCGCTGCTGCGTATGGTGGCCAAAAAGCGGGGGCTGATCGTATTCACCGATTCCGACGGCGCGGGATTTGTAATCCGCAATTTCCTGAAGGGTGCGATTCCCGCTGATCAGCTTAAGCATGCCTATATTCCCGATGTTTTCGGCAAGGAGCGGCGCAAATCTGCCCCCGGAAAAGAGGGGAAGCTGGGTGTGGAAGGCATGACCCCGGAAATTATCCTCGATTGCCTTAAAAGAGCCGGCGCTACCTTCGAAGGGGAAAGCACAGTTTGCATCCAGCCCCAGATCACAAAGCAGGATCTGTGCAGCCTTGGGTTGTCCGGCAATCCCAACAGCGCGGAAAAACGGCGCGCCCTGCAGAAAATGCTGGGTCTGCCGGAGCATTTGAGCAGCAATGCCTTGCTGCAGGCGCTGAATTTGCTGTATACCAAAGAAGAGCTCTGCTGCCTGGCAGAAAAACTATAAAATCGGAGAACTGCAATGATCGATATCTCGGTTAAAAACTTAACAAAGTTCTTCGTGATCGGAGAAAACCTTTTGGAGGGGCTGTCCTTTGAGGTGCAGGAAGGAGAATGCGTTGCCATTCTGGGCCGCAACGGCTGCGGAAAAACCACGCTCTTCAAAATCCTCACCGGAGAGATGGACTATGACGACGGCGAAGTCTATGTGAACCCCCATAAAAAGCTGGGCCTGATCTCCCAGATTCCGGTGTTCCCCGGCGGCTACACCGTAGAGGATGTGCTGCGATCCGCGTTTTCGGGGCTTCACGGAATCAAGAAGAAGATGGAAGAACTGGAACGGGCCATGTCCTTCGGCGCAACGGCGGAGCAGCTTCGGGAATACGACACCCTTTCCAACCGCTTTCTGTCCGGCGGCGGATATGATATGGATGTGGAGGTAGACAAGATCTGCAACGGTCTTGGCATCACCTCCGAGCAGCGGGGGCAGAGCTTTGAAAGCCTTTCCGGCGGAGAGAAGACCCGAGTGAACCTTGCCCGGCTGCTGCTGGAAAAGACGGATATCCTGCTGCTGGACGAGCCTACCAACCATTTGGATTTGAACAGCGTGGAATGGCTGGAAGGGTATATCAATGCCTTCAAGGGAACCGTGCTGACCATTTCCCATGACCGGTATTTTCTGGACCGGGTGGCGGATCGGATCATCGAGATCACAGATGGCCACGGAGAATTTTATTCCGGCAACTATTCCTTTTATATTGACGAAAAGCAGGCCCGGTTTGACCTGCAGATGAAGCAGTATGAGCAGGAGCAGGCCAAGCTGAAGCAGCTTGGCTACACCGTCGAACGCATGAAGGGCTGGGGTATCAACAACAGAACCCTTTACCGCCGGGCTATGTCTATTCAGCACCGCATGGACCGGATTCGCAAAACCGAAAAACCCAAAACGGAAAAAACCATGCGGGCAACCTTCGGAGAAAAGGATTTCTCCGGCGATGTGGTGTTCCAGACCCGGCGGATGGCGAAAGCGTATGCGGATCGGGTGCTGTTTTCCGATGTGGAGCTTCGTGTAGAGGGCGGCGAGCGAATTGCGCTTCTGGGAGATAACGGAACCGGAAAGACCACCTTTATCCGCTGCCTTCTGGGGGAAGAGGAGTGTCAGGGCAAGATCCAGTTTGGCCCCACCGTAAAATGGGGATATTTACCCCAGACGATCCATTTCGCCCACCCGGAACGAACCCTCTACGATACCATGCTCTACGAAAAGAATTGCACACCCCAGATGGCCCGTGACCGCCTTGGCGCGTTTTTGTTCCAGGGCGAGGATGTGTTCAAAACCGTTGGAACCCTTTCCGGCGGTGAGCAGTCCCGGCTGCGGCTGTGCATGCTGATGGACGAGAAGATCAATCTTCTGATCCTTGACGAGCCGACCAACCATCTGGATATTGCCTCCAGAGAGTGGATCGAAGCGGCCATCGAGGAATTTGAGGGCGTTCTGCTGTTTGTGTCCCACGACCGGTATTTTATTGAGAAGTTCGCGGAGCGGATCTGGCTGCTGGAGGATGGCGGCATTCGGGATTTCCGGTGCGGCTACAGCAAGTATCGGTCTATTTTGGAGCATGAGGCGGCTGCAAAGCCGGCAGTAGCAGCAGAGCCGAAACCGAAAAAAGAACGCCCCAAGGGCGGCAGCAAGGAAACGGACAAGCTGATTCGCCGTTTGGAGCGGGAGATCGAAAAGCAGGAGCAGCGGATCGCTGCATTGGATCAAGCCATTGAAGCAGCAGCGGCAGACTATCAGGAGCTTACCCGGCTGCTGGCAGAAAAAGAGGAAGCAGAAATGGTTCTGCTGGAACTGATGGAGCAGTGGGAAGCTGCTCAGGAATAAACAGGAGGCGAAAACATGTTTAAGGATTGGAGCAAACAGAGTAACTGGGCCCGGTTTCTCACGGTTGTGAATTTGCTGTGTACTGTGGCTGCAGCGGTGTTATGCGTGCTGTATCTTTTGGATATCGCGCAGCTGCTGATCTATGTGATGCCGCTGATGGGCGTTGTGATGCTGACTCAAAGCGGTTTGTATTGGAAAAAAGACAGAGGCATTGCGATCTTCTCGCTGTTTGCCGGTCTTTGCCTGCTGGGTTTCTTCGGCTACAACTATTTGCTTTGATAACCTCTGCGCGGTGCGACCCTGGAGGTTGACACCGGCAAGGTCAGAAGCTATAATAATTCCAGTTTTTAACAAAGGAGCGTTATGTGTCATGAGTTCTTGCAGCGGAAATTGTTCGTCCTGCGGCAGCGATTGCGCCGACCGTAAGGCAGAAAGCCTGCTTGCCAAGCTGAATCCCAAGGCATCGGTAAAAAAGGTGATCGCCGTGGTTTCCGGAAAAGGCGGCGTTGGTAAATCTACAGTAACGGCTATGCTGGCAGTTGCCATGGCCCGCAGAGGGATGCGGGTTGGCGTTCTGGATGCGGATATTACCGGTCCTTCCGCGCCTACCGCCTTTGGCGTCAGCGAATGCCGGGGCGCAAGCCAGGACGGCTTGTATCCTGCCCTTACCGCAGGCGGTATTCAGGTGATGTCCATCAATCTTTTGCTGGACAACGCAACTGATCCCGTGGTGTGGCGCGGCCCGGTCATCGCCGGCGCGGTGAAGCAGTTCTGGACCGATGTGGTCTGGGAGGATGTGGATTATCTGTTTGTGGATATGCCTCCCGGAACCGGCGATGTACCCCTGACCGTATTCCAAAGCCTGCCGGTGGACGGCATTGTGATCGTTACCAGCCCCCAGGATCTGGTGAGCATGATCGTATCCAAGGCCGTGAAAATGGCGAATATGATGCATGTGCCGGTTCTGGGCTTCGTAGAGAACTACAGCTATCTGGAATGCCCGGATTGCGGCAAGCGGATCGAGGTCTTCGGCAAGAGTAAGCTGGATGCGGTGGCTGCATCCTTTGATCTGCCGGTTCTTGCCCGGCTGCCCATTGATCCTGCTGTGGCGGCTTGCTACGACAGCGGCCGTATGGAAACTGTGAACACCGATGCTATGGAGCAGGTGGTGCAGGCAGTTTTGCAGGCTGAATAAAAGATATCCGCCCGGATCGAAAGATCCGGGCGGTTTGCTGTTGTGTTATTCGGTGGTGTAGTTATCGAAGTAGCCCTGAATATAGATGATGGGAGTACCCTTGTCGCCGGAGCCGGAGGTCAGGTCGCACAGAGAGCCGATCAGGTCGGTCAGGCGGCGGGGAGTCGTTCCCTGAGAAACCATGTTGCCCACCAGAGAAGAGCCGTCCTTCTTCTGGATCTCGTTGCGGATCGCATCCCGGAGGGCTTCACCGGACAGATCCGCGAAGTTGTTATCTGCCAGATATTTCAGCTTCAGCTCGTTGGGCGTGCCTTCCAGGCCGGGGGTATATGCAGGGGAGACCACCGGGTCAGCCAGCTCCCAGATCTTTCCGACGGGATCTTTGAATGCGCCGTCGCCGTAGACCATTACTTCCATGTGCTTGCCGGTCAGATGATAGAGTCTTGCCTGAATGGCCAGAACCAGACTCTGGCAATCTCTGGGGAAGAGCTTCACGGTGTTTTCGGTGGCCTTGTTGGAGCCGAGAAGGCCATAGTGTTCGTTATAGCCGCTGCCATTGATGGGGGCGGTCATAATTTCGTCAAGACCGTATACGATCTCAGCGCCGGCAGCCTTCAGCAGCCGCTTGGTGCGGGCCCGGGTATGAATGTCGCAGTTGAGAACATTCTTGGTATAGTTCAGGATCGCTCTGGGGTCGTTGGCGAATACCACTTCCACCTCTGCGCCCATTTCCCGGATCAGGTTGGCGTAGTACTCCACATAGTCAACGCCGGTGAAGGGGTGAACGGTGTAGCCAAACAGCTGGCGGTAGCGCTCCTCGCTGAGAATGTCGCTGTAGGGATTGATGCCCTTTTCGTCCATAATATCCCAGCTAATCAGGTGGTTGCCCACTTCGTCAGAGGGGTAGCTGAGCATCAGAACCACCTTCTTGCAGCCCTGAGCGATACCCCGCAGGCAAATGGCAAAGCGGTTGCGGCTGAGAATGGGGAAAATAACGCCCACAGTTTCACCGCCGAACTTTGCGCGCACATCCTGGGCGATATCATCGATGCTGGCGTAATTGCCCTGCGCCCGGGCAACGATGGCTTCAGTCATGGCAACCACATCCCGGTCACGGGGACGCAGGCCATCTTCCTTAATCGCGTCAAGAATAGAACCAGTTACAATTTCCACCAGGTCGTCGCCCTGACGGATAATGGGGGCACGCACACCCATAGATACAGTGCCTAACATCCGGCTCATTTAGAAACACTTCCAATCTGTATAGAGTTGAGTGATCTTTACAAAATTCTCACTCGTATATTATAATACAAGACATGCCATTTGTAAAACAAAAATATGCCGAAAAGAGGAGAAATTTCTATAAAAAATTTGTTACAGTAGGAGAAATTTCTCTCAATTGCGGGTGTCAGGGATTACTTGCGTTTTTTGTAAAATAGTGATATAATCGGTAAAAACTTGGATAACGGTGATTCAATGAGAAAGATAATTGCAAAAATTCTTGCGGCGTGCTTGCTGATTTCTTTAACCGGCTGTTTCGCAAGCCCTGAGGAAACCACTCCGCCTACCGTTCCTGCGGTGCAGACTATGCCGCCTCTGACAGAGCCTGCGGAAACCACCCAGCCAACAACGGCTGCGACGACTGCGGAAACAACCGAGCCTACCGAGGCTACCTTTGCACCTATTGTGGAGGCTTCGGAAGAAAAGCATCCCTTTGTGCTGCTGTCCCAGTGGATTCCCGATGCCCGGCAGGATCTGGTCCTTGCCCGGCGGGATAACGGCGAGCGGGCGGTTTACGATTTTTCGGAAGCGTGGCTGCGGCTGGGTACTGCCGAAAAGCTGAAGCAGGCCAATGAACTTCTGCAGACCCAGGGGCTGACCCTTTTGATCTGGGACGCCTATCGTACCTGCGAGGATCAGGCGGTTTTGGCTGCTCTGCGGCCGGAATATTCTGAGGATGATAACTGCAGAGGCAGTGCGGTGGATGTGAGTCTGGTTTCTCTGGAAACCGGCGAGCCGGTTGCGATGCCTTCCGGCTATCTGGACCTTACGGCTGCGGCAGACCGGGATTATTCGGATTGCTCTGCGGAGGCCTATGCCAACGCCACCTTTCTCCAGGTGACTATGGAGCGGTGCGGTTTCCACTCCGACGAAAACTTCTGGTGGCGCTATCTGGATGAAGAAGGCTATCCTGTGGAAGAAATGCTGGACCCGGTAGTGCTTTCCCAATGGTTTTTAGATGGTGCAGAAGCGGTTTCCTTGTTGGAAAGCCCCCGGGAGGATGCTGCTGTGATGGCACAGATCCCTGCGGGGGGAGAAGTGACGCTGCTGGCATACTACGGCAACTATGCGCTGGTACGCTGGGAAGAGCAGCAGGGCTATCTTCCTGCCCGAAGCATCCAGCCGCTGCCGCCTTCTCTGTGGACCCAGAATTTCAAGTATAATATCATGCTCTACAGAAGATCCGATGTGGGAAGCAAGTCCCTTGCCGAGATCAAAGCGGGAGATACCTTCACCTTCCTGGAATGGGATTTCAAATTCGCCAAGGTAAAGTTTGGCTCTAAAACCGGCTATGTCCGGGCGCACTACATTAAGATTGCCGACGAAGCCTACATGGCCAATACGCTGGACACAGTGAATGTGACGGATACCTATTCCTATGAGCAAATGATCGCGGATGTAGAGTGGATCGCCCAGAGTTATCCGGAACTGGTGACCCGCGACAGCATCGGGCAAAGCGAGCTTGGACGGGATATCCCCGTGCTGCGGATCGGCAGCGAGAACGCACAGCATCATGTGCTGATCCATGGCGCGATCCATGGCCGGGAGCACATGACGGCGTGGCTGGTGATGGCGCTGACAGACTACTGGGTGGATCACAATGTAACCGCCTATGGAAATGTATGCTTCCATATGATCCCCATGGTGAATCCCGACGGCGTGATCATTTCCCAGACCAGGGAATTGACTGAAGAGCAGAAGGACTACTATCTGCGGGACTATTATGTTGGCAACACCTCCGACTCCCAGAAGAATTACGCAAAGAACTGGAAGGCAAACGCCCTCGGCGTGGATCTGAACCAGAACTTCGCGGCCAACTGGGAAGAGGCTGCTGCCCGCAGCAAGCCTTCGAATATGCGCTACAAGGGAGAATCGGTTTTCTGCGCCGCAGAAGCCAGAGCTCTGCGGGACTACACGCTTGCCTATGATTTTGATGTTACCATCAGCTACCACAGCGAGGGCAGCATCATCTACTATGAGTACGGTGAAAAAGAGCCGGTGAACAGCTTGTCCAAGTCTCTGGCCCTTGCCGTAGGCGAAATGGCAGGCTATGAACTGCGGGAGAGCAGAAGCTGCGGCGGCTACAAGGACTGGGCAATGGATGCGCTGGGCATTCCTTCGCTGACCATCGAAGTGGGAACAACGGAGCCGCCGTTGGAGGAACGGGATATCTACGGCATTTTCTGCAGAAATCTGCGTGTCCTTCCGGTGGTCCTCCAATGGATTCAGGAACAATCCCATACATAAGAAACAGCCGCAGCACCCCTCGGGGCGCTGCGGCTGAGATTTTTATAAAAGCTTGTTTACGATATACCAGATCACCAAAAGCGCCACCAGAAGCGGCACATAGGCCACCAGCGCTGCGCTGGCAATGCAGACGGTGGCAATGCCGATGTATCCCAAAAGCCATACCAGAGCGCTGAGGATCAGCGTAGTCAGCACTGCCTTGGAAAGAGCCTTGCCAACAATGGTTGCAAAGAAGAAGGTGTAGATAATACCGATAATCGGATTGATGGTGGCAAGGGCGGCGCCCACAAAGAACCGGAGCACGCCAACCAGCAGCGTAAGAACCAGCAGGATCAGCAGAATGGTGGGGGCATAGGTGACGATCACATCCGGCAAATATGCGCCAAACAGATAGGTTACCAACCGGTGCGCCAGAACCGCAAGAGCAACGGTCAAACAGCGGAAGAACAGCCAGCTGAACAGATTTTCTCCCTCAGGGATCAGGCCGGTCACCAGATTGACGGTAAAGGCCAGGATCACCATGCTCAGCACCTGGGTGCAGATATCCTGGAACGCGGCGCCTTCGAAGGAGAACAGGGTCAGCGTATCGCCTTCAATAGAGATGTAGGGCAGGGGAGCGGTAAAATCCAGAAACTCGCCGCCCAGACAATAGAAAACAACCGTCGCGCTGTACACAAATAAAATGCCGATGGCGGCAGAGAGGGACTGCTCCAGCGAGGAGCGCCTGCGGAAAATGAACTTACCGATCAGGCCAAACACCAAAGATGCAGCACACATCACTACGGCAGCCTTGAGGAACAAGGACCAGTCGAACTGAATGGATTGCAGCTTTTCCATGATTTGCTCCATAAAGAACCTCCTGAAATGCGTAGATAGAAAGAAAACAGCCGCCGTTACCGGCGGCTGTTGGAAAAAGCTTTTGAGGTTAATTACTTAATCTCAGCGTCAGCGCCAGCTTCCTTCAGCTCGGCAACCAGCTTCTCAGCGTCTTCCTTGGAGATAGCTTCCTTCAGGGTCTTGGGGCAGTTGTCAACCAGATCCTTAGCGTCCTTCAGGCCCAGGCCGGTAGCGGCACGGACAACCTTGATGACGCCCAGCTTGGAAGCGCCGGGAGCCTTCAGGATGACGTCGAACTCGGTCTTCTCCTCGACCTCAACAGCAGCGGCAGCGGGAGCAGCAACAGCAGCGGCAGCGGCGGAAACACCGAAAACCTCTTCCAGGGTGTGGACCAGTTCGGACAGCTCCAGGACGGTCAGTTCCTTAACCTGCTCAACCAGAGCAGTGATCTTCTCAGATGCCATTTTAGTATCCTCCTAAATTATGTTTTGAGTTAGATAGTTTGTGGGGTTACGCGCTTAGGCTTCTGCTTCGGCAGCAGGAGCGGAGCCATCCTTCTGCATCCGGATCTGATCCAGGACGAAGGCCAGGCTGGAGATAGGTGCCAGGAAAGTACCGAGGACGCTGGCGACCAGGGCGTTCTTGCTGGGCAGCTCACCGAAGCCGTTCAGCTGATCAGCGGACAGCACGGAGCCCTCAACAACGCCGCCCTTGATGGCAATCTTAACGGCCTTGTTCTTCTTGGCGAACTCGCAGACGATACGAGCAGGGGCGATGGGATCGCCGGTGGTGGAAGCCATGGCGGTGGTACCGTTCAGAACCTCGGAGAAGTCGTAACCAACATTCTTGGTGGCGAAATTGGTCAGAGTGTTCTTAACGACGGTGTACTCAACACCTGCTTCACGGAACTGCTTACGCAGCTCGGTATCCTGAGCGACAGTGATACCCTTGTAGTCAACGAAAACCACGGAAGTAGACTCCTTGATCTTGTTGGTCAGGGCCTCGACAACTGCCTTCT
>JAZSGN010000036.1:0-3880 GCA_045532755.1 Faecousia sp.
CCAACTGCCTGGCTCCCATGGCTAAGGCTCTGAATGACCTGGCTTCCATCGGGTCCGGCATTATGTGCACCATCCACGCTTACACCGGCGACCAGATGCCTCTGGACGGCCCCCAGAGAAAGGGCGCCCTGCGCCGCTCCCGTGCCGGTGCCATCAACATCGTCCCCAACTCCACCGGCGCTGCCAAGGCTATCGGCCTGGTTATCCCCGAGCTGAACGGCAAGCTGATCGGCGCTGCACAGCGTATCCCCACTCCCACCGGCTCCACCACCATCCTGAACGCTGTCTGCTCCAAGAGCGTCACCGTTGCTGAGATCAACGCTGCCATGAAGGCTGCCGCTACCGAGTCCTACGGCTACAACGAAGACGAGATCGTTTCCTCCGATATCATCGGCATGCGTTTCGGCTCTCTGTTCGATGCCACCCAGACCATGGTTTGCCCCCTGCCCGACGGCAAGACCCAGGTTCAGGTTGTTTCCTGGTACGACAACGAGAACTCCTATGTTTCTCAGATGGTCCGCACCATCAAGTACTTCGCCGAGGTCACCGAGGTTTAATTCCTTACAAAAGCAAAAGCACCGTCCTTCGGGACGGTGCTTTTTTGCGTAAAAGGGTTTTTGGTTATGAACTATTCAACGGTGCAGATTTCATCCATGTATTTGCCGATGGAATAGAAGAACACATTGTCCCGGGAGGGGGCAAGGCCCGTCAGCGCGCCGCGCTCGGCGTACACCGCGTAGCTGTGGAACAGCACAGCGGTCAGGCGGCCATCGTTGGCAACCATCTGGTGCAGGTTGTAGAAGTTGCCGGAGTTGGCCAGCGCTTCCATGCACATGGCGTAGATCTCCGCATCGGGCAGAGCGCCGTAGCGCAGGCTGCCGCCGCTGCGGAAGAAGGGGGTCAGGTCCATATTGGGGGAAAGCTTGGTCTGGCCCAGATAGAGGTCGAAGGTGCGGTTGTTCAGATGCCGCATGAACCGGCTATGGGAGGATTCCAGCATTTCTACCTTCAGGCCGCCGGCTTCCAGCATTTTCTTGATCTGCCGGGCCACCCGGAGCCGCATAGTATCGTCGGCGTTCACCAGCAGCCGCACCGTAGTGCCCACCATGTTCTGATCCCGGATCACCTGCGCGAACCGGTCGGGGTCGTACTCATAGCGGGAGGCAAGAGAGCTGTTATAAAAAGGCGACTGGGGGGAAGCTGCCAGAGTGGCGCTTCGTCCGAAGCCCTGATAGAAGGTATCCACAAGGGCGTTGCGGTCCAGGGCGTAGGTCAGCGCGGAGCGGACTTCCGTGTTGGAGAACACCTCGCTGAGGACATTGCAGCCCAGATACACGAAATAGCCGTTCTCGCAATCCCACAGCTCATAGTCGCAGCGGAAGTCGGCGTAGTTATCGGAGCCGGGGTCGGCGCACACCAGAGTAACGGACTCGAATTCAAAGGAATCCCGGATTTCCGCCGGGGTATCGCCCTGGGTCAGGCGGATGGAGGAGGTGGTGGCGATCAGATCGTCGGACTCGCACCACCAGTCCCGCCGCAGCCGCAGCCGGGTGCCGGAAAGGGCCTGCTCCAGAATGTAGGGGCCTGTGCCGGCAGGCATCGGCACTACCGGAAGCCCGGTTTCCGGGTCGGTGACCAGATTGCCGGTTTCGGGGTCGATTACCAGCTCCGCCGCCTGCACGATGGGAATATCCAGCAGCAGCGGCAGGCTTTCAAAGGAGGTGTCCATCTCAAAGGTGATGCCGCCGTCCTCCGACAGATACATCTCCTTCACATGGGTGAACCGGCCCTTATAATACTTGCCCTTCATGGCAACCTGATAGGAGGCGTAGACATCCTGAATGGTCAGGTGAGCGCCGTCGGAAAACACCGCATCCTCTACATAGAAAGTATATTTTCGCATATCCTGACTCACGGTGTAGCGGCTGCAGAGAATGGGGGTCGGCTCATAGCTGCGGTCTACCGCAAAAAGGGGCTGGTACATCAGGGAAAACAGCACCCGGTTGGTGAAGCTGTCGGAGATCAGCGGGTGCATGGATTCTTCCGGGGCGTACACCAGCTCCAGCCGCTGCTCCATCGGTTCGGTTTCCGTAGGCGCGGTGACAGGGCCATCGTCCCAGGTCAGGCCGTCGCCGGTGGGAATATAGGGTTCGTCGCTCTGGGAGCAGCCTGCCAGCAGCAGCGCAGCCAAAAGCAGCAGTATTATTTTTTTCATTCTCCTGCCCTCCCGCATACAATGATCGCCCCCTGAGAACCCCGCTGCTGCCCCACCCGGCGGTGAGACCAGAACAGATCCTGCCGGCAGGCGGTGCAAAGGCTGCTGACCCGGATGTGGGTCACCCCTGCCCGGCGGAGAAATTCCCGGTTGGCTTCTTTTAGGTTTACATAATATTTCTGTCCGCTGGGGCGGATCATGCTTTCGGCGGCTTCCCCCAGCGCGGCGCGCAAAGCATCCGGCACATCGGCATCGGTTTCGAAGCAGCAGGGGCCGATGTTGGGGCCGATGGCGGCCCGGATGTTGGCCGGGTCGCAGCCAAACTGCTTTTGCATTTCCAGCACCGCCTTTTCGGCAATGGCGCTCACCGTTCCCCGCCAGCCGGCGTGGACCGCGCCCACTGCCCCGGTCACCGGGTCCCACAGCAAAATGGGGGTGCAGTCGGCGGTGAACACCGCCAGAACCGCTCCGGGATCGTTGGTAATGAGCCCGTCGCAGGCCGGGTAGTCCTTGTGGTCCAGCCCCCGGCAATCGGCCCGGGTGACGGTGCGGACGATATCGGAGTGGGTCTGCCGGGTGAGGATCAGGTTTTGGGGGTCGAAGGAAAGGGCCTTGGCAAGAATTCCGTAGTTTTCCTCCACATTTTGGGGGTCATCCCCCCGGTGGGCCCCCAGATTCAGGCTGGATAGATAGCCGCTGCTGACCCCGCCCAGACGGGTGGTAAAGCAATGGCTTGCGCCAATGTCCGGGTCGGTCAGGTATTGCAGCGAACCAAGTTGCATGGTTTTCATAGGCAGATGTTCAGCTTTCCATGCCGGAGGCGATGTCCTTTCCCCGGCAGCATTTTTTGTATTTCTTTCCGGAGCCGCAGGGGCAGGGATCGTTGGGGCCTACCTTGGCTTCCTTGCGGACAGGCTGCTTCTTGGGGGCTTCCTGCCCGGCGGCGGAGGCGGATACCTCCTTGGCCACCCGCTTGCGCTCCATCTGCTGGGTGGGAGCAAGGCGCACCGAGAAGATCCGGCGCACCGTTTCCTCCCGGATGGCGGTGATGACAGCCTGGAACATCTCGTAGCTTTCCTGCTTGTAGGCGATGACCGGGTCGTGCTGGCCGTAGGCCTGCAGGCCGATGCCCTGCTTCAGATCGTCCATCGCATCGATATGATCCATCCAGTATTCGTCAACGCTGCGCAGCATAACCACCCGTTCCAGTTCACGCATCACCGTGGGTGTCAACTCCTGCTCCTTGCGCTCATAGGTTTCACTTGCCTGTTGGCAGATAGCCTCAGTAAGCTTTTCTGCCTTCATAGCGGCAGGCTCAATGGCATTTTTAGGAATAAAGATGCCTTCAAATTCTGCCAGGACCTTGGCTGCTGCCGCTTCGTCGGCAACACCGCCGTGTTCGCTGAGCAGATCGGTGACCGTGGATTCCACATACTGGCGCATATTGGACAAAATGGTATCGCGCAGATCTTCACCGTTCAGGACCTTCTGCCGCTGGGCATAGATCACCTCACGCTGGGTGTTCATAACATCATCGTACTCCAGCACGCTCTTTCTGGAGCGGTAGTGGCGGCCTTCCACATTTTTCTGGGCATTTTCCACTGCACCGGATAGGATCTTCATATCGATAGGGGTATCCTCATCCAGACCCAGGGCATCCATCAT
>JAZSGN010000070.1:0-3738 GCA_045532755.1 Faecousia sp.
AGTCCATTTTTCCTTAACGTTTTCAAAGAAAACATCTCACTGGCGAAGCCAATATCCCGCGCCGCCAGGCGTATATCACAGATTTGCAAAGCAAATCTATATCACTGTGTGTTGGGCATATCCCTATGCCCAACACACGAAAGGAGGGTTCTTTTTTTATGGTTATTGGGCGGTGTCCAGACTTTTTCCGAACACGAAGAACCGGTCGTAGAGATACTCGGTTACGAAATTGGTGATCATAGTGCCGGCCAGCACCAGATACTCGTTCAGGCAGATGCCGTACGCCGGCTCGGTGAGCGCCGCGGTCCACCATGTGGAAAGGGGCGTGAAGATCAGGTAGAACAGCGCCACCTTTGCCATAGCCACCGGCACATTGGCGGCGGACTTGAAGGTGTACTTCCGGTTCAGGGTGAAGTTCCACAGCACCGAAAGCACCAGTGAGATCAGGTAGGATACCCAGTAGGACCAGTGGAGCAGCTCGTTGAGAAGGGTAAAGCTGGCAACCTGAATGATGCCGGCGCTGATGGAGAAGAGGGTGAATTTGATGGAACGGATCAGTTCGGTTTTGGAATCGTTGGCCATGGGGGTCACTCCTTTTTGCTAAGCTGGTAGAAGGCGACCGCGCTGGCGGCGGCCACATTCAGAGAATCCACGCCGTGGAACATGGGGATTTTTACGGTGTAGTCGCATTGGGCGATGGTGGAGGCGGTGAGACCGTCACCCTCCGAGCCCATGACGATGGCCAGCTTTTCTTCGGCAGCCAGCCGGGGGTCGGAAATGGAAACGGAGTCGTCGCAAAGGGCCATGGCGGCGGTCTTGAAGCCCAGCCGCTGCAGCCGCTCCATGCCGGGGTGAGGCCAGTCGGAGATGCTGTCGCCCAGATAGGTCCAGGGAATCTGGAACACCGTTCCCATGCTGACCCGGGCGCTGCGGCGGTACAGGGGGTTGGAGCAGCCGGGGGTCAGCAGCACACCATCCATGCCCAGGGCGGCGGCGCTGCGGAAGATAGCCCCCACATTGGTGGGATTCATCACATTCTCCAGAATCACCAGCCTGCGGGCCTTGGCGGCAACTTCTTCTGCAGAGGGCAGCTTCGGGCGAAGCATGGCGCAAAGAACGCCCCGGGTCAGCTGAAAGCCGGTGAGCTTAGTCAGCACCTCCGGCTCAGAGGTATACACCGGGATTCCCGGGCAGCGGGCAATCACATCGCTGGCCTGCCCTTCAATATGCCGCCGCTCCATCAGCAGAGAAACCGGCACACAGCCGGCATCCAGCGCCCGGTGGATCACCTTGGGGCTTTCGGCAATGAACATACCCTTTGCCGGCTCAAACCGGTTCAAAAGCTGGGCCTCCGTCAGCCGGGCGTACACATCCAGCTCCGGCGCGGAGAAATCGGTTATTTCGATTACGTTGGTCATAGGCTTGTCCTTTTACAAAAGCGGGCCGCCCCCTGGGGGGACGGCCCGGAAGCATTAACCCAGAAGACCCTTCACCAGCTTGCCCAGCAGGCCGCCCAGACCGCCGGAGGAGGCGGGAGCATCGTCTTCCTTGCCATCGTCGCCGCCGGAGAGAAGACCGGTCAGCACATCGCCCAGGTCCACATTGCTCAGCAGGCTGCCCATCAGGCTGCCAACGCCGGATTCCTTGTCGTCATCCTCGTCGGCCTGCTGACCCAAAAGGCTCATCAGCAGGGGAGCGGCAGCGGATAGAATGGTGGAAGTCTTGTCGGTGGAAACACCGGTCTTGCCGGCAACTTCCTCGGTGGTGCTCTGGGTGTTGGAGCCCAGCAGGTGGCCGATGATCTTGGCGCCGTCGCCCAGATCGATGTTGCTGAAGAACCCGCTCAGGCTGCTGGTGTTGTCCTTGGCGTGAGTGGACAGAGCGTTGGCAAAGCTCTCGGTGGTTTCGGCGTTGTCGGCCTGCTCCTTGGCACCGGTCAGCAGAGCGGGCAGCGCCTGGGCAAGCACATTCTTAACATCGGAGCTGGAAGCGCCGGCGCACTGACCCAGATTTTCGAGGCAATCCGAGCCCAGCAGGGTAGAAGCGATTTTCTTAAGATCCATAATAGGTTCTCCTCTCATTTTCTAGATGGAATTATTATGCAACAATCCAAAAAGATTGTCAAGAAAATCCGGGGAATTTTCGGGAAAGGTCTTGCCTATTGTCAAAATTTCGGTATAATAGACTTGTTCGATCCCACTAAACTGAAGAGGAGAGATTTACTTATGGCAACCCCGAAGAACAAAAAAATCGTATCTGCTGATACCGGCGAAGAAGTAAAGGCCGGTTCCCGGAAGAGAAAGGCAGCTGCCCCTGTAGGCAACGCTACCGGCCTGCGCATCGGCGCTGTAGTGCTGTGGGTCGTGGCGCTGGGCTTTGAAGTTGTAGCTCTGCTGATGCTCAACGGCACCATCAACCTGACCTTCCTGCCCACTCTGTGGCAGATCGGCATCGTGCTGGTGCTGGATCTGATCTGCGTGATCATCGGCGCGCAGCTGTGGAAGAAGGCCAACAAGATCAAGCCCGCCAGCGAGAAGAACAAGCTGAAGTTCTGGCTGTGGAACAACATGGGACTGATCGCCTGCGCTCTGGCATTCATTCCCTTCGTGATCCTGACCCTGACCAACAAGAACGCCGACAAGAAGACCAAGACCATCGCAACCATCGTTGCTGTGATCGCTCTGCTGATCGGCGGCGTAGCCAGCTACGACTGGAACCCCGTTTCCCAGGAGCAGCAGCAGGCTGCCATGGAAGCCATTACCGATGATGTATACTGGAGCCCCTTCGGCAAGGTGTACCACACTCATGACGACTGCCACGCCCTGAACCAGAGCGATTCTCTGACCTACGGCACCGTAGAGCAGGCCATCGCCGCAGGCCGTACCCGTCTGTGCTCCTACTGCGCCCGGAAGGACGAGATCACCGGTGTTGTTACCGATGATTCCTCCGCCGATGTAGATTCCAAGAACAACGAAGCTACCGAAGGCGAAGAGGAGACCGGCGACGACAGCGCTACCGAAACCGGCAGCGCCGCCTGATTCCTTTTAAGAAAAGAAAACCGGCTGCCCAACGAGCAGGATTGCTAAGGAGAGTTATTTCAAAAAAGGAATTTACTCCCCAAAATTCCATGCTGGTTATGGTATAAGACAAAAACTACCCGAAGAAGAGAATGGAAAACTCTTTTTCGGGTAGTAGTTCTTTTATAGTGGTATTCTTTGCTTTCGCAAAGAGTGATATTGCCCTTCGGGCAGTGATATTGTTCGGCTTTGCCTCACAGTGATATTCTATTCGCCTTAAAAATTGCGAGGCAAATAACACTCGGCGACAGCCGAATATCACTGCGCAGCAATAGAACTCGCCGCAGGCGAATAGAACTGGGGTGATACTCCGTTAAGAGTATCACGCCATTCCGTGAGCGTTATCTTAAATTAAAATATCGATTCCGCATCCTTCAAAAGCTTTGCGGAGCGTTTTTGTATCATCTCAAAATTCTCTGTTCCGATTTTCTTCTCAATACCTATAAATGCTTTATAGTTCTTTTTGTCCGAACCGTGAAGGTCGCTTCCAAAGGCATATACCGCACCGCCCTCGATATAAGGCATCAGCTTTTTTCTCGAGAAGAAGGAGTCCAGAGAGTCAGCGTTTATCTGTGCCTTTGCGCCAAGCGTCAAAAGCTTCTCTATTCCCTCCTGATAGTGAGACATATATCTATCGATATGAGCAAGCATTACCGTATAT
>JAZSGN010000075.1:0-38696 GCA_045532755.1 Faecousia sp.
GTTGGCGTTGTGTCCTTAGGAACACAACGCCATCGCTGTCGGGTTTTTATCCGAACAAAATTACTTCTTTGTTACACCGGTAATATGAGTATTAACGCCCTCGTACCAGTAGAGGGAGCCTTCGATGTCAACGGTGTCGCCTGCCTGGAGCTCGCCGACTGCCTTGTAAACTGCGGTGTCGGGATCGGTGAGGTAACGCTCTACGCAGAAGGAATACTCTGCTCCGTCCTTGGAAACGGTTACGTAGATATCGTCGCCGGGCTCGCCGTTCTTGTACTCAACCTTGGAAACGGTAAGACCCTTGAAGGTTACGTACTTGTTCTGGTGCTTGATGAGCTCGTCCTTACCGAGAAGATCGGTAACGTCGGTAGCCTCAGCGATCCACTTTTCGCTCTCAACGAACTCGAACTTGCCGTCCATGATCTCAACTTCACCTGCCCAAGCGCCCTTGAAGCCGGTAACCTTGATCTTGGTGCCGGGAACGAGCTTAGCTGCGTCAGCCTCGGAGCATGCCATCTCGTAGCAGAAGTATGCGCCGTCGGGATCCTGAAGGTAAGCGGTGATCTTGTTGTCCCACCAGGACTGGGTAGCCTGAACGTAAGCCTCGATAACAACCTCGGCATCCATAGCGGCTGCGTCGTACTCGGCATAGGTCATAACACCCTCGGACTTCTTAGCGGGATCGAACTTTTCTGCGCAAGCGAAAAGCGATACTGCCATGCAAAGGATCATAAGTACTGCTAAAAACTTTTTCATTTCAATTCTCCTTTTTGTAAAAGATTTTTAATAAAGTTTTTACGACTATCATTATACACCTAATTTTGAAAAATGTCAAGTATTTCCTTGATATTTTCTCTTTTTCAGCACTTGGACCAAAAGGTACATGCCGATGAACACCCAGGCTGTGGCAATTAGCGAAAGGAGCGCGATCGCTGTGGGGGGCAGCTCGCCGAGTTCAGCTCCCTCGCCGCTTCCCGCGCCGATTCCGTCAAGGCGGTAAAGCGAGGTCATTTCACCATAAAGCTCGTCGATGAACTCCGCGTCGATCTCTCTGCCTCGCCTTGTACCCTTTGCGACCTCCTCGATCAGCTGACCCGCGGCGTTACGAAGCGACGCCGAGCCGTTGAAAACGGGGGTCACGAAGGAGTTTTCGGTATAATCGATCGTAATTTGTGTAGCTTTGATCTTGACGTCGTAATAAAGATCGTTATCCTCGCCCGCGCGGGAGAGGTAATCAATATATTCGGGCGAATTTTGCGCCTTGAGGGTCACGGGGACGTATCCCTCGGTCTGTGCATACGCGATCTGCACGTCATTCGTCAGCAGATACTGCGCGAAGAGCCAGGAGGCGAGGACCTCGCCGTTGTCGGGCTTATTGAAGATGCAGACCGACGGGCCCTGCGAGATCATGACGGGATTTTCGGTGTCGTACTGCGGGATGGGCATTACAGCCATTTCGAAATCAACCTTTTTGTCCTCGTGAATATCGCCCTGCGGCGAATTGGGACCCATCCAGGTCGCGCCCGCCGTGGAGTCGATGGCGAAAATGCATTGACCCGCGTTCAGGAAGTTTCCGGGATAGGATGAAATTTTGAAGGTGGAGAACTCGCCGTTTGCCGTGTGCGCGGCGATGTCAAGCAGAAATTCCTTTGCCGTGTCATTGAAAAGACCGATCTCGCCCTCCGCGGTCGAATAATCCGCGCCCTTCTGGCGGAGCACCTGGATCATCATATTGTCGGTGGACTTATAGAGAAAGGGGATCATCACCTTCTGGCCGTTGACGAGGAAATTGCCCTCTTCGTCCTTGGCCATAGCCGCCTCGGAAACCTCCCAGATAAACTCCCAGGTCAGCTTCTCGGGCAGGGTGTAGCCCAGCTTTTCCACAAAGTCCTTATTGACATAGCAGGCTTCCGTAGAGCGCATGAAGGGCAGGGCGTACTGCACGCCGCCGATCTGCCCCTCGGCAAGGAATTTGTCCACGATCTCCCCCTGCATGGGAGCATCGAAGCGAACCTCGCTGCCGCCGAGACCGTAGCGGGCATCCTCCATCAGCTCCTGCAGCGGCACAACATGGTTGCTGCCGGTGAGGTAGGTGGCGATGTGGTCGGGGTAGGAGATGCACACATTGGGGGTGGTGTGGGTGGCGATGTTGGTGATCACATCGTTGTAGATCTTGCCGTAGTCGCTGTAGAGCTTCAGGTTCACTTTGATATTGGGGTAAAGGGCCTCAAATTCCTCCACCGCCCGCTTGTAGATGGCCTGCTGGGTCAGGTTGCTGTCGTTTTTCGCCCAGAAGCTGATCTCATATTGGGTTTCGGAATCGAAGGATTCCGGCATCTGGAATTTTTCGATGCCCCGTGCGCCGTGGCAGCCGGCAAGAACCAGCGCCGCCAGCAGGAGCGCAAGCAGCTTTTTCATCCTTTGATTCCTCCTCTGGACACGCCTTCCATGATCTTGTTGCGGAAGATGAGGAACAGCACGATCAGCGGCACCGAGATCACCACCACCGCCGCCATCATCGCCGGGATATTCTCCCGGCCGAAGCCGCTTTCGCGAATGGTCTGGATGCCGTTGGACACCAGAAAATAGTTCTCGTCGTCGGTAATGAGCCGGGGCCACACATAGCTGTTCCAGCACTCGATGACCTTTAAGATGGTGATGGTCACGATGGTGGGGCGGCAGATGGGGATCATCACCTTCCACAGATACTTGAAATCCGAAGTGCCGTCGATCTTGGCCGCGTAATAAAGATCATCGGGGATCTGGGAGAAATTCTCCCGCAGCAGATAGATGTAGAACACCGATGTTACGGAAGGCAGAATCAGGCCCATAAAGCTGTTTCGCAGATCCCAGTCGGTGATGGTCACGAAATTGGTGATCACCACCAGCTCCGCGGGGATCATCATCAGCGCCAGAAAGGCGGTAAAGGCGGCGTCCTTGCCCTTGAAATTGAGCCGGGAGAAGGCGAAACCCGCCAGCACCGTCACCACCAGCATCAGCACGGTGGTGGCGAGGGTAAAGATAATGGTGTTGGCGAAGTAGTCCGCCAGCGGCACGGTGGAGAAGGCGGCCGCATAGTTTTCCAGCGTCGGCGACAGAGTGAAGAAGGCGGGGATATACTCGGCGTTGTAGGCGCTGTAGCTTTTTACGGAGGTCAGCACCATCCAGTAAAAGGGAAACAGCACAAACACCGCCCAAACCGCCAGAAAGAAATACACGATTCCCTTCCCCAGCCGCTCCAGCGCCAGTTTTTTTCTTAAATCCTTGTTGTCCATAATAAACCTCAATTTCTGCAAATAGCGTCCGCCCAAAGCCCTCTCCTCGAGGAGAGGGTGCCCCCGCAGGGGACGGGAGAGGAACGGCGGCAGAACCAACCTTAGAACAGGTCTGACAGCGGCAGAAAATTTTCCGCTTTCCGCCCGCATTCCTCTTCAGTCAGCTAACGCTGACAGCTTCCCCTGTTGCGGTGCCCAAAATTTCTTGTTCGCTGTTCGCTCACGAAATTTTGACCGCTGCCACTGCGACTCGCTAAGAGCCGCCCCTTCGGGGCGGTTGCTCGCTTGCACAGCGCTGCGGCGCTAGTCGCTCCCCTCGCTGCATCTGCCACCGGCAGCGCTCGGGTCGCTCCCCCCGGGGGAAGCCATATGCGGTCACTTAATAATGCACATGCTTCTTGCTCACCATCAGGTTGATGCAGGTGATGGTCAGCACAATGGCAAACAGCACGATGGCCGCCGCCGACGCGTAGGAGGGATAGCCGCCGGAGTTGCCGTAGAGCATATCGTAAACATAGCCAACGATGGTGTTCATCTCGGCGGCGTTCAGGTCAGTGCCGAACAGCGCCACCGCATCGGAGTAGGCCTTGAACGCGCCGATAAAACCGGTGATCACCAGATAAAATACCGTGGGGGAGATCAGCGGCAGGGTCAGCTTGAAGAAGGTGCGGCCCTTGGGCGTGCCGTCGATCCGGGCGGCGTTGTAGTAGGTCTGATCCACGCTGGCCAGGGCCGAGGTCAGGATCAGCACCTTAAAGGGCATGACCACCCAAATCGTATAGAAGCACAGCACGAACATCTTCGCCCAGTAAGGGCCGGTGATGAAGTCCACGCTGTCCATACCGAAGGCATTGAGGATCAGGTTCACAAGGCCGTCGGAATAGGGGGTCTGCTTGAAAAGGATCATAAACACCAGACCCACCGCCAGGGTGTTGGTCACATAGGGCAGGAAGTAAATGGTCTGAAAGAGCTTCCGCAGCTTGGTGATGGAGCTGAGGCCCACGCTGATCAGCAGCGCAAGGCCCGTAGACAGCGGCACCGTCACACCCACCAGAATCAGGGTATTTTTCAGCGCCTGCAGGAAATAGGGGTCCCGCAGCACATACCGGAAATTGTAAAGTCCCACGCCCCAGTAGGTCTGGGAGGCGGAATTGTAGCCCTCTTCCAGAGAGTAGATCAGCACATCCACCAGAGGGTACACCATAAATATGCCCAAAAAGAGCAGCGCAGGCAGCAGATACAGCCAGGCTTTATAGCTTTGTTTTTCCATTATACACGAATCCTCTCCTCGGTCTGCCGGTCAAAAAGAACTACCTTTTCCGGGATCAGCCGCAGCTTCAGGGGCCGGTCCTCCTCCACCCGGGCGGTGGAGTCGATGATAATGCGAAGCACTTCGCTTTCGCACTCGCTGTGGGTCGCCACTACGCTGATATCCCGGCCCATGACCTCCACCCGGTCGGCGTGGCAGGTAAAGCAGCCATTTTCATCCGGCTCGAAGCCTTCGGGGCGGATGCCCACCCAGATCTCCCGGTCGGGCTGACCGGCGGCAGAAAGAATGCAGTCGCTGCCGATGTATACCTTCTCCCCTTCGATCCGCCCCCGGAACACATTGATGGGGGGCGTGCCAAGGAACTTGGCAACAAAGAGGTTCTTGGGATCGTCATAGACCTGCTGGGGCTTGCCCATCTGGTGAAGCGCGCCGTCTTTCATCACCACGATGATGTCGCAGATGCTCATGGCCTCTTCCTGATCGTGGGTGACGAACACGGTGGTGATGCCGGTCTGCCGCTGGATGCGGCGGATCTGCTCCCGGGTCTGCAGCCGCAGCCGGGCATCCAGATTGGACAGCGGCTCGTCCAGCAGCAGCACCTTGGGCATCTTCACCAGCGCCCGGGCGATGGCCACCCGCTGCTGCTGGCCGCCGGAAAGCTCCTTGGGCTTGCGGCCCAGAAGCTCCTCGATCTGCACCAGCTTGGCAGCCTCCAAAACCCGCTGCTCCATCTGCTGCTTGCTCAGCCGCTTGTCGCCCTTGAAATTCTCCAGAGGGAAGCGGATGTTCTGCCGCACCGTCAGATGGGGGTACAGCGCGTAGCTCTGGAACACCAGACCCACGCCCCGGTGCTCCGCCGGCACATCGGTCACATCCTCGTCGCCGAAGAACACCCGCCCTTCGGTAGGCTGCAGCAGGCCGGACAGCAGGTTCAGCATGGTGCTTTTTCCGCAGCCGGAGGGGCCCAGCAGACCCACAAGGCTGCCATCGGGGATCTCAAAATCAAAATCGTCCACCGCCACCACTTCGGCAGCGCCCTTGCCCCTGCCGGGGAATTTCTTGGTCAGATCCTTCAGTACGATTTTCATAGACGTTTTCTCCTTCTTCCGGAATCCGGAAAACATTGGTAATCTGATTTGATTTTACCGCAACCTGCTCTGCAAGTCAATTCCTGTTTTGGGAGGGAAACGGATTGCCACGGGCCTTGCGGCCCTCGCAATGACAGAGGAGTATCGATAGCGGTATGTCATTCCGAGGGAGCGTAGCGACCGTGGGAATCCGTTCCCTCGTAGGGGCCGGTGACCACACCGGCCCGCAGGGATTGCTTTCTACCACCGGCAACCCTCCTGTCCCCGCTGCACCCCATATGTTGTGGTTGAAAAAACCGGCGGCGGGTGGTATAATGGTCGCAACTATTTCCCGAAAGGGTGAGCTTATGCGCCACTTTACCAAAGCAACCAAGCTGGAACACGTGCTCTATGACGTCCGCGGACCCGTTGTGGACGAGGCCAACCGCATGGAAGAGCAGGGCATGAAGATCCTCAAGCTGAATATCGGCAACCCCGCCCCCTTCGGCTTTACCGCGCCGGAGGAAGTGATTCAGGATATGCGGGACAACATCGTCCATTCTCAGGGCTATTCCGACTCCCGGGGCATTTTCGCCGCCCGGAAGGCGGTTATGCAGTACGCCCAGATCAAGAAGATCCCCAATGTGGCCATGAAGGATATCTTCACCGGCAACGGCGCCAGCGAGCTGATCCAGCTTTCCCTGAACGCCCTGCTGAATAACGGCGACGAGGTGCTGATCCCCTCGCCGGACTATCCTCTGTGGACGGCCTGCACCAACCTTGCCGGCGGCAAGGCGGTGCATTACATCTGCGACGAGTCCTCCGAGTGGTATCCCGACCTGCAGGATATCGAAAGCAAGATCACCCCCAAGACCAAGGCCATCGTGGTCATCAACCCCAATAACCCCACCGGCGCCCTGTACCCCCGGGAGATTTTGGAAAAGATCGTGGACATCGCCCGGCGGCACGAGCTGATCATCTTCTCCGACGAGATCTATGACCGGCTGGTGATGGACGGGCTGGAGCATATCTCCACCGCCTCCTTAGCGCCGGATCTGTTCTGCGTGACCTTCAGCGGCCTGAGCAAGTCCCACATGATCTGCGGCTTCCGGGTAGGCTGGATGATCCTTTCCGGCAACAAGGACATCGCCAGGGACTATATCGCAGGCCTGAATATGCTGTCGAACATGCGGCTTTGCTCCAACGTTCCGGGGCAGAGCATTATCCAGACCGCTCTCTGGGGCTACCAGAGTGTCAACGAGTACATCGTCCCCGGCGGACGTGTCTACGAGCAGCGGGACTTTATCTACAACGCCATCAACGACATTCCGGGCCTGAGCGCCGTGAAGCCCAAGGCCGCCTTCTATATCTTCCCCAAGGTGGATGTAAAGCGGTTCAACATCACCTCCGACACCCAGTTCGCTCTGGACTTTTTGCGGGAGAAGCGGGTGCTGTTCGTGCCGGGCAGCGGCTTCAACTGGAAAGAGCCGGACCATTTCCGCATCGTCTACCTGCCCCAGATGGATGTTCTGGAGGACGCCACAGAAAAGCTCCGCCAGTTCCTCGCCACCTACCGCCAGTAAAAAAGCAACGGGCTTCTCTCATGAGAAGCCCGTTTTCTCTACGCACCGACCCTTCTGCGAAGGTCGTTACTTCCCTGACCCGCCCGGTATCGCTACCTCTCTATCTTCGATACCCACCTAACGCACCAAGTTTTCCGCAAAGGTCGTTACTGCCTTTCCTTGCCCGGTATCGTTTTTCCTCAATCCTCGATGTCCTTTGTAGGTGCGGGCATTGCCCGCCCGCGGGCGACCAATGGTCGCCCCTACATTCGTCATTGGGGCCCCGATGATATTTGTAGGGGCGATCTGCGATCGCCCGCGGGCCGGTGTAGTCACCGGCCCCTACAAGGGGAAGGGCGCAATTGTTTTCCTTTACTTGCAATTTTTCCCGGAGTGTGCTATGATGCTTTTATACCAGGCAAGGAGGGATCGGTATGCGCCTGCAGGAATCGGGAGAAATGTATCTGGAAACCATTCTGGTGCTGTCGCGGGAAAAGGCCAATGTCCGTTCCATCGACATCAGCGACCACATGGGCTATTCCAAGCCCAGCGTCAGCCGGGCAGTGGGTCTGCTGAAATCCGGCGGCTTTATTTTGGTGGATGCCGACGGCTTCATCACCCTCACCGACACCGGCCGCTCCATTGCCGAAAAGATCTTCGAGCGCCACACCATTCTCACCCGGCTGCTGATCGCTCTGGGTGTTGACCCGGAGACCGCCTCCTCCGATGCCTGCAAGATGGAGCACGCCATCTCCGACCAATCCTTAGAGGCCATCAAGCGCCATCTCAGCTCCCTGTAAAAGCAGCCCCCGGCAGCTAAGCTGCCGGGGGCATTTTGCATTATTTTTCACCGATGAGGCATCTGGTAAACTTCGTTTTCCGCAGCAGCGAGGCCAGCGCCAGGGACACCGCCATAGCCACCAGAAAATTCACCGCCCCATGCAGCCACGGGTTCAGCTTTCCGTTGAGGCCGGCGATGGTAAAATAGATCACCTGCTGATGCAGCAGATACACCGCCATGCTCCGCTCCCCCAGAAATTTCCACACCGGGCCATTGGGCTGGATCTTATCCGCCAGCTTCTGCAGGGCAACAAAGGCCATCACCGCGCCGATGGCGTGGCAAACCGGCTCTGCCGCCAGCTCCAGCAGGGTAAACACCGCCCCGTCCCGGCTGCCGAAAAACTCCGTCAGGGCAAAGGCCGCCACACTTGCCGCCACCCACACAGCCGCGGGGATTCTGCGGACAAGCTGCGAGCCGCCGGTACGAAGCAGCCAGCCGATGTAAAATACCAAAAGATACCGCATCGCCGTAAAGACCTGCGCTGCATTCGGCAGCGCGATGCTCCCCACCGTGCCAACGCCGTAGGCCGCCAGCACCGCCGCTGCCAGCAGCAGCGGCTTTTTTTCCAGCCATGTGGAAAGGGGCCAGAACATGGCAAACACGCCAAACAGCATCAAAAGAAACCAAAGCTGGGCCGGGGCAGTTCCCAACGCGAAGGTACGCAGCAAGGCAGGCAGGTCTGTCCCAAGAAACAGCACCTGCACCGGGATCGCCCAGCACACCGCCCAGAAGCCATAGGGTATCAGCAGCCGCCGGGCCTTCCCCAGCAGAAAGGGGACATACTGGCCATAGCCGCCTTTTTCCCGTTTGATGTAGGCAAAGAGGTAGCCGGAAACCAGCGCGAAGCCATAGATATGGAAGCTGTTGAGCCACCGGGCCAGCATCTTCATTGCCGGCGCAGCCAGCGCCGGGTCTTTTGTGAACCAGTTTCCGCCCCAGAAGAGGATGCTGTGGTAGGCCACCACGATCAGCATCAGCGCCGTTTTCACGAAGGTGCAGTTATTTAGCTCCTGCCGGCGGAGGGTATCGTTCATGGCTTATCCCTCCCGGCTGCGGCGCAGGGCCTCGTAGCGGTCCATGTTCTCTTCCACATACCGCCGCTTGCGGTAGGCGTTCCAGCCAACGGTATCGTCGAACTGGTCTTTATTTTTCCGGTAGTAGTCTTCCACCGTGCCGATGACCCGGGCCGGCACACCCGCCGCCACGCTGCCCGCGGGAATGCTCTTGCTCACCACCGCGCCGGCGCCGATGATGCAGTTGTCGCCGATGGTCACATTCTTGAGAATGGTAACGCCGTGACCGATAAAGCAGTTGCTGCCGATCTTCACCTTGCCGAAGCAATCCCGGCGGTCGGGGGCGATGCCCATGTGATAGAGCTTTGCCGCGCCGCCGTCATGGGTAAAGATCTTGATGCCGATGCCGGAGAAGTAGGTATTGTTGCCCACCTCCACCAGATAGGGCTCCGAGCCGAAGCACTCCACGCTGTGGACGACGCAGCCCGCCCCGATCTTGGCGCCGGCATCCCGCAAATATTGCACCTTGGCCCGGTTGCTGCGGACAAAGAGCTTCATATAGAACTTTTTGATCCAGCTAACGGGGAATTTGGTATCGTATTTCTGGAAGAATACCGCCATGTTCATTGCTTTTTCTTTCCTTTTTTGAAAAATTTCGCCGCGATGGACTTAGCCTGCGCCAGCGCCTCATTTTTGGTAAGCAGGCAGGTTAACCCATACACCGCCACGCCGGCTATCACCTGCACCGCCAGCTTCGCCACGCCGCCCAGAGGCAGCAGGCCCAGCGGATACACCGCCGCCGCCATCAGCGCCGCCGCCAGGAAGGTTTTCCAGCAGGCAGCCAGCTGTCTCGCAAAGCCTACGCCGGTCAGCTTCTTCACCTGGGCTACGATGATCCAGGCATCCAGCCAGTAGCCGGCGGCGTAGCCGATGGCGATGGCGGTAACGGAATCGAAGACGAACACCGTCACCAGCAAAGTTGCGATCATCACCACCCGGCGGACGATCTCGGTTTTCATATACACATCGCTGCGGCCGGTGGCCTTCAGCAGGCTCAGGTTTGACGACTGCAGGGGGATCATCAGATTGCCCAGGCAGAAGATCTTCAGCAGCGGCACGCAGGCCGCCCATTTATCCGTCAGAAGCAGGGGGATCAGGGTGTCGGACACTGCCGCCAGACCCAGCATGCTGGGAACCACCACGAACATGGCGCTGCTGATGGACCGGAGCAAAATCCGGTTCAGCCGCTCCTGATCCTCCTGGGCGGAGGCCATCACCGGCAGCATCACCGCCTGAATGGACTCGTTGAGGGTCCGGGCAATGAGGTCGGGGTACTGCTGGGCCTTATTGTAATAGGCAAGGTCCGCGGTAGAGTAGCGCTTGCCAACGATCAGCGCCCGGATATCGTAATACAGGCTGCACAGCAGCCCGGAGGCCAGCAGCTTCCAGCCGTAGCCGAAGAACACCTTGGCCCGCTGCCAGGAAAACACCCACCGGGGCAGCCATTTTTCCACCGCCAGCATGCAAAGGCTCACCGCCACCACATGGCTCAGGTGGTACACTACCAGCGCCCACAGCCCCCAGCCCAGCCACGCCGCCGCCAGACCCAGCGCGCCGGAGATGACGGTTGCCAGCAGATTGCAGTGCATCATCACCTTGAAGCGCATTTCCCGCTGGAGTTTGGCGGTCTGCACCGAGTTAAAGGCGGCAAAGAGCAGGGAAAGGCCCATGACCCGCAGCGGCCACACCAGCAGATCGCTCTGATAGTAGCTGCCAATAAAGGGGGCAGCCACCCAGAGCGCGGCCGTCAGCACCGCGGCGATGCCGAAGCTGAGGTAGAACACGGTGGAGTAGTCGTCTTCCCGGGTGGTGCGGTTTTGCACCAGCGCCGTACCGAGGCCCGTCTGCACAAAGGTCTGGGCCAGGTTTACGAACACATTGATAATGGCCAGCAGGCCAAAAACCTCCGGGTCCAGCATCCGCGCCAGCAGAACGCTGATCACAAGGCCGATGCCCTTCACCGCCAGCCGCTCTATGAACTTGAAAATAAAAGAGGATGCGACCCGGTCCTGATTCATTGGGAATTTCCTTTCTTGGGATTGGGGGCAAACGCGCCTGCCGCCAGCAGCAGGAAGCAAAGCCGCATATGGGGGAAGTGGGTGGTCAGATACTGGCCGCCCATGGCAGTGATCAGCGCCACCGCCGCCGGCAGCGCCGCCAGCAGCCGCAGTTTTTTCGGCACATTGCGAATGCCCCGGCGGTACAGCATCACCAGCGTGACAGCGATCAGGAACATACCCACAATGCCCCAGCAGATGAGAATATCCGTCAGCATATTATGGGGTACGCCCTGAATATCTACCATATTGACATAGCTGCCGATGCCGAAGCCGAAGAAGAAGCACCAGGCGTTCTCGCTCCATGCCCGGATATATTCGGCAAAGAGGTCGGTTCGGCCGTTGGTGATATCCTCCTGATCGGTAAACCGCTCCATCACGGCCTCTACGATACCCGGGAAGGTGTTCAGCAGCCACGCGCCGATGCCCACCATAGCCAGCAGCAGCAAAATGCCCTGCAAAATCTTCTTCCGGCGGACGATCATGACCCAGTAGTATACCAGCAGCACCAGCGTCAGCACCAGCACCGCGGTGCGGGAGCGGGTCATCAGCACCACCAGCACCGACCACACCATAACCGTAACGCCAAAGATGGGGTTCACCTTTTTCTGGTCCATGCTCACTAAGATGGCTGTAAAGCTGATGCTCATCATGCCTGCCAGCTGGTTGGCGTTGTAGGTGGTCTGCATACTGCCGGCCTCCTCGGCATAGGTTCTGCCCAGCCGCCGCAGGGCTTCGCCGCTGAACAGCTCCTCCCAGCCAAGGTCCTGACCGGTGAGGATCACCACCACCAGGCTGCCCAGCATGGCGCCGGCCACATAGCACATCAGACCCCAGCGGCATTCCTCCACCTTCAGGTCCTGGCTGTACCAGAAAAGGGGCAGCAGCAGCGGCAGCATACGAACGACATAATTATAAATGGTCTTGCTCAGAGCTTCCCGGCCGAAGGCGGTGATATCCACCAGCTGCAGCGCCAGCATCGACAGGGTAACCACCAGCAGCCAGCCGCTGAAGCGGCCCTGCCCCAGCAGCAGCATTTTCGCAACGACCACCGCCAGATACAGCAGCCGGATCTCATTGTGGGGTACGGTCAGGGCAGAAGTAAACAGCAGAATACCTGCCGCGCTGCCCCGGTCCAGCCACAGAAAGCCCACCATACACAGCCCGGAAAACACCAGATCCGGGAATTTCACCCCGGCAAGATCCCGCAGCAGGTACAGTGCGGCGAAGGCCACGATCCACAGCGTCTGCCAGAAGCCATCGGTAATGGCGATTTTCCGGCTGCGGGAATCCGAGCCATCCAGCCGCAAATAAAACTCTCTCATAGTTTGTTCCCTGGTCATCCCATTTCTCCGGCCACAACGGCGGCGATATACGCCCGGTACTGCCGGGCGATCTCGGCGCCATGGTGGCTGACCCGGATGTTCGCGGCATTTTCCGAAAGCTTCCGGCGCAGCGGTTCCTCGGCAGCCAGACGGGCCATGGCATCCGCCAAAGCAGCCGCGTCCTCTACCGGCACCAGCAGGCCGTTTTCTCCATGTTCGATCAATTCTCCCGGGCCAAAGTCGCAGTCCGCCGCCACGCAGGGCAGACCGCAGGCCATGGCCTCCATCAGAGCATTGGGCATACCTTCAAAGCGGCTCGCCAGCAGGAACATTCCCGCATCCGCCGCCTGATGCATTACATTCGGCACCGAGCCATGGAACATAACCTTTTCCTCCAGACCCAGCTCCCGCGCCAGCTGCTCCAGTTCCCTTTGCAGCGGGCCTTCGCCATAGATATGCAGCCGGTGCTTGGGATAGGTCTTGCCGAATTCGGCAAAGGCGCGCAGCATCACATCGTAGCCCTTTTGCTTGGCAAGCCGCCCCACCGCCACGATGTCGGTATGGCGGCGGCTGTCAAATTCCGGCACTTTTTCCGGCAGGATCTCCGGGAACACGCCGTTGTGGATCACAGCGCCGATCTTCTGCAGCCGGGGGTGGTAGCATTTCGACACCCGCTCGGTCTGGAAGATGAAGCCGTCCACCTTGGGCAGCATCCGGTCAAACTGGAGCTTTTCCAGCTTTCCCAGCTTCCGCTCGTGGGGGTTGGCCCGCTCGGAGGTGATGATCTTAAACTTCCTTCCGAAGGGGAAGGCATACTGCAGAAGCACCGCTTGCCGCAGCTGGAAGGTGACCACCGCGTCGTAGCCCCCGGCAATCACCTGCTTACGCAGCGCCGCCAGCACCTTGCCGTTGCGGACAAGGGCCTGCAGCTTATTTTTGGATTTTCCCGCCAGATTCAGCCGGATATGGTTCACCCGCTCATCCAGCGGATAGCCGGAGGGGGAGTTATCCATGGTGATGATGGAAACCTCATCTCCCTGGGCGCAGTAGGTGTTGGCAAGGGATGCGATCACCCGCTCCGCGCCGCCGCGGCTCATAGTGCCGAATAAAAAAGCCAGTTTCATAATTTTTACGCTTCCTGAATGATAGTCTGCCTATGCGGCTGCGGCATCAGGCAGCCTGCATATAGGGAATTACATAGCCAAAGAGCATCATGGCTACAAACAGCGCCACGAATACCAGATAGCCAATGGCATACTTACGCATGCCGGTAATCTTTTCGCCGCCCACATGGAGCTGGGCGAACCGGGCCTTTTCCGCCTCGGTGGCGGGCTTCAGCGCCGAGCCCACAACAGCGCCCACTGCGCTCAGCACGATGCCGATAAAGAAGGGATCCAGATACATAGGCAGGGTCACGCCTGCCAGAGCGCTGTAGCTCTTGGTGACCACGCAGCCAAGGAAGCCCAGCAGCATGCCCCAGAACGCGCCGTTGGCGGAGAGCTTCTTGCTCCATACGCTGGCGATGGCCACCACCGCCCAGGAGGAAGCGATCACCGTGCCGCCGAAGTACATGATCCAGAAGATTTGGGGCGGGTTGAAATAGGCCAGCAGCAGAACCAGAATGCTGGCGATCAGCATACCGATCCGGGAAACCCGCAGCTGCTTTTTCATGTCCGTGTTGTCGGACTTGGCAATATCGTTGGTCAGGGAGAAGCCGATCAGCGAAAGGAAGGTGGAGGCGGAGGAAATGCCGGCGGCGAGAATGCCGGTCAGCAGGATCACGCCCACCAGCTTGGGCATCAGATTCATAGCCGCCCACACGATGCTCTGGGAAGGCACCAGATCCGGATTGATCTTCTGGACAAAGGCGGCGGCGAAGTACAGCAGGGTGGTAATGGTGATCACCGCGGCGGAGGACCAGATGGCGGACTTGACGACGGTTTTCTCGTTCTTGGCCATGAGGTAGCGGCTGGTCTGCCAGGGGCTGACCATAACCACCAGCGCCCACACGATGCCGTAGGTAACGGCCCAGGTCAGGTTCTCGCCTGCCGTGGGGTACAAATACTCCAGGTTGCCGCCGGCGGAGATGATGCCGGGGCAGGTCTGGGAAAGGGCCAGCTCGCTAATGGCGCTGTTCCAGCCGCCGGCAGCGCTGACGATGTAGGGGATGCCCACCAGCGCCGCCGCCAGAAATACCAGGAACATGATGGTATCGGTGATCAGCACGCCGGAAGAGCCGGACCAGATGGTAAAGATGGCAAAGGCCAGCCACGCGATGATCACGCAAACCGAATAGTCGATGCCGGTGATCAGCTCCATCAGCGTAGCGATGCCCTGCATGGCAGAGAGCATATAGGCCGTAACCGCCACGATGGTGGTCACGCCGGCCAGCACCCGGATCTTCTTATCCTGAAAACGGTTGCCGAAATACTCGGGGATGGTCAGGCTGTTGCTGCGGCGGACAAACCGGCCGAAGGCGGTAGCGCCGAAGAGGTAGCCCGTACCCTGCATCACGCCCACGATCACAATGGGGATAAAGAAGCCGCTGTAAACCTCGCCGGTGTCGCCCAGAAAGGCGCCGGTGCTGAGGAAGGAGGCCACCAGAGAGCCTACGATCAGAATGGTGGGGGCGTTATGACCCGCCACATAGTAGTCGTCTACATTTTTTACTTTTTTTCCGGCGATGGTGCCCACGATCAGATACACGATCATGGAGATCACAACGCCAATCAGATAGATGTTCATAAAAATCCCTCGTTTTCCCGTTACTTATCCTTGCCGACCATGCAGAAGTAGAATACGGCAGCCGCCGTCATCCACACGCCCATGCCAATTACGATGGCCAGTTCCATTATTTCGTCACCTCCGGCAAGGTCATCCAGGAGCCTACGGTCTTGTCGAATTCCGCAGGATCGTAAGCGCCGAAGCCGCCGTCGGTAAAGAAGGTCAGCTCGCCCACATAGATCCGGTCGTTGGCTTCATAGAAATCCACCCGCAGATGGGGAATGCCCTTCGACAGCACCGCTGCCAGCTCCACCATCTTTTCGTAGTGCTTCGGGGGAGTGAATTCTCCGTGATAACGGGGATACTTATAGTGCTGCACCGGCAGAACATTCAGATCCCGGTCGTAGTAGTTCATGCTCAGGCCCTCGGCGCTGCCCCGGCCGAAGGTGATGTGGCTCATGCGGACAGTGCCGTCGAAGCAGTAGAACTTGTAGTCGCTCAGGGGCTTGCCGTCCGCGTTTTTCAGCAGCTCCTCGCAGATGATCCGGGGCTTTACATTCTTATAGGGCCATTCCCGGCTGCGGACAAAATAGTTTCTTTTCAGGGATTTTTCCATCCGCTTTTTGGCGGTTTCCCAATCGAAGGAGGCCTTGTCCCTGCAGATCATGAAGGTGCCGCTGTCGTGGGTGGTCTTCATAATGAATTCCTTGGGCAGGGCATCCCGGTCGATGTCTTCAAACCGCTCCCACACGCCGTAGGTCTTGATCACATATTCCGCGCCCACCTGCTCCTCGATCCAGCCCTTGGCCTCATACTTGTCCACCATGCGGGTGTAGACCGGCTTGTGGTCATAGAGCTTGACCCACTGCAGCTTTTCCGTAAAGGTTTCGGGGTTCTTCAGGTTCAGCTTTCTGCCCATTTTCAGGCGGTATACCAGCCGGATCTGTGCTTCATCCGGCAGCCAGCGCAGCAGCTCCTTGCCGTTGACCAGCGACAACAGATTTTTGCAGCCGGCGATCACCGGCGATTTTTTTCTTTGTTTCATAGCTTCCTCCTTGCGGGATTGTTTTCTGCTGTTGTATGTATCTGCGCTTCCCAAAGCCCGTAGATCTTTTCCGGGGAGAGCCGGGTCTGCAGCAGCCGGGCGTTTTCGCCCATGGTCTTTGCCGCCGCCGGATCGGAAAGGATCTGGCGGATGGCCTGCGCCATGGCAGCCGGATTCTTCGGGGGGATCAGCAGGCCGTTGACACCGTTTTCTACCAGAAACGCCGCTCCGCCGCCGCCGCAATCGGTGGCAACGCAGGGAAGTCCCAGCGCCATGGCCTCCATCAGCACATTGGGCATACCCTCAAAATCGGAGGAAAGCACGAACATTTCCGCCTTTTCCAGCTTTTCGGGCATATTTTCCACATGACCGGCAAAGATCACCCGCTCTTCCACCCCGGCCTCCCTTGCGGTCTGCCGCAGGCTTTCCAGCTCCGGGCCTTTTCCGTAGATGGTCAGGCGATAGCCGGGAAATTCCTCTGCCAAATCCCCAAAGGCGCGGATCAGCAGGGCAAAATTCTTTTGGCTCGTCAGCCGCCCCGCCGCGGCGATGGTTTTTTCCTTTTCACCGGTGTAGGCCGGCCGCAGGAAGGCGGGGTTGATGGCATTGGGGATCACCACGCCGGGCGTTCCCTTCAGCCAGGGTTCATACCATTGCTTCACCTGCTCCGTCTGGAACACCCAGCAATCCGCCCGCCGGGCAAGATGCTGCAGCAGCCACTTGTTCAGCCCCCGGTAGGAGGCGGGGTCTACCCGCTCGGCGGCGATGATGGCGGCCCTTGTCAGCCGGGAGAACAGCAGCGTCAGAATAATGGTCAGCGGCAGCATCACCACGTAGGCATCCACCGGCTGGGTTTTCATATAACGCCGCAGCCCGGAAATTCTGCGCCAGCTGTTTCTCACCACATTCCCCCGCTGGGAATTTTTCAGCAGCGGAGTATGGCGTACGCTGCGGCGCAGGGGTTCAACCGGCGTATCCTCCGAGAGGGTGAGAATTTCCACTTCATGTCCCTTGTCCGCGAGAAAGTTGGCAAGGTTGCAGGTGACCCGCTCGGCGCCGCCGCCGGAGAGCTTGCCGATGAGCATGGTAATTTTCATAGTGTTCCGTCCTTAGCGTTCTTTGATAAAGCCCTTGTTCCAGGTGCCGCTGCCGTTGTCGCTGATCTTGCGGGCAGGCACGCCGGCGATGGCGATGTTGTCCTCTTCAAAGGACCGGGTCACCACAGCGTTCGCGCCCACCGCAACGCCGTTTCCGATCCGCACACCCCCAACCAGCGCCGCGCCTACGCCGATGACGCAGCCGCTGCCTACGGTGGGGGTTCCCTGATCCCGTCCGCCGGACACGATGGAAACATTCACATGCAGCGAGCAGTCGGGGCCGATGTCGCCGTTTGTAAGGATCGAGCCTGCGTGCATGATCTTCAGGCCTCTGCCGCAGCTGTTGGGCCTCAGCTTCATGCCGTACTTCAGCTGCAGCCGGTAGAGCATGCAGCGGTTTAGAAAATAGCGCAGCTTATGGCCGGTGTTCTGGTGGAACTCCGTGACCCGCAGCCGCCGCTGATAGCGCCAGATGGCATCGGATTCCGTCAGGGGGAAGAACCGGTACAGCGGCGTAATGTGCTTATATTTGCTTTTTTCCCAGCGCAGCCAGTCGGTCAGCTGCTGCCGGGAGGTGATGATCTCATGCTGCCATGCCATAGCGTTTCCTCATTCCTTTGTCTCCGGCAGAGTGATCCAGCTGCCGAAGGTGTAGTCCCATTCTTCCGGCTCAAAGGGCATCATGCCGCCCCAGTGGGAGAAGGTCAGCTCGCCGAAGTAGATCTTGCCGTCCACCTCGTAGAAATCCACCCGCAGGTGGGGAATCCCTGCCGAAAGCTTCGCCGCCAGCGCCTTCATTTCCTCGAAGCGCTGGGGCTTTGCGGGCATCGTTTCGGCGTTGGGGTGGCCGTTGGTAAAGGGCAGGTGGTTAAAATTCTCGTCGAAAAAGTCGAATTTGGTCTCCGCGGCGGCGGCCCGCTCGGTGGCGATGAACAGGGCCTTCACCCGGCCGTCGAAGCAGAAGAACTTGTAGTCCCGCAGCTCGGCGGTGGCGGTGTCCTGCATATAGGCTTCCGCGATGATCCGGGGCTTTACATTTTTATAGGGCCATTCCCGGCCGCTGAGATAGTAGTTGGTTCTGAGGGACTTTTCGATCTTCTTTTTCGCCGCGGCTTTATCCAATTTGCTCTTGTCCCGGCAGATCACAAGGCCGCCGGAATCATGGGTGCATTTGAGGACAAACTGCTGAGGCAGGCTGTCAAAATCGATATCGTCAAACTTGTCCCACACGCCCAGGGTGGGAATGATGTACTCGCCGCCGATGATCTTCGCCACATACTCCTTGGCGGTGTATTTGTCCACCATCTCGGTATAGACCGGCTTGCGGTCGTGCAGCTTCAGCCATTGAAGCTTGGCGGTGTAGGTTTTGGGGTTCTCCAGATCCAGCTTTTTGCCCAGCCGCACCCGGTAGCACAGCTTCAGATAAGGTTCGTCGGGCAGATATTTCAGCACCGTTTTTTTCCCCAGCCCCAGCAGATACCGGGGCAGCTTTTCCAGTTTACTCATCGTCTTTCCTTTCCGGTCAGCCCTCGATGGCCTTTCGCCACTGACCGATCACCGCTTCTACGGCAAAATTCGCCGCCGTCTGCTTGGCGGCTTCGCCCATGGCAAGGGCCTTTTCCGGCTGGCCGATGGCCTGCAGCAGGGCATCGGTCATGCTTTTGGCGTCCCCTACCCGGGTCAGCAGGCCGTTGACCCCCGGCTCGATCACTTCGTCGCAGCCGGCGCAGTCGGTGGCCACGCAGCAAAGGCCCATCATCATGGCCTCCAGCAAGGCGTTGGACAGCCCTTCGTAATCCGAAGACAGAGCGAAGATCTCCGCGTCTGCCATCTGCTCGTGGATATCCGGCACATTGCCCCGGAGGGTCACTTTTCCCGCAAGCCCCAGCTCACCGATCCGCTGCTGCAGCGGCTCCCGCAGCCGGCCCTCGCCGTAGATGTCCAGGGTATATTCCGGGTGCTGCTTCGCTACCTCGGCAAAAGCGGTCAGGAGCATGGCCTGATTTTTCTGATTTTCCAGCCGTCCGGCGGTGACGATCCGCTTTTTCCGGCTGGCGGCTGCGGTGCGTTTCACCGCGATGGGGTTACCGATAATCACACTGTTGCGGCGCACCTTCTCCGGGAAGAAGTTCTGCACCCGCTTGGTCTGCAGCACCGTCAGGTCACAGCTTCCGTAGAGGTGGTTCAAAAGCAGCTTCATAGGGGCGCTGCGGCCCACGCTGGGATCGTTGCGCTCCGAAAGGATCAGCCGGGTCTTCAGCCCCTTGCAGGCAAGGCCGGCGATCAGGCAGATGGGGGCCATAAAGGCCACCACCGCATCGGGTTTTTCCGTCTTCACCAGCTTCCGAAGCGCCCGCAGCAGCCGGGGGGTATTCCGGGCGGCGGAACGGGTCTCGTCGGAAAGATTCACGACTTTCACCCGGCTGTCTAGGTCATATTCCACCCGGTCATGGAGCAGCATGGCGATGGATACCTCCCAGCCCAGCTGGGCATACCGCCCGGAAAGCAGGCTGATGACCCGCTCCGCGCCGCCGCGAACCATAGACCCGGTCACAAACAAAATTTTCCGCATAGGATCAAACCTTCTCCAGTTCCTTCATGTAGGCATCCACCACGATCTGCCGGTCGAACTGGCGCTCCGCCTTTTCCCGGCCCGCAAGGCCCATGGCTTTCCGCTCCCGGGCCGACAGCCGGAGGAACTGCTCGATCTTCTCGATCAGGTCTTCGGCGGACTTGGGCTGCACGATGTAGCCGTTGACGCCGTGGTCGATCACTTCCCGGCAGCCGGAGCGGTCGGTGGAGATCACCGGCCGGGCGCAGGCAGCGCTTTCCAGCAGCACATTGGAAAGTCCCTCGGGGTAATAGGTGGGATGCACAGTGCAGTGGACCTTTGCCAGCACCGTCTTAACGTCGCGCACCATGCCGTGGTATTGGATGATGCCCTCTTTTTCCATGTCGTCCAGGATCTGCTCATAGGCCTCCTCGCAGAAGCCGCAGATGTGGAACCGGGTGTTGGGGTACTTTTCCCGGATGGCTCTTGCCGCCTGCAGGTACTGGTCCACGCCCTTTTCCTTCATGATCCGGGAGATGAACACGAATTCCACCGTATCCCCCTCCGGCATGGGCAAGGGAGAGAACCGCTTCAGGTTCACGCCGGAACCGGGCAGCAGGGCATCCTTGCCCACCGCCAGCTTTTTGCCCAGGAAGAACTGCCGGTTTTCTTCGTTCTGGAAGAAGACCCGCTGCACCCGGCGGAAGGCCATGCGGTAGAGGGCAACGGTCAGCTTCTGCATGAGCCCCTCGTTCTCCACAGCCGTGCCGAGGCCGGTGATGTTGGCAACATAGGGGATCTTGCGCTCCGCGCAGGCCATGCCGCCGTAGATATTGGGTTTAATGGTATAGGTGAACACCATGTCGGGGCGCTCCTGCCGCAGCAGCTTTTTGTAGTTTTGCAGCAGCTGCAGCTCCCGCAGGGGGTTGGTGCCGTGGCGGTCGAAGGTGATGCTCACATGGCGGCAGCCCTTTTTCACCAGCTCGTCGATCCGCTCGCCGGGGGGCGAGGAGATCACCACTTCGTGGCCCTCCTGCAGCAGCCGTTCCACCAGCTCCTGCCGGAAATTATAGATGACCACCTCGTGGTTCACCAGAAATAAAACCTTGCTCATTGCGTCTCCGTTTCCCGGATGCTCAGCTCCAGCGGCTTGACCCGGTAGTTTTCCTTGTATTCGCTCATCTGCATATCGTAGCTGAAGGAGCCGAAGGCCTTGTTCACAAGGCCGGTGGCGTGGCTCAGCAGCTTCAGCGCCCAGGCCGTCCCCTTTACAAGGGGCATTTTTCTGCCGTGGGCGGCGGCGATCATGGCAACCAGCCGGGAGGTGTTGGAGTACTCGCCGTTCTGGGGCCAGAAAATGCCTTCTTCTTCATTATCCACCATCAGCTTGACGAAGGCTGTCAGATTTTCGATGTAGAGCATACTCCGCTCATTTTCCACCATAGGAAACAGCGGCAGCTTTCTTGCCAGCTTGCTTAAAATGGGGTAGTTGCCCTTGCTGCCGGGGCCATAGATCATGGGCGGCCGCAGGATCACAACCTTGAAGCCCTCCCCTGCCAGCGCCTGCAGCGCCTTTTCCGCCTGCACCTTGGAGTCGGAATAGCAGTTGGCGGGGGCAACGGGGGTGTCCCGGGTGATCCGCTTAACTTTGCCGATGGGGGCGCTTTCGCCGTAGACGATGGCGCTGGACATGAAGATGAACTGCTTCACGCCCTCAGCCTTGGCCTTTTCGGCAGTTTTCGCCGTCAGGTCGGTGTTGACGGCGTAGTAAAGGGCCTTCTTTTCCTCGCTGATGGGGCCGTTGTCGGAGTGGGCGATGCCCGCCACATGGTACACCGTATCGTAGCCGGCGAAGGAATGCTGCTGCCAGTCGCCCAGCATATCCACCGTGTCCACCTGATAACCCTCGGGCCACTGCTTCATGTAGCTTTCGAAGGCGGTGCCGATGTAGCTGCCTGCGCCGGTGATGAGAATTTTTTTCATTTATTTGCCTCTTCCTTTTCCTTTTCCAATGTGCCGGTGCCGCCTTCCACCACGCCGTCGGATTTCAGCACCGAGGCAATGGTTCCGAAGAAGCACTTCACATCGAAGGCGAAGCTCATTTTTTCCACATACTCGCCGTCCAGCTTTGCTTTTACATCGATGGGCAGCTCGTCCCGGCCGTTGATCTGGGCCCAGCCCGTCAGACCCGGCACCACATCGTTGGCGCCGTACTTATCCCGCTCGGCGATCAGGTCGTCCTGATTCCACAGGGCGGGGCGGGGGCCGATGACGCTCATCTGGCCTGCCAGAATGTTGAAGATCTGGGGCAGCTCGTCGAGGCTGGTTTTCCGCAGGAACTTGCCCACCTTGGTGATCCACTGCTCCGGATTTTCCAGCATGTGGGTAGGAACATCCTTGGGAGTATCGATCCGCATGGTGCGGAACTTGAGGATGGGGAACAGCTTTTTATGTAGGCCCACCCGCTGCTGCTTGAAAAACACCGGGCCGGGAGAATCCAGCTTAATGGCGATCATCAGGATCAGCAGCACCGGCGAGAGCACCAGCGTGCCGCCCAGCGCCAGAATAAAATCGATGATTCTCTTAAAAACTTTCTGATACATAGCTTCCACCTCATGGGGAAATATAGTGTGCGGCAGATCTGCCGCGGAATCCGCGGGGAATCGAAGGGTTGCCAAGCCAATGTCCTGTGTCATTCTGAGCCTGCGCGGCAGGCGTGAGAATCCGCGCCCCTGGGGGGATCGGGGAGCCGCGCGGAGGCGCGGTATCCGCAAGGACAAACTGCGTGACATTGGTGAATAAGTGGGGTTTGGGGTGAAAAAACCATCATTTCCCCCGGTTTTTTATCACTCTTTTTTATGGGCCTGGTCCACCCCATTATCCCTCCCATTATACTCTCCCCCGCCCGGTATGTCAACCGCGGAAGGCAGGAAACTTATGCATCTGCCGCCGGCACAGGGCAAAGAAACCGCCTGCCTGCCGCCTGCATACAGCGAAAGCCCATTCTGTCCACCGCCCGCAAACGGCTTGCGCGCCTGCCGCCCGTAAGCGGCAGATGCTTTGCCTATCCCCCGCCAACAGCACAGCGCCTGCGTGTCTGCCCCTGCAGCCGGCTTTCCCCTGTGCCGCCCGCAAAAAGAGGGCAGCTTCTCCTGTACCGCTCACGCAATGCGGAAGGTTTTTCTATGTACCGGCCGCGTTACGCGGCCGGCGGATCATTTTCGGTTACTGCAGACCCTGCTCGTAAGCCTCGATCATCTTCTTGACCATCTGGCCGCCGACGGAGCCGGCCTCGCGGCTGGTCAGGTGACCGTTGTAGCCGTTGGTCAGATTTACGCCCACTTCGGAAGCAGCCTGCATCTTGAAGCGGTCCATAGCCTCACGGGCCTGAGGAATGTTGATCTGGTTGTTGTTCTTCATATCGCTCTCTCCTTTTCGTAACACAGCTTGTGCCGTGCTTTCTTGGAAAGCCAAGCGCCCCCCGAAGAAAGCACTTTTCTTTCCGCACCCCTAGTTTTACCCACCCCCGCCCAAAAACACATGTTTCTTTTCGGAAGCGCAGGAAGAAAAAGGAAATACCTTCTAATAAATAATCCTTGCTTTCCGGAAAGCCTTGTGCTATGATAAACACAGTTCTTATACCATACCAAGAACTATTCAGGTTACTATGATAAGGTAGTACACCGAAAAGCTCTGACGCCCCGGATTCCGGGGCGTCATCTCTTTTTCCGGATCGCTGTTGACATCCCCGTTCCGGTTGGTATAATATTGGTGTGATATATAGAAGCAACGGCCCTCCCTGGTAGTTCTTGGTATGGTATAACATCATAACCGGCAATCCGCTGTTTACTGTGGTTGTAGTTCCCTGGTAGTTCTTGGTATGGTATAACGTCGAGGAAGTGTATGTTAACTTCGTCAAGGTTGTAGTTCCCTGGTAGTTCTTGGTATGGTATAACTGGGATCATCATGCCCCTGCTCCCGCCGCTGTTGTAGTTCCCTGGTAGTTCTTGGTATGGTATAACCTGGACTGGGAGCAGGACGCTCAGGTGATCGTTGTAGTTCCCTGGTAGTTCTTGGTATGGTATAACAACAGAAAATAGTGCATACAGACAGTTTCCGTTGTAGTTCCCTGGTAGTTCTTGGTATGGTATAACAGACTACCCAAAAACCCTTGCAAACCAAGCGTTTGCAAGGGTTTTTGCCGCATAAAAAACAGGAATCTATTGCCTGTTTTCGAGCGGCATCCGCTAGAAAATGGATAGCTGCTCCGTTTGGAAGTCTTCGTCCGCAGGCGATAGATTGCCCAGAAGGATCTCGATCGCCTCATATTGCTTTTCGGTAATTACCAGCAGGCGAACTGCGCCATCCTCCGGCTGTGCCGGCAGAACGGAATCGCCACGGCGCAGGGAAGATGCTTTTCGTCGCACAAATAAACGGCGCAGCCGCACTGCCCCAGTTGGGACAGCGCGGCTGTTGTGATAGTGCTGCGTTGATTTTCCAGCAAAAGGGCAGAGATATCCTCTACCGGAAGAGAATGTTCCGAATCTGTGCGGATAATCAGCTGCCGGTTCCGGACAGAAATATGCGCGGGGCTCTCGATAACGATATTTCTGTATGCCGTAATCTTAACCTCTTTTGCGCGTAAAGGGCATTCTGGTTTCTTTCTTTACCGGATGATACTCACCCAAAACATCTGCAGTATACTTTTCCATGCTTACCAGAGTTTTGATTCCCACTCTGGCAGAATAAGCGTTATCGTGGGAGCGCAGCGCGATTGTGCCCCCACTGATATCCGCGGAAGAATAATACATCAACACTTCCGTCTTTGTAAGGCTGGCATCCAGGGTGCTGTCTTGGTTGTTTCTTTCCAGCTTAATGCCGCTGCGGTGACGAATTTTTACCAAATCGTCCGGGTAAAGGGAGAAGCGGAAGTCTTCCTCCTTCATGGGTTTCCAGGCGCTGTAGGGCTTGTGAGCAACACAAGCCCGGTTGGGAAGCTCCGGTTTCAGGGTATCTGCCACATAGATGGGTATAAAATAATGGCCATCGTCTTCCACATGAAACACATCGATCCGCACCATGGTATCGTTGTCGGCGATGCCCGTCCCATTATGAAGGGGTACATTCAGGGACGACTTCTCCTCAATTTGCACCTTTTTCACCACCGGGCCCGGAGTGCCATCCTTTTTGGGCTTGTGGAACGGCTCAGCAAAAGCTTTTTTCGCATCGCCGCCATAGGCTTTGAGCCGCTTCTGCAGCGCCTCATAAAGCAGCCGGTCAGATTCCTTGGCATAGTAGCCGACAATTTCGCCTTCTTTATCCAGCTTCAATTCCGTCAGCGACTTCTTGGAGACCGACATTCCTTTCGCGGCCGCCTTGGGACTTCTTACGGTCTCTTTGTGCGCCGCGCCGGTCACCTTGCGGTTGGGCATCCGGGATACGAATATAGGGCGAACCCGATCCAAAAGCTCTTCGTCCAAATAAAACGGCAGTCCCAGGTCTTCCAGAAACGCTCTGGGATTGGAAGACATTCTGGCCTCCAGCTCCTTGCGGAAACCGTTCCAGGGATACGGAAACTGCTTGAGCACCTCGCCGGTTTTCGGGTCTATGGCCAGACTTTCCGTGTCCGTCTGGACATATTCGCACTCCCGCAGCCGGGCATACCGGGAGATTTCCCGAATCATGCCATCTGTGGTGCAGGCAACCACAAGGGCATCCGCCGCATGATGCAAGTCGCCGTTGGCGCGAATTTTGTGGATCCCCCAGCGGCCGCGCAGATAGGATGTGACCGCACCGTTTACGGCAGTTACCCGCTTTTTCCGCCCTGCTGCAGAGGGGGCAAACAGCAGATTGTCCTGAATATAGTTAAGCATAAAGCGGGCAATATGTTTGGTATCCTGAAGATTGCGCTCCTTGAACCGGGCCTCGTCCTCCGCGGTGAAGGCAGGCTTCAGCAGATTTTCCCGCTTACGATAGTCCTTGACATGGGCGTTTGTCCACACAATAAACCGATCTCTGCGCGTTCCGGTAAGATACTGCAAAGGCAGCCGGTTGCCTTTATTGCGGTTTTCCGCTGCCAAAACCAAGACCTTGTTCTTGTAGCTGTCATCAAAGCTGAGGCTATAGGGGATAATATGGTCGATCTCTGCGTAGCCGGGCTCAAAGAGCCGCTCCAGCGAAAGGGGCTTCAGAGAATAGGCGCAAATGCCGTCTTGCTGTTCATAGAGCTTCAGCTTCACCAGATCCTGCGCTTTCGGGTTGAGGCAGCCCAACTCTGTACGCAGGCGCTCCATTCTGCGTTCGTTCTCTGCCCGGTTGCGCTGCATGGAGGCATCGGCTTTATTCCGTTCAGCCAAAGTTTTTGTCATTTCCCGGGCCAGCTCAATATTGATAAATACCGGGCTTTGCCCCTGTCTGCGGATGATGGCATTGATCACCTTGGCGGTCTGCGATATCGCTCTGCGAACCACAGGGCTTGTAACATCCTGCAGATCCTGCTCCGCAGGATGCAGATACATCTGCCGGGCATCCGCATTGTGACCCTTGAAGTCATATCCGGCGGCCGCACAGGCTTCGTTATAGTTCATGCCCTGTTCCAGGAAGGGGATGATCTTATCATAGGCCTTCGCAGACAGATGCCCGAACCCGGAAAAGCCACTCACCTTCATCAACGCCTCAATATCGCAGCTTTCCATGCCGGCATTTTCCAGTTGCAGCCGTATGTTGCTTTCTGTTTTATAAACGGTCAAAACCGTTGCAACGGTATTCAGCTGCTTTCGGCTCAGGCAGGATATGCGCCCTTTGGCTACCGCATTGAGAGCCTTGCGAAGGGTATGATACCCCTTCAGGTACTGGAATTTCGTCTTCTTTTCGCATTCTTCCCGGGTGTGTTCGGGAGAATACCGCACAACATTGAAACGAACATTCTCCTCCAGCGCCAGCGTTTTTCGAATCTTGCAGAAGTCCACCGATTCGCTATTGTGGGCCAGCTTGATGATGGCTTCCCGCTGGGAAGCATCCAGCGCAGCCGATGCGCCGTCGGAGATCAGACGAAGATGGTTGATTTTTTCCAACAGCGTGAAGTATTCGCAGGAATAGGTGGCTTTAGCAGCCCGGTCTTCTCCCTCTTCAAAGGTGCAGCTTCCCACTTTTTTCAGAATCTGATTGCCGCCATAGGGGCTGTTCCCTCCCGGGCCTTCATCAAAAGACCGCTGAGACAGCAGAATTTCCAGATAAGCCCGCTCCAGCGCTTCCGTTGCATAGCCTGCGCCTAAATCCCGCTGGGCCGCAAATATCAGGCGAACTTCCTCTTCCACCATGCTGCGGGAAACCGTGCCCAGATAGTCCCCGCCGCGATTGCGCTTATGCTCCGCAAAGCGCTCGTCCCTGAGCAGCATTTCCCCGACTGTGCGGTAGCTGTTTTCTTCCATGCGCTGTTTGTTGTTGCTGACAGCTGCAAGGATTTTTCCGTCTTCCTTGGATTCTCCGGAAAGGCGATTGGAGCGGAAACCTCTTCGCTGGGAAATATGGATCAACACTCTGGAAAACTCTCCGGGGGTCAGCAGCGCATCCAAAGCCCGTACCCGGAGGGTATAGATATCCTCCAGCTTTCCGTCAAACAGGGTTTCCAGCTGTTCTGCCGTTAAAAGCCCCGAGGAAACCAGCAAATTCCGAATCCGCTCGTTGCGATGGCGATGCCGCCTTGTCCTGCGGCGCGCGCTCCGTGCGGCACGCCGGGGCGCTGCAAGGGACTCTCCGGTTTTCGGGTGCTCGGCTTTTGGGAAGGTCCGCACACCCAAATCGTAGATGCCGCAGGGCCGCTCTTTCTCGTCCAAAGCCACCACAGCCCAGCCTACGGAAGCTATGCCGATATCCAAGCCGATGGCGTAAGGTCTCTTTCCCATAAGGTATCTCCTTTCTGTTTCCCCAGTTTCGTATGATATCATCATAGCACGATGGGGTTGCAAACGCAAGCTGCCCCTGGCGGAAATCGATACACGGTCGCCGCCCGCCTAACGCCTTCTCCTTGGAGACTGCGATCGCCCCGAAGGGATGCAAATGCCTGCAGGCCGGGGCAAGCCTATTGAGTTTTCTGTTTACAGAGCGCTGCGGGTGCGGTAGAATAGAGCTGCCGAAATAAAGGAGCAAGCATGATGAGAAGAAGCGAGCTGGAAGCCTACATAACCGAAACCTACTGCGTTCCGGGCGAACACCCCTGGCTGCGGGACCCTGCCAACACCGTATTCCGCCATACCGGCAGCCGGAAGTGGTTTGCCCTTGTGATGGATATCCCGGGGAAGCATCTGGGTCTGACCGGCGAGGGGGACATCAGCGTCGTGAATCTCAAGTGCGATCCCCGGCTGATCGGCTCCTTCCGGGAAGAGCCGGGCATCTTCCCCGGCTGGCACATGAACAAGGCCCATTGGCTCAGCGTAGCGCTGGACGGAACTGCCGACGACGAAACGATCAAATTTCTGGTGGATATGAGCTATGCGCTGACAAAAAAATGAGGAAGCCGCGGAAAAATCATCCTGTCGTTATGCGTACCCGCCCTTATCGTGGCAGGTTCTGCGAAACGAACAAGCTGCAGCGCCGCTAAAAAATGGACTTTCGCAGAATTTGCGAAAGTCCATTTTTTCTTTAACGTTTTCAAAGAAAACATCTCTCCGGCGAAGCCAATATCCCACGCCGCCAGGCGTATATCCCAGATTGGCAACGCAAATCTATATCACTGTGTGTTGGGCATACCCCTATGCCCAACACACAAAAGTGCGCAGTGCCTGTTTTTCGTAGTGTAATGTATCCGCAGATCAGGACACCATCTCGGCAAGAAGCGCATTGATTTTTTGCAATGTTTGGTCTGTCAGCTTTTGAGGGTTGTGCAAAATGTGTTTATGAATCGCCTCTGCGCCGTTGTTCGCCGCCCAGTAAGCCGGGGCTCTCATGGGGTCGCCGGTCACGCGCACCAGGCTTTCGGGATTGGAAAAATACACCATCGGCTCCACATACACAGAATAGAAGCCGTAGTTCCGCAGAGTATTTGCCAGGCGGTGCGTATGGGTCAGCACCTGCTTCACCGGGCTGTAGAAGTTCTCCGAATAGCTTGTACCCCCTCGGCCCACCTTATGCTGTGTCCACTGCTGATCGCCGTAATCGCCTACGATTGTGCCATTCCTGTTTTTCGTTTCAATGATGAACACACCGGTAGGCCCGGTAACCACCATATCCAGCTCGCTGGTGTTCCCTTCATAAGTGATCCGCAGGTTACGAAACCCGCAGTAGGTATCCGGCAGCTTGGAAACGATCGCTTCTGTGGCATTTTCGCCGCTGAGGCCCGCTTGATAGGAAGCCAGCAAGTCTCCAAATATTTTCCCCAGCCAACCGCATCCGAAAATTATCGGGATGCCTATATAGTGAAACCACTGCGGCAGCCTGTTCTCCGGAAGCACCTGCTGCAGGATTAACATCACAAGACTCACAGCCGCCAAAGCATAACAGATCAGCATCCAGCGGCCGCAGAAATTGACTTTTCTTTCCAGATCGCTGTTTGTTCCTATGATCTTTGCCATATTATCGCCTTCCTTTATTTGTTGTTTTTGTAATATAGAGGATGCTTTCAGCAAGCTAACGATAGTACACCCAAATGATAAAAACATGAGGGTCGCCGGTAGGCTGTACATACACATTTACCGTCCGGCGGATAATTTCGCCATTCACCTCAATATATGCGCCCCCGCAAACCGCAACATCATTTTTATAGCGCGCATCCACAGCAGCCCGCACATATTTCTTACCTTGTTCCATGGTTGTTATCGTCCGGTATACGCCAGGAGAATAACCCGAGCCGGATGCATGAATGCCAGACGAACTGGCGTACCCATAAGTGTTTTCGGCATAACTGCGGCCATAGGATTCCAGAGCGGCGGTGTCGATCACCTCAAGCTGAGGCAGAATCACGATTTCCACATGGTCGCAAAATCCGCACAGGAACTTCTTGTAGCCCGGCGCTTCATAGGTAGCTTCCTTGACCTCTATGGGAGCGTCGATGTTGTAGCGGTGGTCATCCGGCGTGTGGTAGTCGTATTCGTCCCGGTAGGTATAGCCGCAGACGATACACCTATGCTCCCGGCAGCCATCCTGCTGACAGTTTTTGTAGATGTCCTTATGCCGGAAGTCGTGGACTTCGCAGGGCTCGACGGGCAGCTTTTCGGTGTAATTATCTTTGTAGCTGTGGCCGCAGACGCCGCAGCTGTACTCGGTATAGCCCTCGCCGGTGGTAGTAGGCGCTACCACCTGGCTGGTATAGCTGTGTCCACGAGCGTCCACATAGTCTGCTTTGTAAGAATCGCCGCAGGCGCAGGTGTACTTGGTGTAGCCCTTGGCGGCGCAGGTGGGAGCGGTTTGGCTGGCTGTGTAGCTGTGGCGGTGGGTCGGCGCGGTGGCCGGTTCGGTGGCCGGCTCGGTAACCGGCTCGGTAGTCGGTTCGGTAACCGGCTCAGTAGTTAGTTCCGTAGCCTCGGAAGCCAGCTCCGTAACCTCCGGCTCGGTGGCAACCCCGGCAGTCGGTTCGGTGGTCGGCGCGGCAGTCATTTCCGTTGCCGGCTGGCTTGCGGGCAGGGGCATACACCCCGCCAGCGCAACCAGCAGCAAGCCGATGGCGATGCTTCTTTTCATTCTTCTCTCCCTCGCTTTGCAAGAGGCCCACAGCCGCGGCTGTGGGCCCGGATTACCGGGTCAGCGCCTGAGCACCGCCCCAAATTTCCTCTTATTTGAAAGAAGCGTTGATGTGGACATGAGCAGAGTCCCATGCCTCAGTGCCGGTTAAAACATCTTCGGCAGGGAAAACAAATGTAATAAGCCTGCTGCTGTGGGCCTTCAAAATGAGGTTGGGATCACCGACCAGCTCGGCGATCCGTTCACCGTTGCCATTGGTCAAGGTGATTTTGCATTCATAGTACGACAGATTGCCGCCTGTACCGTTTACAAACCAAACAGCCACATGAAGTTTTCCTTCTTCGTCCTGCCAGATGAATTTGACTTCTGTGTTCTGGCATCCCTCATATACCGCGCTTTCATCCATAAACATCCGGTTCTTCACGGAACATGTTGCAGCATTTCGGCCCTGCTCAGCCGCTTCAATATATCCCGCAGGATATGCGCTGGTGATGTCTAAGCTATTGTCGGCATCTTCGCCGTAATCCAATTTCCATTCACCCGTTTCATAGGAAAGGGTCATATTCCAACAAGCGGATTTCATGGATGTATTGGGATGCTGCCCGCCAACGATATAATGCACAACATTTACGAAGAAGATATTCTCATTGCGGGTAACAACAACATAGTTTATCTTATCAAACTCGTCCCAATACTGCCAATCTGTTAAATATTCGCTGCGAATGGTGTCTTCGGGCGTATTGCGGAACAGGGCGGCAAAAGCCTCGTAGTCCTTTCCGGAATACTCCCGGATCTTTGCGTACATCGCCTTGCTGGCGGCGATGGCATCCGCCTCCGACATGATCGCATCTTCCGCAGCGGGGGTAGTTTCCGGCAGCTGTGCCTGCGTAGCTTCGGTGGTGGCAATGGTCTGCTTATTTTCGCTCTGAGCAACCCCGGCGCAGGCGGCCATAGACAGCAGCATGGCAAGGGCCAATACGAACATCATAAAACGCTTCATTTTATTCTCTCCTTCATTCTTGTTCGGTTTCTTCTGTGACCGTGGGATTCGGTTCGGTGGGGAGCATGGGTGTAAAGCTATCCCTGTAGCTGTCGCCGCACCAGAAGCAAACATATTCGGTATACCCCTGGGCGGAGGCTGTCGGTTCTACTACTGTGGCGGTATACATGTGGTCCACGGGATCCACATAGTCTGCCTGATAGCTGTCGCCGCACTCGCAGGTGTACACCGTATATCCCTGATGTCTGCAGCTGGGGGCGTACACATGGGTAGCCCGGTGGCTATGCACATGCTCCGTCGGGGCCGGCTCGGTGGGCTCTGTCGGGGTGGTAACCGGGGGCTCAGCGGTGAACTTGTCCTCGTACTCGTCGTAGATATCCTCGTCGAAGGCGCAGGTGTGGCAGGCGTGGGCCTTCACCGGCTCGCCGCAGGTGTAGCAGTTCACATCCGCCAGATACTGGTTGCAGGATTCAGAGGGGTTGCCCCACTTGGTTTTGTGGCACTTCTGGCAGTAGAAGAAGGGATCTCTCTTCTTGTCATACTCGGGGCAAGCCTCAGAATCCTCTTTGGTAAACAGGGTTTCCGGGTCTTTTGCCAGATAGCTGGGGCAGTTGGTCTTGCCGCAGTAGTAGCAGGGGGTTGCCAGATCCTTCATCAGCTGGTTGTGGTACTGCTCGTTGCGGCAGGCGTGGCCCTCGTAGCCGCAATCGTAGCCGTTAAACTGCGTGACCCACAGATAATTGTGGTAGGTTTCGGGATCGTCAAGGTCCTTATAGAAGCAGGGGCGGAACGCGATCTGCTTGCCGGTGCTCCAGCTGTTCCATTCTTCCACCGTCAAGGTACGGGGCGTAACATCGTAAACGTAGATATCCGGCGGCACCACATAGGAATAAGGCTCGCCGTTTTCATCCCAGCCGAATACCAGATTGCCGCCGCCGTAGTAGAACACGGTCTGGCCGGCCTCGTTGACATAGGGGTTGGGGTCGGGGATCTGAATAGACGGCTCGGTGGCAGGAGGCTGGGTCTCCCTGGGTTCGGTGGCGGCGGGCTGGGTCTCCCTGGGTTCGGTAGCCGCAGGCTCGGTGACCGCGGGTTCGGTTGCCGCAGGCTCTGTAACCATAGGTTCGGTAACCATGGGCTCTGTGACCATGGGTTCGGTAACTGCGGGTTCGGTGACCATAGGCTCGGTGGTCGCCTCCGTGGGCGGTTGCGTGGGTTCGGTGGCAGGCTCGGTGATTTCCTCCGTGGGCGCGGCCGTTTCCTTGAAGGGCAGGGTAGGCTCAGCGGAGAGCTGGGGCGGTTCCGTTGCCGGCGGATTCGGCGCAATCCCCATGCAGCCGCACAGAGAAAGCAGGATCGCGCTTACAAGCAGCGCGCTGATCAGTTTCTGTTTCATGGTTTTTTCTTCCTTCCATTCTTTTTGGGGGAATGCTTCATGCCCCCTTACATCCATAAGGGGGCATGAGAAAGAAGATCGGTTTTATTCTTTTGAAAAATTTGTAAAAATTTTTATTCCTCCGCCGGCAGGGAAGTACAGCCGTCAAACGCACACTCCATATTGGTGACGGAAGCGGGAATCTCCGGCTTTTTCGTTAAAGAGGTGCAGCCGTAAAAAGCGTAGCTGATATCGGTGATTCCCTCATGCAGCGTTGGCGCTGCTGTCAGCGAAGTGCAGCCATAAAAGGCGTAGCTGATATTGGTCACGCCACTGGGCAGCTTTGGCGCCGTCACCAGCGAAGTGCAGCCATAAAAGACCCGGGTCAGATCGGTCACTCCCGCAGGAATTTCCGGGGGATACACCAGCGAAGTACAGCCCCAGAATGTGCCCCACATGTATTTCGCACCTTGTGGAATCACCGGCGCTTCCGTCAGTCCCGTTTTGCTGAACATGCTGTCCATACGTGTTAACTTCGGCGGTAATTCCGGCGCTTTGGTCAGACTGCTGCAACCGCTGAATGCTGACGCGGCATTTTTCAGATTCGGCGGCAATTCCGGCGCTTTGGTCAGGCTGGAGCATCCGCAAAATGTTTGCACCATGCTGGTTACACTTTGCGGGATTTCCGGGGGATACACCAGTGCTTTGCAGCCGCAGAAGGTGTTGCTCATCTGCGTAATTCCCTCCGGCAGCGCCGGCGCTTCTGTCAACGATTCGCAATGATAAAATGTAAAAGTCATGTTCCTGACTGTGCCGGGGATCTGGGGAGCTTTCTGTAAAGCCTTGCAGCCATAAAATGTGTAATACATATTGGTAAGCCCGTTGGGCAGCTGCGGTGCGGCAAGCAGCGCCTTGCAGCCGAAAAATGTGTCCTCCATATTGGTAACCGTGCCGGGAATCTGGGGCGCGTACTGCATATTGCTGCAATAATAAAAAGCTTTTTCCAGGCTGGTCAACGCAATGCCGTTAACGGACGGTAGCAGTGCCTGGTAACTTGTTTGCGTAGTGTCGTTTACTACAGCACCCCAGCCGGAGGATTCCATGGTATAGGTATAATCCGGGGTGACCAGCTGATCGCCGGCCAGAGACTCCGCCGGCATGGGCTGTCCGGCGGAAAGCTCCGTGCCGTCTGCCAGTATGTAGGTGCAGTTTGCCGGCACATAGTAGCCGCTGACCGCCGGCTCGGTGGCTTCGGTGGCTTCCGTTGCGGCGGTGGTCTCTGTTGGTGCGGTAGTCTCCGTCGGCGCGGTGGTTTCCGTCGGCGCGGTGGTTTCCATCGGCACGGTGGTTTCCGTCGGCGCGGTGGTTTCCGTTGGCGCGGTGGTTTCCGTCGGCGCGGTGGTTTCCGTTGGCGCGGTGGTTTCCGTTGGCGCGGTGGTCTCTGTTGGCGCGGTAGTTTCCGCCACCCCGGTGGTTTCCGCTGCCCCGGTGGTTTCCGCTGCCCCGGTGGTCTCCGTGGCGATCACTGCCACCGTAGGCCCAAGGGTTTCCTGGGTCGGCTCGTACGGCAGCATCCGGCTTCCCACTGTCACCATGGCCACCACCGCCGCCACAGCGGCGGCAGCCTTCACCGCCAGCGGGATTGCCGCCAGCGCCGCCCCGATGCCTCCGCCAGCCGCCGAACCGGCGGCCGTTCCTGCGGCAGCCGCCGCAGCAGCAACGCCGGCAGCAGCCGTACCGCCGCCTGCCGCCACGGTTACGGCAACGCCTGTCGCTGCAGTAACGCCGGCAGCCACGGTCTGGGCAGCCGCCACCGGCATAAGGGTCTCCTCCGCGCCGGCAAACAGCCACAGCAGCAGCGGCAGCAGACCCACGCAGCGCAGCTTCACGCCGTTTTTCTTTTCGTAGTCCTCAACGGCCGATTTAATGGCCTTTCGCCCATAATTGAGCCGGCTTTTCACCGTTCCTTCGTTGACGCCCTGAATCCGCGCGATTTCCTTTACCGGCAGCTCGTCGAAGTAAAACAGCAAAATGGCTGCCCGCTGCGCCTCCGGCAGCTTGTCGACGATAGCCAGAATGGTATCCCGGAAATCCTTCTGGTCCAGCGCCTCGTCGGGGATAAACTCGGAGCGGTCCTCCGCCAGAATGTCGAAGGCGGCAGCGCCGTCCTCCGTTTCTTCCAGAAGGACTTCCTTTTTCTTCTTGAAATAGCCGGTACACTTGTGGTAGGCGATCTGCTTCATCCAGGTAACAAAGGCGGCGCTTTCCTGCAGCTTCGGCAGATCCTGAATGATCTGCACAAAGGTATCCTGGGTGATATCGCAGGCCAGGTCCTTGTCCTTCACCAGCTTCAGGGCGAAGTAATAGACATCGTTATAAAATTCATTGAACAAATCGTTCATCGCCTGCCGGTCGCCCTTTTGGGCGGCATCCACCGTGGCGATCAGTTTTTCTCTTTCCATTCTTCCCTCCAGATAACCCGTTCCGGGCCGTTCTCCTGCGTAAACAGCGCATCGGCGATCTTCTGCTTTGCCTGCGGGGGCATGGCATGGTTCCACCGATCCCATAGAAACAGATAGTACAGATTCCGGTGCTTCCGGCCATTTTCCTGCATGGCGCCCATCCTCCTTTGCGATGTACTTTCATTCATAAGGGGGCGCAGGCAGAGCCTTCGGTTTTATGAAACAAAACTTTTTTTGATTATACCATACCTTTTTATCAAAGGGAAGCTGCGATCCCCCTTCCGGGCGCAAAAAAGCGGCGGGCCGAGGCCTGCCGCTTTTTGTGTTAGTCCAGCTCGAATGCGCCGGTATACAGTTGGTAGTAAGTGCCCTGCAGGGCGATCAGGTCCTCGTGGGTACCCCGCTCGATGATGCGGCCCTTTCCCAGCACCATAATGCAATCGGAATTTCTTACGGTGGACAGCCGGTGGGCGATGACGAAGGTGGTTCTGCCCTTCATCAGCGCATCCATACCCTTCTGCACCAGCGCCTCGGTGCGGGTATCGATGGAGGAGGTGGCTTCGTCCAGGATCATCACCGGCGGGACAGCCACCGCCGCCCGGGCGATGGCGATCAGCTGCCGCTGACCCTGGGACAGATTGGCGCCGTTGCCGGTGAGCATGGTATCGTAGCCCTCCGGCAGGCGGGTGATGAAATCGTGGGCGTTGGCCAGCTTCGCCGCGGCGATGCACTCCTCGTCGGTGGCATCCAGCCGTCCGTAGCGGATGTTGTCCATCACCGTGCCGGTGAAGAGGTTGGTCTCCTGCAGCACGATGCCGAGAGACCGCCGCAGGTCCGCCTTCTTGATCTTGTTGATGTTGATGCCGTCGTAGCGGATCTTGCCGTCGGCAATATCGTAGAACCGGTTGATAAGGTTCGTAATGGTAGTCTTGCCTGCGCCGGTAGAGCCTACGAAGGCCAGCTTCTGGCCGGGGCGGGCGTAGAGGGTGATATCGTGGAGCACCTGCTTTTCCGGCACATAGGCGAAGTCCACCATATCCATCACGATGTCGCCCTTCAGCTCGGTGTAGCTCAGAGTGCCGTCGCCATGGGGGTGTTTCCACGCCCAGTGGCCGGTGCGCTCCGCGCATTCGGTGATCGTGCCGTCCTTGCCGATGCGGCAGTTGACCAGGGTCACATAGCCCTCGTCCACCTCCGGCTCCTGATCCATCAGCTCGAAGACCCGCTCCGCGCCGGCAAGGGCCATGACGATGGAGTTGATCTGGTTGCTCACCTGATTGATGGGCTGGTTGAAGGTCCGGGAAAGCAGCATAAAGGTCATCAGGTTGCCCAGGCTCAGCATTTCGCCGCCGGAGGCCACGGCGATCATGCCGCCCACCACCGCCAGCACCGCATACTGGATATAGCCCAGATTGTTGTTGACGGGGCCCATCATATTGCTCAGCCGCCCGGCGGTGTAGGCGTTGCGGCACAGCTCCTCGTTGAGCTTGTCGAATTCCTCGCCGCAAACCTGCTCATGGTTGAACACCTTGACCACCTTCTGTCCGGTGATCATCTCTTCCACATAGCCGTTGACCGCGCCGAGGGAGCGCTGCTGGCCGATAAAATACTTGCTGGCCTTGCCAACGATCTTCACCGTAATGAACAGCACGCAGCTGACCGTTACCAGAATCACGCAGGTCAGGATGCCGGAGGCCTTGACCATGGCGATGAACACCACCGTCAGGGTCACCAGAGAGCTGACGCACTGGGGCAGGGACTGGGAGACCATCTGCCGCAGGGTGTCGATGTCGCTGGTGTAGCGGCTCATGATGTTGCCCGCAGTGTTGGAATCGAAGTAGCGCAGGGGCAGCCGCTGCATTTTGGTGAACATATCGTCGCGGATCACCTTCTGGGTACCCTGGCTGACGCTCACCATCAAAAACTGATGCAGGAAAGAGGCCACCATGCCCAGAGCGAAGATGCCGGCGATGCCCAGCAGGTAGCGGATCAGCGGCGCGAAATCGGTGCTGCCGGAAGCCACCATGGGCAGGATATAATCGTCTACCAGATTGCCGATGTTCTCGCTGCCTTTGGTCTGGGCAACGGCGGTGATAACGATGCACGCCGCCACAAGGATCAGCACCGGGATATACTTTTTCATGTAAGACAGCAGCCGCAGCAGGGTCTTACCGGGGTTTTTGGCCTTGCGGCCGTCACCACGCATTTTTACAGGAGGCATACTCACTCGCCCCCTTTCGTCTGGGATTCATAGACTTCCCGGTAGATGGGGGAAGTCTGCAGCAGCTGCTCATGGGTGCCTTGAGCCGCCACCATGCCGTTTTCCAGCACTAAGATCAGGTCTGCATCCTGCACCGAGGCCACCCGCTGGGCGATGATCAGCTTGGTGGTGTTGGGGATCTCGGTGGCGAAGGCCTCCCGGATCATGGCGTCGGTACGGGTATCCACGGCGGAGGTGGAATCGTCCAGGATCAGGATTTTCGGCTTTTTCAGCAGCGCCCGGGCGATGCAAAGCCGCTGCTTCTGGCCGCCGGACACATTGGTGCCGCCCTGCTCGATGTAGGTATCATAGCCATCGGGGAAGCCCATAATGAAATCATGGGCGCAGGCCAGCCGGCAGGCGCGCTCCAGCTCCTCGTCGGTGGCATCGGCGTTGCCCCAGCGCAGGTTCTCCTTGATCGTGCCGGAAAACAGCACATTTTTCTGCAGCACCATGGCAACCTCGTCCCGCAGCACCTGCAGGTCGTAGTTTCTCACATCCACGCCGCCCACCTTCACGCAGCCCTCGGCCACATCGTAGAGCCGGGGGATCAGCTGCACCAAAGTGGTCTTGCCGGAGCCGGTGCCGCCCAGAATGCCTACGGTGGCGCCGCTGGGGATGTGGATATTCACTTCCTTCAGCGCCCGGTGCTTGGCGGTGGCGGCATAGCGGAAGCCCACATTTTCAAAGTCCACAGAGCCGTCGGCCACTTCCTTCACGCCGCCGTCCTGAGGGTTGGTGAGGCTGGGCTCTTCCACAAGGATCTCGTAGCACCGCTTCATGGGCGCCCGGCTCATGGTGAGCATCACGAACACCATGGAGAACATCATCAGCGACGAGAGGATCTGGGTGGTATAGGTAAACATGGAGGAAAGCTCGCCGGTAGTCAGGCCGAGGGCGGGATTGTTGCCCGAAGCCACCACCATTTTGGCGCCCACCCAGGAGAGGGACAGCATGCACACATACACGCAGAACATCATGATGGGACTGTTCAGCGCCAGGATCTTCTCTGCTTTGGAGAAATTCCGGGCCAGATCC
>JAZSGN010000026.1:0-14057 GCA_045532755.1 Faecousia sp.
CCATGCCTTCCGTGGGGCCAGGGAGTTGTAAAAGTTTATTGTCTTCCTAAGCCCGCTTGGCCCCCGACTTCGTAGCTGTGTCCGGTAGCCGCCACATAGCTGTCCTTGTAGCTGCTGCCGCAGGCAGAGCAGGTGTGGGTGGTATAGCCCTGAGCGGTGCAGGTGGCAGCGGTCACCACAGAGGAATAGCTGTGCCCGGTGGCGTCCACATAGTCAGAAACATAGCTGTCACCACAGACGCAGCTGTAGGTGGTGTAGCCCTGGCTTTCACAGCCGGGGGCAGTGACTACAGCGGTGTAGTCATGGGTATGGCCAGAATCGGGGTCAGCCTCGCCGCAGTTCAGGCAATAGCCGTTGTCGTAGCTGTGGCCCAGGGCGGCAATTTCCTCGGTATAGCTGTCGCCGCAGGAGCAGGTGTAGGTGGTAACGCCCGCTTCCGTGCAGGTAGCAGCGGTAACGGATGCAGTATAGCTGTGAACATGCTCAGTAGGAGCAAGTGTGGGCTCTTCCACTTCCTCGCTGGGCACATAGGCGATGTACCACAGGTGGACAGTATCGTCCTTGACCACTGTATGAGAGCCTGCCGCCACATCCACAGTGAACTGGTTGTCACCGATGGTCACGGTACTGCCGTCCAGCAGGACGGTATTGTTCTTATCGGAGGTGCTGCCGCCGAAGACCATGGTCAAAGTGCCGGCAACAGGCGCGTCAAAAGCCACGGAAGCGGTGGTGGTGTTCATCACCAGGCACTGGGTCAGGGTCAGTCCGTTATAGGTGACCGTACCCTTATTGGTGGCCAGCTCACCGGTGATGGTATAGAAGGCGCTTTCCAGGCCGTTGAGGGTAAAGTTGTGGATAAAGCCGCCGGCACTTCCGGTCTGGGATTCGTCCGCGGGGGCATCGGGGTCCAGCGAGGAAGCGCCCACTGCCCGCTGGGCACCGGTCTGGGCGTAAACAGTAGCCTTCATTTCCTCGATGTCGGTCTGCAGGATGTAGTCGCCGCTTTCCACATAGGTTCCCGCCAGTCGGCTGGCGCTGATGGTGGACGCCTTGTCGGTCACAACATCAAATACGGAGTCGCCGTCCTGCTCGTTATTGACAAACTCGTTGTTATAGCTGTCGATATTGCCGGAGGAGTCCACCAGCGCGTCGTTGGAATCAAAATAGCTGTACTCCACAAACACATAGCTGGACGCACGGGGGCTGATGCAGTAGTCACCGGCGCTGTACCAGATATTGTTGTACAGATGCACCTCTGCCTGGCGGCAAAGGGGCTGACGCTGGGAGCAGTCGTACCAGTAGTTATGATGGAAGGTGGCGTAATACTGCAGGCAGTCGTCATTGGAGCCTACCAGATTGGTCTTACGGTAGGCATTGTAGTAGTTGTAGGAATTGGTATAGTACATACCCCGCTTCCAGTCGCAGGCACCGTCGCCGTTTTTCTTGTCGCTGGCTGCGGCATCGGCAATATAGGGGCCCACAAAGGAGTTGTGGTGGATCCAGCAGCGCTGGATGGGGTCTGTCAGCTCGTCACCGCTCTGCTGGCCTTCCAGACCGACGCAGTCCTCAGGCACATTCTCGAAGGTCAGGTTGCGGACCTCAAAGCTCTGTCCATAGCCCAGCGCCGTATCACCGGAGGCAGCAATGAAGCTGAAGCCCCAGCCGTCGATGGTAGCGCTTGCGCCAATGCCCTCCAGCGTAATGTTCTTACAGTTTTTCATGCGGACCATGAAACCGCTGTCGCCCTTGATCCCGCCGTAGTCCAGAGAGCTGTAGGCGGTAACACCATCGGGGGCGGTGACATTGCCGATAAAGCGGACCACCAGCGGGATATCCGCCTCAGCCAGCTTTTGCAGGATGCCGGCATTGTTGTTGGCGACACCGCCCTGGCTGGTAACACCGCCGCCTACATCCTGGCCGCAGGAATTGAGGATATGACCGATACCGGTGACAGCAGTGCCGTCCGGCGCGGTCAAGGTGACGGAATTCATATTGGAGTTGGTGACATACAGAACGATGGCATTGTCCTTCAAGGTGCCGTCATCCTTGTAAGCGCCGACACCCTCGGTGTAGCCATCGTGGGCAAAGCCGCTGCGGTCCTGGGCAGGGACCTCGATGCCGCTTTGGGTGACAGTGCCGGAGGTGGTCTCGACGGTCAGAGTGTAGGTACCGGCCTTCAGGCCCAGAATGTCCAGCCGGACACCGCCGGTTGTGCTTCTGACCAGATAGTCAAAATCTTCTCCGGAAAGCGTTCCACTTGTAGGACCGGAATAAGATACCGCCGTTACATCCGCATCGGAGATACCTTCGATGGTGGCATACAGCGTTTCATTCCAGCCGCCTACGGTTTCAAACACCGGCGCGGCAGATGCCGTTACCGGCGTTCCGATCACGACCAGGCTCAATAGCATCGCCGCTACCAGAATCAAGCTGACTGTCTTTTTTAGTTGATACATAGATTAACCTCCTTCGACTTCATACAGCAAACATTTGCCTGCGTATGAAATACAGTATGCGATAATTCTATCATCGGCAGGCATCAAATGCAATCTCTATTTGACGATGGTGTTTCCAAAATTTTAGACTCATTTTTGTACATTTCTACAATATCTTTATCATTATCTCTTTCCTGGTTACAAAAAACAGGCCTTCTGTGTGCAGCAAGCAAACAGAAAGCCCGTTGTGATTTATTTGATTTCCCAAGAATGGATCTGACTGGATTTTTCGTACAAACGAAGATAGCTTTGGTAGCGGGTAGGAGCGATCTGCCCTGCCTCCACAGCCTGCCGGACACAGCAGCCCGGTTCGCTGCGGTGGGTGCAATCGTGGAACTGGCATTTCCCCAGATAGCCGGAGAAATCGGAGAAGGCATACTGCAGATTTTCCTTCAGGATCACATCCATCTGGTCGGTGTCAAAAGAGGAAAATCCGGGGGTATCTGCCACATAGGTTCCTTCTTCCAGCCGGTAGAGCTCCACATGGCGGGTAGTGTGGCGGCCCCGGCCCAGTTTTTCGGAAACCTCGCCGGTGGGCAGCGCCAGACCGGGACACAGCGCATTGAGCATGCTGCTCTTGCCAACGCCGGAGTTGCCGGTAAAGGCGGTGAGCTTGCCCTGCAGCAGCTGCCGCAGCTGCTCCACACCCTCCCCCGTTTCCGCGCTGGCGCGGATCACCGGGAAGCCGGCTTTGGTATAGATGCTGACCAGATCCTCAGCCGGGTCCAGATCGCACTTGTTGACACACAAATACACAGGGATCTCCTGATCGCCGGCAATGGCTGCCACCCGGTCGATAAGAAAAGGCTCGGTGACCGGATTGACATTGGAGGCAAACACCACCAGCGCATCGATATTGGCTACCGCCGGACGGACAAACCGGTTTTTCCGGGGAAGGATCTTTTCTACCATCCCCTTCCCCTTCTCTACGCTGATCTCCACAAGATCGCCGGTCAAAGGGCTGTCGCCGCCCCGGCGAAGACTGCCCCGCCCCCGGCAGGTGATCAGACCGGAAGGGGTCTGCACATCATAAAATCCGCTCAGTGAGCGCAGGATTCTTCCTGTATCCCTTTTCATCATGCGCCGGTAAAATCCTCCGTTTGGGTGCTGACATAGGTATCGTTGACATACAGCAGATAGGTCTGCATACCGTAGCCCTCCAGAGTCTGGGTGATCTGCCGGGTGCCGGCGGTCATGCTCAGGGTACACAGCAGCTCATCCTCGCAGAAGATCTCCAGCGTGTAGTCCTGATTGGTGGCCTCGGACTCGGGGATCACAAAGGTCACCTGCTTGGTGATCACCTGGGGCATAGTAGGCTCAGTAGTGGGTTCGGTAGTCGGTTCGGTAGAAGGCTCGGTGGGTTCGGTGGTGGGTGCGGTGGTAGGCGCCGGGCCGCTGGAAATCTTCAGCTTGATCACAGTGTTGATGGCCACTTCGCTGTTGGCCTTTTCCGACTGGTAGATCACCGTATCCTTCGGATATTCGCTTTCTACATACTCGGTAGCATCGATCTCCGTAAAGCCGGCGTAGGTCAGAAGCCGCAGAGCGGTGGTCAGGCTTTCGCCGGTGACATTGGGCATCAGAACGGTTTCCGGGCCGATGCTCACATACAGCGTTACGGTCTGGCCGTATTTCAGCTCTTCTCCCGCAACAGGCTCGCTGCGAAGCACCTTGCCCTCGTCTATGGTTTCGCTGTTTTCTTCCTCGATCTGCACCTGCAGCTCCAGATTCTGGTTCAGCAGGATCTGCTGGGCAATCTCCTGAGACTGGTTGACCACATTGGGCATAGAGCCGGTGAGGGTCTGGGGGTCAACGCCCTTGCTGACATACAGCCGTACGGTCTGGCCCGCCTCCAGCGTAGTGCCTTCGGCCGGGTCGGTGCGGATCACGAAGCCGATCTCCACCGTGTCACTGAATTCCGTTGTCACCAGCGGAACCATGCCCTGACCGATCAAAAACTGCTTGGCCTGCTCCTCATCGATGCCTTCCAGCTTTTCCATAATAATGTTTTCCGGCATGGGTCCCAGGCTGATGGTCAGGGTCACCTTGGAGCCCTTGGCCACCCGGGTACCGGCTTCCGGCGTCTGCTCGATGATCTGACCCCGGTCGTGATTCTCGCTGTAGATCCAGGGACTGTCCGGGTCGATGACAATGCCCTCGGTATGGACAATGCTGTCGTAGTGCTTACCCACATAGGTGGGGACATACACATAGTCGTCCTTGCCTGCGCCGGAGCCGTTGCCCAGCATGGCAATCAGGAAAATGGCAATGGCAATAATGGCAACCACAGAGCAGGCAATGATGGCAACAATGGCTGCCCGGTTCTTGGATTCTTCCTTCTGCTCCTTGCGGCGGCGGGCGGCTGCGGCGGCGGCTGCTGCGGTGCGCCGGTCCGCTTCGGTGCGGCTGCCGGTACCTACGGCTGCGGTGCGGCGGGTCCCGCTGGGCGTACGGCGGCCGGTTCCGGAGGAATTGCGCCCCGAGGTCTGGCCGGTTTTTCCGCCGGCAGTGCCGCTCTTACCCCGAGCCGACAGCGCCGCGGCGGCGGCTGCGGCTTCCGGAGATACGGGCCGGTGCGGTCTTGTGGCATCGTCCACGCCCTGCAGCTTGTAGTCAAAGAGAATGGTAGGCGTCTTGCGGAACTCATCCATATCATACAGCATGGCCGTGGCGGAGGCGTAACGGTCTGCCGGGTCATGGGCCATGCCCTTCATAATGATCTGCTCCAGACCGCCGGGGATATTGGAATTCAGGGTAGACGGCATCACCGCGCCGCCATTGATATGCTGAATGGCTACGGCTACGGGAGATTCCCCGTCGTAGGGAGGCCGGCCGGTCATCATTTCATACATGACCACACCCAGAGAGTAGATGTCGGACCGGTTATCCACACGGCCGCCCTTGGCCTGCTCGGGAGAGATGTAATGCACCGAACCGAGGGCTTCCTTGGTCAGCGTATTGCCCTTGGACATCACCCGGGCGATGCCGAAGTCGGTGACCTTCACAGAGCCGTTTTTCAGCACCATCACATTGTGGGGCTTAATATCCCGGTGGACAATGCCCCGGGAATGGGCGTGTTCCAGCGCCTTGCCGATCTGCATGGCAAAGTGGAGGGTCTCCTTCCAGTTGAGAACGCCCTTTTTCTCCATGTACTGCTTCAGAGAGATGCCGTCGATCAGCTCCATGACGATATAGTCCGCCTCGGCGGAGGTGGAAACATCGTACACAGAAACGATGTTGGGATGGCTGAGCATGGCAACCGCCTGGCTTTCCGCATGGAAGCGGCGGCGGAAATCCTCATCCTGAGAATATTCGGTTTTCAAAATCTTGATGGCCACCAGCCGGTTCAACCGGTGGCAGCGGGCTTTATATACAACGGCCATGCCGCCGATACCGATGATTTCCTGAATCTCGTACCGGTTATCCAGCAATCGGCCAATATACTTATCTTCCATAAACTGTATCTCCTTCTGCGGCTGGGTCAGATCTGTACCAGAATACTGGTTACATTATCGGGCGCGCCCCGATTCTTTGCAATGTCCAGCAGCCGTTGGCAGCAATATTCTTTCTTTACACCGTGGACGACTTCAAACAGAATTTCCTGATCGTCCATCATGTTGGTCAGACCGTCGCTGCACAGCAGCAGGCAGTCGCCCCGTTCCAGCTTGCAGTGAAAAAGGTCGCATTCCACCACCGGCTCTGTGCCGATGGCCCGGGTAATGAAATTCTTTCCGGGATAGGTGCGGGCCAGCTCCGGCTTCAGTTCCCCCCGCTGCACCATCATCTGCACCAGAGAATGGTCGCAGGTCAGCTGGCGGATGCCGTTGCGGTCCACCAGATATGCCCGGCTGTCGCCCACATTGATCACCGAAGCCTCCCGGCCGTGGATCAGCACCGCCACCAGGGTGGTGCCCATGCCGGTAAACTCCTCAAATTGCTGGGCCTGGTCGTACACGGTAAAGTTTGCCAGCTTTACCGCGCCGCGCAGCATCTGGTCGATCATTTCCGGCTCCATGCCGGATTTGAAGCTGCGCTTGATTTCCTCCACAAACACCTCCACCGCCAAAGTGCTGGCGATGTTTCCGGATTTCGCGCCGCCCATGCCGTCGCAGACCACGCACAGCAGCGTATTGCGATCCAGCTGTGCGGTTTGGTAGGCATCCTGATTCTGGGGGCGTACGCAGCCAGGATCGGTAAGTCCCCAATATTGCATAGGACAAACACTCCTTTCTTGGGGGTTATTTCTGGGTATTATACTTTCTTCTCAGCTGCCCGCAGGAGGCATCGATGTCCGAGCCCAAAGTCCGCCGCACCGTAGCGGGCAGGCCGCCATCGGTGAGGATCTTCTGGAACTGGGCCACCGCAGCCTTGGTGCTGGGCTTCAAAGGGCTTTCCTCTACATGATTCAGCGGGATCAGATTGATGTGCGCCGGCAGCCCCTTCAGCAGCTTCATCAGCTGATTGGCATCGGCAGGCGAATCGTTGACGCCGTGGATCATGGCATATTCAAAAGAAATTCTCCGGCCGGTCAGCTCATAATACCGGCGGCAGGCTGCCACCAGCTGCTCCACCGGGTACGCCCGGTTCACCGGCATAATGGTATCACGCACGGCATCATTGGGCGCGTGCAGGGATACCGACAAGGTCAGCTGCAGCTTTTTTGCGGCCAGCTGATCGATCTTCGGCACAAGGCCGCAGGTGGAAAGGCTGATATGGCGCATAGAGATGTTCATGCCCTCGGGGCTGTTGACCAGCTCCAGAAAGCGCATCACATTGCTAAAATTATCCAGCGGCTCGCCAATACCCATCAGCACGATGTTGGACACCTGGAGTCCGGAATCCACCTGGGTAAACAGCACCTGATCCAGCATTTCATAGGGCTCCAGCCGCCGCACCAGGCCGCCCAAGGTAGAGGCGCAGAAGGCGCAGCCCATCCGGCAGCCAACCTCTGTGGAGATGCAGACCGTGTTGCCATGGTGATAGCGCATCAGCACCGTTTCCACGCAGTTGCCGTCGGACAGCTTCCAAAGATATTTGATGGTGCCGTCCTTTTGGGATTCCTGCTTGCGAACCACCTCCGGCGGACAAATGGGATAGCGTTCCGCCAGCGCCTGCCGCAGGCTTTGGGGCAGGTTGGTCATTTCTTCATAAGAGCGAACGCCCTTGTGCAGCCAGGTATACACCTGCTTGCCCCGGAAGGCAGGCTGCCCCAAAGCCTTCAGCTCCGCCGACAGTTCCTGCAGGGTCATGGATTTCAGATTTTGGGTCATGGTTTCCTCCGCAGGCGGCAGATAAAGAAGCCGTCTGTGTCAAATTCGCCGGGAACCAGCGTCAGCATCGGGCCGGTATTCTGGGGGAATACCGCCGGCAGCTTCAGCGGCTCGGGGTAAAATTCCGGATTCTGCTCCAGAAATGCCTTCACAACGCCCTCGTTTTCCCGGTACAGCAGCGTACAGGTAGAATACAGCAGCGTGCCGCCGGGCTTTACATACCGGGCCTGATTTTGCAAAATCGCCAGCTGCAGCTGGGGCAGAGCCTCCATATCCGCCGGCTTTTTATAGCGGATGTCCGGCTTCTTGCGGATAATGCCATAACCGGAGCAAGGCACATCCGCCAGCACCACATCCATCTGCTCCACCCACTGCTCCACCGGCTTGGTGGCATCCTGGCAGCGGGTTTGCAGGTTCTTGAGCCCTAAGCGCTCAGCGCCGTTTTCGATCAGCGCCGTCTTGTGGGGGTGGACATCGCAGGTGGTGATGCTGCCCCTGCCGCCCAGCACCATGGCAGCGGCAAAGCTTTTGCCGCCGGGGGCGCCGCAGCAATCCAGAATCCGGGCATCGGCAGGAATTTCCGCGCACAGCACGCTCAGCTTCGCCGCCGGGTCCTGCACATAGAAAAGGCCCTGCCGGAAGCTTTCCAGCTGCTCCAGATTTCCCGTTCCCGAAAGCACCAGACAGTTTTCCATCCAGCCGTGGCATTGGGCATCCACACCCTCCGCCGCCAGCTTTTCCTGCAAAGAAGCAAGGTCTGTCCGCAGCGTATTCACCTGCACCACGGTTTTGGGCGCTTCGTTATTGGCCCGGAGCATAGCTTCCAGCTTATCCTTACCCACATAGTCTGCCAGCAGGCTGATCAGTTCCGCGGGATGGCTGTAGCGGTCGGCCAGCTTCACCGGCTCTTTCAGCGTACCCTTGGTACGCACCGCGCCCCGCAGCACCGCATTCACCAGACCCGGCGCGAACTTCTGGCTGCGGCAATATTTTTTCGCCAGACCCACCGACTCATTGACGGCGGCGGACTGGGGGATCTTGTCCATTTGATAGATCTGATACAGACCAAGGTGCAGAATGTCCCGCACCAGCGGGTGCAGATCCTTCACCTTGCCGGTGAGCAGCTGCTTCAGGTAAAAATCCAGAAGCCCCCGGTTCTGCAGCACGCCATAGCTCAGCCGGGTTGCCAGCGCAGCCTCCCGGCGGTCCAGCCGGTCACGCAGGATATAATCCTTCAGCACGCCGTTGGACCATGCGCCCTGCTTGCGGCAGGCAATCAGGGCATTCAGAGCGGTTTCCCGCGCGCCCATACTCAGACCTCCAGCGGGTGACCCCGGAAATAATCCGGCGCCGCCATCCGCTTACCGCCCTCTGCCTGCAGGGAGCGGATCTCCACCGCCCCTTCGCCGCAGGCTACCTGCAGGCCGGTTTTGGTGAGAGCCAGTATGGTTCCCGGCAAAGCGCCGGGCTTGCCTTCTACGATCACCGTAGAATGAATTTTGAATTTGGTATGGTTCAGCTCCGCCGTTGCCACGGGCCAAGGGTGCAGACCCCGGACATGATCGTGGACTTGCTGGGCAGTTTTCGTCCAATCGATGGGACAAAGGGATTTATCCAGCATAGGCGCATAGGTGGCAAGGGCTTCGTCCTGGGCGGTGGCCTCCACCGGCCCCTGGGACATGCGGCGCAGGGTCTTGCTCAGAAGGCCCGCGCCCAGCTGGGCCAGCCGGTCCAGCAGCTCGCCGGCAGTTTCGTTTTCGCCGATGGGGGTCTTCACCCGATCGATCATATCGCCGGCATCCATGCGGCTGCTCAGGTACATGGCGGTAACGCCGGTTTCCTTGCAGCCCTGCAGCACCGCCCACTGGTAGGGCGCAGAACCCCGGTACTGGGGCAGCAGGCTGGCATGGATATTGATGCAGCCCATGGCGGGAACATCCAGAATCCGCTGGGGCAGAATGCGGCCATAGGCCACCACCGCCACCACATCCGGCTTCAGGGAGCGCAGGATCTCCACCTGCTCCGCATCCCGGAAATTTTCCGGCTGAAATACAGGGATCTCATGCTGCAGCGCCACTTCCTTCACCGCAGACACCGCCAGCTTCATGCCCCGGTTCTTGGGCCGGTCCGGCTGGGTGTATACACCCACCACCTCAAAGCCGTCGGCGAGTATTTTTTTCAGGCACACCGCCGCAATATCGGGAGTACCCATAAACACAACACGCATGCGATTCCCTCCAAAAGGTTCTTAGTCGTCAGCTTCCAGTTCCTCTTCGGTCAGGAAGCGTTCCATCACCTGGGTATAGAGAATTCCGTCCAGATGATCCAGTTCGTGGCAGAAGCAGCGGGCGATCAGTTCCTCGGCCTCGGCTTCAAACCATTCGCCGTAGCGGTCCTGCGCCCGGACCTTGGCATAATAGGGCCGCTTCACAAGGCCGTACTTTCCCGGCACACTCAGGCAGCCCTCCGGGCCTTCCTGCTCGCCGGAGGTTTCCACCAGCGTGGGGTTCACCAGCTCCAGGATCCCTTCGCCGGTATCCACAATCACAACCCGCCGCAGGATTCCCACCTGGGGCGCAGCCAGACCGACGCCGTTGGCCTCTTCCAGGGTCTCCGCCATATCGTCCAGCAGCTTGTGGAGCTTCTTATCAAATTCCGTAACCTCCCGGCAGGTCTTGTGCAGAGCCGGCTCTTTATCCGTTAAGATCTTGCGAATTCCCATGGTAATTCCCTCTTTCTAGTCGTATCCGTTGACATCGGCAAACACCGACACGCCCCGGTTGGCGCCGTCCTTGGAAAACTGCCGCAGAAGCTCTGCCAGCAGCAGCCGTATGGGGCGGGTCATCCGGCAGCGCAGGGTGAGCCGGTAACGGTAATTGTAGTTGATTTTCGGCACCGGGCAGGGCGCAGGCCCCAGAACGGTGCAATTTTCCTGCCGGTAATCCGGCTGTGTAAGGCAATGGTTCAGGCTGTCCCGGAATTTGACCGCACCCCGCAGCACCGCCGCCTCCTCCTGACCGGTAAACGTCACGATGGTCAGGTCGCCGAAGGGCGGATGGCTCTGAATTCTGCGAAGGCCGATCTCCAGCTCGTAGAAGCCATCGTAATCCTGCTGGGCAGCCAGACGGATCACTGAATGCTGGGGCACCATGGTTTGAATCACAGCCGTACCGGGGCTGTCGCCCCGTCCTGCCCGGCCCACCACCTGGGTCAGCATATTAAAGGTGGTCTCGGCAGCGCGGAAGCTGTCGGTGTACAGGCTCAAATCCCCGTCCAGCACGCCTACCAGCGTAACATCCGGCAGATTCAGCCCCTTGGCAACCATTTGGGTGCCGATGAGCACCGGAATTTTCTGCTCCTGAAACCGCTGCAGGATCATTTCGTGGGTATTGGCCGCGCTGACGGTGTCGGCATCCATCCGCTCCACCGCCATGCCGGAAACCAGCTCCTGCAGCTCCTGCTGGGCCTTCTGAGTTCCCACGCCCACCGGCTTGAGTACGCCGCCGCAATGAGGGCAATCCTCCGTAACCGGCTGAGAGTAGCCGCAGTAGTGGCACATGAGCCGCCGGTTGGCGCTGTGATAGGTCAGCCGCGCGCTGCACCGGGGACATTCCGGCGCCTGCCGGCAATCTACGCACACCAGCGCCCGGCTGTTGCCCCGGCGGTTGAGAAACAGAATGGTCTGCTTCTTATCCAGCACATTTTGCCGGATCTTTTCCTGCAGGGCGTAGCTGAAGGTAGAATCGTTTCCGTCCCGCAGCTCCTGCCCCATATCCACAATCCGGACATCGGGCAGCGCCTTGCCGTTATACCGGTTTTTCAGGGTATACAGAGCGTAATCGCCCTGCTTAGCCCGGTACATGGTCTCCACCGAGGGGGTGGCAGACCCCAAAAGCACCATGGCCTTTTCTTTATTGCCCCGCCAGATGGCCACTTCCTTTGCGGCATAGCGGGGAGAATTTTCCGATTTATAGGAGTGCTCCTGCTCCTCATCCACAATGATCAGCCCCAGACGGCTGCAGGGGGCGAACACCGCCGAGCGGGTCCCCACCACCACCCTGGCTTCGCCGGAGCGAAGGCGTTTCCACTGGTCGTAGCGTTCCGCAGCCGGCAGGCTGCTGTGAAGCACCGCCACCCGGTCGCCAAAATGGGCGGCCACGATCCCCAGAAGCTGGGGGGTCAGGGCAATTTCCGGCACAAGCAGCATGGCGCTTTGGCCCTGCTCCAAACACCGGTCGATGAGTTTCAGGTACACAGAGGTTTTTCCGGAGCCGGTAACGCCGTACAGCAGGCCGACGCCCGGGTCCTGCCTGCCCATTTGCTGGCAGATTCCCTCATAAACCGCCTGCTGCTCCCGGCTCAGCACCAGAGGCCCGGCAAGCTGCGCCGGACGGATCTCATGGCAGCGCAGCACTTCCTTTTCGGAAAGCTCCACAAACCCCAGCTCCGCCAAGCGCTTGACGGTCGCCGGCTTCGCGCCGGTAAAATAGCAGATCTCCTTCACCGAAGCGCTGCCCACGCCGCACAGCAGCCGCAGCACCTCCCGCTGCAGCGCAGCGGAACGGGGACGGCTGTCGGCATAAGCCATGGCCTCCTCCGAGGAAACTGCCAGGGTAGCAATTTTTTCCACCTTGTCGGAAGTGCGGCGGCGGTAGTCGGTTTGGCAGGCGATCCACTTTTTGCGAAGCAGGTAGGCAATCGCCTTATCAAAAGCCTCTTCCGAAGCTGCGGCGGCTTTCAGCCCCTCTTCCGGAGCTTCGCCGCCCAGTTCCTGCAGAAGCTGCAGCACTGCCTGGGCATCCTTCTGGCGCAGGGTCTGCCCCTGCCAGGAGCGGTCCTCCGTCAGGGAGTATTTCTGCCGGGTCTGAAACCAGAGTCCCGCAGGCAGCATGGCCCGGATGGCATCGTAAAAGGTGCAGAAATACCGCTCCCGCAGAAAGGCCGCCAGCCGGAGCATCGTATCCGGCAGCAGGCTTTCCTCGTCCAGCCGGCTTTCCACAAATTTAAGCCCCTGGGGCATCCCCGGCTCTACACTCAGCACTACGCCCTCCGTGCGCCGGTTTCCCTTTCCGAAAGGTACCATCACCCGCATACCGGGCTGCAGCTGCATCCCATCGGGAATCCCATAGGAATAGGGCTTGTCTATGGCAAAATTCGCCGCGGAAACAGCAATTTTTCCAATCATAAGCCCCTCCTGATCCTGATTATACTCTGTACTCTTCTCTTACGGTGGCGGTGAGCTTGCCTTCGGCGACCTCACGGATTGCCAGGGTAACCGGCTTCTCGGTCAGCTCTTCCTTCAGAGCTTCTGCCTCATCGGCGATCTGGCGAGCCCGGTGGGCCACCACATTCACCAGAAGATAACGGCTGTCAACATTCTTCAGCATATCTGCTACAGGGGGGTAAAGCATAGTAATTTCCTCCATTATTCTCTCACCGCATCGGCGATGATGTTCAAAATTTTATCGGCACAGTCGGCAACCTGATCGTTGACTACGATATAGTCGTACCAGAACCGCTGCTCCATCTCCCACCGGGCCCGGTCCAGGCGCTTTTCGATCTGCTCATCCGAGGTATCGCCCCGTCCCCGCAGACGGTTTTCCAGCTCCTCCATAGAGGGGGGCATGATGAAGATGAAGGTGGCATCCTGCCCCTTCGCCTTCACGATGGCTGCGCCCGCAGGCTCAATGTCCAGAATCACCGGGCCGTGGGCCATCTTTTCCTCCAGCTGACCCAGAGGCGTTCCGTAGTAGTTATCGGTATGGTTGTCGTATTCCAAAAAGGCGTTCTCGGCGATCATTTCCTCGAACCGCTCTTTGGTTACAAAGTAGTAGTGTACCCCTTCCTGCTCGTGGGGGCGGGGCGGTCTGGTGGTGGCGGATACCGAGAAGGAGATATCCTCCCGCCGGGCCATCACCTCTTTCAGCACGGTGCTTTTGCCGACGCCGGATGCGCCGGATATCACAAACAGCTTGCTCACGAATCTTCCTCCTGGTTCTCTTTCTCTGTCCAGCGGCCGGAAATGGATTCTGCGGAGATGGCCGAAAGGATTACATGGTCGGTATCCATCAGGATCACCGTCCGGGTCTTTCGCCCGTAGGAAGCATCGATCAGCATTCCCCGATCTCTGGCTTCCTGCACCACACGCTTGATGGGTGCCGAATCCGGTTCTACGATGGCCAGCACTCTCGCGGCGGCGATCATGCTGCCAAAACCAATGTTAATCAATTTCATAAGATGCCTCTTATTCGATGTTCTGGGTCTGCTCCCGGATCTTTTCCAGTTCGGCCTT
>JAZSGN010000049.1:0-2487 GCA_045532755.1 Faecousia sp.
ACGGGCTCGCCGTTTCTTGCAACCACGAATGCGGGCAGATCCTGGTCCAGGCAGCCGGTCTCGGCACGGTAGGTCTCAATGGCCTCGGTAGCGGAAGCAAACATACGGCCCTGACCCTGCACATGGGTTCTCCAGCCCTTCTCGACCATGGCCCAGTTGGCTTCGTAACGGTCCATGGTGACCTGCATACGGCCGCCGCCGGAAGCGATGGCGTAATCGCAGCCCTCGGTGTTCAGTTCCTTCAGCACATCTTCCAGCATGGCAACATACTCGGGGGAGGAAGTTGCGGGCACGTCACGGCCGTCCAGCAGCACATGGCAGTAAGCCTTCTTGACGCCTTCTGCGTGCGCCTGGCGCAGCAGGGCGATCAGATGGTGGATGTTGGAGTGGACATTGCCGTCGGACAGCAGGCCGATGAAGTGCAGGGCCTTGCCTTCTGCGTTGGCAATCAGGTCCTTCCAGGTTTCGCTTGCGTACAGAGCCCCGTTCTCGATGGACTCGCCAACCAGCTTTGCACCCTGAGAGTAGACCTGGCCGCAGCCCAGAGCGTTGTGACCGACCTCGGAGTTGCCCATATCATCATCGCTGGGCAGGCCGACAGCGGAGCCGTGAGCCTTCAGGTAAGTATGGGGGCAGGTGGAGAGCAGCTTATCCAGGGTGGGAGTTGCCGCAACCTTGACAGCATCGCCGCTGCCGCCGTCACCCTTGCCGACGCCGTCCATAATAACCAGAACAATGGGTTTTTCCATAGTAAATTACCTCCATAAAACGATTATAATCGCATAATTTTGCATTCTATTGGTTGTATTATTTTACATCATTTTTGTCCGTTTTACAACCTATTTTTTATTTTTTCCGTTCCCTACAAAAAAGCTCCCGGAAAAATACAAAAATGAGTAATTTTCCCGGGAGTTGTTAAAAACATTTTAAATTGATGTTGTATGATTCAACGATTTCTGCGTTTTTTGGAATATCTGCCGCGGCGATTGCTGATGGCCACGGCAATGCCGCCGGTCAGCAGGAAACCGGCTACCGCGCCGATGATCACAAGACCGATCCAGCTTTTGCTCTCGGGCTTTTCTTCCGGTGCGGGCTGCGTCTCCCGGGGCGGGGCGGGCGGCTCCGTCTGCGGAGCGGTTGCGGGCAGTTCCGTGGGTGCTTCCGTGGGGGCAGGTGCCTCCGTGGGCGGGACCGTGGGTGCTTCTGTGGGTGCTTCTGTGGGTGCCTCTGTCGGCACTTCTGTCACAGGCTCTGTTTCCTCCGCCGGCTGGTAGTGATCGGTTCCGTCGGAGGCCAAAAACTCGATCCTTCCCTTGAAGGCGGTCTCCAGCTGACCGATGTACTCGGTGCTCCAGGGCTTGTCGGCGGGGTAATAGATTTTGCCGTAGGTATTCCACAGGCAGTTCATCCGGAAAGAGGGGAACTTTCCGCTGCAGTGGATGGCATTTAAATTCGGGCAGCTGTTAAAGGAGGATTCTCCGAAGACCTTAAAGGTGGCAGGCAGGGAAATCACCGTCAGACCGTCGCAGGACATGAATGCCTCGGTGCCGATCTCATACAGGGCGGTTCCGAAATCCACCGTTGTAAGCGCATCGTAATCCTTAAAGCTGCGCGCTCCGATGTATGTAACGCCGCCCTTCAGTTCCACCCGGGTGATCTTCTCCCGAAAGGCTTCCCAGGGGGCCTCCTCCTCAAAATCGTCCATGGCACCCTGACCTTCGATCAGCAGCAGCCCTTCTTCATAGGTCCAGGTGACGGTCTCGCCGCAGACGCCGGTGGTCTCCGGCTCCTCCGCGCAGACCGGCAGCGCCAGCACGCACAGACACAGCATCATAAGCAGTAATTTTCTCATATTCTTCCTCCCTTCGGCCGTCATTTTCGGCTTAAATTTCAGTTTGGCGGGCAGCGCCCGCTGGCAACCTCGTGCCTGTCCGGCCGGTAATTATCCAACATTATTGCCCGATTCGTTCCCCCGGCTTTCAAATTTAGCTCTGCATAAGAATCCGTAAGCTGCTGCCGCAGCTACGGCTTCTAAAGTTTATCTCTCCGTTTTGCACCGCACCAAGGCTTCTCCTTGAGGAGAAGCTGTCACCGAAGGTGACTGATGAGGTGTGCAGCAAAACCTTGCGTACCTGCACCACCCCACGGCGAATCCGTACGACCTTCCGTGGATATTGTAGGGGCGCTCACCGAGCGCCCGTGCGGAAAAATGTTACGATTTCGCATTGGTTTTCGGCGAAGTCGTAATATTGTACCGCAGCGGGCGATCAATGATCGCCCCTACATGATCCACGGCACACGATTCGATAAATCCCAATTTACCCGTTAATTCATCGTCCCTTCCGCCCGGGTGAAGAGGTCCGCGATGCGGCTGCGGAGTGCTTCCGCCTCCGGCGTGTCAGAATTACCGTAGCTTTCGATCCAGGCCGCCGAAGCCGCCTGCGCATCCTTCAGGGTCTGCAGATCATAGCTTAAATTTGCCACCCG
>JAZSGN010000012.1:0-17363 GCA_045532755.1 Faecousia sp.
GAGCCTTGGTACCGACGATGATGTGGCCGCAGTTACGGCACTCCCAAACCTTGACTTCGCTCTTCTCAAATACCTGAGCGGTCTCAACGTTCTTCAGCAGCGCGCGGTAACGCTCCTCGTGATGCTTCTCGATGGCAGCCACCAGACGGAACTTTGCAGCCAGGCCCTTGAAGCCCTCTTCCTCAGCGGTCTTGGCAAAGCCTTCATACATATCGGTCCATTCGTAGTTTTCGCCTTCGGCGGCGGCGATCAGGTTCTGGGCGGTGCTGCCGATTCCCTGCAGCTCCTTGAACCACAGCTTGGCGTGTTCCTTTTCGTTTTCAGCGGTCTTCAGAAACAGAGCGGCGATCTGCTCGTAGCCCTCCTTCTTAGCCTTGGAAGCAAAGTAGGTGTACTTGTTTCTTGCCTGAGACTCTCCGGCAAATGCCTCCCAAAGATTTTTTTCGGTCTGGGTGCCTGCGTACTTGTTAGCCATAAAGAAACCTCCTTGTGTTTTTGGGTTTATCCTCTCTTACTATAACACCGAAGTTTCTTTTTGGCTAGTGGGTAATTTTAGTTTATCAGCCAGATTCCGAAATTCAGATAGGTGGCAAAGGTCACCCAAAGCAGGTAGGGGATCAGAAGGTCGGAGGCTTTTTCGTCTACCCGGCTGAACCGGCGCATGGTCAGAATGATCAGCACCCACAGAAGCACGATCCACGCCAGCGCCACCAATCTCCACTGCAGCCGGAAGAAGAGGGGAGACCACAGCCCGTTTACCGCCAGCTGAAGAAAGTAGACCGTCAAAGCCCGGCGCTTGTCGGCCGGCGCGGCATCGTCCCGGAAGATCCGGACAGAGGCGTAGCCCATCAGGAGGTAGAGTATGGTCCAAACGATGGGAAACACCCAGCCCGGCGGCGAAAAAGGCGGCTGATTCAGTTCGCTGTACAGTTGCCCGATATCTCCGGAAAGCAGCGCGGAAAGTCCGCCAACCGCCAGCGGAAGCAATATTAGCCCGATGGATTTCAGCTTTTTCATAAAATAATCCCTCCCGCTCCATAGAGTATGAGCGGGAGGGGAGAATATTACAGTTCCAGCATCTTCAGGATATCGGCCTTGGGGCGGTAGCCAACGAGGGTAGCCACGGGCTTGCCGTTTTCCATAACCACCAGAGTGGGAATGGAGCGGATCCCGAAAGCATCTGCCAGACCCGGATTCTGATCCACATCGATCTTACCGACTACCAGCTCCGGGTTTTCCTCGGCAATCTCTTCGATAATGGGGGCGATCATCCGGCAGGGGCCGCACCAGGTTGCCCAGAAATCCAGAAGGACCTTTCCTTTCGCGTTTACGACCAATTCCTGAAAGTTTTCGCTTGTAACAGTAATCATAGTCAGCACTCCTTTTCCTTGGTTTCTGCCTACAGTATACTCCAAATCCGGAGAAAACACAATGACTTTCTTGACACAAACAGAAAAAGCTTGCTATAATCGGATATACTAAAGTCGGATGGGAGGGATTCTATGAGCTGCAACGGAAATTGTCAGGGCTGCAGCGGCTGCTCCGGCACACTGACTCTGACCCGGCCGGAGATGGATCTGCTGCTGGAACTGGGGCAAATCCCCTTTCTGCCGGTGGCAAGAAAGGCGGGGGATACGATGCCCAAATATTTGGATGACCCGCGGTATTCCGAGGAGGAGGTCAGCCAAATTTTGTTGCATCTGGAGCAGAAAGGGCTGATTTCTCTGGACTATGACCAGCCGCTGGCAGGAAGCTACGGCCCTGCTTATGACCCCTATCCCCTGCGGGGCAGCATGGCGCTGACGCTGCGGGGTCAGCAGGTGGTGGAGCTGCTGCAGGTGCAGGGGATCGACGAGGCATGAAAACCGCATAAGTTGTATTTGCCCAAAAACCGCTGCCCCAAGGGGTAGTGGTTTTTTCTTTTGAAAATCTTTCCTTGCCTGGCTTTTTTTGCTTGACACATTGCAGGCAATGGCGTATTATTAGAATGATAAATATTGGCCAAAATGCACCCTTTATCACTGGCTGTATTTAGGAAAAACAGGAGGAGGATTCAAATGAAAGCGAAAACTCTGCAAAGAATCGTTGCAGCCGCTTTGGCGCTGGTCATGGTACTTCTGATGGTACCCGTCAGCCCGCTGGAAGCTAACGCTGCAACCACCACCTATGTCTTGGAATCCAAGAACCTGGACACCTTCGCACAGGATGTGAAGACCAAGGGCGAAACCATGACCGTCGGCACCGACGGCTATTTCACCCTGCACCTGAGCGCAAAGTCCAAGATCGATGGAAGCAACAAGACCTTCGACGACGGCTATCAGTCCGACCGTCGAATCAGTTTTGGCGCCAAGACCAACATGAATGATCCTATCATTCATGCCGTCCAGTTCAGAACGGAAGCGGAGGCTACCGTTAAGCTCTGGTGGGTCTGCGGCGACAACAACCGCGAAGTTGCGATCTTCAACGGCAGCGGCGCTGTTGTTACCAAGACCGCGATCAGTCCCGTAAAGAACACTCTGTACATTACCGAACTGACTCTGGCTGACGCAGGTACTTACTACCTGGGCAGCGAAGAAGGCAGCAACTACATCTTCAAGATGGAAGTTACTACCGAAGAGGTTTCTATTCCCGTAGAAACCACCGTGGCTACCGAGGCTACCACCGTAGCTACCACCGTAGCTACCGAAGCCACCACCGTAGCTACCGAAGCTCCCACTGTGGCCACCGAGCCCGCCACGGAGCCCGCTACCGAGCCTCCCGTCTACGATCCCTCCAAGATCGATGTGTGGGACTTCGCGGCCGATCAGCTGGATCCCTCCAAGTACAACAATATGCTGACTGTGGACGAGATCAACAGCTGGTTCCCCAGCGCCACCGTTGCCTCCACCGGCAACACCACCGGCGGTTTCACTACCAGCGACGGTCAGCTGTCCTTCGTGGGCGGCGGCAAGACCAACCACCGTCTGAGAGTGAACTCCGACTACACCGATATTACCTGCTACGACAGAGGCAAGTATCTGGTAGATGCCAACGGCGTTACCTACAACGGCTACATCTACTCCAATGCCGGCGGCAATACCGGCGTACAGATCCAGATTGCTGCCCAGGCCGGTGATATCCTCACCTTCGTGCATTGCTCCAACGGCACTGCCGCTACCGTGAATTTTGAAGCTCCCTCCGGCAATGTTGTGACCACCGAGTTCACGCCTGCCGACAGCAAGGATGCTCATATCACCACATTCTACGCTGCCGAGACCGGCACCTACAAGTTCTACTACTCCGTAGAAAAGCTGGTAGTTGCCCGTATCTACCGTCAGCACACCAATAAGGTACCCGTTTCCGGTACTGTGACCGCCCCCGCTGAGCTCACCGGCTACAGCCTGGTGTTCACCTGCAACGAAAGCGGCGCTGTGGTGGAAGCTCCCGTTACCGATGGCGCTTACTCCACCATGCTGAACGACAGCTACAGCTACACCGTATCTCTGAAGGATGCCAACGGCTACATCATCACCTCCTCCAAGGAGCTGGCGATCGCTGCAGGCGCTTCCTCCGCATCCTATGATGCAAACGTCATTCAGGTAGACCTGGTTACCGTTACCGGTAACATCACCGGCCTGAGCGAAGAAGCTCTGGCTGCCATGACTCTGGCCTTCGAGGCGGATACCGTTTATATCCCCGAGATCACCGTCACCGGCACCACCTACTCCGTCCAGCTGGAAACCGGCGTTATCTACAATGTCGTTGCCTACGGCATCAACGATTATCAGCTGGTCAACACCACCGTATCCTACACCGAGGATGCCACTGCGGATGTTGCCTTCGAGATGAAGCCTGTCTACAACATCACCATCGTTCCCGAGGGTGCAACTCTGGCTGATCTGGCCGGCGCTACCTTCACCTTCACCAACCTGAACGAGGAAGGCTATGTCTACAGCTTCACCGGCACCGACAGCATCGCTCTGCGTGACGGCGTTTACTCTGTGAAGGTCACCAACTCCGGTATCTTCGTGCAGCAGCTCACCTCCAACCTGAAGGTGAACGGCGCCGATACCAGCAAGACCATCCCCTTCAGCAGCGATGTTACGGAGTGGGATTTCCGTGTGGATGATTTCACCGGCCAGTCTCCCTACAACGGTCTGGTCATTACCGGTTCCTTCGGTAAGCACGGCGCTTCCTACGGCATGAACATCAAGAACGCTACCATCGAGGTTCCCGTTCCCGGCAGCTGCGAGATCCGTGTCAGCGTTGGCTACAACTGGGACATCAGCTTTGCTGACGGCTCCGTTGCCTACTTCGACGACACCAACAGCGGCGATATCGACGCTGTCTACAGCTACTCCGGCCCTGCCGGCACCGTAACCATCAATGTTGGCGGCAACTGCACTTCCTACATCAAGAAGATCGCCATTGTTGAGTCTGTTGCTTTCAAGAGCACCCTGACTGTTGGCGCTTCCGGCTGCGACTTCACCACCATCAACGATGCTCTGGCTGCTGTTCGCGCTATGCCCAGACCCGGCAACGAGCGCGTGACCATCGAGATCCAGCCCGGCAACTACGAAGAAATGCTGGTCATCGATGTTCCCAATGTCACCCTGAAGAACGCCAGCTCCAACCCCAGCACTGAGCTGACCAACAAGGGCGTTGACATCGACCCCAATGCGGTCCGTATCACCAGCTACTACGGCCATGGCTACACCTACTTCTCCATGGGCTCCGACTGCAAGTGGAACGAGACCATTCTGAAGGTCAACAAGGAAAATGGCTATGCCTCCTTCACCAACCCCGGCTCCGGCACCACCGCCGGCAGCTACTGGAATGCTACCGTAGTCGTTACCGGCAGCGGCTTCCAGGCAGAAGGCATTATCTTTGAGAACTCCTTCAACCAGTATGTTTCCAAGAAGGCTGCCGCCGACGTGATCGTCGCCCAGTCCTCCGCCAAGGAAGGCGCTACTCCCAGAGCTGACCTGCCTGTTGGCAGCACTGCCGTTCAGGACAAGGCTTATGTGGAAAGAGCTGCCGCTCTGGCCATTGGCAACAACGTTTCCAAGGTTTACTTCGAGAACTGTAAGTTCATCGGCCGTCAGGACACCCTGTACGGCGGCGTTGGCACCACCGCTGCTTTCTATGACTGCGCGGTCTACGGCGCCTGCGACTACATCTTCGGCGGCATGACTGCTGTATTCGCCAAGTGCGACCTGGTATTCAACACCAGCGAAGATAAGAACGACAAGGGCTACATCACCGCTCCTCAGACTGCCTCCGGCAGCCATGGCCTGCTGATGTACAACTGTAACGTTACCTCTACCGTTCCCGGTAAGGATACCGCTTCTGCTTACACCTCCAAGCCCGGCTACTTTGGCCGTCCCTGGGCTGCCAACACCGGTGAGGCCGTGTTCTACATGACCGTCATCGATGCTGCCGATACCCACTGGTATGAGCAGAGCCCCTCTCTGATCGTTGCCGACGGCTGGCTGAACAGCCTCAGCGGCGAGTCCGCTCTGTGCGGCGAGCATGGAACCTATGAGTACGCCAAGGATGTGGACAACTCCGCTAAGCGTGCTGCCTGGGCTGCTGTATTCGCAGAACCCACTCTGGCCAACGGCGAGCCCATCGAGGTCGCTACCTGGTTCGGTTCCTGGGATCCCTTCGCCGGTAAGGACATGACCATCGTCATCCCCACCGACAAGGTTGACAATGCTCCCGAGGAAGAAGAGGACACCCCCGTTGTGACCCCCGGCGCTTCCTATGTGCTGGATGCCACTCTGGACCTGCCCGCTATGGCGCAGGGCGCCAAGGCTGATGGCGAAAGTGAGACCTTCAAGGATTACTTCACCATCATGTACTCCGCCAAGAACAAGATCGACGGCAGCAACAAGAACTTCGATGATGGCTACACTGCAAGCCAGCGCCTGAACTTCGGCGGCAAGACCGATGTCTCCGGCGGAATGCTGAACTCCATCCTGTTCCGCACCTCCAACTCCGCTACCATTAAGATCTGGTGGGTATCCGGCGGTGACGGCCGTCAGTTCGCTATCTATGATAACGCTGGCAGCATTCTGACCGAGACTACCGAAGAGTCTGTAAAGAACTCTCTGTACATCTCCGAGCTGCGGGTCGAAGAGGCCGGCAACTACTACCTGGGCGTGCCTCAGGGCAGCAACTATCTGTTCAAGCTGGAAGTCACCGAGGATGCCGTGGCTGAGCCTCAGGAATACGTCCTCGACGCCACTCTGGACCTGCCTGCTATGGCGCAGGGTGCCAAGGCTGATGGCGATACCGAGACCTTCAAGGACTTCTTCACCATCATGTACTCCGCCAAGAACAAGATCGACGGCAGCAACAAGGTCTTCGACGATGGTTACACTGCAAGCCAGCGCCTGAACTTCGGCGGCAAGACCGATGTTTCCGGCGGCATGCTGAACACCGTTAAGTTCACCACTACTGCCGATGCCACCGTGAAGATCTGGTGGGTATCCGGCGGTGACGGCCGTCAGTTCGCCATCTATGACAACGGCGGCAACATCCTGGCCGAGACCACCGATGAGTCCGTAAAGAACTCTCTGTACATCTCCGAACTGAGCATTGCCGAGGCCGGCACCTACTATCTGGGCGTGCCTCAGGGCAGCAACTACCTGTTCAAGCTTCAGGTCGTTGTGGCTGGCGGCAGCACGGAAGTTGAGCGTCCCGACTGGGCAGGCGTAGCCGATCCTGTGATCACTGGCGCTGCCGATGACGGCGAGGGCAACATCGTTGTGAATGTCTCCGCTCTGGTTGGCAACGACGGCGGCGACGAAGTCGTAGTCACCATGTACGACGCCGAGGGCAACGAAGTTGCTTCCAAGCGTTCCATCGCCGAAAAGGGCGAGCATTCCGTAACCTTTGCTCCCACCGCTTCCGGCACTTACACCTTCAAGGCGGTTCTCTCCCGTGCGGACGAGACGGATAAGGTTTCCGCTGAGTTTGCGGGCTCCTTCGTCCTGCCTCTGGGCACTCCCTTCATCTCCAGCGCTACCAGCCAGGGTCAGGATGACCTGGGCGGCGTGATCAACCTGGTTTGGAACTCCGTTGACGAAGCCACCGGCTATAATGTCTATATTGACGGCAGCCTGCTGGGCTCTGTTGCCGGTACCGAGGTCAACATCCATGGCCTCACCGTGGGCAAGACCTACACCTTCAACGTCTCCGCTATCCGCGGTGAGGAAGAGGGCGAAAAGTCCGCTCCCGTAAGCTGCACCTCCACTAAGGATGTCAAGCGCGTATGGAGCTTCGCTGCATTCGGCGCTTCCACCAACACCACCGCCAACGGCTACACCGGCAACCTGAACGAAGACGGTCAGGTCACCATCTTCTCCGAAGGCGGCAAGGGTAAGATCGTTCCCGCTTCCTGCGACGGTCTGGCCTTCTACTACACTGCCATCCCCACCAAGTACAACTTCACCCTGAAGGCTACTGTTACCGTTGATTCCTGGACTCTGTCCAACGGTCAGGAAGGCTTCGGTCTGATGGTCTCTGACCGCGTTGGTGAGCATGGCGACGGCAACAGCCAGTTCTGGAACAACTCCGTTATGGCGCTGGCCTCCAAGATCGAGTACCGCTACGATTCCGCTACCGGTAAGTACTACGATCAGTCCGCCTCCTACATGGGTACCAAGTACTCCATGAAGCTGGGCCTGGGCACCATCGTTCGCTACGGCGCTACCTGGGCTGGCATCGAAGCAGCTCCCGGCGCAATCCCCGAGGGCTTCACCACTCTGTCTGACACTCTGGACAACACTCCCGCAGGCCGTGACGCCGGCACCTACAACATCGTAGGCAACGCCACCTCCGAGGTTCCCGGCACCATCGCCAACAAGACCACCTTCGTCTTGGAGATCCAGAAGAACAATACCGGCTACTTCGTATCCTACTACAATGCTTCCAACGGCAAGCTGATCAAGCAGATCAAGTACTACGGTGCGGATATGCTGAACGCTCTGGACAGCGAGAACGTCTACGCTGGCTTCTTCGCCGCCCGTAATGCCCGCATTACCGTTAAGGATGTGAAGCTGAGCACCATTCTGGCTTCCGAGGATGCTCCCGCCGAGCAGCGTCCCATCACCTACATCGAGCCCACTCTGACCATCGTGTCCGGTGGTACCTCCAATACTCCTGAGCATACCGTTTCCTTCAGCTCCAACGTTGCCGGTACCGCTAAGGTTTCCGTGAACGGTGTGATCGTCGCTACCGACATCCCCGTTGTGCCCGATGTCCGTTCTGACTGCCAGGTCGTTCTGGAGAAGATCGGCGCCAGCACCATTCGTGTCTACTTCGATCCCGATCCCAACCAGGATCTGGGTGAGTACACCGAACTGAAGAGCACCGAGCAGCTGTATGCTTACAAGTATGTAACCTACAAGAACAGATTCTCCAACCTGAAGACCATCTACGCTTCTCCCAGCGGCCACTACTCCAACTCCGGTGCGACCAAGGACAGCCCCATCGACATCTACCTTGCCTGCGCTGTTGCACAGCCCGGTCAGACCATCGTTCTGCTGGACGGTACCTATAAGATGTACAAGGGCCTGCGTATTGAGCACGGTTCCGACGGTACTGCCGAAGAGCCTATCCGCATGATCGCCGATCCCGACGGCAAGTCCCGTCCTGTTCTGGACTTCCGCGGCGTTGGCAACGGCATTACCCACGGCGGTGACTACTGGTACTTCCAGGGCTTCGATGTTACCAACACCGTAGCCGGCCAGAAGGGCTTCCAGATTGGCGGTCACTACAACATCGTTGACCAGGTCAATACCTATAACAACGGTAACACCGGCCTGCAGATCAGCCGCTTCGCCGGCACCGATCCTAAGGAAGATTGGCCCAGCAACAACCTGATCCTTAACTGTACCTCTTACAACAACGCTGACCCCGGCTACGAAGATGCTGACGGCTTCGCCGCTAAGCTGACCTGTGGTGAGGGCAACGTGTTTGACGGCTGTGTTGCTTACAACAACGCCGACGACGGTTGGGATATGTATGCTAAGCTGGAGACCGGCAACATCGGCTCTGTAACCGTCCGCAACTGCGTAGCTTACGAGAACGGCTACGTCATCGAGAACGGCAAGCTGGTCAACGCCGGTAACGGTAACGGCTTCAAGATGGGCGGCGAGAGCCTCTCCGGTAAGCACAAGCTGATCAACTGCTACGCTTTCAACAATAAGGCCAAGGGTATCGACTCCAACTCCTGCCCCGACATCATTGTTGAGAACTGCATCTCCTACAACAACGAGTCCCACAACGTAGCGCTGTACACCAACAACGCTGCCAATACCGACTTCTCCGCAACCGGTATCGTCTCCTTCAAGGACAGCTCCATCAGAAGCGGTCTGGATACCAGCGAGAACCTGAAGCCCAAGGGCACGCAGGATACCACCAAGTATCAGGGCGTTACCAACTACTACTGGAACGGCACCAACGCTGTCAACACCGAAGGCACTCAGGTTACCGCTGACTGGTTCGTATCTCTGGACTTCCAGGGCATCGACCGCAATGCCGACGGCACCATCAACATGCATGGCTTCCTCGAGCTGACCGATCTGGCTGCCGAGAATGTTGGCGCTCGTCCCAACGGCACCGCATCTCCCGATGTGGATGTCACCCCCAACGATCCTTCTGTCAGCCCCTCCACCGGTGATGCTGTCATGCCCATGCTGCTGGCTCTGGTCATGATCATCTCCGCTGCGGCTCTGGCTGTGGTTCTGACCAACCGCAAGAAGTTCTTCTAAGAGCGATCGTTTCTGAGCAATTACCCAAGCGACCCCCGCGCCCATTTGGGTGCGGGGGTCTTTTCTTTGAACCCAAAAATTTTGCTTGCTATTTTCCTTGCGGTGGTGTATACTGTTATGGACACGCCGGTGTGATGGAATTGGTAGACGTAGTGGACTCAAAATCCACCGCTAGCGATAGCGTGCCGGTTCGAGCCCGGCCACCGGCACCAACAAAAAGAGAGAGGCTTTTGCCTCTCTCTTTTTGTTGATATAGATGCCGGGCTCGAACCCATCCGTTGCGGCAGTCCGGTGGACTGCCGCTTGCCGCCGCCCAGCCGGCGGCAACATTAAAATGTTATGTTTAATGGACATATCATGTATCCGTTCGGAAAATATTTGTCGAGGCCTGTTTTTGAAACATTTATGCACATGTGCTTCATGACTTGTCCAAATGCGGATTATGTAGTATAATAATAAAAATGTTTTCTCCGATGGAGGTAGTTATGTATCCTGCAATCTCACCCCGAATGCATACAGGCGAGGAAATCATTGTTACTCCTGCCGGAGGAATAGCTGGTAATTTGGTGGGGTTTTGGCAATGGGCATATTCTGATCTTATTAGCAATGCAGAGCGCGGCGCATTAGCTGAATATATTGTTGCATGTGCGTTGGATATCAATCAGATACCCAGAATATCATGGGGTAAGTATGATTTGCTAACAAAAGAAGGCGTTGCAGTAGAAGTGAAAACTTCTGGATATCTGCAGACTTGGGGACAAAAAACTCTTTCCAGACTTGTTTTTGGCATTCAGCCAACTTATGGTTGGGATTCGAAATCCAATGAGTATGAAACGGAACAGAAGAGACAATCGGATATTTATGTATTCTGCGTACATAAGCATAAGGATCAAGCAACTGTTGACCCATTACAGATCTCACAATGGGATTTTTATTTGATGCCTACAGCTACACTAAATGAGAAATTTGGAAATCAAAAAACTGCATCACTATCGGCACTGATTAAAGCTGGGGCTCAGATGTGTGAGTTTCATAATTTAGCGGATAAAATTCGGGAACTTATGAAATAAATACTGTAGTTTTTATGAAAAGAAAGCCGGTGCTGGAATGTCTGCAATTGATGTAATTTTTGATTTTACTTTATGTTCCTGCGATCTTTCCGAAAATAAAGTCCCAAATGTTCCGCAAGCAGATGCTCCTTTGGGGGTATCTGCTTGTTCTTTTGGGAAAGTGGGACAGAAGGGATTTCTCTTTGATTGGTGAAAATTTATGCTTTGGGCAAGAAAAACTGGCCTTTCCCACACTTATTTGGGGGAAAGTGTGGGGACAAACGGTGCTTCCTATTGTATAATGATTGGGAAGAAACGAAAAAGGAGTTGCTCATAATGAAGAAATTATCTCTTTTGCTTGTTCTGATTCTATGCTTGTCGCTGTGCGCCTGCGGCCAGGCTGACGTAGAGGAGATCCCGGCTGCCCGGGATGTGCAGATCAAAGCCGGCAGAATCGAAGCCGGCATGATCCCCAGGGACATTTTTGTAGAAGTGACGATCGACGGACAGCCGGTAGCCTGCGAGGTGGAGTTGACCTGCTTTACGGAAACCGGCTACTATGTGATGGCAGCGGACGAGGCCGTTCCCGAAAACTTCTATGGCCGTCTGGATGTGTACTATTCTCTGCCTGAGGGCGTGGATCTGGACTCTGCCGAGGTCACCATGACCTGCGATGGCGGCGAGTATGACGGCACCGGCAGCGTCGGCAACGATGCCAATGGCTGCGTGGAAGCATGGTCTCATGCCATCTACGGCACAGAACCGGTGCAGCCTTCTTTTGCGGATGTGCAGATCAAGGCCGGAAAGATCGAGACCGGCATGACCCCGAAGGACATTTCTGTGGAAGTGACCATCAACGGGCAAGCAGCAGCCTGTAAGGTGGAGCTGACCTGCTTTACCGACACCGGCTACTATGTGATGGCAGCGGACGAGGCCGTTCCCGAAAACTTCTATGGCCGTCTGGATGTGTACTATTCTCTGCCTGAGGGCGTGGATCTGGATTCTGCCGAGGTCACCATGACTTGCGACGGCGGCGAGTATGACGGCACCGGCAGCGTCGGCAACGATGCCAATGGCTGCGTGGAAGCATGGTCCCATGCCATCTATGGTACGGAACCTGCGGCTACGGAGCCCGTACATACCCACGACTGGAATAAGGACGAGAGCAAATCCGGCATCGTTGGATGCAACTTTGACGGTTATACGGTGTATGTCTGCGATTGCGGCGAAAGCTATCGGAAGACCATTCCCGCGCTGGGCCATGATTATGCAGAGCCTTCGATTACTCCGCCTACCTGCACCCGTACGGGCTATCAGACTACGCATTGCAAGCGGTGCGGCGAAGGCTTGTTCAGTGAGATTCCTGCCACCGGCCACAGCTGGTCCCAGTGGACCTATGAAAACGGCCGCGTGCATGTGCGTACCTGCAGCGTATGCGGCGAGCGGGAAGAGGCCAATCACAGTATTCCCTCCGGAACTGTGACCTGCACGGACTGCGGCATGGATATTGTAAACTGATCATATAGCAACAAAAAAGCGATGGGAGACATTCCGGCTGAGAATGTCTTCCATCGCTGTTTTTATGGGGATTACTTGCGGTAATAGCTTCGGGTGATGCCCTCTCGGGTGAACCCGTTTTTCTCATAATAGCGCTGGGCTCTGAGATTGTTCAGGGCAGTATCGGTGTCTAAGCGGGTATAGCCTCGGTCTTGCAGCCATTTTTTCAGGGCCTGCATGCAGGCAGAACCAACGCCTTGGTTTTGCAGATTCTCGTTTATATAGATCCAGCGAAGATAGGCAATTCCCTTCGAATCCAGAAAATGCACCTCGCAGCCGCCAACCGGAGTTTGGCTGAGAAGAAAATCCAGCGATTGCTGATTTCCCTCGGTCATGTTGCCGGAACGGATCTCTACATCGGAAGCAGCCGGGCCTTGCAAAGCGGAAGAATAGTATATATTTTCATGCTCAACCGTAAAGCCGGAGGCCTCCAGCAGCCCTTTGATCCAGCCAAACTGCTCAAACAGCTTGCCGTGCCGTGCAAAACAACTCATGCCGAAATAATGGAAAAAGGCATATACCGTTTCTTGGTCTGCAAATTCCTGCAAGGCTGCCTGCAGAAGCTGCCTGCCGGCATCCTCCCGGCCTTCGTCAAAATACAGCGAGCGGATCACGGGATAAGACACCGCTGCAGAAATCTCTCCGCTGCTGTCAAAGCCAAAGGCGGTGCAGCCGTATTGGATGAAGCCCACAAGGGAATCGCCCTCATAGGCGGCCTTTCCCCAAAGCCGGTTGAAAAGAGGTCTGCCTGCGCCGTCGATATCCCGCAGGAAAGACCGCTCCCAGCTTTCGTAGTCGACCGGAAAGAAACAGGGGGCAGGGAATTGCATCTGATAGCGGTAGATCTGCTCCGGATTCCGGATATCCTGGATCGTCAGCATTTTTCTGACCTCCTGTCTGCAAAAGAAATGGGCTTAGGTCTTGCTGTTAACCTTCCGGGCGCTGCTCCGGCCTTCGGGCTTGATCTCGCCAACGGCAAGCAGGGAGCGCTTGGTAAGAGTCGGTCCTACAAGCTCATAGACCAGTACGGCAAACAAAACCACATTTCGCGCCAAAGCGCCATCCGGCAGAGATGCCGCCGTCAGCGCCATGCCCAGGGCAACGCCGGCCTGCGGCAGAAGCGTGATGCCCAAGTTGTCGGTGATGGGTTTCGTCTGTTTTGTCAGCGCGCAGCTGGACATAGAGCCGAAATACTTGCCGCAGGATCGGGCGAGAATATAGATCACGCCAACGATCAGCGTAATGGGCTGGATCAGTACCTGCAGATCCAGCTCTGCGCCGGAAATTACAAAAAACAGAATGTTCAGGGGCATAGTCCAGCCATCGACACGGTCCATCAGTTCTTCGGAGGTGTCGCAGATGTTGCAGAATACCGTGCCCGTCATCATGCACACCAGCAAAAGGGAGAAACCGCAGTGTACCGGGCCGATCTGGAACTCCAGCATGGAAAGGCCAACGGTCAGCAAGACAAAGGCAACGGAAATGGTCATACGCTTACTGCGGGAGTGGAAGAACTGCTCCACCCAGTTAAGAAGCCAGCCCATGGCAGCGCCCAGACCCAGAGAAAGAAGAATCTCAACAATGGGCTCAACTACCACTGCCAGCACACTGACCTGGCCGTGAGAGAGGGCAGTAGCGATGCCAAAGGATACAGAGAACAGCAGCAGACCCACTGCATCGTCGATGGCGACTACCAGCATCAGCAGCCGGGACAAAGGGCCGTCTGCCTTATATTGCCGCACCACCATCAGGGTTGCCGCAGGGGCGGTTGCGGAAGCAATCGCGCCCAGCGTAATGGCGCAGGAAACAGAGATCACCGAGGGGAACAGCAGGTGCAGCCCAATCAGCACGATGTCGACGATCACAGTGGTGATCACAGCCTGCAGAATGCCGATGATAATGGCAGAGCTGCCCATGGCCTTCAGCTGGCTGAGCCGGAACTCGTTGCCGATGGTAAATGCAATAAAGCCTAAGGCGGTTTGGGTAACAATGCTGAAGCCTTCTACCTGCTCCAGCGTGTTAAATCCCAGACCGGGGAGTTTCAATGCGCCGAGGCAGAAAGGGCCAAGAAGAAGTCCCGCAACCAGATAGGCGGTAACTGCGGGAAGGTGAAAGAGCTTTGTCAGACGCGAGAGCATCAGGCCGCCCACCATAGCGACGGCCAGACAAATCAGATAGGTTTCCATAGTAAATGCATGCCTTCTTTTCCAAATAATTGGCCTGAAGGGATTGAAAAACAACCGCTTCAGACCTACCGTGATGCCCTGTATTCTAGCACTATGAGATTTTAGTTTCAAGTGCAAAAATTACTAAAGATTTCCCGATAACTGCGGAAAAATTTGACATTGTGGCACGGAAGGAAAAATGCAGGATACGGCAATAAAAATCGCCCTCCCGTGAAGCACCACGGGAGGGTAATTGCTTATTGCGGCGCGGCGGTTTTCCTGCAAAGGCTGTGATACATAAATGCCATCAAAGCCAGAATTCCAAGCAGGAAGGCGGGGTACAGCCCGATGCTGATATAGTCGGCGATCAAACCGAATAGCGGAGGCATCAGCAGAATTCCTACATAGGCGCTGGCCATCTGCACGCCAATAATTGCCTGGGAGCGGTCGGCACCGAAATGCTCCGGCGTGGAATGGATAAAGCAGGGGTAGACCGGAGCGCAGCCAAGGCCGATCAAAATCAGGCCAATCAGTGCGGCGGTGCTGCCCAGGGGCAGAATCAGCAGCGCCAGACCCAATGCGGTGATGCCGATGCCCAGGAAGATCAGGGCCTTATCCCGGAAGCGAATGGTAAGAAGGCCGTTCACTGCCCGGCCAAGGGTGATGCCTAAGTAAAAAAGGCTTGCGTAACCGGCAGCGGTTTGCTCGGGGATGCTATGCTGAAGCACCAGATAGCTGCTTGCCCAAATGCCGCAGGTTTGCTCCAGCGCGCAGTAGCAGAAGAAGGCTACGAAGATCTCCTTCGTGCCGGGGATGGCGATGATCTGCCGAAGGGACAAAGGCTTTGTCTGCGCGGCATCGCTGCTGCTTCCCCGGTTTTTCCAAATCGGCAGAGAGAGCAGCAGAAGCACCGCAATGACCGCCTGGATCATGGCAACATACTGATAGCCGGCAGGCCAGCTTCCCTCGCCGGAGAGGGCGTAGGACATAATGTAAGGCCCGATGGCCGCGCCAACGCCCCACATGCAGTGCAGCCAGCTCATGTGGCGGCTTTCGTAGTGCAATGCGACATAGTTGTTCAGGGAAGCATCTACGCTGCCGGCGCCAAGCCCGTAGGGAATGGCAAACACCACCAGCATCCAGAAGGAACTGCTGACAGAAAAACCGTACAGAGCGATTGCGGTCATGGCAACGCTGACGGCGGTAATTTTGCCGGAGCCGAATTTCAGGGTCAGCCGGTCGCTGAGGAGGCTGGAGATCACCGTTCCTGCGGAGATCACAGCTGTAAGAATGCCGGCTGCCGACACATTGGCGCCCAGCTGGGGATACATAACGGGCCATGCCGAGCCCAACAGCGCATCCGGAAGCCCCAAGCTGATAAAAGATAAATAAATAACGGCAAGAAGCAGGGAAACCATGTTGCCAAACCACCTTTCTGTATGGTAGGATTATACCAAAGACGGGCAGAAAACACCAGAGCATATTGCAAAAAGCGGGGCACTTTTATGAAAAAATGGCTTGAAAAGAATACTTCCAGCCTGGCGGGCAAGACCGTTGCCGTCAGCGGCGCTACCGGCGGCATTGGAAACTGTTTATGCGAATACCTGGCCGGGCTGGGCGCGGGGCTGATCCTGCTGGATCGCAATGGTGTGCGTTCCCGGGAACTGGGACAGCGTCTGCAGGCAAAGTATGTGGGCCTTGCGGTGGATTACATCCCGCTGGATCTTGCGGATATGGACAGCGTTAAATCGGCGGCGGAGCAGCTGAAGAAAGTGCCGGTGGATGTGCTGATCCTGAATGCGGGCGCTTACCATATTCCCCGCCTGCGCTGCAGCACGGGGCTGGATAATGTGTTCCAGATCAATTTTGCCGCGCCCTATTATCTGGTAAGAACCCTGCTTTCCCACCTGCAAAGCCGGGGAGGGCGGGTGGTTGCCGTTGGCAGCATCGCCCATAATTATTCCAAAATCGACCCGAAGGATCTGGATTTTTCCACCTACCGCCAATCCAGCAAGGCCTACGGCAACGGAAAGCGGTTTTTGATGTACTCGCTGTACGGTTTGTTTGATGGAAAGCCGGGGCTGGCGGTGACCCATCCCGGTATCACCCTGACCAATATCACAGCCCATTATCCCAAATGGCTCTTTGCCATCATTCGCCATCCCATGAAGGTGATCTTTATGAAGCCCCGGAAGGCCTGCCTTTCGATTCTGCGGGGTGTGTTTGAAGATTGCGGCAGGAATGAATGGATTGGCCCCCGGCTGTTTCAGATATGGGGCCTGCCGAAGAAAAGCCGGCTGCATACCTGCAGCCCGGACGAGGCCCAGACCATTTTCCTCGAGGCGGAACGAATCTATCAGCAAATGCAATAACGAAAGCCCCGGCTGCTTTTTTGCAGCCGGGGCTTTTTGTCAGCCGGTGATATCCAAATAGCCGATCAGCACCTTCAGGGTGTTCGCAACGCCGTCGATGTGGCTGCGTTCGTAGCCATGGCTGGCGAACACGCCGGAGCCGATGAGTCCATGGCGGATGTCCGCGCCGGCTTTCAGGGTGTCGTCTACGTCGGAGCCATAGTGGGGGTAAATGTCTACCGCATATTCCGCACCTTCTGCCTTTGCCGCCGCGATGAGCTTGGAGATTACGTTGTAGGAGTAGGGACCGCCGGAATCCTTCGCGCAGATGGAAACGGTCTTTTCGGTGCAGGCAAGTCCGTCGCCCACACAGCCCATGTCAACGGAAATGGCTTCGGTAACGCCTGCAGGAACGGACGCCGCACCGCCGTGACCTACTTCTTCGTAAACGGTCACATGGGCGTATACTCTGCGTTCGGG
>JAZSGN010000041.1:0-12705 GCA_045532755.1 Faecousia sp.
AAGAGGGTGAATACTTTGTCGGAGACCTGATTTACGCCGGTGAACTGATGACCGATGCCGTGGTGGTGCTGAAGCCCTACCTGGCCGGCGTGGAGTCCTCCGGCACCAAGACCAGGATGATCCTTTGCACCGTCAAGGACGACCTGCATGATATCGGCAAGAACATCGTCCGCTCCATGCTGGAGGCCAACGGTTTTGATGTGCTGGATCTGGGTATCGATTGCCCCGCGGAAAAGATCGTGGAGACCGCCAAGGCGGAGAATATCAAGATCGTGGCCCTCAGCGGCGTGCTGACCTTGGCGCTGGACTCCATGAAGGCTACCGTGGATGCCATCAAGGCTGCGGGTCTGGATTGCAAGGTGATCATCGGCGGCGCTCCCGTATCCGCGGAAGCCTGTAAGAACATCGGTGCGGACGAATGGGCCCACAGCCCTCAGAAAACCGTTGCCACCTGCAAGGCCTGGGCGCAGTAACGAACATAAAAAGCATCCTGCGAAAGCAGGATGCTTTTTCCTTTATTATGCAAACACCGGCAGCTTTTTCACCGGTTTTTGGGCGAGCCTCAGCAGCAGGCTGGCCAGCACCACCGCCCCGATGCCCAGAAGCCACCAAAGATTTCCCTGAACGGAACGCTCTTTCATGATTTCAAATACCGGGACTTGAATCAGGTAGATCTCAAAACAGTAGTCTCCCAGCCATTGCAGACCCCGGCTTACCCAGCGGGTTGCCCCAAAGCGGCAGGCAAAGTCCGCCGCCCAGCTCAGCAGCAGGCACAGACCCGGCACGATCAGGGCAAAGGGATACCAGTAAAGCCCATAGTTCCACAGCCAATCGGGAAGATAGATCCTGCTTGCCAGCAGGCCAAGCAAGCCCACCCCTGCCAGAGCCGTAAACAGAAAGCTCTCGCCCTTTCCCAGCAGCTTTTCTTTCCTGCCCATTTTGCCGAACAGCATACCCAGATAGATCACCGGCAGCCGGGCGGCAATAACGATATACCCCGGGATATTCCAGAAGCAGGCCGAGAGGGCGGTCAGCAGCAACAGCATGCCCAGCTGACACAGGAAACTCCCCTTGTCCACCGCCTTTTTCAGCAGCGGCATCAATGGGTAATACAGCACCAGCGCGCTGATATACCAGTTAAAATGGTGATCCCAGCCGATGAGGCTCTGGATTCCCAGCAGGTTGCCCACCACCGCATAGGCCGGCATACCCACCGTAGCCAGCTTATACACCAGCCACGCCGCGATAAACAGCAGATACGCCGGCGCCAGCCGCTTGAGCCGCCGCTTCAGAAAACGGCCCACATGGGCATCTTTTTCCAGCGAGAAATAGCCGCCCACGCCGGAAGCAAACAGGCAGATATCCACGCCTCCGTAGCCCAGCCGGCGAAGCAGATCAAACCCCGGCAGCGGAATCTCCAGCCGCGTGTGATACAGCAATATCCATAACGCGGCCACACCCAGCCAAACATTCCGGTATTTGAAAAAGGTTTGGGATTTCATAAGCTTTTCTCACCGCCTTTTCCGCATTATATCACACCGGGGTGAAATTGCAAGAAAAACCCGCAGCGCGAACGCTGCGGGTTTTGTTTATACCTGGGTTCCGAACAGCACCTTGCGGAACAGCCGGGCGGTCACTTCCGGACCCAAGTTCTTTTTAAATACATCGGTGGAAGGCCCGCCGTGAGACAGCAGCCCCTCTACATACACCGCCGCCTTCTCCCGCTTCTTTGCCGGGTCGCAGGCAGGCGCGGAAGCGGCATCGGCAAGATACGCCTGCAGATAGTCTTCCGCCGCCCGGTCAAAGGCGCTGCGGTGGGGCTTCTTTCCCTTTTTGGCATAGCTCTGGGGCAGCTTGATGGAATCGTACCAATGGCTGCCCAGATCATGCGCCGGAAGTCCTTGCGCATCAGCCTTTGCTTTTTCCAGGGCAGGAAGCCCCATTTTCGTCAAAAAGGTGTCGTACAGCTCCCAGATCAGGGTATCGTTGCCCATGGCAAGCACCCGGTCGTAGGACAGCAGGGGCATATCCACGCAAGTGGGGTTGACGATCAGGGTGTCCATTTTCATCAGGCCAAAAAAGCCGCTGGCGGTCATCACCGAGACCCAGCCCAGGCCCTCCGCCTCATAGGCCCGGATCTGGAAGGTCATGCCGCTGACCTTCATCTTCCCGAACTGCCCCACATCCTTCGGCTGCAGGGTGTATCGCTCCGCCAGTTTTTGCAGCAGTTTTTCCGTCATACCTTCGCCTCCTTTTGGCCCAGACCGGCCTTATGCAGCAGGATTGTGCCAACCATAAGGCACAGCTGGGAGGCGCAGTTGATGCCCTGCTCTGTCCAGTTGACCCAGGCCTGGGTAGCGTCCTGCCCGGACATGGCACCCATGCCCATAGAGCAGAGGAACGCAAGGGCAAACAGGGCGATCAGCCATTTTTTCTTCCTTCCGGCAGCCAGAATGCTCAGCACCGTGCAGAGCGTTCCCAGACCCAGCACCATCATCATAATAAAAATCACCGAGCCGGAAAATACCGCAGGCGCTGCCGACAGCAGCACCGTATTCTTTTTCTTGCCGCACAGCATGCCCACAAGGCCCAGACCGATCATCAGAAAGCCGATGGACTGCACCGGCAGGAACATGGTGTTCAGGGCCGCAAAATCGCAGATATTGGCGGCGTAAAGCAGCTTCCATGTTGCCTTCAGGAAGCCGGCGCAGAACACATTGAGCATACCGCAGGCAAAGAGGGCGTAGGCGCCCTTACCCATGGCGTTATACAGATCCCGCAGCAGCAGAACCGCCGTCACGCCGAAAAACAGCACCGGAAGATAGTCCACCAGCGCCATAGGAATGGTAAAATGATACATTTTCTGCTCCTCCAATTTTAGAAAACCCGGTCATCTGCTGGGGGCAAATGACCGGGAAGGGATTACTTCTGCTTATTCAGGTGGTAAACGGGCAGCAGAGGAATGATAATGGGCGTCTTGTCGGCATAGGCCTTATACTCCGGATTATTGCCGTAGCGGGCCATCTGCCGCTTTTCCAGCCGCTGCGCGCCGTTGAACATAATGAACACGATGAGCACATAGGCCACGATCACCGTGATCCACTGGCCTGCGCCCTGCAGCGCATCCAGGCAGGAAACGGTAACGCCGGTCCAGAACAGGATCTCGCCGAAATAGTTGGGGCAGCGAACGATTTTGTACAGCTGCTCGGTGGCCACCATATCGGGCCGCTTTGCCTTCTGGGCGCTCTTCTGCTGGTCGGCAATGGTCTCCAGCGCAATGCCGAAGGCGGAGATGCCAATGCCCACCCACTGCACAGCCGAGCTTTCGCAGCCGTTGAACAGCCGGAAGGCCACGCCGGAGGTCTGGGCCACATAGAGAATGCCCATGAAGATCCACATAAAGAACTTCACAAAAATGGGCATCTTGCTCTCGTCGCCGGTGGCTTCGGCAAGGGTCTTGCGGTAGGCGGCGTTCTTGATCTCCCGGATCAGCAGGAAGCCGGACAGCCGGAAGCCATAGATGAGGAACAGCGCAAACTGGATATAGTGGGCAACGCCGGAGGCATACACGCCCAGAACGCTCATCACTGCCATGGCCACGCCGATGACTGCAACAGAGAAGCCATAGCCGATGGACATAAAGTATACATACTTCTTAAAGCCGCACAGACAAACCAGCAGGCTCAGGGCAAAGAAGATGCCAAGATGGGTCCAATTCCACATAGCTTACTCCTTTCCGAAATAGCGCTTGATGTACTCGGCAAAGCTCTTGTCACCGGTAACGGTATCGCCCACCAGATCGTGGCTGAGCGTCCACTTGGAAAAGAGAATGATATCGTGCTTGCCGGCCTTTTTGATCTTGGGCAGGTTGGCAAGGATGCCGAACAGCCAGATGGGCGCCCACTTGATCTTCATGGGCTTGCCGGCTGCGTCGAAGCACATCTGCGCCATTTCCTCGTAGGTGTAGGTTTCCTTGCCGCCTACATTGTAGGTAACATTGGTGTCCAGCATATGCGCTGCGATGAAAGCCGCAAAGTCGGGGCAGTCCACCACATTGGCCTTTACGCCGCCGTAGCCCTTGAGCAGCTGCATCTCACCCTTGTCGATATAGGGCTTGAACACCTTGGCGATGTCGTAGAAATAGCCGGTGGGGCGGTAGATCACATATTCCATGCTGCCCTTCTTGATTTCCTGCTCCAGCAGGTACTTGGCATGGAGCATGGGAACCTTTTCGGCGCCGGGCTCATCGCAGGAGATGACGGAGATGTAGTTGAACTTCTTCACGCCTGCGCGGACACACTCGTTGTACAGATTCAGGTTACCCTGATAGTCGATATCATAGGAGGTGAACCGGGTGGAAGCGCCGGTCAGTCCCATGGTGGTGATGACCACCTCTGCCCCCTCGCAAAGGCCCTTCAGGGTTTCGGGCTTGGTGGCATCGATGGCGGCGAAGGTGTATTTCCCCTGCAAGCCTGCAACGGGAACTTCCTTCAGGTCCGCGGCCACGACCTCGTGACCTGCGGCAACAAGACACTTAAGAATCTCCGCGCCCAGATTGCCAAAGGCGCCTGCCAGAACAATTTTCATGGTGTTTCCTCCTTATTTCTTTTTTTCTTTGGAACGCTTGTCGTTGATGATCTTCATATGACTTTCGTCAATGAGTTCCACCTGATTTTCCCTTGCCCAATCCACGCAGCCCTTCAGCACCAGCGGCAGGAACACCCGGGGCACATTGAGAATGGTCTTCAGAGCCTCGTCGGTGAATTTGATCTTGTCGTCGGCACGGTCGGCGGCATAGCGCACGGATTCCAGAGAAGCCTTGCGGATAGGCAGCAGCTCTGCCCGCATGCGGGTCTTGCGGTGGAACCAGAAGTTCTTGCTGTCGCGGTAGCCGTAGTCTACGGGCAGGTTGGGGAAATCCTTTGCCTTGACGCCATTGATGATGGCATCGGCATATTTTTTCTTCATAAGGATCCGGTCGATCTTCAAAATGAAGTGGCAGCCAAATTTGGAGGTGATGCCGTTGAAATCGTGATAGGGCGGCTCGTAGCCGTTCAGGCAGCCGGGCTGATCGTTCTGGGCGTTATCCAGCTCCCGTACCCAGGTACATTCGATCACCTGAATGGCATCGGTCAGCACCATGGGCCGCTTTTCCCCGGTCTGCTCCTCCAGCAGGCTCTTTTCCAGCCGGAATTTGCAGTTGGGCATCTTGTCTTCCGGCTTGTCGCCGGGCCAGCTCAGCTTCACACACTCGGCAAAGGTCTTGGGCTTATCGTCCACAAAGCTGATGGCGCATTTTCCGTTACGCAGAATGTTCTGGGCAGTATTGGATGAGTTCCGGCAGGAAAGCAGCATGGCATAGTAATCCTTGCCGGCAACATAGTAAGGCTGCACCAGAGAATAGGGGCCCAGCGTGGTAGAGCCATCCTCGCACAGCGTGCTGATGACCACCGTGGGCATGGGGAAGAACAGGGAGGTCTGGTAGAAATTGTCTACCACCCGCAGGTTTTCAAAACTGGACATAATTCATCTCTCCTTCAAAACAAGCGCCGGAGAACGCCGCAGATCTCATCCAAACTCTTTCCGTTGACGGTCCAGGTCAGCAGCGCCTCGGCTGCAAATTCCGCCGTAAATTCGTCGGGGCAGAATTTTCTGATAGGCTCGGCAAGCTGGCTTCGCAGCAATCCGTGATACCTGCCAAACGAACCGGCAAAGCCGGCCCGGGCAGCTTCGTCCCGGAAGATCGTTTCGTGAAGGCCGATAAATTGCTGCAGCGCGCCGTAGAGTGCCCGAAGCACAGGCTCCCAGCTGTCGGCCGACGCGGCGCAAGCACCTACGCCTTCCATGCAGCTTCGCCAGTCCTCCAGCATAAAGGCCGCGGTCAGGCTTTCTTTTGAGGGATAGTAGTTATACACCGTACCCACACCTACCCCCACCGCCTTGGCGACGGAGCGTATGGTCATGGTGGAATATCCCAATTCCGCAATCTGGCGGCGAGCCTCCGCAACCAGCCTCTGGGGAAGATTTTCGATGATTTTCGGCATAGCTTCTCCTTTGTGAACGCGTTCACTTAAATTATAATTCCGGCAAAAAATGTTGTCAAGTTGTCAATATAATCAAAATACTCCGCCGGGTTTTATGGTCTGTGACCAAACAAAACGCAGGCCGTATAGGTAACGGTTTTTTCCCCGTGATGGTAGCTAAGTCCATTGTCCCGGCACACCTGGGTCACGAACAGGCCGTAGGCCTCCATGGAAGAGCAGGCCTCCCGGGGAAAGCGGCAGGGCCCAGGCCAGGCGCAGCTGCCGCACAGCCGGCAGCCGCCGCTGCCAAGGCACAGCGCATCGGGATGCTCCTGCCGCAGCTGCTTTGCAAGGCTGTGAAACCGGGCCAGATGCTGCTGCTCGATCCGCGCATAGGCTCTGGTATCGATGGTTTTTTCCGTTTTTCCCACGGTTTGCAGCAAAATCCCCTGCCGGTAGCCTGCCATCTGCTCCGCGCACTGCTCCGGCGTTCCGCAGTAGGGCGGGCAGGTCCAGTTTTTGCCGTAGGCCCGGCACTTGTCCTCGGCGCACATGCTTCGCACCATGTCCATAGGCTTCAGGGTAGCCACATCCAGCGGCGCTGCGTGGGTAAAGCCCAGTTCCCGGGCCAGATCGATCCATTTCTCCATAGCCTTACTCCCGAAATCTCATGTTCTGGCTGTAGCTGCGGGGAAAGCCCTGTTCCAGCGACAGCTCCACCACTTCGATCCGCCGGGCCAGCTCTTGGGAAAGCGCCAGCGTTTCCCGGCTGCGGGCAAGGAGCTTTGCTCCCTCCCCTGCCAGATTTCCGCAGGACCGGAGCTTTCCCGCCAGTTCCCGGGGCAGCAGGCCGATGCGGCAGACACTTTCCGGATCCAGGGCCGACCCAAACGCGCCTGCCAGAATCACCCGCTCGATCTGCTCCAGGGATATCTTCGCGGCCTGCGCCAGCATGCACACACCGGCGGCAATAGCCCCCTTGGCAGCCTGCAGCTGGCGGATATCCTCCTGGGTCAGGTAAACCCTGTCGGTCAAAGCATAGGCTTGGTCATCGGTCAGCAGCTTGCCGCGGCTGTTCAGCAGCCCCTTTTCCAGCAGCAGCGCCACCGCGTCCACCAGACCCGAGCCGCAGATGCCCACAGCTTCGGTATCGCCCAGCACCCGGCAGCCTCGCTCCGTGACCCGGAAGATCGCCCCCTCTGCCGCCCGCATGCCGAAGCGGATATTCGCTCCCTCCAACGCAGGGCCGGCGGCGGTAGCGCAGGCCAGAAGCCGGCCGCCGTGACACAGAACCATTTCTCCGTTGGTTCCGATATCCACCAGCAGCGCCGTATCCTTGCTTTCATGGAGTCCCGAGGCCAGAATACAGCCCAGCGTATCCGAGCCCACATAGCCGGCAACCGCCGGCGCCACCCGCAGAATCCCCTTGCAGCCGGGAAAATATTCCTCCGCCGGCAGCTCCACTGCATTGCTCACCGCAGGCGTAAAGGGAATACGGGCCAGATTCTCCACCTCCATGCCCAGAAACAGCTGCTGCATGCAGGGATTTGCCACCACCGCAATGGCAGTAATGTCCTCCATCCGGGCGCCGATCCCGGCGCAGCCTTCCTGCAGCAGCTTCTGCAGCTGCCGGCGCAGCGCCTGAGTCATGGCCTCCCGGCTGCCCTGCATGGCAAGCCGGATGCGGCTGACCACATCGGCGCCGTAGCTGATCTGGGGATTGGCAGCGGAGCAGGTGTAAAGAGGCTTTCCCCCAGCATCCAGCAGGTAGCACACCAGCGTGGTCGTGCCGATATCTATGGCAGCCAGCAGGCTGCCTCCTGCCCCGGGGGCGCTCACCTGCCCCATTGCTGCCTGCCGGGGCAGAACTACCGTCATGTCCCGGTCAATGCTGCAGCGGCAGGCCAGCTGCGGCGCTCCATTGACCTCCACCCGGCATTTTCCGCACCGCCCCATGCCGCCGCAGGGCGCATCCGGCGCAAAGCCGGCACGGCGCAGCGCCTGCAGCAGATTTTCTCCTGCCTGCGCAAAAAAAACAGTATCTCCCACAGTGATGCGGTAGGTCATGGCAACGCGCCCCTTTCTTTTTCTTTTATGATAACACACAGGGAAAAAATTGCAAGAAAAAGCGGCGGGACAAGCCCGCCGCCGGATTTATGCCGCTTTCAGGCCGGTCACCCGCACCCGATTCGGTCCGATTTTCCGAAACCGGGTGGTGGTTACGCTGCCGTCGGACCAGCGGTAGCGTGTAGCCGCCGAGCCCGCCGCGATGCAGCGCTCCAGCGCGGTTCGGCAGTACTGCAGGTAAAACAGCACTTCCGCCGCGGCGTATTCGGTTTTGACCTCCTCCCCATACTCGAGGCAGGGCAGCTCATCGCAGGAGGTGAGCCGCGCAACCGAGCGGTGGATTCGGTTTGCCTGCCAGGAAGCCTGCTGCCGCAGGCTTTCCCGCAGGGCGGGGATGGGGAATTCCTGTGTTTGGTTATTTTTCTTGTTGTTCATGGTTCGTACCACCTTTCGGGAAAATAAAAAAGGATATAGTTATTGCGTATACGCAATACACTACATCCTACAAATTCCCGCTTTTGTGCGGTACCAACGCCTATACTCTACCACGGTTGGGGGCTTTTGTCAAGGGGCGGCTAAGAAAAACGCGGGCTTGCGCCCGCGTTTTTTCGGTTTTACTTCTTGGTATACACCTGCACGGAGTCGGAGAAGCTCAGGGTCAGAGTGGTGCCTTCGATCTTGTAGGGCAGATACTCCGCCGTGGTCTCGCCGGTGGTGGTGCAGAGCAAACGGTCGCCGACGACCTTGAAGGTGCCGGTCTCGTAGTCCTGGCTGAGAGCTTCGTAGTCGTAAGAAGTATCCACCAGAGCAGCCAGCAGGCTGGCGTAGTCGGTCTGGTTGTACAGCTCAGCATAAAACTGCTGGAACTCTTCCTTGGTCATGGCGCTGAAATCCACGCCGTAGGCATCATTCAGTGTCGTGCGGCCTTCATACAGATCGTTAAAATAGCCGTCGAAGAATTCTTCCACATAGGCGCAGATGGCATCGGCATCATAGAAGAAGCGGTACTCACCTTCCAGAGTGAACTCCACACCGGCTACGAACCGCAGAGAGTTCAGATCCGCCAGAGCAATCTCCTCGTCATAGGCATCGATGAGATCCAGCAGCTCACGGGCGGTTTCCTCGGTTTCCTGCATGTCCATCATCCAGACACCGGCCAGCTCCTGCATCTTTGCGCCGCTGTCGCAGCCGCAGAGCAGACCTGCCATCAGCACAGCAACCAGCAGCAGGGCCACAAAAGTTTTCATTTTCTTCATGGTATGTCCTTCTTTCTTTTTTTGAGATAGGCTTAGTCTACCATGTTTTTCCCGGTCCGTCAAGCAGTTTCAGCCTTTGCTGTTACTGGGGATGGCTGCCGAGCAGATCCGTGAAATAGCCCATGTACTCCAGATGGTAGCCGCTGTCCGGGAACAGATAGTGATGCAGGTCGATCAGGTAGTCATCGGTCATACTGGCGATGTAGTCCACGATCATCTGGTTGGGCTCGGCAGACTCATAGGGAATGGGCCGGGGATAAGGAGTTTGGTTTACATAATCTATATGATGCCGGAAGATGGGCGAATACTTCCGCTCCAGCCGAAGGTCCTCCAGCAGCTGCTCATAGATCTGGCTCATCATGGGCTTGGCGATCCGCTCCAGCTTGGCTCTGCCCGGCTCGTTTTCGTAGATCATGGCGTAGTTTTCCCGCTTATAGGACTGCACCGCCTGAAAATGCTTTTTGTCCAGCTTGATATAGGGCTTGCCGTAGCTGTTTTCGATGATGTTGACCACCAGATTGTTGATGATCTCGGAATTAACGGTGCCGATATCGGAGGTAGGGAAGGCGGTATTGCCGATCATTTGAATAATGGCGGCATCCTGCCGGTCCTTGCCCAGATAGGCGATGATATCGGAAATGCGGACTACATTGCCCTCCAGAGTGGAGGGCTGGATCTTGTTGGCATAGCCGGGGACCGTGTAGCACTTTTCCAGCTCTCTGTCAAACTGCTCAAAGCTTTCCATGGGAACGGGCCAGTATTCTTCCAGCTCGATCTCGCCGTTGTGGCCGGCAATACCCACCAGCGTCTGCAGGGTCAGGTTCAGGGAGAACACCTTGTCCAGCACCCGCACCGAGTGGATGTTGTGGTTAAAGAACCGGCCGGTGTGGCTGTGGTACAGTTCGTTCAAAAACACCTCGCCGGTATGGGCGAAGGGGGTGTGGCCGATGTCGTGACCCAGCGCAATGGCCTCGATCAGATCCAGATTCAGGTTCAGCGCCCGTCCGATGGTCCGGGCGATGCGGGAAACCAGCTGCACATGCAGGCTCCGGCGGGTGATGTCGTCGTTCTTCACCAGAGAAAACACCTGGGTTTTGTCGGTGTAGCGGTTATAATAGGGGCTGTATAGTATCCGGTCGATATCCTTGGCGAATTTCGGCCTCCACACCGGCGAGGGTGTCACATTGCCGAAGCGCCGGGATGCCCGGCTGTCGGGAAAAGAACGGTCGGTATAAGTACGGTTGGCCTTCTCCTGCTCGATCCTCTGGGAAAGCTCCGCGGAAAGCATCTCTTTTGCCATGGCGCTACCTCCGATATTTATAGTTTGGGGTAATATTATACAACATCTCGCAAACAAAAGCAACATTTTTTGTTAACTATCCCCTTTTGAATTGCAGAAAAGATTGCTTTTTGCTTTTTGGGGTGATATAGTGAATACGGTTCTCTTAATACGCTCGAAGGAAAGGATGGTTCTCTATGAAAATTACCTTTATGGGTGCAGGCAGCACCGTGTTCGTAAAAAACGTATTGGGCGACACCATGCTCTGCCCCGCGCTGGAGGATGCAGAGTTTGCCCTCTATGATATCGATGCCCAGCGGCTGGAGGATTCCCGGCGCATCGTGGAGGCCATGAACCACAGCGTGAATGCTGGCCGGGCGAAGATCCGCACTTATCTGGGTGTGGAAAACCGCAAGGATGCCCTGCGGAATGCGAATTTCGTGATCTGCGCCATTCAGGTCGGAGGCTACGAGCCCTGCACCGTCATCGATTTTGAAATTCCCAAAAAGTACGGCCTGCGCCAGACCATCGGCGACACCCTTGGCATCGGCGGCATTTTCCGGGCGCTGCGGACGATCCCCGTAGTCCGGGATTTTGCCAGAGATATGGAAGAGGTCTGCCCCGACGCGTGGCTGCTGAACTACGCCAACCCCATGGCCATGCTCACGGGCTATGTGCTGCGCTACACCGGCGTGAAGGCAGTGGGTTTGTGCCACAGCGTGCAGATCTGCGCCCCTGACCTGCTGAAAACGCTGAAAATGGAGCAGTATCTGGAAGATCATGTTGCCTATATCGCCGGCATCAATCACATGGCCTGGCTTTTGAAGCTGACCGACCGAAAGGGCAACGACCTGTACGGGGAAGTCCGCCGCCGGGCTAAGGAAATGAACGCCCGGGAAAAGCACTGGGACATGGTGCGCTTTGACTACATCGACAAGCTGGGCTACTATTGCACCGAATCCAGCGAGCATAACGCAGAATACAATCCCTTCTATATCAAGGCCGGGCGCAATGACCTGATTGAGAAATTCAATATTCCGCTGGACGAATACCCCCGCCGCTGCGTCAACCAGATCAACGGCTGGAAGAAGACCCGGGAGGAGCTGCTCAGCGGCAAGGAGCTGGATCACCGGCGCTCCAAAGAGTATGCCTCCCATATCATGGAAGCCATCGTCACCGGCAAACCCTATTCCATCGGCGGCAATGTGCTCAACAACGGCGTGATCCCCAACCTGCCCCGGGAAGCCTGCGTGGAAGTCCCCTGTCTGGTGGATGCCAGGGGTATCACTCCCTGCTATGTAGGGCCGCTGCCTCTGCAGCTTGCGGCTATGAATTCCAGCAACATCTATCCCCAGCTGCTTACCATCGAGGCCGCCCACACCGGAAAGCGGGATCTCATCTATCAGGCCGCCATGATGGACCCCCACACCGGCGCCCAGCTTTCCACCGACGAGATCGTTTCGCTGTGCGATGACCTCATCGCCGCCCACACCGCCGCCGGTTTCCCCATCACCGCCCTATAAAATAGCGGAGGCTGCAAACAGCAGCCTCCGCTTTCTTATATAACAGAAATCGTTCCGATAATATGACGATTGAAGTTTTCCAGTTCTTCCGCAGGAATCCACAGCTCCTGGTGATAGCCTGCGCCGACAGTCTGCACCGGGAATTGAGAAATGTACGCATCCTCAATTTCAAAGGTGGTCACATAGCCGGTAAACTGGGAATCCGGGTAACGGCGATTCCATTTTTCCGCGATCTCCCGGGCATAGCGTTCATGGAGCACCGGGTAAAAAATCGGCTGCTCCGGCAATCGGGGCGGGTACGCCGTAAAGCCGGATTGTGCAATCAAATCATATTCTGCTTGCCCAACAGGTCGATATAGAATCATCGTCTCACCGCCTTTTCTTTTATCATAGCACAAGGCGGCAGAATTGGCAACAAAAAGCGGGTAGTTGAATCTTTACAGATCGTGTGATAAGATAATCGTGGTGATCAATATGGAAATACCGCAGAGAAAACTGAACAGATTAAGCGAATATGATTACGGACAAGAGGGCGCATATTTTGTGACCCTATGCAC
>JAZSGN010000039.1:0-19993 GCA_045532755.1 Faecousia sp.
GTCCGGTTTTTTGCAAGATCATGGCCTGGAAATAGGTGCAGATCAAAGAAACCGCCAAAATTCCGGCATACACGCCCACCAGGGTAAAGAGCTGGCTTAATTCAAAGCCGTCCTGCTGGACCAGCTTGGTAAGGCTGCCCATGAGCAGAGGGGAAACCACCTCAAACACGATGGAAAACAGCATAACGAAAAAGACCAGTACGAAGCTCTTCCAATAGGGCCGGGCATAGCGCAGAAGCCGTGTGATGATCTCCTTGTCGGACATTTTCCGATCCCGGTCGGTCATATCTTCCTTTTGCCGGCGCAAAATGGCGTAGGCGACCAGGAAGAAGGTGGTGAACAGGCCGATGATGCCGCCCACGATCAGAAGGGGCAGATATTCACGCATGATGGTCGCCTCCCTCTTCTTCCAGTCTCTGCAGGTCTACCATCTTCCGGTAGGCCGCGTTTTCGGCGTACAGCTGGGCATGGGTACCCACCGCTGCCAGACGCCCATCGTCCAGGAACAGGATCTTGTCCATGCTCTCGATGGTGGAGATCCGGTGGGCGATGAGAATGGTGGTCTTTCCTGCCCGGGTGGCGCGCAGGTTCTTGAGAATGGTCCGCTCGGTGCGGGTATCCACCGCGGACACCGAGTCGTCCAGGATCAGCACCGGCGCGTTGCGGATCAGCGCACGGGCGATGGAGATCCGCTGCTTCTGGCCGCCGGACACCGTAACGCCCCGCTCGCCCAGCACCGTTTCGTAGCCCAGGGAGAAGTCCCGGATGTTGCTGTCGATATCCGCCAGCACCGCAGAACGCTCCACAGCCTCCATATCCATTTCGTCCAGACCGAAGCCGATGTTGTTGGCGATGGTATCGGAGAAGAGGAAATTATCCTGAGGCACATAGGCGCAGGCTGCCCGGACATCCCGGATGGCCACCTTGTTCACATCGTGGCCATCGAGGAACACCGTGCCGTCCGGCACATTATAAGTACGAAGGATCAGGTCTACCAGGGTGGTCTTGCCGGCGCCGGTCTTGCCCACCAAGCCCACATTTTCCCCTGCCCGGATGGTAAAGGACACATCCGTCAGGGCATCGAACTCCCCATCGGGGTAGCGGAAGGTGAGGTTCCGGAACTCGATATCGCCCTGCACCTGAGGCAGCGGCTGCACATCGGGCGCATCCTTCACCGCAACCTCGGTATCCAGCAGCTCGCCGATCCGCTCCAGAGAGGCCTTGCCCCGGGAGCTCATGTCGATCAGCTCGGAAACCGCCATAATGGGCCACACCACCGCGTTGAAATAGCCGATAAACTCCACCAGCTGGCCGGCGTTGAAGCTGCCCTTATACACAAGGTAGCCGCCGTAGCCCAGAATGATGCAGATCACGCTTTCCACAAACAGCGTCACCAGAATCCGCAGCAGCACCGAAGCCTTGGTATGGTCGATATTAGCCTGCTCGTTCTCGGTATTCAGCTTGCGGAAGCCCATCAGCTCCTTGGCCTCTTTGACAAAGGCCTTGATCACCGCAATGCCGGAGAAGCTCTCCTGAGAGAAATCCGAAAGCCGGGAGAAGGCCTCCTGCCGGATGTCCCACTTTTTCATCATGTACTGCCCCACCACCGTGGCGGAGGCCAGCAGGAACGCCATGGGGATCATGGAAAGCACCGTCAGCAGCGGGTCCATGCTCCACATCTTCACCACCGCCAGAACGCCCAGCAGCAGCGCGTCGCAGAACATCATAATGCCCCAGCCGTAGCATTCCTGCACGGTGTCCAGATCGTTGGTGAACAGGCTCATGAGGCTGCCCACCTTGTTGACCTGATAGTATTCCCGGCTCAGCTCCCGGGCATGGTCGAACATCTGCTCCCGCAGGTGGGTCTCCACCCGAATGGCCGCGCCGAAGAAGCACACACGCCACAAAAACCGGCCAAAGACCATGGCAAGGATCACGCCCACCATGGGCATACAGATCTTACCCAGCAGAAAATCCATATCAAAGGCCATCTGCACGCCGTCCACATCCACGAAGCCATCGTTCAGGCCGTTGATGACCATGGCATACAGGCTGGGGATCACCAGCTGCAGATAGTCCACCGCCACCAGCGCCACAATGCCCAAAAGCAGCATCGGGCCATAGCGCAGGTAGTAACGGTTGATATGCTTACCGAATATCATACTCACTCACCTCTTTTTTTGAAACTATTCGTTTCATTATAGCACAAAAGAGCGAGTATGGGAAGAGGTTTTTCGTATTTATTTGGGGATCGTGATGGTCAGTTCAATGGTATCCTCCGTCTCCCGCCGCAGCCACACGGCGCTGACGCCGGAGTTCTGGATCCGGGACAGGGATTGGTTCAGATTGCTTAAAAACTGCTCCACATTCACCTGCCGCTGCCGGGGCTGTTCCCCCGCCAGAAGCTGGCTGATATAGCGCTCTGTGGCGGCAACGCTGAGGCTGTGCTGCCGGATATGGTTGATGGCCGCCAGCTTCTGGGCCTCCTCCGGCAGCTTCAGCAGCGCCCGGGCGGGGCGCTCCGTCAGCGCCGCCTCCCGCAGCGCCGCCAAAACCTGCGGGCTGTGGCGCAGCAGCCGCAGCTTGTTGGCAACGGCGCTCTGGCTCTTGCCGATGGCCTGCGCCGCCTGCTCCTGACTCAGCAGCCACCGCTCCATCAAAAGGGAAATACCCCTTGCCTCGTCGATAAAATCCAGATCCTGGCGCTGGAGATTTTCCACCAGCGCCACCATGCCCGACTCCTTATCGTCCATGCTCATGACGATGCAGGGAATTTCCGTAAGTCCCGCTATCTGGGCCGCCCGCAGCCGCCGCTCCCCGGCGATCAGCTCGTAGGCCGTACCCAGCCGCCGCACCGACAGCGGCTGCAAAATGCCGTGGAGGCGGATGCTCTGGGCCAGCTCCTCCAGCGCCGCTTGGGCAAACACCTTTCTCGGCTGGGCGGGGTTGGGCCGAATGGCCCTCGCCGGCAAAAACACCACCCGACCGGTTTCCATATATGTTCTGAGCTTCTGGCACTGCATAGCCTTGTCCCCCTTTGTAAACTGTGTACCCTATTGTACCGCCCCCGATTTGGGAAAACCCACGAAAGCCGCACCGCCGATTCTGGCATATTTTGTGAATTCAGGGGATTTACATTTATCTTCCAATGGTGTATACTGGTTCGTGAACAGAGTAGGAGCCTCCGCGTAAAGTGCTGCCAAAATGGGGAGTTGTCTGGCAGACGAAGGGCGTTGCCCGCGGTGGAAGCTCCGCACCCGCTGCCGTAAAAGGATCCACCCCTTACTGTCCGGCGATACTCGGTTTGGCAGATTCCTGCCGCCGTATGGCTTCGAACTACTCCCCATGTACTTGCGTGCATGGGGTTTTTGTTTGCCCTGCGGCAGGACGCCCGATAAAAAGGAGGCTTTTCTTATGACCAAATCTACTGCTCTTTACCCCCATCCTTTCTCCCGTGCCTACTGGCGTGACGCCGCCGCGGAGCTGAAGGACACCCGCATGCTGGTGATCACCGCCCTGCTGATCGCCCTTCGCATCGCCCTGAAGCCCTTTGCTATCTATCTGGGACCCCAGATGGCGATCCAGACCGCTACCCTCGCCACCGCTCTGGGCGCCATGATCTATGGCCCGGTGGTTGCCATTCCCGCCGCCCTGATCTCCGACACCGTAGGCTTTCTGCTCTACCCCACCGGCGATTATTTTCTGCCCTTCGCCCTGACGGAGATCGCCAGCACCCTGATCTACGCCCTGTGCCTCTACCGGGCCAAGCCCAGCGCCACGCGGGTGATCATCGCAAGATTTCTGATCTGCTCTCTGGTAAACGTGGTGCTGCAGCAGTTCATCTTTGCCTGGCAGTATACCTACATGGGCAGCCCGGAAGCCGCAAAGGAAGCCATCATGGGCATCACCGGTATCGCCCGGATCTTCAAGAACCTGTTCTTCTTCCCCATTGAGGCCGTTGTGATCACCCTGTTTCTGAAGGTGCTGGTGCCGATCACCACCCGGGTAAAGCTGACCTACAGCGGCGGCGACCTGCGCTTCACCGGCAAGCAGATCGCAGTGCTGGCATTGCTGATCGTAGTGGGCATCGGCAGCGCCATTGGCTACCTGACCTTCCGCTACAGCAGCACCTCCCGCTCCGCTGACTACACCGACAAGCAGCGGCTGGAAGCCAACCACACCATGGCGGAGCTGGTTCTGGGGCGCAGCGACGATTGGGACGACGAAACCGTAGTTGCCATCGTGGACAGCGCCTACCGCCCCATGTTCGGGCAGGTCACCAGCTACACCGTTTCCGTGTATGTGCTGGACGAAGAAGCCTTCGCCGCCGGCACTGCCGCCGATTCCGAGTACACCATGGACACCCTCTGGGGCTACTCCAAGAGCGGCCCGAGCAAGGACAAGTATCAGTCCCTTGTTAAGGTGGCGGTTGCCCATGTCACCAAGAACGAAAAGACCGGGGAGATCCTCTCTTATACTCTCGAGCCGGTGAGCTGAAAAGATTTTCCTTTGACATAGGCCGCCCCCTGGAGTATACTAAAGAAAAACGGAAGGAGCGATCTGTATGCATATTCATCCCGACCATGTGGGCCACCACACCCACGACCACGACCACACCCACACCTGCGGCGGTGACTGCAGCGGCGGCTGCGCCGGCTGCTCCCACACCCCCATGGAAGAACTGACCGCTTTGATGAAATACATGGTTTCCCACAACGCCGCCCACGCCGCCGAGCTGGCGGAGCTGGCTCACCAGCTGGATAAGGCCGGCAGCCACGCCGCCTTTGAGCAGGTGATGGCCGCTGTGTCGGATTTCGAGAAGGGCAACCTGCGGCTGTCCGCCGTGCTGGCCAGCCTGGATGTAAAATAAGGAGGGGCTATGTGTCTTTCAACCGTGTATAAAAACGAAATGGATCCGGAGTGCATCCTCATGCGTAATGTGATGCGGATCGAGTGCGGCGAGGGCGTTGTGATCCTCACCGACCTGATGGAGCGCCAGCTCACCGTAGAAGGCAGGCTGGAAAGCGCCAATCTGGTAGACGGTTTCGTCATCCTCCGGCAGGCCTGACACAGTGATAGGAATTTGCTTTGCAAATTCGTGATATACGCCTGCCGGCGTGCGATACAGGCTTCGCCTGTGATCTGTTTTCTTCGAAAATGTTAAGAAAAAATGGACTTTCGCAATTTCTGCGAAAGTCCATTTTGCAATTTATATCGCCACGAAGTGACACCATAATATGCCCGATAGGGAAAATATCACCGGAGGTTGCTTTATTCTTCTTCGTGGAGGGGGGATACGCCGTTCCAGTTCAGCAGATCGTCGCTGGCGGGGCAGCCGAACCAATCGAACAGCCGCCGGGCGGGGCTGTTTGCCGGCTCGTCCGCACGGATTACCAGATAGCCCTTGGTGTGATAGGGATAGGAGGCATCCTTCACCGTTTCGGCGCAGGGCGTCACGCCCTCCACCCGGAACACCTGCAGCTGCTCCTCGGCATACACTTCGTCCAGATAGGTCATGATGCTGTAGCCGATGGCGTAGGGGTCATACAGCACGATGTCCACAAGGGTGCTCATTTCATCCATGATGTAAAAGCCCAGAGCCTCATAATCCGGCTTTTCCTCCCCGGCGAACACCAGATTCTCAAACAGCCGCTGGCTGCCGGACTGGTCATCCCGGTAGTAGACGGAAATGGGCTGATCCGGGCCGCCCACCTGATTCCAGTTGGTGATCTCCCCCCGGTAAATGGCCAAAATCTGGGCATGGGTCAGATCCGTCACCGGATTGGCGGCGTTGCCGATAAACACCAGCGCATCGCCGCCGTAGAGCTTCATCTCGACCTCCACTCCCTGCTGACGCAGATAGGCCTGCTCCTCCTCGGTGGGGGCGGCCAGCAGCGCCAGATCCACCTTCCGGTCGGCAATGTTCAGCCACGCGCCGTGGGTGGTAGAGCAGATGGGCATTTGCCCACCGTAGCCGAAATTGGCGGAAAGCGTGCTATAGAGGGCGGCGGTGATGGGCTTGCGGGCGGTGGAGCTGTCGATCAGGGGAAAATCTCCCCCGGCAAACAGCGAGCCCAGTTCCCCCGCCCCGTCAATGGGCGTAACCATGCCGGCGGCATCCACCAGATAATACTGGGTGGGATTGCAATAGTATTCATAGCCGCCGTATTCGTTCTGCGCGCCTAAGCCCTGATAGCCGCTGTACTCCACCAGCCACAGGTCCTCCCCTACCCGCCGGCAGAAGAAATAGCGGTCCTCATCGGCGGCCATGAATTGGGTCTCTCTCCCGGCGGCATCCAGAACATACAGGGCGGAGCGGTTCTCAAAATCCCCATAGCGGGTCACGAGGCAGCCGGTTTTTCCCGGCAGCACCGACTCCGCGCCTGCCGCCACCGCCGGGGCAAAGGGTGTCAGGGTGCCGGTTTCGCCGCTGGCTACATAGTAGCCGCCGCCATTTTCCCCGTAGATTTCCAACAGAATACCCTCAGAGCAAGGGTGGAAACCGTAGTAGCTATCGTAATCCCGGCTGAGGACGGTGCGGCTGCGGTCACCCAGGCACATTCCATGCAGAAGCATGTCGTAGGTATCGGGATCATAGGTGTTGTAGTACAGATAATCACCGCTGATGCCGAACTGCCCCATGTCCAGGGTGTCCACAAACCACTTCTCCCCGGTGGAGAGGTTTTGGCAGTAGAGGTCCAGAACAAAATAGCCCTGGGAGGCAACGGTATAGGCCACAAACTCGCCGCTGACCCCATAGTCCAGCGCCCCATCCGCAATCAGGTGGGTTTTGCCGGTGGGGATATGGTAGGCCTGCAGGCCCTCGTCATTCAGATAATACACGGTGTCCCCCTGCTGGGTCACTTCATCGCAGCTTTCGTCTATCACCAGCTGCAGCTCCCGGCCATCGGTGCGAACCCGGTAGAGCCGGTTCATTTCCAGGATGTTGGAAAAATACACCACATCCTCCTCCACCGGCTGGGTGGTTTCCGGAGGGATGGTAGTTTCCGGCGGGATGGTAGTTTCCGGCGGCTGGGTAGTTTGCTCCGGGGCAGCTTCGCCGCAGCCTGCCAGCGCCGCCGACAGCAGCAGCAAGGCAGCCAGCTTCCACAGTTTCTTCATAGCGGTCATCCTTTCCATTTTTCTTTAGTATACAACAGAAAAAGACCGATTGCAACCGGGTAAATAGCAGTTGAATCCCGGGCGGTTTTCCTGTAGAATAGAGGCAGAAACCTTGAGGAGTGAACTGCCATGAAACGATTGCTTCTGCCGCTGCTGCTGTGCGCCGCGCTGCTGTGCGGCTGCCGCAAGACCTACGCCGCCCACACCGATGCCGACAGCAATGACCTCTGCGACCGCTGCGGAGAAAGTGTTGTCGTGACCATTGATATCTACACCATCAACGACCTCCACGGCAAGCTGGTGGATGCCGCCACCCACCCCGGCGTGGACGAGCTGACCACCTTCCTGCAAAAGGCCCGGGAGGAAAACGAAAATACGCTGCTGCTTTCCATCGGCGACACCTGGCAGGGCGGCGCGGAGTCCAACCAGACCCGGGGCAGGATCATGACCGACTGGATGAACCGGCTGGGTTTTGACGCCATGACCCTTGGCAACCACGAATTCGACTGGGGCGAACGCTACATTGCAGATAACGATGCCATGGCGGAATTCCCCTTCCTTGCCATCAATGTGATGGACATTGCAACCGGCGAGCGGGCCGCCTACTGCGACAGCTCCGTGATCATCGATTGCGGCGGCGTGCAGGTTGGCATCATCGGCGCCATCGGCGATTGCTACAGCTCCATCGCCATTGACCATGTGGAAGACCTCTATTTTGTGGTAGGCGACGAGCTGACCCAGCTTGTAAAAGCGGAATCGGAAGCCCTGCGGGCCCAGGGCGCGGACCTGATCGTTTACGCCATCCATGATGGCATGGCGGAAGTCGGCGAAGGTACTGTCAGCGGCAGCCAGCTTTCCGCCCACTACGATGTAGAGCTGTCGGATGGCTGGGTGGATCTGGTATTCGAGGCCCACACCCACCACAAATATCTGCTGCGCGACCAGTACGGCGTGTACCACCTGCAAAACGGCGGCGACAACAACGGCGGCATCTGCCATGTGCAGCTGCAGCTGCACAGCGTTAACGGCGAGATCCGCTCGGTAGAGCCCAAGCTGATCCCCACCACCGCCTACGATCAGCTGGAAGACGACCCCATGATCGGGGAGCTTCTGGAAGAATACGCCGCGGAGCTGGAGCCGGTCTACGAGATCGTTGGCAAGGTGGCTTCCGCCCAAACCGGCAACACATTGCGCCAGCTGGTGGCAGACCTCTATTATCTGGAGGGGCTGCTGCGCTGGGGCAGCGAGTACGACATTGTTCTCGGCGGCGGCTACATCTCCATTCGGGAGCCGGGGTATCTGACCCGGGGCGAGGTCACCTACGGCCAGCTGCAGGGTCTGTTCCCCTTCGATAACGAGCTGGTGCTCTGCTCCATTCAGGGGCGGGATCTATCAGAGCGTTTCCTCTATTCCGACAACAGCAACTATTTTATCTGCCTCAGCGACTACGGCGAGCAAGTCCGGGACAATCTGGACCCCAACGCCACCTACTATATCGTAGTAGACACCTACTCCTCCACCTACGCCCCCAACCATTTAACAGAGATCGAGCGCTACGGCGCGCCCATCTACGCCCGTGACCTGCTGGCAAACTTCATTGCCGGCGGCGGTCTGGGCGGCTGACAGGCTGCAAAAAAGTCGAGTCTCCCCAAAGGGCGTTGCGAAAATGGATTTTCACAACGCCCAGTGATATTTTCCCTGCCGGGAAAGTGATATATTTCCTGCGGAAATGTGATATATGCCCAAGGGCATGTTGCGGTGTCACTTTGTGACGATATACCATACAAAATAGTCTTTCGCAAGTTTTGCGAAAGACTATTTTTCTTTCCCGTTTTCGAAGAAAACATATCACAGGCGAAGCCTATATCACGCGTCGCCAGACGCATATCACGGATTTGCGAAGCAAATCCATATCACCGGAATCGGAGGGCCGGTTTTGCGGCACAAATTGGTTGTCAAATCCGGGGGAATATGGTATACTGTCCTCACAGGAACTACACGCCGGCTGCCTTTTTTCAGCCGGGCAAAGGAGGCAACCGCCATGTTTCAGCAGGTTTTGCAGCAAATTCAGGCCTTCGACCGGATCATCATCCACCGCCACAACCGCCCCGACGGCGATGCCATGGGCAGCCAGATCGGTATGCAGCAGCTGATTAAAGAAAACTTTCCCCACAAGCAGGTGTATATGGTGGGCGATGACCCCGGCTTCTTCGGCTTTATGGAAGGCGCGGTGATGGACGAAGTGGCCGACAGCGCCTTTTCCGGCGCCCTTTCCATCATTCTCGACTGCGGCGCGCCGGCCCTCATCAGCGACAGCCGCTACACGCTGGCGGAAAAGACGGTTCGTCTGGACCACCACATCTTCTGCGGCCGGATCGCCGATGTGGAGATCACCGACACCGGCTACGAAAGCTGCTGCGGCCTGATCACCGACTTTGCCTGCCAGACCGGCCTGCGGCTGAATCCGCTGGCCGCCAAATCGCTGTACACCGGCATGGTCACCGACTCCGGCCGCTTCCGCTACGACGGCACCACCAGCCGCACCTTCTACCTGGCCTCCAAGCTGATGGAGGTGGGCATCGACACCACCGAGCTGTTCCGCTGCCTCTATGCCGACGATTTCGACGCCAAGCAGCTGAAGGCCAGCTTCATTCTGAAAATTCAGTTCACCGCCAACCGGGTTGCCTACATCTACACCACCCGGCAGGAGCTGGAGGCGCTGGGCAAGGATGTGTTTACCGTGTCCCGGGGCATGGTGAACACCATGGCCGACATCCGGGGAACGGACATCTGGGTGAATTTCACGGAGACTGACAAGGGAATTCTCTGCGAGATCCGCTCCAACCGCTACAACATTAACCCCATCGCTGTGAAGTACGGCGGCGGCGGACACGCCAAAGCCAGCGGCGCCACCGTGGCGGACAGAGAAACCGCCATGGCCATGCTGCAGGATCTGGACAACATGACAGGAGAAAGCTTATGAACCTCGCCATCAAACAAAAAATTCTGGAAAAGATCCAAGAGTATAACCGGATCTTCCTTTTCCGCCATGTCCGCAACGACGGCGACTGCGTAGGCGCGACCAAGGGCATGAAGGCCCTGATCACCGCCACCTGGCCGGAAAAAGAAGTGTACCTCATCGACAGCGAAACCGCCGCCTATCTGGAATTTATGGGCCCGGAAGACCCGGCGGTGGACGAGAGCCTCTACACCGATGCCCTGGGCATCGTGCTGGACACCGCTTCGGAGGCCCGCATCTCCAACAAGAACTACAAGCTCTGCAAGGAGCTGATCAAGATCGACCACCACATCCCCCTGGAAAACTACGGCGACTATATCTGGGTGGAAGAGGAGCGCTCCTCCTGCTGCGAAATGGTGGTAGATTTCTATGAGACCTTCCGGGATCAGCTGGTGCTGACCAGCGAGGGCGCGACCCACCTGTTCACCGGCATGGTCACCGACTCCGGCCGGTTTAAGTACAGCGGGGTCAACGGCGACACCATGCGCTGCGCCGGCACGCTGCTGGACATCGGCGTGGACACCCAGACCCTCTTCGCCCGGCTGTATCTGGAGGCCTACGAATACCTGAAATTCAAGGCGGAGATCTACCGCCGGATGCAGATCACCGAAAGCGGCGTGGCCTACATCTTCGTCGACAAGGCCATGCAGGAGGAATTCAATCTCTCGCTGGAGCAGGCCAGCGCCTGCGTCGGCACCCTGGACTCCATCCGGGGCAGCATCTGCTGGATCGTCTTCATTGAAAACGGGGATGCCGAAGGCTCGATCCGGGTGCGGCTGCGCTCCCGGTTCGTAAGCATCAACTCCGTTGCCGAAAAATACCGGGGCGGCGGCCACGCCATGGCCAGCGGCGCCACCGTTTACGGCATGGAGGAAGTGGAAGCCTTGCTGCGCGATGCCGATGAGCATGTACGGCAATACAAAGAAACTCACGAGGACTGGCTATGAAAATTCTTGTAACCAACGACGACAGCGTTTCCGCGGCCCAGCTGCTGCCTTTGATCCGGTGGTGTCAAACCATCGGCGAAGTGACCACCGTAGTGCCGAAATTCGAGCAGAGCGGCAAGAGCCACGGCATCGAGATCCACAAGCCCTTTGAGGTGCAGCGCATCGAGCTGGAGCCGGGCATCTGGGTCTACACCGTTGACTCCTCCCCTGCCGACTGCGTGCGCTACGCTCTGTACTCCTTAAACGAGAAGTTCGATCTGGTGGTCTCCGGCGTGAACCGGGGCTATAACCTGGGCTGCGATATCACCTACTCCGGCACGGTGGGCGCGGTGGAGGAGGCAGGCTTCTGGGGCGTGCCGGCCATTGCCCTTTCCACCTCCCCCTCCAACTACGACCACGCCACCGACGAACTGGACCGGGTGTACGCGTTTTTGCGCAAGCACCGGCTTCTGGAGCAGCACAGCCTCTTCAACATCAACCTGCCCCCCGAACCCAAGGGCATCCGCATCACCCGGCAGGGCGGCCGCTACTACGGCGACCGGTTCATCCCGGAGGAAGGCAATATGGTGCGGCCCATGGGCGTGTGTGTCTACCAGAATCAGGGGGATCTGGGGATCGACTCCGATGCCATTGCCGCCGGCTACATATCGGTGATGCCCCTGAGCCCCACCCGGGCGGACCTGCAGGTCTTCTCCCGGCTGGCGGATCTGACAGAATAAATTTTGCCGTCTGCAGAGCTTGCAGACGGCATTTTTTTGCGGAGATTGGTGGCCGGCAGAAGGGTTCGCGCCGGGGGCGCTGGCGGGCGAACGCAGTTCGCCCCTACATGCGCCATCGAACCCTCTCGTAGGGGCGATCTTGGATCGCCCGGAAGGCCCGGGGCTTTGGCGGGTGCGGCTTACTTCCCCTTTTGGCAAAGGAAGAGACATGCCCGGCGTCCTGGTGGACGCCGGGCCATTTTATTGGGGAATTCCCCGCCAGCCGGGACTTACTTGTAGATCTCGATGCTGTTCACCCGAACCTGAGCGGTCAGGTTGGGAATTACGAAGCCGTCGGACTTCTCGCTCAGCACTACGGTTACCACAGTACCTTCTACGGTAGCGGTGTCACCGATGGAGTTCTTCAGAGTGGTGGCATAGGTGGGGTTGTTGCAATTGAAGACGAGCTTGGTCATGCCGGTGCATTCAACGGTCACGCTGCTGCCCTTGTAGAAGCGGACAGGAGAGCTGTTGCTGGCAACATCACTGGTGGAAGCGGCCTTATCGTTGGTAACCACGATGCCGTTCTCCTCCCAGACCTTCTGGGTAGCGCTGAAGGAGGTCTGCTTGGACAGGTCATCAAAGGTGATGACAGCGGCAGCAGCTTCGCCTTCGTTACCGGAGTCGCCCTCGCCGGGGGTATGCTCCACGATCCAGCCATTCTTCATCTGGGGATTATCATTGTACTGGCCGATGATGCCGTAGATGGTTACGGTGTCGCCGGCTACGGGCTTGGTAGCCATAGCATCGTAGCGGTTAGCGCCGGTGGCGTCAAAAGTGCCGTAGATGGTCAGAACATTGCCCTGAGCATCCTTGATGTACATGTTGCCATAGGTGGTGCTGTAGACCTCGGTGATCTCGCCGGTAACATAGTACTTGCCCTCGGTGTAGGTATTGTGGGCCTTGGAAGCGCCCAGGGCAATGGCCTCGGTGATGGGCAGAGTAGTGTCGGGGGTGGGATCGCCGGAAGGTGCGGCAGTGGGCTCGGTGGCCTCGGTAGTAGCCTCAGTAGCTTCGGTAGTAGCCTCGGTAGCCTCGGTAGTAGCCTCGGTAGCTTCCGTGGTAGCCTCGGTGGGCTCAGGGTTCACACCGCTGCCGGAGACAGCATAGAGGTGGCTGGGGAAGGAAGTACCGATCTTATCGATGGAAGATACAGAGAAGGTGTTGTAGGTGCCGTAAGTACCCATGTAGCAGGTAGTGCCGTTCACATCGGTCAGCAGAGTGTTATGCTCGGTGTCGAAGGTGTAAACGGTGGCGGGCGCATCGGCAATGGTGAAGTTGCGGTAAGTTCCGCTGACCACCACATTGACATACTTCTTCGCGCCATCGGGATCGGTGAAGGACAGGTAGTAGCCACCCTCGGCTGCTTCCAGAACTACATCCACAGCGGCAGCCTTATCTTCGGTGGTTGCGCCGTAGTAGCCCTTCATGGTGCCGGCGAAGTAGATGGTCTTGCCCAGGTTGCCCTGCTCAATACCCAGCTTGTAGACCTTGCCGGTCTCAACGGAGGTAGCATAGTCCACTGCAGGCTCGGTGGCCACGGTGGTAGCTTCCGTAGCAGCCTCGGTAGCTTCGGTGGTAGCCTCGGTGGGTTCGGGAACTACCGTGCCGCCGGTGGACTCGCCATAGAAGTGGCAGGGGAAGGAAGTGGAGATCTTATCGATGGAGGATACGGAGAAGGTGTTGTAAGTGCCGTAAGTACCCATGTAGCAGGTAGTGCCATTGACATCGGTCAGCAGAGTGTTATGCTCGGCATCGTAGGTGTATACGGTAGCGGGAGCATCGGCAATGGTGAAGTTGCGGTAAGTGCCGCTGACGACAACATTGATGTACTTCTTTGCGCCGGTGGGATCGGTGAAGGTCAGGTATCTGCCTGCCTCGCCGCTTTCCCAAATCACATCCACAGCTTCTTCCACATTCTCGGTAGTAGCGCCGTAGTAGCCCTTCATGGTGCCGGCGAAGTAGAGGATCTTGCCCAGATTGGTCTGGTCAATGCCCAGCTTGTAGGTCTTGCCGGTTTCGGGAGCGGTTACGATGCCGAACTCGGGAGCGGCAGGCTCGGTGGAGGGCTCGGTCGCTTCGGTAGAGGGCTCAGTTGCCTCGGTGGAGGGCTCGGTGGGCTCGGTCTCACGGTTGGTCTCGCCATAGAGATGGCTGGGGAAGGAAGTGGCGATCTTGTCGATGGGAGATACGGAGAAGGTGTTGTAAGTGCCGTAGGTACCCATGTAGCAGGTAGTGCCGTCTACATCGGTCAGCAGAGTGTTATGCTCAGCATCGTAGGTATATACGGTAGCTGCGGCATCGGCGATGGTGAAGTTGCGGTGAGTGCCGCTGACCACTACATTGATGTACTTCTTGGCGCCGGAGTCGTCGGTGAAGGTCAGGTAGTAGCCATTGTCAGCGGCTTCCAGAGCCACATCCACAGCGGCATCCTTGTCTTCGGTGGTGGCGCCGTAGTAGCCCTTCATGGTGCCGGCGAAGTAGAGGGTCTTGCCCAGATTGGTCTGGTCAATGCCCAGCTTGTAGGTCTTGCCGGTTTCGGGAGCGGTTACGATGCCGAACTCGGGAGCAGCAGGCTCGGTGGAAGGCTCGGTGGCCTCGGTGGAAGGCTCGGTAGCCTCGGTGGTGGGTTCGGTAGCCTCGGTGGTGGGTTCGGTAGCCTCGGTGGTAGGCTCGGTCACATCCTCGCCGGCGGTGACTTCATAGAAGTGGCTGGGGAAGGAAGAACCGATCTTATCGATGGAGGATACGGAGAAGGTGTTGTAAGTGCCGTAGGTACCCATGTAGCAGGTCGTACCGTTGACATCGGTCAGCAGGGTGTTGTTCTCTGCATCATAGGTGTATACGGTGGCAGGCGCATCGGCGATGGTGAAGTTGCGGTAAGTGCCGCTGACCACCACATTGACATACTTCTTTGCGCCGTCGGGGTCGGTGAAGGACAGGTTGTAGCCGCCGTCAACGGCTTCCAGAACCACATCCACGGCCTCGTCCACATTCTCGGTAGTAGCGCCGTAGTAGCCCTTCATGGTGCCGGCGAAGTAGATGGTTTTGCCCAGATTGGTCTGGTCGATGCCCAGCTTGTAAGCCTTGCCGGCCTCGGGAGCGGTTACGATGCCCACAACGGGAGCAGCAGGCTCGGTGGAGGGCTCGGTGGCTTCGGTGGAAGGCTCGGTAGCCTCGGTGGTGGGCTCGGTCACATCCTCACCGGCGGTAACCTCGTAGAGGTGGCTGGGGAAGGAAGAACCGATCTTGTCGATGGGAGATACGGAGAAGGTGTTGTAAGTGCCGTAAGTACCCATGTAGCAGGTAGTGCCGTCTACATCGGTCAGCAGGGTGTTATGCTCGGTGTCGAAGGTGTAAACGGTGGCGGGCGCATCGGCAATGGTGAAGTTGCGGTGGGTGCCGCTGACAACCACATTGATGTACTTCTTGGCGCCTTCGGGATCGGTGAAGGTCAGGTAGTAGCCGTTATCGGCAGCTTCCAGAGCCACATCCACGGCTGCGGCGGTATCCTCGGTGGTAGCGCCGTAGTAGCCCTTCATAGTGCCGGCGAAGTAGAGGGTCTGGCCCAGATTGGCCTGCTCAATGCCCAGCTTGTAGACCTTGCCGGTCTCGGGAGCGGTGACGATACCAATGGAAGGCTCGGCAGGCTCGGTGGAGGGCTCGGTGGGCTCGGTCACATCCTCGCCGCCGGCGGTGACTTCATAGAAGTGGCTGGGGAAGGAGGTGGCGATCTTGTCGATAGAGGATACGGAGAAGGTGTTGTAAGTGCCGTAGGTACCCATGTAGCAGGTAGTGCCGCCCACATCGGTCAGCAGGGTGTTGTTCTCTGCGTCATAGGTATAGACGGTGGCAGGCGCATCGGCGATGGTGAAGTTGCGGTAAGTGCCGCTGACCACCACATTGACATACTTCTTTGCGCCTTCGGGGTCGGTGAAGGACAGGTTGTAGCCGCCGTCAACGGCTTCCAGAACCACATCCACGGCTGCGGTGATGTCCTCGGTGGTAGCGCCGTAGTAGCCCTTCATGGTGCCGGCGAAATAGAGGGTCTGACCCAGATTGGTCTGGTCGATGCCCAGCTTGTAAGCCTTGCCGGCCTCGGGAGCGGAAACGACGCTGCCGGAAGCGGGCTCGGTGGGTTCGGTGGAAGGCTCGGTGGCGTCGCCGCCCTCGCCCTTGATGATGTTGGAGATCTTGCAGCCGGTGTCGAACTCTACAGTACCCTTGTAGTTCTTGATGACGCCGGTAACGGTGACGGTGTCACCCACAGCCAGTGTCTCCGCGCCGGTGCCCTTGGCCCGGTAGGCAACAATGGGCTTATTCTCTGCGCCGGGGATCTGCATGGTGAAGGTGATGTTCTTATACTGGGTGGTATAGGGATCGTCGATGGAGATTACCTTGCCGGTCAGAGTGGCGTCATAGAGCAGGGACTCGCCTTCGGCCAGAGCGTAGGCATCCTCAACGATCTGCATGGGATCTTCGGGGGCAGATACACGGTTGATGGTGTACTTCAGCAGAGTCGGGCGAATGAACTGCACATTGCCCTCGTACTTTTCGATGTAGCCCTGAACGGTGATATCGTCGCCAACGCCGATCTTGTTGACGCCGGAGCCCTTCAGGTACTTGCAGCGAATGGTATTGCCGTTTTCCAGCTTGATGGTAACGGTGATGTTATCGTAGTAGGAATCGTAGGGATAGTTGACCTGGGTGATGGTGCCGCTGACCTTGGCTTCATACTTCAGGGTGCTGCCCTCAGACAGCTTCTGAGCATCGGCCCAGATCTTGTCCACATCGGTCTGGACAGCGGGAGGCGCCTTGTCGATGACGTCCAGCAGCTTACTGCCGGCGACGAACTCGATGGTGCCCTGATAGTTGGTCAGCTGGCCCTGAACGGTGATGATATCATTGACATTGACGGATGCAGCCTTCTCGCCCTTAATGCGGTAGCACAGAATGGGCTTGCTGGAGCGGCCGTCAACCACCATCACAACGGTGATATTCTTGTACTGCTCGGTGTACTCTTCCTTCACGGCGGTGACCTTACCGGTCAGAGTGGCCACATAGGGAGTGGTCTTGCCGCTCTTCAGAGCATAGGCTTCGTCGACGATCTGCTTGGGATCCTCGGGAGCTACGGGGACTTCGCCGCCGCCGCTCTCAACGGCTTCCAGAATGCAGCCGGCATCAAACTCGATGGTGCCGTTGTAGTTCTTCAGAACGCCGGTAACGGTGATGGTATCGCCAACACACAGCTTGTCAGCGCCTTCGCCCTTCAGGCGGTAGCACATGATGGGCTTGTCCTCACGGCCGGGGACTTCCATAGTAACGGTGATGTTCTTGTAGTCCTCGCTGTAGGGGGTGTTGACGGTGGTGATCTTACCGGTGAGGGTGTGAGTGCCTTCCAGAGTCGCGCCCTTTTCCAGAGCGTAAGCGGCGTCAACGATGCCCAGAGAGTCCAGATCCACCGCGGGAGGAACCAGCAGGTTCCAGCTCAGGCTGACTTCCCGGCCATCGGTGCCAACCAGCTTGGCGGTCAGCACATAGGGCTGAGGCTCGGTGTATTCCTTGGCCTTTTCTTCGTTGATGTCGATGGTGACGGAGCCGTCAGCATTGACAACCACCTTCACAACATCTTCGGGAACATCCACGGTCCACTCGATGTCGTAAACACTGCTGGCCACACGGACAGTACCGATACGGGTATAGTCCATGGGGGTCTTTTCGGCGGTGTTCTTGTAGAACACACGCAGGTACTCCAGAGCCTTGTCCAGGTTCTCGTCCACAGCGGGGGTAGTATCTGCCGGCTCGGTGGGACCGGTCTGAACGGTGGGCTCGGTGGTGGGGGTAGTGGGTTCTTCATTGACCTTACAGCCGGCAAAGAAGCCAATGCTCATTGCCAGCAGCAGAAGATACGCGATGATTCTTTTCATAGCTGCCTCCCTTGGTTGTTATTGGATCGTAATGTCTTCATCGTTGAAGACCTTAATCTGATAGGAACCATTGTAGTAGTCCACAAGACCCCGGACGGTGATGGTCTTGCCAAGGAACTGGTCCTGGGTGACCAGCTTTCCGTTGTCGTCGTAGAGCACTACGGTACGCACGGTGATCTCCTGATCGCCGCTGCGGCAGTACAGGGTGATCGCACCCTTGGAGGAACTTTCCTCGTTCTTGGTGGTGTAAGCATCGTAGACATAGAGGCCGCTCATCTCAATGGAGGTGTTCATAGCCAGGGCGGCGTACTCGAACACCACGGGAGCCTCCTCTACCAGAACCTCCACCTTATCCTCGTTGAAGGTTTCGATGTCCACGGGGGTGAAGGCGGGGGTGTGACCCTCGCTGAGCTTCTGGATGTTGTTGGGATCGTCGGGCTTCATGAGGCGGTACTCCAGGTCCGACACCTGATAGGTGCCGCCGGCCTCGTAGTACTGCACAGAGCCCACGATGCGGACTTCATTGCCGATGGTGAGGATGTCCAGACCCTGACCGTTCAGGTTGTAGCCGTAGTAGACGGACATACCGTAGAACATATCGGTTTCGGGGTCATAGGCTTCCACATAGACGCTGTTGTTATTGTTCATGGTAATGACACCGTGGAAGGCCACCCGGACGCCGTTGTAGGCATCGGTGTTGGTACGCAGTTCCTTCAGCGTCAGCTCTACGGCGTTGCCGTAGTAGAAATCGGGGTCCTTCTCGCCGGAATGGAGGTTCAGCTTCAGGGCCTTGGCCTGATTGATGGCGGCCATGGCGGTGGAGCCGTAGCGGTTGGAGGAGGCCTTGTTGGCGATGGCCAGACCGTTCTGCAGGATCTCGATGTTCAGGTTCCGGTAGGTATCGGAATCGGCGGTCTTATACCACACCCAGACCAGATACCGGCCGCCGGTGGAGTCGGCATCCCAGGTGGCGGTGTCGGACTCGATGATGATGGAGGTAGCCTGGGAAAGCTTCTCCTTGGTGAAGGCGGAGGCCTTCTTGCCGTATTCCTCGATCTTGCCGGTGGATTCCGGGGTGTTGATGGCCAGATAGCGGGCCTTCAGCACGCCGCCGGGCATCACATAGCCGGGAACATTAAAGTGGGTGGTGTCGCCATCGATAAACTGCTTGACGGTGACTTCCTGCTTAGCCGTGCCGGAGGACATATCCAGAAACAGACTGCCGGCGAAGTCCTCTTCCACAAGGGGCGGCTCGGTGGCCGCGGTGGTTTCGGTAGGAGCTGCCGAGGGCTCGGTGGTGGCCGGGGGCTCCGTCGGCGCGACAGGCTTGTCGCAGCCGGCCAGCATCCCCGTCACCATGCAGATCAGCAGCAATAATGCAGCAAATCTTTTCAATGCGGTCACCTTAGCTTGCGTATTCGCACTCGTCCACAGCATCCTCGAAGGCGGTTTCGATCTTGCCTTCCACATCGGAGCCGATGATGGTCATGCACTTGGTCATCAGGGCGCCTACCTGCTCACGGGCGGTGGAGGAGCCGTTGAAGGCGGGGGAGGTGTAGTAAGCGCTCTCCTGCTCCAGGCAGATCTTGGCAGCCAGAGCGGAGATGTAGTTGTAGCCGTCGGCGGAGGCGATGAAGTCGGCGTAAACGGGGTTCTCGCTTACGGACTTGATAACGGGAACGTAGCCGGAAGCCATGCCGAACTCAGCCTGGAAGGCCACATTGGTGGTCAGGAACTTGACGAACAGCCAGGAAGCAACCACTTCCTGGGGATTTTCCTTCTGGAAGATGCAGATGCTGGGGCCCTGAGAGATGACCTTGGGGTTGGCGGGGTCAACCTGAGGAATGGTAGCGATGCCCACTTCGAAGGGATACTTGCCGTCGGAGCCGGCGGTGGGACGCTGATAGGTAGCACCGGCGGAGGAGCCGATGGACATGTAGCTCTTAACGCCTTCCAGAGTGGTGAACAGGCCGGAGGTGTAAGCGCCGGACAGGGTCTGGGTGGTCAGATAGCCCTTCTGATACCACTCGTTGAACTTCTTGATGAAGGCATGGTTCTTCTCGTTGTCAAACAGGAAGTGGTCGCCGGAGGCGCTGGTGTAGGGGGACTTGTACTGCTCGCACATGGTGATGAACCAGTTGCTCTCAGAGTCGTAGCCCAGAGGGATGGAATCGGGATCGATGGCCTTGATCTTCTCGCAGACAGCTTCCAGCTCGTCCC
>JAZSGN010000077.1:0-25261 GCA_045532755.1 Faecousia sp.
TCGCTCATCTGCTTGGCTACCAGGCCATCCAGAGTGATCAGGTACATGGGGCCATAGGCAGTCCAGTTGGAGAAGGGATAGGTAGTGGTAGTAGTACTGCCATCGGGGTTGTACTTGACGATCTCAGCGTAGTAGTCGGTGGCACTGAGGGTCGAAGCCAGCAGAGCGAAGTTCATGGTCAGGTCGTTGCCCAGAACCACGTTCGCGCCAGAGAGCTGGAACAGGTCAACGGGAGCTACATAGTTGGGATCTTCTGCACCGCAGACAGAGCAGATGCCGTCAACATAGCTGTGGCCGGTGGCGGCTACTTCGTTATCGGTGTAGCTGTCGCCGCAGGTAGAGCAAGTGTAGGTGGTGTAGCCGGCAGCGGTGCAGGTAGGTGCGGTAACCACTGCGGTGTAGCTGTGACCCAACGCTGCTACCTCCTCATATCCAAAGGCGGGTTCGCCACAGCAAATACACTTTTCATAGGCACTGTGCCCCATCGCATCACAAGTCGCATCCTTTGCCTCCACACTTTCCGTTAACGGATGGGCGCATATCGTATCGCTTTCCGGAGTAGCCAGCACGCACACCTTGTTGTCTGCATCTGCAGACTCCATATTGTCGCTGGTAACAGACAAAAAAACTTTCGCTACACCGTTCTCGTCAAAAGAAATCGCTTGCGGTTCCAAAACAACCTCTACTAATGCGTAACTATTTCTGGAAATCGTACCTATCTGCACGGTTTGAACCGCAACATCAGAGTCTTCATCCAGAATTACATTCGCTACTACATTCACCGCATCTACCACACTTGCATTTTCTACAATTGCTTCCAGCAAATACGCGGTGCCGTAATTGGTTAGCTTGGAGTTTGTGATCAACAGGTCACACAGTCCGATTTCCAAAGATGTACTGTTATCCGAATCATCCACATCGGGCTGTTCCGGAATAGATACTGTAACCGTCAAAGTGGTAGCCGCATACTCTTTTGGAACCGGATAGGCCAGAGCAACACTCTGACTGGTACCGGAAGGCATAGAAACAACCTTAGTAACCGTTGTCTCCGTTCCAAGAGTATCGCTGATGGTAAATTCCAAGGAATTGATAGCCGTTGTACCGTTATTGTACACCAGCACATCAAATTCTTTAGCGGTGCCAACGCTTACATTGCTTTCGTCAAAGTAGATATAACCATCCAGCTCTACATCCGTAAAGTCGTTTACTGAAAAGCTGCAGAGGGCAGTTTCCCCGTCAATATAACTTTCACTTTCGCTATCATAGCTGGTAGCAACAATATTGCAGACACCTGCCAGTTTGCCGTTGTAGCTTACCGCACTGACGCTGTAGATCTTACCGCCCTGATCACTGATTTGTACCGGTTCAGTCCATACGCCGTCTTCATAACACACGCTGTACATCTCAGTACCGCTTTCTGTCATCTCCAGCCATATAATCGCAGTCACGGCATCAGTATTCACAACATTAATTGTACCGGTAACAGCGCGGCTATAGGGAAATACAGATTTTGTTTCTCCGCCGTCAGCGTAGTAAATGTTTGCTCCGTCGCAGACAAACAGGGTATCCACGCCATTCAGGACTCCATAATTAACTGCAGTCACTGCAGTTTCATTCACTTTGGCAAAAGCGGTTGTTGCGCCGTTTGCAACAGTAAACGCATTCACATCGTCGGTGCTGGACAGGTCTCCATCTGTATCCATAGCATAGGACACGGAATCTCCTGCTGCATCCATACAAAGGATATAGTTCAAATTCCGCGCCAGTACCTGAGTAGCGCCGCTATACACACTCAACAGATTGGAATTCGTTGCGGACAGGTCGTTTGCAGTATTCGTGGCATAGTAGACAACAGCCTCACCGTTTTTAATCGTGACCGCAGGCGCATAATCATAGTAAGCATCTTCGGTCAACACAGTGGTCGTAAATTCATCGGTTTCCGCATTGTAGGCTGCAAGGCAGATTTCACTGTTGGCCATTAACACATCCATCGACTCGCAGTCCTCTGCTGTCATTACCTTTTTAATTTTCTGCCAAGCCACATATACATGCTCGCCGTCGCTCACCAAACTGGGGTAGCCATCGTTGCAGCCATCGTCGCATACAGGCTTCACTTCGCTCCATGTATCTGTTGCGCTATCGTATACGGAATACACAAGCCGCATCCGGTTATACGCATCGCGGGTAGCATCGTCCTCGATCCAAACCATCAGCATAGTATCTCCAACGGTAACCACCTGTGCATTGGAATCAGCAAACACGCTGCTTTGCAAAACACGGAAACTGACACCGTTTGCCGCTACTTCTGCAAAGTTGCTGACAGGAGGATAACTTCCCAGCCAACCGCTGTCATCCTGCAAGTACGCTCTGTCCATCACAGAAAATGTGACCGTTTCTGCAACCGGATCGTCGTTATCTGCCAGCATCATCACCGATGCCACTGCTGCGGCGGGCTTGCCGTAGTAGTCATCCAAGATATCTACTTCGCCTTCAAGGAAAGTGACCTTTCCTTTCAGGATAAACAGCTCTGCTTCGCCGCCAAACTCACCTTTCAGCTTCAGAGTATGGTGCCGTTCCGAGAAATTATTTTCATAAGGAAGGCTTCCCTTGCCCCACAGTCCAACCGAGGCTGCGCCTTTAATTCCGGCTCCGCCGCCAATTTGAACGGACGGCTCAATCGAAAGTGACAGCCCAAAATCGACAGGTATATTCTTGTCCGCAACCATTCTGGCCCATTTAGAAGATAATCCAACTGGGACTTCCGCTTTTACATAGAAATATACCGGAACCGGACCGATAGCCGATTGCTGTGTATAGCAGAACTTAAATTCACCGCCGATATCAATGAGCGCTTCCTTAAACACAAGGCTTCCGTTAACAATTTCTCCTTCCAAATAGCCTAGGAATGCAACATCAAACCCGCAGGACTTCTCGGAATACGCAGAATGCGGAGAAAACGTATTGATAAATCTGCGGTATCTGCTAAGCTTTTTTACTGCGTTATCTACAGATTCGTCTAATGAAGCACTCAGTGTCTTAAATTCTTTTTTGAAATTGTCCCACGCTTCAGTTGTTACATATTCACCGCCGTTTTCCGATTCTTTACTAAACAGGTCAAATCCTATGGATATTTTAACCGTATTTCCTGTAATATCCACGCCGATCGGAGCGGTGAAAGCTTCCATGCTGATCTCGGCGCCGCCGACCAACGGAATATTTTCCGCTATAGTCAACTTCTGTCCGTCTTTGCCCAGCAAACTGAAAGTGGAGCCCTCAATCAGCGCTGTCTCGTAGGAATTCAGCGAAAGATTCTGTTCGATTTTTACCGCTTGCGGTTCGGTTGTTGTGCCGTCCGCTGCTACCGCATAAGCATATACCGTGTCTCCATAGTTAAAAACAGACGCCAGATTGCTGCCAGAGAACACACCGGTACTGCTGGTAACTTGTGTTTCGCCGTCTTGCGCGAGGTAATAGGTTACAGTCTTCCCTTCCATGCCAATGGAAGTTATTATAATGTCATAGCTGTTGCCGGCAGAAATTTTCAGTGTCTGTGTCCGCAGATCTTGAAATGCCCCTTCGCCGGAAAGTCTGCCAAAAACGGTGGATATGTAGGGTCTTCCGTCGTTTCTATCCTTCTGCATAGAGGCTGTAAAATCATACCGCAGACCCTTTTCTTCGGCAACCTTCGACGAATTTTCCAAAGTTGCGGATACTGCCGCAGGAATAATATAGTCCCGGTAGCCATCTTTTTGAAGAACAATATTTTGGGAAGCGGCAGAGTCTTTGCTGATTTCATAACCTTCTCCCGTCACGGAAACCGACCCCAAAGAGCTGGTTGCCGTAACATCGGGCAGAATATTCCGGAACCAATCCTTTGCCGTTTTCTCCAGCGCTACAGGCTTGATCAGGATTGTCTTTTGAGAGTTTTCCTGCGCTACGATCGAATCCATGGAAATAAAACGGCTTCTTATGTCGTAGTTATAGTGAATCGTTGCATTCTTCAAATTCGAATTTGAAGATCCTATCGAAATCGCATCCCATTGTGCTTCCGTGCCCGAATAATATACATTTGTCAGGCTGCTGCAGGAACGGAACGCCTCAGTTCCAATGCTGGTCACGCTATCCGGAATGGTGATGGCTGTCAGGCTGCTGCAGAAACGAAATGCATTGCTGCCAACGCTGGTTACGCTTTCCGGAATAATATAGTTACCGTTGATTGCACCGGGTGCCTGAATCAATTGGCTTTGATCCTTATTGAAAAGCACACCAAAAGAATCGCTGCTATAGTTGGGATTGTTCGAATCTACCCAAATACCGGTCAGGCTGCTGCAGGAACGGAACACCCCATAACCAATGCTGGTCACGCTATCCGGGATGGTGACGCTGGTCAGGCTGTCGCAGGAATAGAACGCATAATCTCCAATGCTGGTCACGCTATCCGGAATGGTGATGGCTGTCAGGCTGTCGCAAGAATAGAACGCATAATCTCCAATGCTGGTCACGCTGTCCGGGATGGCGATGGCTGTCAGGCTGCTGCAATAACGGAACGCCTCATCTCCAATGCTGGTCACGCTATCCGGGATGGTGACGCTGGTCAGGCTGTCGCAGGAATAGAACGCATAATCTCCAATGCTGGTCACGCTATCCGGGATGGTAATGCCGGTCAAGCTAGTGCATTCATAGAACGTAGAATCGCCAATGCTGGTCACTCTAGAGGGGATGGTAATACTGGTCAGGCTGCTGCACTTATAGAACGCAGAAGGGCCAATGCTGGTCACGCTATCCGGGATGGTAATGCCGGTCAAGCTAATGCATTCATAGAACGTAGATTTGCCAATACTAGTCACGCTATCGCCAATAGTAACAGCGGTCAGGCTGGTACAGTAAGCGAGTGCATATTCGCCAATGCTAGTGACACCATCCGGGATAGTAATACCAGTCAGGCTACGGCAGGAACGGAACGCAGAATAACCAATGCTGGTAACACTATCGGGGATGGTGATATACTTCAGGTTGCGGCAGGAACGGAACGCAGAATCGCCAATGCTGGTCACGCTATCCGGAATGGTGATGGCTGTCAGGCTGTCGCAGGAAGAGACCGCATAAAATCCAATGCTGGTCACGCCATTACCGATGGTAACGCTGGTCAGGCTGTCGCAGCCATAGAATGCATAATTTCCAATACTGGCTACACTAGCTGGAATTACATAGCTACCGATGATTGCACCGGGTGCCCGAATTAATTGGCTTTGATCCTTATTAAACAGAACACCAAAAGAATCGCTGCTATAGTTGGGATTGTTCGCGTCTACCCAAATTCCGGTCAGATTGCTGCAGTAAAGGAATGCATAATCGGCAATACCGGTGACGCCGGATTTTATAACCACCGTTTTAATCGAAGATCGATAAGAATACCATGGAGCATTATTAGATGTATAGTAAGTCATATCTCCCGTGCCGGAGATGGTGAGGGTGCCTTCGCTGTCGAGGGTCCATGTCAAATTATCGCCGCAGGTGCCGGAATATTGAATTTCTGCCGCTTCGGCGCGGGGAAATGCCAGCGATGCTAAAAGGACAAGCACGAAAATGCCCAGAAGAAAGCCATACTTTTTCATAGAACAAACCTCCTTGATACATAGGAATGATGTTATTTTATCAAAAGCAATCGAAGGTGTCAATATTTGCCATACCGCTTTGCAAAAAGGTTGAGATATAGACCAGCCTTGTCTTTCGGGCAGGCAACGCCCGCCTCTACAATATAGATTACGGATTGCCACGCTGCTGACGCAGCTCGCAATGACAAGGGGATTTGATGGCATTCCCGTCATTCCGAGGAAGCGAAGCGACCGTGGGAATCCGTTCCCCTGCGGACCATCCGGAGGCAGGACCCTACAAAGGAGATTGCGGATTGCCACATCGTCAGAGCAAAGGCTGCAATGTTCCATTTACCTCAAGGAGGGAAATTCCACCCGCAGGCTTTGCTCCTCTCCCCACAAAGGCCATTCGCCTTTGTGCGGTCCCCGATGATGTTCGTAGGGGCGATCATTGATCGCCCGCGGGCCGGTGTGGTCACCGGCCCCTACAAGATGACAGCTTTGGCTGCGAGAGCCTCACAGACACCCCAATGTGTGAAAAATCCCCGCCATGTCGGCGGGGATTTTCGATTTGGGTTTAGTGGCTGTAGTTGTAGGAGGATACCATGAACTTCATCAGAGCATCATAGATGGGAAGCAAAGAGCCGCTCTGGCGCACTACATAGCTTTCCATAGATTCTTCCACGCAGGAGATCCGGTTGTCCCCCTCGTAGATCTCCACAGAAACAAGCTGGTACACATCGCCCGCTACCAAAGTATCTACAAGAATGCCGTATAGACCGTTCGCAGCATAGGTGGTATCAAAATACTCTTCGGCAATTTCATAGCTGACCGCGTTGCCGTTGTGATCGCGATAGCTGACCTTGGCGGTCAAGGCGCCCTCTGCGGTATCATAGAAGAACACACCCATCTGGATATTGGTCTCCAGCGCCAGGATCGTGCCAAAGTAATTATCGTCCACCATGCGGTAGTTATCGTACTGGCTGTAGTCCAGCTCGGCGGTGGCGTAGGCCTTATGGGCATCGGTCATGGTGGCATTGGCAAGGTCAGAGGTATTGTAGCCGAACTGGGTCTGGGCAGCTGCGCCGTAGTTCAGCATATCGGCAACCACGGTGTAAACCTTTTCGGAGTTGGAGGCATTGTTCAACTGGCGGATGGCGTAGTCGCGGATAGAATCCTCCCAAGTGTAGGAAGCCTGCTCACCGCCCGTGGTGTAGATGGTTACTTCTACCTTATCGCTCATCTGCTTGGCTACGAGACCATCTAAAGTGATCAGGTACATGGCGCCGCCTGCGTAGGAAGTCCATTCGCTGAAAGGATAAGTAGTGGTAGTGGTGGTGCCATCAGGGTTATGCTTTACGATCTCAGCATAATAATCCGTGCCACTCAGGTTAGAAGCCAGCAGCGCGAAGTTCATGGTCAGGTCGTTGCCCAGAATCACATTTGCGCCGGCAAGGGTAAAGGGGCCGGAAGGCGCTTCATAATCCGGGTCGATCTTTCCGCAGACTGTGCAAAGTCCGTTTGCATAGCTGTGGTCCGTGGCAGCTGTGTAATCACCAAGATAGCTGTAGCCACAGCTGCAGGCATACTCGGTATAGCCGCCGTTTTCGCACCCCGGGGCGCAGACCGTTGCCGTGAAATCATGGGTATGCAGCTGGCTATCATCCTCCGGCAGGGTTTCGGTTATCTGTACCTTATAAATTCTTGCGCCGCGGCCATCGATGGTAGTATCGCCGGTAGCAGGACAGAGGATCGTATAAGTGCCGGCATTCAGCGTGTAGGTAACGGTTTTCTTGCCGCCGGAGGCGCCGGTGGTGGTGTAGATAGTATCGCCGGTATCGCCGGAAACCAGATTTCCGCTGCCGTCACGAACACCCAGCGCAGAGGTATTGCTGCTGCCGGTGGAGCTGAACTGCGCGCTCAGCTTTGCAGTTCCGGTAACCGTAAACTGGAAGCCGCCCTTCTCCTGCTTTGCAAACTGAACAGAGATCACGCTGGAGCCGGAGGTACGGCGCAGGACTTCTCCGATCACCCTCAGGTAGCCGTCTGCATAGCTCGCCTCCTCCACCGCTGTGCTGTCCGTTCCGGCTGCGACATCCATGGCAGCATCGAAGGTGTAGGTTTCCTCTTTCTCAGAGGAGATTTTCACCGCTTTCTGCGGACCGGCCTCAGCCAACACAGTTTCGTATACATTTTCCGTGTGCAGCAGGTAATCCCCGGAGGGTATGTAGCTCATAGAAGGATCGGTATCGAAGTTTGCATACAAATTCGAAGATGTCACCTTGGTATTTCTGTCGGTAACGATTTTCAAATCGGAATTGTTTGTTCCGGTGCAGCTGACAAAGGTATTGTTGAAGCTTTTTGCCACGCCGCCGGCTGCGCCGTCGGTAACATTTTTGCAGCTAAGGAACATGCTGTATTCTACAAAAATATAGGTATTCGCCCGAAGGCTCATGCAGTAGCTGGACTGGCCATAGAACACATTGTTATACATGTGGATATCCGCCTGCCGGGCAAGAGGAGCGCGGGATTCGCAATTCTCCCAGTAGTTATGGTGGTAGCTAAGGTGATACTGAAGCTGGCTGTCGCCGCCGCCAACCAGACCGGTCTTATGATAGCCCTGATAATGGCAGTAGGAATTGGTGAAATACTGACCCAGCTTAAAATCGCAGGCGCCATCGCCGCCGGCTTTGTCGGCCTCTGCAGGATTTGCAATGGTGGGAGCATAGAAGGCGCAATGATGCACCCAGCAGCGTTCTACCGGTGCGGTCAGCTTGGTCGAATCCATCTTTCCTTCCATGCCGACACAGTCTTCCGGAACATTGCGGAAGGAAATATTGCGAACCTCAAAGCTCTTGCCCAGATTCGGGTCGCTGGACTGGCAGATATAGCTCAGGCCCCAGCCGTTGATGGCAGCATCCGTGCCGATGCCTTCAATAGTGATATGCTTGCCGGACTGGATCTTGGCCATAAAACCGTTATCGGTGACGCCTCCGCCATAGTCAACAGAGGCATAGGCAGTAACGCCCTCAGGCGCGGTTACATTGCCGATGATACGAACCACCAAGGGCGTACCGTCCAGCGCCAGCTTCCGGATGATGCCGCTGTTGGTATTCGCCTTGCCGCCTTTGCTGGTAGTAGTCTTGCCGGAAGCCGCCATACCGGCGGAATTGAGAATGTTGCCGATACCGGAAACGGTTGTGCCGTCCTTAGAGGTAACGGTCACGGTATTTTTATTTTCGTTGGTAACATAGAGCACAATGGCATTATCCTTCAGCGTGCCATCGTCATTATAGGCGCCGACACCCTCAGAATAGTTGTAGTGAGCAAAGCCGGAGCGGTCGTAGGCATTGACTGCAATATCTTTCTGGGTATATACGCCATTCGCCGTAGTGACCCGAAGGGTATAAGTGCCTGCCTTCAGGCCGGGAATGTCGATCCGGACACATCCATTTACATCACGAACCAAATAAGTCAGATCCTCTCCGGTCAGGCTTCCCTGACTGGTTCCGCTCCAGGAAACGCCGGTCACATCCTTGTCGGAAATACCATCAATTTCCGCGTAGATGGATTCGTTCCAGCCACCTACGCAGCGGAAAACCGGCGTTGCCGATGCAGCGGGAACATACCACGCAAAGCTGAGCAGCATCGCGGCTGCTAAAACAAAGCAAAGTAATCTTTTCATAAGCTCTCAATCCTCTAAATTCAGTGGCTGTAGTTGTAGGAGGATACCATGAACTTCATCAGAGCATCATAGATGGGAAGCAGAGATGCGCTCTGGCGGACTACATAGCTCTCCATGGATTCGGATACGGAAGCTACCAGGGTCTCGCCGTCGTAGACTTCCACAGTAACCACCTGATAGACGTCGCCGGCTACCAGAGTGTCTACCATGATACCATACATGCCATTGGCTGCATAAGTGGCATCAAAGTCCTTGCCTGCTACCTCGTAGCTGACGGTGTTGCCGTTATGGTCGCGGTAGCTGACCTTGGCGGTGTAGCCTTCATAACCGGTACCCTTGAAGAACACGCCCATCTTAATGTTGGTCTCCAGAGCCAGAATCGTGCCGAAGAAGTTGTCGCCAACTACCTGGTTATTGGTGTAGAGGCTAAAGTCCAGAGCTGCGGTTGCGTAAGACTTGTGGGTGTCGGTCATGGTGGCGTTAGCCAGGTCGGAAGTGTTGTAGTTAAACTGGACCTGAGCGGCTGCGCCGTAGTTCAGCATATCCGCAAGAACCGTGAACACCTTAGCAGTGTTGCTGGTAGTGTTCAGCTGACGGATGGAGTAGTCGCGGATAGAGTCTACCCAGGTGTAGGAAGCCTGCACGCCGTCACCGGTGTAAACGGTAACTTCTACCTTGTCGCTCATCTGCTTGGCTACCAGGCCATCCAGGGTGATCAGGTACATGGGGCCATAGGCAGTCCAGCTGCTGAAGGGATAAGTGGTAGTAGTGGTGGTGCCGTCAGGATTGTACTTGACGATCTCAGCGTAGTAGTCGGTGCCGTCAAGGTGAGAAGCCAGCAGAGCGAAGTTCATGGTCAGGTCGTTACCCAAAATCACATTGGAGCCGGAAAGTTCGAACAGCGGCGCAGGCTCCGGCGTATAAGCTGCCCATTCAATGCTTCCGCCATAATCCTTTTGGACAGAAGCCGTCCAGGTTGCGTTATTCTCGGGATACTCGGCAGTTGCATACACATCGGTAAAGGCGCTGCTGTGGATCGTGGGGGCGTTACCGTAGAATCTCATCAAAGAGAGATATTCGCAGCCGGTAAAAGCGTTTTTGCCGATCTCTGCCAGCTTTGCGCCAAAGATAACCTCTTCCAGTTCCATACACCAAACAAAGGCGCTCTCCCCTATTTTGGTTACCGTTTCCGGCAGGCTGTAGCTTCCGCTGATCCCGCCGGGGGCCTGGATCAGAACCGTTTGCTCCTTGTTCAGCAAAACGCCGCTTTCATCGCTGGAATAATTGGCATTTTCTTTCTCTACGCTGATGGAAGTCAGAGCAGAGCAATCAGAAAACGCTCCGCTGCCAACGGCGCTGACAGAGGCCGGCACAGCTACGGTCTGCAGGCCGCTGCAGCCGCTGAACGCCGCCGCGCCGATGGTTTTCAATCCTTTCGGCAATTCCACTGCGGTCAGATTTGCACAAAGGTAGAAGGCATAGTCAGCGATTTTTACCGTTTCTTCAGGAATTCGGTAGCTGCCGGAAAGGCTGCGGGGTGCTTGCAGCAGCACAGATTGATCCTTTGTGTACAGCACGCCGGAATCATCCGCGCAGAAATATGCGCTGTCCCGGCTGACTGCAAACGCAGAAATACTCCGGCAGCCGAAGAAGGTCATGCTGCCGATCTGCTGAACAGATGCCGGAATGGTTACAGATTTCAGGTTTTTGCAGTCATAGAAGGCATAATTGCCAAGATTGGTGATTCCTTCCGGGAGAATTACCGAAGTGATCTTCTCACGGTAGGCATACCAGGGAACTGCCGTTGGCTGATAGTAGCTCAGCATTGCGCCGCTGCCATCCAGCCGCAGTTCTCCCGATTCGGTGTCCAGAGCCCAGCTGATATTTCCGCTGGTTCCGCTGACTTCTTCCGCAGCTGCAGGAAGTGCCATTGCCAAAAGCAATGCCATTGTCAGCAAGAGGCCTATCCATTTACGCATTGTAACTCCTCCTTACAGCCGGTGAAACACAGGTTTACGATTCTGGAATGTACATACATAGCCAAAGATCTCTTTCAGCATGCGGCAAGCCTCCCCGGTATACTGCCCTACCCGCTGGGCATCGTGGGCATCCGATCCAACCGTTACAATCTTTCCCCCAAGCTGCCGGAACCGCTGTACATACTCCGCATCCGGCAGAAATCTGCCGCAGCGATCCACGCCGCTGGTGTTGATCTCCAGACCTATTTCCTTTTTCGCGAGAACCGTAAGAATTGCATCTACTACAGCTTTATGATCCTGATACGCAATGGGGCGGGGTGATGGATGCCCCCTCGTTTTCGCAAGATAGGTCAGGTGACCCAGCGCGTCAAAATCCTCATGGGCCTCTACGCAGGCCAGAGTCTGTTCTAAAAACCGGCGCTCTCCTTCAAAGATCGTCTTTCCCTCCCAGTAGGGGGCGAAGTATACATCGATCTCGTCAATAAAATGGACAGAGCCGATCACATAGTCGAAATCATAGCGCTTGAGATCCGCCAGAAGCTGATCCCGGTTATATTCCTTCAGGCCGAATTCCATGCCTCTTCGGATCATGACCCGGTCGGAATGAAGGGAATCATAGGCTGCGCGATACTGCCGGGTATCGAACACCATGGTCTGCACTTCTTTTCCCAGCTCATAATCAATATGGTCGGTAAAGCAAATTTCCCGCAGACCTGCTGCCTCGGCGGCGTGAACCATCTCCTGCGCGGTTGCTCTGCCGTCAAAGGACACCTTTGTGTGCATATGGAAATCAAACATCCTCAGACCCCTCCCAAAATTGGCGAAATGCGGTTGGCAAAGCAGCGCGCTTCGTCACATCTTCGCCTGTCATCCAAATATAGTTGCCGCCGGTCTCGGCTACATCGAAATAATAGCCCTGCATCTGCCAGCAAATGTGGGTAAAAATATGCTGCCGCTGGGTAACCCGGCGAACATTCTGCACCCGAATCCCCTGCTCCTGCAACCAGGCCGCCGCTTCCTGCGTATTGTGCCATTGAGGAACATTAGGAAATTGCCATAGCCCTGCCAAAAGCCCGCTTTCAGGCCGTTTTTCCAAGGCGAACCGATCGCCGCACCGCAGGATAAACACGGTATATTTCTCTGTCCGGCGGGGCGTTTTTGCCCGCTTTACGGGCAGACTGCTTGCCGTCCCCCGAAGATAACCCCGGCAGAACTCCCGGCATGGACATTCACTGCAGGCAGGCGCTTTGTTCGGGCCGCATACGGTTGCTCCCAGCTCCATAAGCGCCTGGGTAAAATCCCCCGCCTGGTCCGGATAAACCGCCTCAAGGCCGGATGTAACCTTCCTCTTCATAGCCGGCGTATCGATGGGTGTATCGTCATCTGTCAGCCGGGCGCATACCCGAAGCACATTTCCGTCAACTGCCGGTGTTGGCTGATCGTAGCAGATCGAGCAGATGGCGCCAGCGGTATAATCCCCGATTCCCGGCAGGGCGCGAACCTTATCATAATCAACGGGAAATACGCCGCCGTATTGCTCACAAACGCAAATTGCCGTTTTTTTCAGGTTGCGGACCCGGCTATAGTAGCCAAGCCCTTCCCAAAGCTTGGTAAGAACTTCATCCCCGCAAGCTGCCAGCGCCTGAACTGTTGGCACAGCCTCGAGGAAGCGGGAATAATAGCCCTTCACCGCCTCGACTCTGGTTTGCTGCAGCATGATTTCCGAAATCCATACATGGTATGGGTCTTTGTCTTCTCTCCAGGGAAGCCGGCGCTTATTTTCGTAGTACCACGGCAGCAGGGCCTGCGGCAGAAGCTGATAAATACTTTGTTCCATAGGCCCCTCCTTTTTTGATATTTTACACTATAGTCCAACCTAATGTCAAGCCGAGAGGACAGCGGCCCGTCAACCACTTTGAGGTTTCTCAAGAATTCGCTTTACAAGTTGTTCCCTCTCTCCGCTATGCTTTGATTCCGGGGGTTGCGTCCCCTGCGGCCGGTGTTTTTACGCCCACCAAGGCAAAAATGGGTATGAAAAAAGCAAGTGTTCTATACTTTGGAACACTTGCTTAAATCAACAGATATTAAATTGGGGTACGGAAAAACCACCAGCCAGAACGGTTGGTGGTTTATTCGTTGCACATATAGACCTCGTCATAGACCGTCTGAGCCTCATGCCCAAAAGCAGTCATGTTGTCATTCTCATCAAGCCCTTCACGAGTAATAAAAGCATCAAGCTGCAGCAAGAACAGATCTAAATCGTGCTGTTTCAGAAGCTCCGGGCAATTCTTAGCTAAAAAATCGCGCGAAGATTGGCTCATTTTGATCATTTATTCACCTTCCTTGGATTAGTTTGGGTTAACAGGCCTTCCTCTGGGTTGATCGTTACCACGCATTTTTCCCGATGAAGCGGACACTGGTTTTGCCGTTCGACCGCTTAACTGGCTCATCTATACTTTCTGGATGAAAAAGTGCTTCGATAATATCGTCGATTTCTACCCCTGATCTGCGAATCACTTGTAATTCATTTTTGAGCTTTTCAGGATCAACCATAGTACCAATTACACGCTGCATAAAATGAGGGACTTGTCCAGTGATCACCGTACCATCAGCGACAGTCTTGCCAACAATTTCAGACTGTATGCGCCCGTATAATTTCTTGTAGTTTTCAAATCCGGATAGCGGGGAAATCCAGCCTGCTTCAACATCCTTGGCGTACTGCTTTAGTAATTTGTACTCGTTAGGTCTATTATACTTCATTTCATAATAATCTGCAAGTGTTTTTGCAGATTCGTTTGCTCCAATGGATTTAGACCAGTACTTGTAATAATCATTTGCAGTCTTTGTTGCGTTATTGCCATGCTTCCAAGTGAAGCCGGCTGCCTCCGCTCGCTCATGCTGCATCGGAAGGCCGGCAGCTTCAGAAAATCACTTATACTCCTCCCGCTGGGGAATCAGTCGGATTTGACCCGCCTGCAGTTAGCTTGATTAAATTAGCATTGCAAAAAAGGAAAAAGCACCATGCTTTCGCACAGTGCTTCAGTCAACGGTGTTAAAGATATAATCTCAACAACGCTTTGAAGGGGTATAAATGATATCTGCGTCCCCAAATTTTTCCGCATTTTCTTTTCTCTTAACATCACACAAATGATTACTAAGTTCTTCGTCCCAAATCTCACGATTTTCCGCGAGTGCCCTCATAATCTCTCGAGAATTCTCCATGTTCAAAATATCTTCTTTAGTCATATTATTCCCCTAAAACAAGTAAATATATCTGGATTTGTTTCGTGCAGTCCATTTAGAAATGCATCTTCAAGAATGGTATTAGCAGGAATTAATTTAGCTAGACTAATCTCTCCAGCCTACACAATGTAAGGTGCTTTTATTGCGTGATCTTTTTAAAGAATTCATCGGTAACAGCGGCATTGTACTTTTGGATATGGTATATATCTTGACTTGTCCACATATATTCACCATCTGTGTAACCAACATCTTCTTTTTTCAGCCTTTCACCGGTAACGCAGTCCGTAATTCTTCCCGCCACTGCATATGGCGCATAAGATTGCATGTATTTTATAACACGCTCTTTATCATCAGGAGAGTACTGGCAAACCTCAAACCTCGCTGGATTTGATTGATATATCGATATTAAATTTTTCATTGCTCTTTGCATTATTATGAACCTTCCTTTTCAAATCCAGCCTTACAGCATACTAATATAATAAAAGGGACTCACCCAATTTGCCTGCGGCAAATTGCAAGGTTTCGCCGCCGTCCAGCCGTCATTTGTAAGTTTTTCAAAATCAATAATAGGAGAAATCCAACACCCCTGCGGGATGTCGTCTTTCTCCTATGGACTCTCCCACGGGCTAAAAACATGCTCTCCCCAGCATGTTTTTACACCAGTCTGCGGACTGGTGCCGCCCTTTCGAGTCCATCCTTCCGGCATACCAAATAATAAAAGGGAGGCTTTTGCCTCCCTTTTATTATTTGGTACGCCGAAAGGGACTCGAACCCCCGACCTACTGATTCGTAGTCAGTCACTCTATCCAACTGAGCTATCGGCGCATGCAGGCGTATTTAACGTGCCAAAGTATAATAGCACAAGCTTATAAAAAAAGCAAGTGCTTTTTTCATTTTTCCGCAAATAATTTGCAGAGGAATTTTTACTCCTGGAATTTGGGATTTTCAGACCACAAAAAAGATATATTTTCCTTTATGGCAAAACTCGGCGGCTTATTCTATGCCGGATTGCCTATACTATTCTACGAGGTGAACCAACATGAAATCCCTATGGCAGGCAACATCCCAATTGCCCTCGTTTCCGGCATTACAGGAAAATCTCCATGCCGATGTCCTAGTGGTAGGCGGCGGCATTACCGGTATTCTCTGCGCCCATGCGCTGCAGGCAAAAGGCGTCAAGGTGGTTCTTGTAGAAGCAGAGCAGATCTGCTCCGGCGTGACCGCCAACACCACTGCGAAGCTGACCGTACAGCACGGCTTAATTTACCACAGAATTCTCAAGCGATACGGTCAGGAAAAAGCTTGGCTGTATTTGCAGGCCAACGAGCATGCTTTGTGGCAGCTGCGGCTGCTTGCAAAGGATCTGGATTGCGATTATACCCAGTGCAGCAACCATATCTATTCCCAAGATAACCGAAAAATCCTGGAAGCGGAGCTTTCTGCCTTGCAGCAAATCGGCGCGCAGGCCTATTTTACCGAGCATCCCCAACTTCCCTTTCCCAGCGCAGGCAGCGTGACTTTCCCGGATCAGGCGAATTTCCACCCTCTGCGTTTTCTGGGTCAGCTGGCGAAGCAGCTAACCATTTACGAAAATACCCCCGTCAGGGACATTCGCAGCCGGGTCGCCTATACCGACCGCTGCACGATCCATGCCGACCACATCCTCGCAGCGACACACTTTCCCTTTATCGATCGTCACGGGCTGTATTTTATGAAAATGTATCAGCACAGAAGCTATGTTCTGGCTCTGAAAAACGCGCCTGCACCCGCAGATATGTATGCCTGTGCAGAGTCTGACGGATACAGCCTGCGAGGTTATCAGGACCTGCTGCTTTTTGGCGGCGGCAGCCACCGCACCGGCCACTCCGGTGGCGGTTATGTGGAATTGGAGCGGGCAGCAAAGGAATATTACCCGGACAGCGCCATTGCTTATCGCTGGGCTACGCAGGATTGCATGACGCTGGATGGGATTCCCTATATCGGCCATTACAGCCCCCATTTCCCGGGAGTATATACCGCAACCGGCTTCAACAAATGGGGAATGACCGGCGCCATGTGCGCTGCCATGACACTGGAAAAAATGATCCTTGGCGGAACGAGTCCCTTTACAGAGGTTTTCTCCCCCAGCCGCACCCTGCTTCACAGCCAGCTGCCTAAGAACATTCTGTCATCGGCTGCCAATCTGCTCCGGCCCACCGCGCCCCGCTGCTCACATCTGGGCTGCGCCCTGCGTTGGAACAAGCAGGAGCACACATGGGACTGCCCCTGCCACGGCTCCCGTTTCCAAAGCGATGGCAAGGTTCTGAACAGTCCGGCCAGCAAAGACACGAAAATCTCCAAGACTCAACAAAGAAAGCAAAATTGACCTCTTGTTTTTTTCGCTGATACAGAGTATAATGACAAGAGATTTCTGAATGGAGGTCCTATTATGGCTGTAAAAATCGAAAAAAACACTATTATCGGTGATGTTCTGGACATCGCTCCCCAGTCTGCTCCCCTTTTCTTCGCAATCGGAATGCATTGTCTGGGCTGCCCCTCTGCCCGCGGCGAAACCGTGGAAGAGGCTTGCATGGTTCACGGCATCGACTGCGACGCTTTCCTGGCGCAGCTGAACCATTTCCTGGAAGCTTACGAAGCTGATCAGGCCAACAAGAAGAATTGATCCGGTAAGCTGCTGCCATGCCTTGTGGCAGCAGCTTTTTTCAGGAGGCTTGCCATGAATATTCCTATTTCCTCCCGGCTGAAAACCTGCTGCGGATTCGTATCCCCCGGTGAGCGGGTTGCCGATATCGGAACCGATCACGGCTATGTGGGCATCTGGCTTTTGCAGCAGGGCATCGCCCGATCGGTGATCGCATCGGATATCGCCCCGGGCCCCCTGTCTGCCGCCCGGGTCAATGCTCAGAAATACGGCTTTTCCGACAGAATGGAATTCTATCTTTCCGACGGTGTTCAGGCTATTCCCCGGGATTTTGATACCATGATCTGCGCCGGAATGGGCGCCGATACGATGATCTCCATTCTATCCGCAGCGCCTTGGCTTTGCAGCAGCCAATACCGGCTGATTCTGCAATGCCAAAGCAAGACCCATACCCTTCGGCGCTATCTTTCTGACAACGGCTGGCGAATTTTTGAAGAAACCGTTATCCGGGATGGCCGTTTTCTTTACACCGTAATGGAAGTGATCTATCAGCCCGGCTACACCCTGACCCCCGGGGAATGGTACTTCCCTCCCGCCCTGCTGGAAAACCCCGGTCCTGAAGTGCCGGAGTATTACAACAGGGTCACAGCCAACCTTCGCGTTGCGGTTTCTTCCAGAAAGGATCTTGCAGATCCGGAATTGGTCGCTGCGCTGAAGGAACTGGAAGCCCTTCCCCAAGACCCGAACCTTAGCTGGCTCAAGGAGGTTTGAACATGACTACCGTTAATGACATTCAAAATTTCATCGATTCTCTGGCTAACGAATACACCCGGGAAAGCTGGGACAATGTCGGTCTGCTGCTGGGTCGCCGGGATAAGGAAGTAAAAAAGGTCCTGGTGGCGCTGGATCCCTTTTCCCATGTATGCGACGAAGCGGTCCGTTGGGGCGCTGACTTGTTGGTTACCCATCACCCGCTGATTTTCCAACCAGTGAAAGCTGTAAACGGCGACACAGAAACCGGCCGCTGCATTCTTACGCTGGCTGCCAGCGGAATTGCCGCCATTAACGCCCATACCAATCTGGATAAAGCAGCCAGAGGCGTTAACTGGATCCTGGCGCAGCAGGTGGGGTTGGATCACATTCAGGTTATGAACCCCGAAGGGCAGGACAGCGAAGGGCGGGAAATCGGCCTCATCCGCATTGGATTTACCAAAACCAACGAACTTCCTGCCTTCCTTGCCCAAGTCAGGCAGGCGCTGGGCTGCAAGGGCTTGCGCTATGTTGACGGAGGAAAGCCGGTTCATCAGGTAGCCGTTGGCGGCGGCGCCTGCAGCGGCGCGATCGATGAGGTGGTAGCCGCCGGCTGCGACACCTTTGTTACATCCGATATCAAGTATAACCAATTCTGGACAGCGAAGGATTTGGGGCTGAACCTGATCGATGCAGGACATTTCTATACCGAAAATCCGGTTTGCGAATATCTTGCCCAGCAGCTTCGCACCCATTTCCCGGAAATTGAAGTAAAAATCTCCGAAACCCACGCCGATTGCATGGAATTTGCATAAAGGGTGTTGATTTTCCGGGGTAAGCTGTGCTAGAATATATCAAGATTTTTATCCATAGAGAGGAAGAACACTATGTCCGGACATTCCAAATGGCATAACATTCAAAAAACCAAGGGCGCACAGGATGCCAAGCGTGCCGCAGCCTTTACCAAGATCGCCAAGGAGCTGATCGTTGCAGTAAAGGAAGGCGGCGGTATTACCGACCCCGCCCACAACTCCCGCCTTGCTACCGTAATTACCAAGGCTAAGGCCGCCAACATGCCCAACGACAACATTAAGCGTTGCCTGGAAAAGGCTGCCGGCGCCGGAAGCGGCGACAGCTACGAATCCATCACCTACGAAGGCTACGGCCCCGGCGGTGTTGCCGTGATCGTAGAGACCATGACCGACAATCGCAACCGCACCGCAGGTTCCATGCGCCACCACTTTGACAAGTACGGCGGAAATCTGGGTGCCTCCGGCTGCGTGTCCTGGAGCTTCGATAAGAAGGGCGTTCTGGTAATCGACAACGAAGACGGCGATTACGACGAAGACACCGTTATGATGGATGCCATGGATTGCGGCGCCGACGATTTTGAGGCAGAAGAGGATTGCTTCACCATTTACACCGATCCCGACGATTTCAATGCGGTTGCCGATGCTCTGGCCAAAAAGGGCTACAAGTTTGCATCTGCACAGATCGAAATGGTCCCCCAGAATTATCAGAAGCTGGAAGACGAAGAGCACATCAAGCTGATGGAAAAGCTCATCGAAATTATGGAAGACGATGACGATGTGCAGAACGTCTGGCATAACTGGGATCAGGACTGATCACAAATAAAAAAAATTCCCGGTCTCTCAAAGGAACTTTCCTGAGAGACCGGGAATTTTTTTACTTCAGAACCTTGCAGAACACCAGAACTTCGATGATGATGCCAGCCAGGCTGTAGATGCCGAGGACGGAACCGATCAGGCCGAAGACAAAACCGATGACGGGCAGGCCTGCCAGGAAACCGATCACCGCGCCGGCGATGGCGCCGCCAACTACGTAGATCAGGATGCCGATGATCAGCTCAGCAACGCTGCCTGCATACTTGAAGGAAATGGGGAACAGCTTCTTAAGAAGATCCATAATATGTACTCCTTTCTCAAAAAATAACAAGAATATTTTATCACAATCTTCCGCATAGTCAAGAATATGTCCGGAAATATTTTAATATTTATACAGTTTATCCCACGCAAAACACAGACCGCCGCATAAGCGGCGGTCTGAAAAGCTAAGCTTATTTATCTTTCTGCGGATTCGAACCAGTTTTCCACCATTTTCCGAACCGCAGCCATATCCTCTGCCGTAATATCCTCTCGGCGGAACAGAGCTTCCAGCAGACCTACAAATTGAGGCTGATGGCGGTGGGAGAATATGGTAGCAGCAAAATATTCCTCCCGGGTCATAGCAGGCGCAAAGGTACGGCCAAAGGTTTTGCCGCACTTTACAAAGCCGGCTTCACAAATTGCCTCTTTCTTCAGCAACCCATTAAGCAAAATATGCACAGAACTGTCCTTCCAGCTTTTTTCCTCGGACCGCTCCAGCAGATCAGCTCTGGAAAGAGGCTTATCCGAATCCCACAGAACATCCATGATCTGCATTTCACTTTTTGTAAGTTCCATTGCGCCACCTCCAAACTAGGTAATTTCAGTATAGTACAGAGGTTTTTATTTGTCAATTTAATATTTCGAAAACAGAGGATTTTCTTATTTTCTATTGCGAAGAACCGCACTTTTCCGCACTTTTGCCTATGTTTCAAAAGTATTTTTCATTTTTCTTGCAGCGGTTATTCGCCTTGAGAAATGGTTTCCAGAAGCACTTGCCGGTTCGCCTGCAGATCCGGTACCAGAACCGCCATTCCGCGAATTCGCACACTTTGGAAAGTACCTTCTGCCGGAATATGCTGGGTTTCAATTTTCAGATCCTTCAAAAGCGGGAACAGCTCCATTACATACCCCGCAATTTCCGCATCGGTCAAATCCGTTGTAATCAGCCGCAGGATGCTGGTCAGGAACTCGTTAGCTTTGGAGAAGCTGATATTTCTGCAGGACTCGATCAGAGCCGTCAGCACTTTTCTTTGCCGGTTGGTTCTGCCGAAATCATTATCCAGCTTACGGATTCTGGCATAGGCCAAAGCCTGCTCACCGGTCAGAAGATTCGTGCCCTTCTTCAGCGACCAGCCATTTCCGCGGTTAAGATGCCCGGCTTCCTCCGAGGTCAGGCTGATGCTCACGCCGCCCAGAATATCCACGATCTTCTGGAAGCCGGAGAAGTCCACCTCCACATTGCCATCCACTACCACGCCAAAATTCTTCTGCAGACATTCATTCAGTAGAGGCATTCCGCCGAAAGCATAGGAGGCATTGAGCCGGTTATCGTTATGGCCGGGAATCTGGACATACAGATCCCGCAGGAAGGAGGTCATCGTAAGGGTCTTGGTGTCTTTGTTCAGGGTACACAGAATCATGGAATCGGAGCGCTGTCTTCCCTGCCCCGGCCGGCGGTCCTGACCGATGAGAAGAATATTGATCACATCCGGTTCGGGCTCAATGACCTCTACCGGTTCTGTGCTCCAGGTGACATCTGTAGGATCCAGTTCCGGGCCGGTAAAGTCCTCATCCACGGGGTCGGTTTCCGCTTCGATCTTCTGAATCTCTTCCGACGACAGAGTCGGCACGGTTTCTTCTACCCGCTGAATATGACTCAGCAAGTACTTTGCATAGAACGTTCCTGCAATCAGTACTACAAGCACCAACGCAAGCAGGATGCACAAAATCGTCAGCAGGATCTTTCCTGCAGAACTCTTCTTTTTCTTAGCCATGAATCTTTCCTCCGCAATGGATATAGATAGGACTACTATAACCCATTTTACAGAAAAAAACAAGAGGTTTCCTTGCTGTCAGGACTCTTTCGCGCCGTCACCGGAGTTACGGGCTATTACATCGCAAACATGATCCGCCAACCGGGTCAGGAAAGCGGAATTCGTAGGCTTGCAGGATTCTCCGCTGCCGCAAGGAAGGAAATACTCTGCCCAGACCTTGCTGTCACCCAGTTTCCAGGAAGCCTCCACTGCTGTGCGGATTTTCCTTTCGACCTGGCTGCCGTTTCCTCCGCAAAGCTTCGCAACATCGGGATAAAGTTCTTTGGTAATGGATTGATCCCGGTTCTCTACCAGCAGCAAAATTGCTTCCCGGCTGCAGGCAAAGCCCTGCAGCTTGGTAGGCATTCCCAGCGAAAGCAGAAGATTCGACACGATCCCCCGCTTGTCCAGTTTCATAGCGCCGGACTGCTCCGCCTGCTTGGTTAGATCCACAATTCTGGAGGCAACCGCTTCCGCATCGCAGGGTTTCAGCATGATATAGCTGACCCCGACTTTTTCCAAAGATTGGGCAACATATCCGCTTAACAGCCTGGTCATCGCAAGGATCAAGGGGCGGAATCCAGCCTCGGAGATCTTACCCAACAAAGTAATTCCGTCCAGTCCGGGAAGCAGCAGATCCAGTACCAGTACATCCGGCCGGATGTTTCTGACCGTATTCAGTGCGTCGTGACCATCGTGGCAAATATAGATCTCCCAGGTTTGGGGCAACGCCTCCGCCAAAATCCGACAGAATTCCCCCGATGCATCCGCAATCAGAATTTTTGACATTTTCTCACTTCCCTTTGGATTTTCGCAAAGCCAAATTCCAAAATATGGTAACATATTCCGGGAAGATTTACAAGTAGCCTCCAAGGGATATCATTCGTCAATTTTCGACACAAATTCCATAACAAAGCCCGGCAAATGCCGGGCTCTGCAAATAATCAGTTTCCGCCGTTCTCGCCAAAGAAAGGCGCAAAGTATTCAAACCATTCCTCAAAGCTGCCCTCTTCCGGCATCCCCTCCGGGAAGGTGGGCTCCGGTTCTGCCTGCTCCTGGGGTTTTTCGTCAAGTGTGATCGTAAAGCTGATCTCTTCTCCTGCGCGCCACACGACGATCGTGGTGGTCTGCCCGGCTTCCAGCTTCCGCAAAGCGCGGCTAAGCTCAGAAATGCCGTCTACATCGTATTCGCCCAAATGAATGATCACATCCCCCGCCTGAACACCGGCCGTCTTAGCGCAGAAACCATCCACCACTTCCGCAACATAAGTTCCCTTAGGCGCATCCGCGGGAACGCCATAATATGCGATGGTAGTTGGGTTGACATTCAACACCGAAACACCCAGATAGGCGCTGGTAATATATCCGTACTCAATGAGATCGGTGAACATCATGCTGACATCGTCAATGGGTATCGCAAAGCCGATGCCCTCAATGGAAGCGCCGCTGGAGGAAGTTCCGGAGTACTTGGCGGTGGTAATGCCAACCACCTCTCCGTTCATATTAAACAGCGGGCCGCCGGAATTGCCGGAATTGATGGCCGCATCCGTCTGGATCATGTTGATGCTGTTGCCGGATGTGGTCACATCCCGCTCCTTGGCGCTGACATAGCCGACGGTCAGGGTGGAAGTCAGTTCCCCAAGGGGATTGCCGATGGCGACCACCTGATCGCCTACGATCAGCGCATCGCTGCTTCCCAGCCGAACCGCCCGCAGCCCCTCAGCTTCCACCTTCAGCAAGGCAACATCGTTGGTCTGGTCGAAGCCTACCAGCGTTGCCTCTCGCTGAAGGCCATCGCTGGTGACGACGGCAAAGGCAGAGCCGCCTTCCACCACATGGCAGTTGGTGACAATGTATCCATCTTCCGTAAGAATAAAGCCGGAGCCGGTGGAAGTGCCGGTAGTACTTTGGCCAAACACGCTGGTAGTGACCTGGCTGTAAACCAGCACTACGGAGTCCACATTGGATGCATACACCTGGGCGGGAGTCATTCCGCCGTTAACACCTGCATTCTCGCTTCCGGAAACAGAGATCCCCGCCGCATTGACGGAAATCTGCTCCATTCTCTGCTCCATATCCTCCAGCTGATCTTCATAACTGCCAACCAGCTGTTCAACCAATTCCTCAGTCCGGTCTTCCCACCGGGCATTCAGAAAGGATGCGGTCGCAAAGCAGCTGCCGGCGATCAGCGCGGCAGCCAGCACCACCGCCAGCGCGCCCTTAAAAAAGCCGCCCCGGGATTTCTTCTGCTGTGCAGCAGGTGCGTCTGCCTCCGGCTCTGTATAGGCAGCAGGCGCTTCCTCAAAGGAAGTTTCTGCTGCATTTTCAAAGGTTTCATCAAATTGGTCCATAAAAGTACCCCTCTCTGATATGTATGCTTCTATCCTATTCGCCGATTATTAACGGAATGTGTCGGTTCGCAAAATTAAATATAAACAATCTCTTTCCGATAATCATAGTCCCAAACGCCCCATCCGTCAATCTTTTTTATAAAAAACGCGGCGGCACGAAGCCGCCGCATCCCTTACTTCGCTTTGAAAGACTTGCAGTCGGTGCACTGCTCTTCCGTAGGATTTGCTTCGTGGGTACCCACCAGAATCTTATCCAGAGAGCAGTAGTCGGCGCTGTCGCAGTGGTAGGCGCACTGCTGCACGGTGCAGGCGATGCACTTATTGGCATGGCAATTCATAAACTCCACCTCCTTCATTGGTTTCACTATAGTATGACCTGCCGGAAAAGAAACATACATTCCGGCCGCTTGCGCAATTGCATTTTGCTGAGATCTATGATAGAATACAGGCAAATTTCTGACGGCAGCGCCGGGAAAGAGGTTTTTATGGCAAAAATCGCACCTTCTATCCTCTCTGCAGATTTTGCAAATCTGGAAAAAGATATTCGCAACATTGAAGAAAACGGAAGCGACTGGGTTCATGTAGATGTGATGGACGGCTTGTTTGTTCCGAACATTACCATTGGCATTCCCGTTGTAAAGGCCATTCGCCCGGTTACGAGCCTGCCGCTGGATGTGCATCTGATGATCGACCGCCCCATCCGCTATGTGGAAGATTTTATCCACGCGGGAGCGGACTGGCTGACCATTCATATCGAAGCCGATACCAAGGAGAACAACTTGCTGGCTCTTCAAAAGATCCGCGCGCTCGGCTGCAAAGCAGCCATTTCCCTGAAACCCAAAACCCCCGCAGAAGCCGCCCTCCCCTATCTGTCCCTTTGCGATATGATCCTTGTGATGACCGTAGAGCCCGGCTTTGGCGGCCAGAGCTTTATGGAGGATATGATGCCCAAGCTGCGGCAGCTGCGCGCCATGCTGGATGAAGTCAACCCCGGCTGTATTCTCGAAGTAGACGGCGGTGTGGACAGCGCCACCTGCGCGATCTGCAAGGCAAACGGCGCGCAGGTTCTGGTTGCAGGCTCTGCCTATTTCAAGGCGGCTGACCGGAAGGCATTTGTAAGGACCGTCCAGCAGGATATCTGAGTAAAATCATACCCATTTTCATGGCTCACGGATTGACTTTTGTCCGTGAGCCATGTATAATATTTGAGGAAAATTCCGTTTTTCCGAAGTACATATATCAAAAGTCGGCTACGACTTTGAAAAGAAAGGATTTTTGCCATGATTTATAGTGCAGAAGTACAGCATATGTGCTCCGT
>JAZSGN010000006.1:0-44831 GCA_045532755.1 Faecousia sp.
GGCTACAGCGGCAGAACTTCTCAGGGCTCGCGCAAAAGCAGCACCTCAGGAAACTCAAGAGCAGGTTTGTCTATCGGAGATCTTGCGGGGCTTTTCGGCTCTGGCAGCAGCGGCAGCAGCGGTGGTTCCACAGTTGTAGGCTCATCGATGATTTCGGGTCTTATATCATTGCTTAAAAAGAACAAGACAGCAAGAACCATTGCTATTGTACTTGTAGTGGCACTGGTGATCTATTTTGTTTTTGGAGGCGGTCAGTGCAGCGGTCTTTCCTGCGGCGGAGGAGCGGATTATTCTAATTATTCATCCTTCTCTGGCGGCTATGACAGCCTGGTGAATATCGCAGGAACAACATCAGGTGAGCACAGTGCGGATATGAGTGTTTCAAACGAAGCAAGAAGCAAATATACCGCATATCCTGACAGAAATGCAACTGTAACCATTATGGTTTATATGTGCGGAACTGACCTTGAGTCGGAATACGGAATGGCAAGCTCTGACCTTAAAGAGATGATGAATGCTGACATCAGCGACAATGTCAATATCATCGTCCAGACAGGCGGCACCAAGAAGTGGAAGACAACCAAGATCAGTAACAGCAAGAATCAGATCTACAAGGTAACATCAGGGGGCATGACATTGCTTGCAGAAAGCAAAAAGGCATCCATGGTAGACCCTGATACACTTACCGGATTCATTGATTACTGCACTGAGAATTACGAAGCAGACCGTTATATGCTCATATTCTGGGATCACGGCGGCGGCTCGGTCAGCGGCTTCGGCTATGACGAGAAGTTTGCCTCCTCCGGCTCTATGGATCTGGCGGAGATCGATCAGGCTCTGACCGACGGCGGCGTGAAATTCGACTTCGTAGGCTTCGATGCCTGCCTGATGGCCACCACCGAAACCGCCCTGATGCTGACCAAGCACGCCGACTACCTCATCGCCAGCGAAGAGACCGAGCCGGGCATCGGCTGGTACTACACCGACTGGCTCACCAAACTCTCCGCCAATACCTCCCTGTCCACCCTGGAGATCGGCCGGGAGATCATCGACGACTTCGTAGACACCTGCGCCCGGAAATGCGCCGGCCAGTCCACCACCCTTTCCATTGTAGATCTGGCGGAAGTGGCCCTGACCGTTCCCCAGGCGCTGGAGGCCTTCTCCAGCGACACCTGCGACCTGATCCGCAACAAGCAGTACGCCCAGGTTTCCAACGCCCGCAGCGATTGCCGGGAATTCGGCTCTGCCAACCGCATCGATCAGGTAGACCTGGTGCATCTGGCGAAAAACATGGGCACAAGCGAGGGCGAGGCCCTTGCCAAGGCCATTCTGGGCGCGGTGAAGTACAACCGCACCTCCTCCAACATGACCAATTCCTACGGCCTTTCCATCTATTTCCCCTACCGCAAGGCTTCCATGGTAGACGATGCGGTAGATACCTACGAGCAGATCGGCATTGAGGAAGAATACCTGCGCTGCATTCAGGCCTTCGCCAGCATGGAGGTCAGCGGTCAGGCCGCTTCCGGCGGCACGACCTCTCCCCTGCCCTCGCTGATGGACCTGATGGGCGGCTCTTCCGGCGGCTCCGAGATGATCGGGCAGCTGCTGGGCAGTTTCCTGGGCGGCGATTTCAGCAGCATCTCCGGCCTGACCAGCGGCAACACGGGCTTTCTCAGCGGCCGTGCCATGGATCAGGAGCAGATGGTGGAATACCTGACGGAAAACAGCTTCGACACCAGCTACCTCAGCTGGAACCGGAGCAGCGGCCGCTACCGCCTTGCCATGCCCGAAAAGCAATGGCAGCTGGTGCAGACCCTCCACACCAACCTCTTCTACGATGACGGCCAGGGCTACATCGATCTGGGCATGGACACCGTTTACGAGTTCGATAGCACCGGCAGCCTGCTGGCCCCCACCGAAATCACATGGCTGGCAATCAATCAGCAGCCCGTGGCCTACTACCACGAGGCCACCCTGGACGACGGCACTCACTACAGCATCACCGGCCGCATCCCCGTTCTCTACAACGGGCAGCGGGCGGAGCTGGTGGTAGAATTCACCGACCGCAACCCCTACGGCAGCGTAATTGGCGTACGCAGAGTTTACAAAGACGGCGAGACCCAGACCGCTGCCAAGACCATGGACACCGTAGTCCCCGGCGATGTGATCGACTTCGTCTGCGACTACTACAGCTACGATGGCGAGTATCTGGACAGCTACATGCTGGGCGAGCAGCTGATCGTAAGCGGCGAACTGGTGATCAGCGATGTGATCCTGGACGAGGATTATGCCCGGGTGACCTATCTGTTTACCGACATCTACAACCAGCAATACTGGAGCGCTCCCGCGCCCTGACCTCCTGCATATAAAGACACCGGGAAGGCATTTGCCTTCCCGGTGCTTATTTTTGAGAGGGTTAATTCCGGAACAGAATGCTGTTGACGACGGCTTCCAGATACTCCTGCCGGCCGCTGCCGGGAAGCTCCGGCGCGCCCATAGCTTCGGCGTAGGCAGCCAATTCTTCCAGGGTCGTTTCCCCGGAGCGGATCTTGGCGCCGATGCCGGAATGATAGCTGGCGTAACGCTGCGCGATAAAGCCGTCGATCCGGCCGTCCTCGATGATCTTGGCAGCCTTCAGAAGACCCAGGGCAAAGGCATCCATACCCAGAATATAGGCGTGGAACATATCCTCCGCCGTGTAGGAGGGGCGGCGGTTCTTGGCATCGAAATTGAAGCCGCCGGTGAGGCCGCCGGCCTTCAGCACCTCATACATGCACATGGTGGTTTCGTAGACATTGAAGGGGAATTCATCGGTATCCCAGCCCAAGAGGTAATCGCCCTGATTGGCATCGATAGAGCCCAGCATGCCGTTGATGGCGGAGATCCGCAGGTCGTGCTGGAAGGTGTGGCCTGCCAGAGTGGCGTGGTTGGCCTCGATGTTCATCTTGAAATCCTTATCCAGGCCATACTGCCGCAAAAAGCCGATGGCGGTGGCGGCATCGAAATCATACTGGTGCTTCATAGGCTCCTTCGGCTTGGGCTCGATGTAGAAATCGCCGGTAAAGCCGATGCTGCGGCCGTACCGCACCGCCAGCTGCATCAGCCGGGCGATGTTCTCCTGCTCGAACTTCACATCGGTGTTCAGCAGGGTCTCATAGCCTTCCCGGCCGCCCCAGAACACATAGCCTTTGCCTCCCAGCTTCACGGTGATATCCAGCGCCTTTTTGACCTGCGCCGCGGCGAAGCAGAACACATCGGCGGAGTTGGTAGAGCCTGCGCCGTTCATAAACCGGGGATTGGAGAACATATTGGCAGTACCCCACAGGCACCGGATGCCGGTTTCCTGCATTTTTTCCAGAATGTAATCGGAGATCTCGTCCAGACGGCGGTTGGTTTCCTTAATGTCGTCGGCCTCGGGAACGATGTCCACATCGTGGAAGCAGAAATACCGGATGCCCAGCTTTTGCATAAACTCGAAGCCGGCGTCCACCTTGGCCTTGGCGTGGGCCATAGTTCCCTTTTCCGCGCCGAAGGACTTATCGGCGGTGTCCCGGCCGAACATATCGGTGCCGCCGGCGCAGAGATTATGCCACCATGCCATGGCAAAGGGCAAATGCTCCCGCATAGGCTTGCCCAGAACCAGCCGGTCGGGATCGTAAAACTTGAAAGCCAGCGGGTTGCCCGAATCGGGGCCTTCATAGGGGATCACGGGAATATTGGGAAAATACATGGATTTGTCCTCCTTATTGAATCTCCGGGAACAGCGCTTTCACTGCCGGATAGATTTTTTTGAACTGCTGATACCGGGCTTCGTACTTACTTGCCAGCTCCGGCTCAGGCTTGACTACAGACGCCACCCGAACCAGCTTTTTGCAGCAATCGGCAACGCAGGCAAACTCGCCGCAGGCCACCATAGCCAGCATAGCGCCGCCCATGCCGGGGCCCTGCTCGGATTCCAGGCACTCCAGCTCCGCGTTCAGCACATTGGCGATGATCTGCTTCCACAGCGCCGATCTCGCGCCGCCGCCGCAGATTTTGGAGGCGGTGACGGTAATGCCCAAAGAGCGGGCAACTTCCACAGAATCCCGAATGGCAAAGGCCACCCCCTCCAACACCGCCTGCACCATGTCTGCCCGGGTGGTATCCATGGTCATGCCGATAAATGTACCCCGGGCGTTGGTGTCATTGACAGGACTTCTTTCGCCCATGAGATAGGGCAGGAAGAACACATGGTTCTCCCCCAGCTTCTGCCGGGTGATGGGCGCTTGCTCGGCGGCGTGGTCGCAAGTGCCGAAGATATCCTCCAGCAGCCACTTGTTGCAGGAGGCGGCACTCAGCATACAGCCCATCAGATGCCAGCCGCCGTCGGCATGGGCAAAGGCATGGAGGGCATTGGTGCTGTCCACGCCGAAGGTTTTCGAGGAAATAAACACCGTGCCGGAAGTGCCGAGGCTGATATTGCAGCCGCCCTCTCCCACTACGCCGGTTCCCACCGCTGCCGCCGCGTTGTCGCCCGCGCCGGCGCAGACCTTTACGGAAGAAGTCAGTCCCAGCGAAGCGGCCAGCTCCGGTTTCAGATTGCCGATGCTCTCGCAGCTTTCAAAGAGCTTCGGCATCTGGGATTCGGTGATACCGCAAAGCGCCAGCATCTCCTTGCTCCAGCATTTATGCTCCACATCCAGCAGCAGCATACCGGAGGCATCGGAATAATCGCAGCTGTGAACCCCGGTCAGGATATAGTTGATGTAGTCCTTGGGCAGCATGATTTTGGCGATCCGGGCGAAATTCTCCGGCTCATGCTCCCGCAGCCAGAGCAGCTTGGGGGCGGTGAAGCCGGCAAAGGCGATGTTGGCGGTGAGCCGGGAGAGCTTATCCTTGCCGATTTCGTTATTGAGATAGTCCACCTGCCTGGCAGTCCGACCGTCGTTCCAGAGAATGGCGGGGCGGATCACATTGTCCTGCTCGTCCAGCACCACCAGACCGTGCATCTGCCCGCCGCAGCCGATGCCCGCGACCTCGCCTGCGTCATGGCCCTGCAGCAGTTTGGGAATTCCCTCCAGCACCGCTTTGCGCCAATCCTCCGGGTTCTGCTGGCTCCAGCCCGGCTTGGGGAACTCCAAGGGATATTCTTTCGTAATTGTATTGTAAATTTTTCCGGAGGCATCCATCAGCAGCAGCTTCACCGCCGATGTGCCTAAGTCGATTCCGATATACAGCATGGCTGCACCTCCCGGGTTTTAGTCGATGGTGACCTTCAGGGTCACCGGCAGGTCGCTGCGAAGCTCCGGGGCGCAGACATGAAGCCCCTCATCATCCTTATGCCAGCAGATCCAGCCGCTGTAGCCCAGAATCTCCACCGATTCCACAATGCCGTGGAATTCCGGGGCGTTCTGGTCGGGGCTGTCCGCCAGCGACCGGATCACAAACTTGCCATCCTCGGGACAGGCCATGCAGATGGCGTACAGGGCGCCGCCGCTGACGGTAAAGCGGTAATCCTGGCTGGTATACCGGATTTCCTGCCGGTCCTGGAACTGCCCCTCGGCAGATTCCGTTGGGCCTTCCCGGAATTTACGCCAGGGCTTCGCGCCGTGGATGGCTTCGCCGTTCACGGCCATCCACGCGCCGAGGTCGGAAAGGATCTTCCGGTCGCCTTCGGGGATCGTGCCGTCGGCCTTGGGGCCGATGTTCAGCAGCAAATTGCCGTTCTTGCTCACCACATCCGCCAGCGTGCAGATGATCTCCCGGCTGGTCTTGTAGATCAGCGATTCGGTGTAGCACCAGGAGTTGCGGGCCACGGCGGTATCCGTCTGCCAGGGGTAGGGCTTCACCTGCGCGAAGGCGCCCCGCTCCACCTCTACGATGCCGGTGCCGAACATCATGGCATCGTGCTTATAGCAGATCAGCACATCCTCGCCCCACTGCCGGCCGCAGTTATAATAGAAGGCCGCCAGCTTTTTCAGGTAGGGCTTGAAGGCCTTGTGCTGCAGCCACCAATCGAAGTACAGCAGCCTGGGCCGGTAATGCAAAATCAGCTCCGCGGTTCTGGCCAGCCAGTCGTTTAAGTATTCCTCCGTAGGCCAGGGCTCGCCGAACAGGTCCTGATGATCCGGCTCCGGCATGGCGGGCCAGTAAAAATCTCCCTTTTTCATCGGCTCCCGGACATCGGAGTCAAAATCCTTGCCGTGACCCATGAAGAACCAATGCTCCGCCCGGTGGGAGGAGGTGCAGAACACCAGCCCCGCTTCTTCCACAGCAGCCTTGATCTCCCCCAGCAGATCCCGCTTGGGGCCCATCTTCACCGCGTTCCAATCGGAAAGTTGGCTGTCGTACATCTGAAAGCCGTCGTGATGCTCCGCCACCGGGAACACATACCCGGCGCCGGCAGCGCGGAACAGCTCCGCCCACTGCCGGGGGTCAAAGGCCTCCGCCCGGAAAAGGGGAATAAAATCCTTGTAGCCAAAGTCCTTCTGAGGGCCGTAGGTTTTCACATGATGCTCATAGGCAGGGTCACCCGCCCGGTACATATTTCTTGAGTACCATTCGTTGGAATTGGCAGGTACGCTGTAAACGCCCCAGTGGATAAAAATACCCAGCCGGCGGCTGCGGAACCACTGGGGTACGGGCGCCGTCATCAGCGATTCCCAGGTGGGCTTGTAAGGGCCTTGGGCAATGACCCGGTCGACGGTTTCCAGCAAGCTGGCTTCGGCGTTGGGATCCATAAGCGTTCCTCCTTGTGTTGGGGGCAGAGGCGCGCATAGCCGCCGCCCCGCTGCAGATACTTGTATTATACCGAACCCCGGCAGGCTATGGCAACTGGGAAAAACGGAGAAAAGTTGCACTAAATTTGGTGGTTTTCACAAGGGCCTTGTTGAAAACCGCCCGGGTGCGTGCTATCATGGAAGAAAGCCTCGGAAGGCGCAAGGAGGAAGCTGCCTATGAAGCCTATAAAAATCGTATTTTTCGATATCGACGGCACGCTGCTTAAGCCGGGCTGCAGCCAGCCCTCCCCGAATGTAAAGCACACCCTGCTGCGGCTGCGAGAGCAGGGCATCCGCATCTGCCTTGCCACGGGGCGCTCCCCGGCGGCGCTGCCGAAATTCGAGGGCATCGAGTTCGACGGCTGGCTGACCTACAACGGCTCGCTGTGCTACACGAAAACCGAAACCGTCTACAGCAATCCCCTCGCCCCGGAAACGGTGCGGCAGCTCATTGCCAACGCGGCCAAGCTGGGGCGGCCCGTAGCCGTAGCCACCGCCCACCGGCTGGCAGCCAACGGCTTCGACCCGGACCTTGCCGACTACTACGCCATCGCCAAGCTGCAGCTGACGGTGGCAGAGGATTTTGCGGAGGCGGCCCGGGAACCGGTGTACCAGCTTTTGATCGGCTGCCGGGAGGCGGATCACCCCGCCCTTCTGCAGGGCGCGCCGGATGCCAAAATCGTAATTTCCTGGGACAGAGCCGTGGATGTGATTCCCGCAAACAGCGGAAAAGAGGCGGGTGTTCGCAGCATGCTTGCCCATTTCGGCCTGACGGAAGAAAACGCCCTGGCCTTTGGCGACGGCAACAACGATATTGAAATGCTGCAGACCGTTGGCACCGGGGTGGCCATGGAAAACGCCTCGCCCCAGCTGAAAGCCGCAGCCGATGCGATCTGCGGCCCGGTTCTGAGCGACGGCATCTACCACTACTGCCTGCAAAAGGGCCTGATTTAACAAAAGCAAGAGCAAGCCGGCAAACCGCCGGCTGCTCTTGCTTTTTGTCGATATGCCAACTTCGTTGACTCGATATATTGCCGCAATGCGGCAATTCGATATAAGCAAATCCCGGCGGGATTTGCTTACCGGTTGATGGAGGCGGCCATGCGGCGGTAGGTATGGCGGATGCCCCGGACCGCCACGGAATAGGCCTGAATGTTTTCCGGCAGCGCCATGCCGCCGTAGCCCGCATCCCCCAGATGGTGGATATCGGTGCCGGTCATCTTGCAAAGCAGCGCGATTTGCCGGATGGTGTCAACATCCGCCCCCTCCTGAGAAGTGCCGATGGCGGTAATGGTCAGGCAGCCAAGGCTGTGGGAATAATTTACCAGAGTGCGGACATATTCCATAGTAATGCCGGGAACGGTTCCCGGGGCGGGCAGCAGAATGATATCGGCGCCGGCCTCGGCAAAGGCGGCAATGTCTGCCTGGGTGATGATCTTCTCCGCTCCCTCGGTGAGAATGCCGGAGGCGTGCATCTTTCCGGCGGCAAGGATCACCCGGTCGCCCAGCGCCTGCTTAAACACCTGCAGGGTCTGCACAATGGCCTCGTTGGTCACGCCGATGCCGGGGTTTCCGGTGAGCAGAATAAAATCCACCCCCATATCGGCGGCCTTTTGGGCATTTTCCAGGGTCGCTTTTCTGCCGCTTGTCATAGCCCACATGGTTTCTTCCGAAGAAAGCACCTGCTCCACCGGCTCCAGATTGATGCCGATGGGGCGGCCCGTCAGCTCCTTCAGCTTGCGGATCACCTGATCCGGCTCTGTTTTGGGCAGGCCCTGAATATGGGGCTTTTGCACATCGAACAGATTCAGCAGCAGAATATCCGCACCCATGGCGGCGGCAAACTCCGCGTTGGTGATATCCCCCAGCATGGGCATAATGGCGCCGATGGTCTCGCAGGCGATGGTGCGGCCCTCGCTGCCGGCAATGGAGGACAGCAGCTGCTGCCGGTTCATATTGCGAAAATCCGAGCTTTTGCAGTCGAGAATTCGTTTCATGGAAATCGCTCCTTTCTTTTTTGAGTATACCACAAAAAGCCCCCGATACCTAGGAAATATTTATGTCATAATGCACAAATATTCCGAAAAATGTTCGGGGGGTATGCCGAAAATTTTCCGCTTCTTTGCCGCTCAATTGACTTTCCAACGGGAGTTTAGTATTCTATATATGTGTGAAAAACCGATGCGGACACCGGTTCGCACCGGAAGGAAAGGGAGTTTTACAAATGGGATTTTTTCAGAAACTGTTTGGCAAAAAGGTAGATAGCCTCTATGCCCCCATGGCCGGCAAGGCTGTGCCCATCACCGAAGTGCCCGACCCCACCTTCGCCGAAGGTATGCTGGGCAACGGTATCGCCATTGAGCCCGCCGAGGGTAAGGTCTATGCCCCCTGCGATGCCACCGTGGATATGATGTTTACCACCGGTCACGCCGTCAGCCTCATCGCTGAGTGCGGCGCGGAGATCCTGATCCATGTGGGTCTGGAGACCGTTTCTCTGGAAGGCAAGCCCTTTACCGTTCATGTTGCCAACGGCGACAAGGTCGTGAAGGGTCAGCTGCTGCTGGAAGCCGACCTGCAGGCCATCCGGGATGCCGGCCTGAATACCATCACCCCCGTAGTGGTATGCAATTCCGACAACTACCCCACCTTCAACACCCTGGTTGGTAAGGATGTTACCAACGCCGATGTGGTGCTGGAGCTGGCGAAATAAGGAGCGCATTATGAAAAAAGGTATTGGTTTGCCGGTATTTTCCGGTGTAGCCATTGGCCCTGCGGTTGTCTACCGGAAAGCCCAGCGGGTGCTGCCGGTTTCCTCCGGCGATCCGGCTGTGGAAAAGGCAAAATTTGAGGCCGCGCTGGAAACCGCCCGCCAGCAGCTGACCGCGCTGTACGAAAAGGCGAAGGCAGAGATCGGCGAAGAGCAGGCCGCCATTGTGGAAGTGCAGCTGCTGATGCTGGACGATCTGGACTATCTGGACGGCGTGAACATGGCCATCGAAGGCGGCGCTGCCGCTGCCATTGCCGCGCTGGATACCGGCGAGGAATTCGCTCAGGTATTCGCCGCCATGGACGATGAGTATATGAACGCCCGCAGCGCCGACATCCGGGATATGTCTCACCGGCTCTACGATATTCTCTGCGGCAACACCGGCTTCCAGCTGCCGGAAGGCTCTTTCCTGCTGGTAGCGGAGGATCTGGCCCCCAGCGAAACCATTCAGCTGCCCCGGGAGCGGATCCTGGCCTTTGTGACCCGGCAGGGTTCTTCCTCCAGCCACACCGCCATTCTGGCCCGGACGCTGAACATCCCCTCGCTGGTGCAGTCGGATATCACCTTCGAAACCGCCGAAAACTGCCAGATCCTGGCCGTTGACGGCTTTACCGGCACCTGGTATGCCGACCCCGATGCGGAGACTCTGGCCATGCTGAAAGCCAAGCAGGCCGAAGCCGCCGCGGAGCGCAACGCTCTGGAAGCCTACCGGGGCAAGGAAAGCATCACCCGCTCCGGCAAGAAGATCCTGCTGGTGGCCAACATTGGCTGCCCCGAGGATGCGGTGGATGCCATCAAGGCAGACGCCGAAGGCGTTGGCCTGATGCGAAGCGAATTCCTGTACCTCGGCCGGGACACTCTGCCCACCGAGCAGGAGCTGTTTGAGGCCTATAAGAAGGTTGCCGAGATCATGGGCCACCGGCCCGTGGTGATCCGCACCCTGGACATCGGCGCCGACAAGCAGGTCAGCTATCTGGGCCTGGAGAAGGAAGAGAATCCCGCCCTCGGTCTGCGGGGTCTGCGGATCTGCCTGACCAACGAAGAGATCTTCCGTCCCCAGCTGCGGGCCATCTACCGGGCCTCTGCCTACGGCAACCTCCATGTGATGTTCCCCATGGTAGCCTCCGTTTGGGAGCTGAAGGCCGCCAAGGCCCTGTGCGCCAAAGTTCGCATGGAGCTGGAAGACGAAGGCATTCCCACCCGGGAAGTTCCCATCGGCGTGATGATCGAAACCCCCGCCGCAGCGGTTCTGGCCCATGAGCTGGCCAAGGAAGCCGCCTTCTTCTCGGTAGGCACCAACGACCTGACCCAGTACACTCTGGCGGTTGACCGGCAGAACGCCAAGCTGGGCGAGTTCTACGACCCCTACCATCCCGCTCTGCTGGCGCTGATGGCCCATATCGCCAAGGCCGCCAATGACAACGGCATCTGGGCCGGTATCTGCGGCGAGCTGGGCGCCGACCCCAAGATGCAGAAGAAGTTCATTGAAATGGGCTTCACCGAACTGAGTATGGCCGCCGGCCGCATTCTGGAATCCAGAAAGCTGGTCTGCGAATCCGATGTGTAATAACCACGAAAGTGAGGAGATAACCAATGATTGAAATTAAGCATGTGATCAACGATCCCCTGGGCATGCACGCCCGTCCCGCGGGAATGCTGGTGAAGGCGGTGGCTCCCTATGCCTCCAAAATCACCGTAACCGCCCCCACCGGCACTGCCGATGCCAAGCGGCTCATGGCGCTGATGCGTCTGGCTGCCAAGCAGGGCATGGAGCTGACCATCACCATCGAAGGCGCTGACGAAGAAAAGGCCGCCGCCGAGCTGCAGGCCTTCCTGAGCGCGAATCTGTAATCCGTTTTCGGCCACATTGACCGCTGTGGGCCGGCGGTCTAAAATAATAGGCAAACAAAGAGAATTAAGGAGGAACAATTCTATGATGAAACATCTGCAGAAGCTGGGCAAAGCTATGATGCTTCCCGTTGCTGCACTTCCCATCTGCGGTATCCTGATGGGTCTTGGCTACGCCTTTGCTCCCGCTTTCATGGGCGCAGCCGGCGCTACTGAAGGTTTCCTTTATGTCCTCGGCGTATTTCTGATCAAGGCAGGCGCTGCCCTGATCGACAACATGGCGATCCTGTTCGCCATCGGCGTTGGCTTCGGTCTGGCCGATGACAACAACGGCACCGGCGGCCTGGCTGGTATGGTCTCCTACCTGATGATGACCACCCTGCTGGCTCCCGGCACCGTCAGCACCATCGCTCCCAGCCTGCTGGCCGCTCCCTTCGCAGAGCTGGCTTTCAGCAAGATCGCCGGCAACGCCTTCATCGGCATCCTGGCCGGTATCATCGGCGGCATCTGCTACAACAAGTTCAAGGGCACCAAGCTGCCTGACTTCCTGGCCTTCTTCTCCGGCAGACGCAGCGTTGCTATCGTGACCGGCGTTGTTTCCATCGTCGTTTCCGCTATCCTGCTGTTCGTATGGCCTCTGGTTTTCCGCGGTCTGGTAGCTCTGGGTCAGGGCATCGAGTCTCTGGGTGCTGTTGGCGCCGGTATCTATGCCTTCCTGAACCGTCTGCTGATCCCCACCGGTCTGCACCACGCTCTGAACAACGTGTTCTGGTTCGATGCCGTTGGCATCAACGACCTGGGCAACTACTGGGGCGGTGCTGAAGAAGCCGGTATGTACATGGCAGGCTTCTTCCCCTGCATGATGTTCGGTATCCCCGGCGCTGCTCTGGCCATGATCCAGACCGCCAAGACCAACAAGCGCAAGATCGCCATCGGCATCGTTGGCTCTGCTGCTCTGTGTGCCTTCATCTGCGGCGTTACCGAGCCCTTCGAGTTCGCATTCATGTTCCTGGCATTCCCCCTGTACATTGTTTACGCCCTGCTGTACGGCATCTTCACCGTGATCACTGTCGCTCTGGGCTTCCGTGCCGGCTTCTGCTTCTCCGCCGGTGCTACTGACCTGATCTTCTCCGCTTCCCTGCCCGCAGCTGCCAAGACTTGGCTGATCCTGCCTCTGGGCATCGCTGCTTTCGTTGTATTCTATCTGGTATTCCGCTTCGCCATCACCAAGTTCGATCTGAAGACCCCCGGCCGTGAAGACGATCAGGACGGCGAAATGGCTATCGAGCTGGCTAACGACGACTACACCGCTATGGCTCAGATCATTCTGGAAGGCCTGGGCGGCAAGGACAACATCGTTTCCCTGGACCACTGCATTACCCGTCTGAGACTGGAAGTTAAGGACCGCCTGCTGGTTGACGAGAAGAAGATCAAGTCCTCCGGCGCCTCCGGCGTCATCCGTCCCGGCCAGACTGCTGTTCAGGTAGTCATCGGACCCAAGGTACAGTTCGTATTTGAAGAGCTGAAGAAGCTGGTTGGATAAGCTTCTGCTGAATTGCCGTGGCCCACGCGGTAAATAACAGCGCTGCCCCGGAGGAAACTCCGGGGCAGTTTTTTATGAAAAAAAGCTCACCGACCTATTGTATGTTGGACATAGGATATGCCCAACATACAGTGATATAGATTTGCTTTGCAAATCTGTGATATACGCCTGGCGGCGTGGGATATTGGCTTCGCCAGTGAGATGTTTTCTTTGAAAACGTTATGGAAAAATGGACTTTCGCAGAATCTGCGAAAGTCCATTTTATTATTTATATCGTCACGAAGTGACACCACAACATGCCCTTGGGCATATATCACTTTTATCACATTTCCGGAGGAAATCTATCACTTTCCCGTCAGGGAAAATATCACTGGGATTGCTTATTTATCCAGTTCGGTGCGGGCGGCGCGGACATTTTCTTCGCTGGTCAAAGGGATGTGCCACTCGTCCAGGCCGGGAATACCCATGGGAACACCCTCCCGGCGGAAAACCATGCCGCTTTCTGCATCCGCCTTGCCGCTCATGTGGAAGGCCCGGGCTTGGGGGAAACGCTCCCGAAAGGCCCGGACGACAGAGGCCTTGACGCCGGCGCCAATGAGAACCTCCGGCCCGCCCCGGGTGTCCCGCAGCTGCAGGAGCTTGCCGATGGTTTCCATGCCCTGCAGGCAGCAGCCCGCGGCGCCGCTGGTAAGAACGGTGTCGATGCCCAGCCCGCCGGCTGCCAGATAGGTACGGCAAGGGTCACGGGATACATCGATGCACCGGTGCAGCGTCAGGCCGCAGCCATCGGCCGCCTGCAGCAGCGGCTTCATAGCCTCAGCATCCAGCTGACCTTCCGGGTTCAGGCAGCCGAGGACAAAGCCGTCTGCGCCCAAGACCCGAAGCTGTTCGATCTGGGCCGCCATCATGGAAATTTCCTCTTTCGTGTAGAGAAAATCGCCGGCCCGGGGGCGCATCAGGCAGCGGATGGGAATATCGCTTTCCGCCCGGATCTGCGCCAGCAGCTCCCCATAGGGAGTCAGGCCGCCCACGCTCAGCGCGGCGCACAGCTCCAGCCGGTCTGCGCCGCCGGCGATGGCAGCGCGGGCAGAAGCCAGAGAGTCCACCGCCACTTCCAGAAGTTTTGCCATAGAAATTCCTCCTTGCCGCTTTTCTTTTATGATACCGAAAATCCCGGCCCGTTGCAATAGAAATCCGAAAAAAAGGGGCAAGCCCGGCGGCCTGCCCCTGAAAATTTTAGAGTTCCTTGCCTGCCAGAAATACCCGCTTGGCGGAGTAGTCGGCGGCGCAGACCAAAAAGTCCGCCCGTTTGCCCGGCTCGATCGAGCCGACGATGCCCTGGGCGCCAATGGCGCAGGCGGGGTTGTAGCTGGCTGCCCGAACCGCGTCCTCTTCGGCGATGCCGAAGCGCATGGCGTTCACCATGCCCTGATACAGATTGATGGCGGAGCAGGCGATGGTGCCGTCTGCAAGGCGGGCTACGCCGTCACGCAGCCACGCATCCTGACCGCCCAGCTCGAACTTGCTGCCCTCTTCCATGCCGCAGCAGCGGCCGGAATCGGAAACCAGCACCATCCGCTCGCCGCCGAACATAGAGAAGGCCAGCCGCACCATGGCGGGGTGGGCATGGAGGCCGTCGCAGATCAGCTCCGCCCGGACACGGGGATTTTCCACAGCGGCGGGAATCACGCCGGGGGTGCGGTGGTGAATGGCGGGCATGGCGTTATACAGATGGGTCAAGTGGGTAGCGCCGGTATCAAAGGCCATTTTCGCATGGTCGTAATCCGAGTCGGTATGGGCCACGGAAACAGTGCAAAGCTGGGCCGCCTGCCGGATGAATTCCTCCGCGCCGGGCAGCTCCGGCGCAATATCCACAATGCGGACCAAGCCGCCGCACAGCTCCTGCAGCGCCCGGAAGCCTTCGAAATCCGGGTCTTTCAGATAGTCCGGATTCTGAGCGCCCCGCTTTTTATAGGAGAAATAAGGGCCTTCCATCTGGATGCCCCGCAGCACCGACAATCCCTCCGGCGCTTCGTCCGCCAGACGGCGGGCGTTGAGAAAAGGCTTTTCCAGCACCTCGTAGGGCAGGGTCATGGAGGCAGGCGCAAAGGAGGTCACACCCTGACGGGCGTAGTAGGCAGCCATGGCCTTCAGGCCTTCGTAGTCGCCATCGGAGAAATCCGCGCCGGAGTTTCCGTGGCTATGGACATCGATCAGGCCGGGAATGACCGTTGCTCCCTGCAGGTCGATGGCATCTTCGGGGACTTCCCCGGGCAGGATCTGGCCGAACTTTCCATCGACCACTTCAAAAGCACCTTCGCGGAAGGTAAAATCTCCGCAAAATATTCTGGCATTCTTGTAAAACACAGCACATTCCCCCTATCTCGATCATTATGGGGCATTCCCCCATACCCAGTATACCACCCCGGCGGGGCTATTGCAAGCCTTTTAGCCCGGGATTTATGCCGCCGGGCTGACCCGGTATGGAAGCGCCCTGCTCTATGGATTCCCGCCCGCTGCGTTTTTCCCCCCATCCGGCCTTTCCCCTTGGAAAGCTGTTTACTTTTGGGGAAAAGAGTGGTAAAATCGTTGCAAATGCAACCGATCGAAAGGAGGGCCGCAATGGCACGGCTCAAACGGTATCTGCAGCCTTACTGGGGCTACATGATCCTGACTATGCTCATAAAGCTTCTGGGCGCGGTCACGGAGCTGATGATCCCGGACCTGATGGAAACCATTCTGGACGAAAAGGTTCCTGCCGGAGAAATGACCAGCATTTTCCTTTACGGCGGATGTATGCTGCTGTGCGCCTTTGGCTGTCTGGCATTCAACATCATTGCCAACCGCATGAGCGCCGTAAGCTCCGGGCGGATCACCCTTGCCATCCGCCATGACCTGTTTGACAAGCTGGAGCATCTTTCCGCGCGGCAGCTGGATGATTTAACCGTTTCCTCTGCCGAATCCCGGCTCACCAGCGACACCTACAATATCAATCAGCTTCTGGCGCGGCTCCAGCGCATGGGAATCCGGGCCCCCATCCTGCTGCTGGGGGGCGTGGCGATGATGCTGAAGATGGATGCCACGCTGGCTCTGGTGCTGATCTGCCTGCTGCCCATCATCGCGCTGGTGACATGGCTGGTGACGAAAACCAGCCTGCCGCTGTATATCCGCCAGCAATCGGTGCTGGACCGGATGGTTCGCACCGTTCAGGAAAACATTACCGGCATTCGGGTTATCAAGGCCCTGAGCAAAACAGAATACGAGAAGCAGCGCTTCCACGGTGTCAACGATGCGCTGACCGCCGTGGACCGGAAGGCCGGCACCGTATCGGCCATCACCAATCCCACCGCATCGCTGACGCTGAATCTGGGTCTGACGCTGGTGGTGCTGATCGGCGCATGGCGCGTCAACGGAGGGCTGATGAAGCCCGGCGTGATCGTGGCGTTTTTGCAGTACTTTACCATGATCCTCAACGCCATGCTGGGCGTGACCCGAATCTTTATCATGTGGTCCAAGGGCGAGGCCAGCGCCAAGCGGGTGGCTCAGGTGCTGGACACCCCCGCCGACATGGAAGTTATTCCCATAGAGGAAGAAACCGAACATTGCCCCCATATTGAATTTCGGAATGTTTCCTTCTCCTATACCGGCATTGGCCTGAATGTGGAGAACCTCAGCTTCCGGCTGGAGCAGGGCCAGACCTTAGGCATTCTCGGCCCCACCGGCAGCGGCAAATCCACCATTTTGAATCTGCTGATGCGGCTGTATGACCCGGATTCCGGCCAGATCCTCATCGACGGCCGGGATATCCGCACCCTTGCCTATGGGGAGCTCCGCGGCAAATTCGGCGTGGTATTCCAGAACGATTTCATTCTGGAGGGAACCATTGCCGACAACATTCGCTTCTTCCGGGATATCAGCGATGCCGATGTGGCTGCCGCCGCCCGGCACGCCCAGGCGGAATTCATCGAAGAAAAAGCAGGCAGCATGGAGTTTTCCGTGCAGGTTCGGGGCAACAATCTGTCCGGCGGCCAGAAGCAGCGGCTGCTGATTGCCCGGGCGCTGGCCGGCAAGCCGGAGATTCTGATTCTCGACGATGCCTCCTCCGCGCTGGACTACCGCACAGATGCCAATCTGCGCCGGGCGCTGCGGGAAAACTACCGCCACACCACCACGGTGCTGGTGGCGCAGCGCATCAGCTCTTTGCGCCATGCGGATCTGATTCTGGTGCTGGGTGACGGCGGTGTCATCGGCGCGGGAACTCACGAGCAGCTGATGGCCGCCTGCGAGGAGTACGCCATGATCGCCCACACCCAGATGGGCGACGGTGAGGAGGTGCTGTGATGGCTGCAAATCCGAATATGATCGGCGGCGGGCGCATGACCCGGGCCGAAGTCAGCGGCGATAAGCGGCGCTTTGAAGGCGCTACCCTTTCCGTTGGCACTCTTCTTCGCCGCCTTTGGCGGTATCTGGGCCGCAACCGGGCGCTGCTGGTGCTGGCGCTGGTGCTTTCTCTCACCAGCAGCCTGCTGGCGCTTTATGGCCCTAAGCTGTCCGGCGAGGCCATCAACGCCATTGAGCTGGGCGAAGGAAAGGTGGATTTTGAAACCGTTTTCCGCTGCGCCTCCCTGATGGCTGTGTTTTACATCTGCTCCGCCTGCCTGACATACCTATTAAATGTGGTTATGATCCGCCTTTCCCGGCGAGTCAGCAAGCAGATGCGCCACGATGTGTTTGAAAATCTGACGGCCCTGCCCGTCAGCTACTTCGACCGCTACCAGACCGGCGACATCATCTCTACCATCACCTACGATGTGGACACGGTGAACCAGTCCCTGTCTACTGACCTGCTGCAGATTCTGCAGAGCGTGGTAACGGTGTCGGTATCCTTTGTTATGATGCTGACCATTGCCCCGAAGCTGGTGCTGATCTTTTTGGTTACCATTCCGGCAACGGCCTTCTTCACCCGCTGGCTGACCAAACGGGTACGCCCCCTGTTCCGCAAGCGCAGCGCCCGGCTGGGACAGCTGAACGGCTTCGTGGAGGAAATGCTCAGCGGACAGAAAACCATCCGCGCCTACGGCCGGGAGGATGCGGTGCTGGATCAATTTGACGAAAAGAACCGGGCCGCCGTAGATGCCTACACCATCGCGGAGGCCAACGGCACTGTTACCGGCCCCTCCGTCAACTGCATCAACAACATCTCTCTGGCGCTGGTGTGCGTGTTTGGCTCGGTGCTGTTTTTGCGGGGCGAGATCGGTCTGGGCGACCTGAGCAGCTTTGTTCAGTACTCCCGGAAATTCTCCGGCCCCATCAACGAGGTGGCCAACATCATCGCGGAGCTGCAGAGCGCCTTCGCCGCCGCGGAGCGGGTATTCACCCTGATCGATGCCGAGCCGGAAAAGGCAGACCATCCGGATGCTGCCGTGCTTTCCCATGTCCGGGGCGATGTGAGGCTGGAGAATGTGGACTTTTCCTATGTTCCCGGCAGCCCCATCATTCAGGATCTGAACCTGCACGCTGCCCCCGGCAGCCTGACGGCCATTGTTGGCCCTACCGGCGCAGGCAAAACCACCATCATCAACCTTCTGATGCGGTTTTACGATGTGGACGGCGGCGCGGTTTATGTGGACGCTCAGGATATCCGCAGCCTGACCCGGGCATCCCTGCGAAAGGCCTACACCATGGTTTTGCAGGATACCTGGCTCTTCCATGGCACCATTTTCGACAACATCGCCTACGGCAAACCCGGCGCCACCATGGAAGAGGTGGTTGCCGCCGCAAAAGCGGCCCATATCCACAGCTATATTTCCCGGCTGCCTCAGGGCTACAACACCGTTCTTTCCGACAACGGCACCTCCATCTCCAAGGGCCAGAAGCAGCTGCTGACCATTGCCCGGGCCATGCTGCTGGATGCCCACATGCTGATTCTGGACGAAGCCACCTCCAATGTGGACACCCGCACAGAGCAGCATATTCAGCAGGCCATGCGGCAGCTGATGAAGGGAAAGACCTGCTTCGTCATCGCCCACCGGCTTTCCACCATTCGCTCGGCAGACCACATTCTGGTTCTGGACGGCGGCAAGGTGGTGGAGCAGGGTACCCACGAAAGCCTGATGGAAAAGGGCGGCTTCTACAAGAAGCTGTATCAGGCCCAGTTTGACGCAGTGTCCTGAAAATGAATTAACCGCCCCTACTTTTCGGTGGGGGCGGTTTTGTTCGGATTCTGACGGGTTATCCGGCGATCTGCCCATCCGGGCTAATGGTTACGATGTGCAAGGGAATATCCTTTCCGCAGCTTTCCAGCGCGGTTTTCACCGCAAAGCTGAGGCCGCCGCAGCAGGGCACGGTCATGCGGGTCACGGTGACAGAGCGGATCTCCTGCTCCCGGAAGATCTGGGTCAGCTTTTCGGCGTAATGCACGCCGTCCAGCTTGGGGCAGCCGATGAGGGTCACCTTGCCCCGCATAAAGTCCTGATGGAAGGCGGCGTAGGCGTAGGCGGTGCAATCGGCGGCGATCAGCAGGTGGGCGCCCTCAAAATAAGGGGCGTTGGGCGGCACCAGCTTCAGCTGCACCGGGAAATTGGTAAGCTGGCTGGTGGGCTGCCGGATGCTCCGGCAGGCAGAGCCGGGGCAGCTGCAGGCAGCCGCTTCCTTGGCCCGCTTGGCAGCCAGCACCGCCGCCTCGTTGTAGGCAGGCGCTTCCCGCTCTTCAAAGGAAATGGCCTTTTGGGGGCAGGCCGGCAGGCAGTCCCCCAGACCGTCGCAGTAGTCCTCCCGCAGCAGTTTGGCCTTGCCGTCTACAATGCCAATCGCTCCTTCATGGCAGGCAGCGGCGCACAGACCGCACCCGTCGCAGCGGGTTTCGTCAATGGTGATGATTTTGCGGATCATGCTTGCTTCCTCCTGTTGGCTTTCTGGGCGGCGGCGATCTCCATCATGCGTTCATACATTTCGTCGCCCACGCACTTTCTGGCGTACTGGCACCACTGCACGCAGCTGAGGGTATCATTATAGGCCACAAAGCCGCAGTTTTCGCAGGGCATCTGGGTATCGATGGAGAACAGCTCGATGAGGCTGCCGCACTGGGGGCAGGTTTTTTCAATAATGGTGGGGGTACGGGGTTTTCCCTGGCATCCATCTAACATAGCGATTCCTCCTTGCCTTTTGTTTTCTTCATTATAGCGAATCATCGGCAAGGTTGATGTTGCAAATGTCACATTTTTAGAAAAGCGCCGCCGACATTACAAAAGCCGGAAGCAGTTGCGGTCGAAGTCGATCAGGCCCTCCGCCTTCATTTTGGCAAGCTCCCGGGTCAGAGCGCTGCGGTCTACGCAAAGATACTCCGCCAGCTCCAGCCTGCCAAAGGGAATGGAAAAATAGCGGGTCTGCTGCCGCTGAGCCTCCAAAGAAAGATACGCCAGCAGCTTTTCCCGGATGGTGCGCTTGGACACCACCTCTACCCTACGCATCAGCTCCCGGTTTTTAGCGGCGATGATGCGAACCATATTCTCAATCAGCCGGTGGTGAAATTCGCAGGCCATGGTGCAGCTGTGCATCACCCGCTGAAAAGGAATAAAGAGGATCTTGGCATCCTCGGAAACCACAAAGGTGACCACAGAAATGGAATCCTCGCCGCAGGCGAAGGTCTCGCCAAAGACCTCGTCCTTGCCCGCGCGAAGCAGCAGGGTCTTGTTGCCCCACACATCCTCTTTGATCAGGTCTACGCTGCCATAGAGGGGAATACCGATGTGGCGGATATGCTCCGCTTCAAAGGCAATGATCTCGCCCTTGCGGAATGTGCCGATATGATAGCCGGTGCAGCCCAGCACCGCCGCCCGGTCCCGGGGGTCGATGCCGTCAAAAAGGGGGGTGTTCATTCCTTCGAGAAAATTCTGCATTTCCATCGCCTCCTGCCCCCATTGTACACTAGAAAAAGCAAGGTTGCAACTGTCACATAGCTGCTACTCGTTGACAATCCCGCCGGCGTCGATTATCATAGCAGTATAACCTTACGAAACGGAGGGATCACCGTGAACGAAGAGTGTTTGATTTGCAAAGCAAGGCTGGAGTATCTGCCGGAGGATGTGCAGATGGAATGCGCCATCTGCCGCAAAACTCAGTGGAGCAAGACCCGCTGCGTCAACGGCCACTTTGTGTGCAGCGACTGCCACACCCAAGGGATCGACAGCATTTTCGGTCTGTGTCTGGCGGAAACCTCCCGGAATCCTCTGGAGATTTTGGAGAAGATGATGGCGCTGCCCTTCTGCCACATGCACGGGCCGGAGCACCATGTGATGGTAGGCGCGGCTTTGCTCACAGCCTACAAAAACGCCGGGGGCGATCTGGATTTGCCTAAGGCACTGCAGGAGATAGCGCGCCGGGGCAGCGCAGTTCCCGGCGGTGCCTGCGGATTCTGGGGTGCCTGCGGCGCAGGTGTCAGCGCGGGGCAGTTCGTTTCCATCGTCACCGGCTCTACACCGCTGGCGGCTGAGCCTTGGGGACTCAGCAACCGGATGACCGCAAAGGCTCTGGAAAGCATCGGCAAAAATGGCGGCCCCCGGTGCTGCAAGCGGGATTCCTATCTGTCTATCCTTGCGGCGGTGGATTTTGCCGCGGAGCATCTGCAGGTGCAAATGGAGAAAACTACGCCCGTCTGCTCCCGAAGCCACCGGAACAACCAGTGTATCGGGCTTCGCTGCCCCTTCTTTGGAGGAAAGAAATGAAGAAAGTAGCCTTTGTTTGCGTACATAATTCCTGCCGCAGCCAGATTGCCGAGGCGCTGGGAAAGAAACTGGCCGCGGATGTGTGGGAAAGCTATTCCGCCGGAACGGAAACCAAGCCCCAAATCAATCCGGATGCGGTGCGGCTGATGAAGCAGGTTCATTTTATCGACATGGAGGCCACCCAGCACAGTAAGCTCTTGTCGGACATTCCGGCGGTGGATGTGGTGGTTACCATGGGCTGCAATGTGCAATGCCCGCACCTTCCCTGCGCCCATCGGGAGGACTGGGGTCTCGATGACCCCTCGGGAAAAGAGGACGCCGCCTTTTTGGAAACCATTCGTCTGATCGAAGAAAAAATTGAGGATCTGAAATCCCGGCTGCCCTTGCTGGGTCTATAACAAAAAGCCTTCTGCAGCAGCAGAAGGCTTTTGTTATAATGCCGCCGAGAGTTTTTCGGCAGTTTGATAGCGGTCGTCCGGATTCAGAGCCGTGCATTTGCGGACGATCCGTCCGGCCCGTCCGGGGGCAAAGGTTTCCGTTGGGTGCTTTCCGGTTAACATAACATTCAGGAGCACCCCTGCGGCGTAGAGGTCGGTGCGGGCATCGCTTTGAGAAATTCCCAGCTGCTCCGGGGAGGCGTAGCCCACAGTACCCATGACCACCGTGTCCTTTCCCCCAAGGGATTCCTGCCGGGATGCGTTAAAATCAATGAGCACCACCCGTCCGCTTTTGTCAATCATCACATTTTCCGGCTTCACATCCCGGTGGATGATGCCCCTCTCATGCAGAACCGTCAAGGCGCTGCACAGGCCGGTCAGCACCTTTTTCGCCCCCCGGTAGTGATAGCGGCCGGTTTCCATCACCTGCGCCACTGTGAGGCCGTCGATGTATTCTTCCAGAACGATCTGGCCGTCGGCAAGATTCACCGCATCATAAATTTCCGGAAGATTCTCGCAGCGCACACCGCACAGGATCTCATAGGCAGGCAAGCTTTTCGGAAAGCTGCGCAGCACCAGATCCCGGGCGTTGGCCTTGTTGCGCAGCCGCAAAACCCGACAGCCGTTCTTTTCGCTGAGTACCGCCACAAGGGAATAGGCGGAAAATACATTCTTTATGTAGGCTTCCCTCGTCATAGGCTCAACCATTCCATTCTTTCCAGGTTGCGCCGTAACCTTCGGCGCTATTTTTATAATAGCGGAAGGCCCGGTCGTCGCAGTCTGCCGCGCAATGGATGGTCAGGATTCCCTTACTGTCAGGGAAGGCCTTGCTTTCCAGATAGACGGAGCTGGCCCGCAGGTAAATATGCCGCAGAGCGCAGCCGGCAAAGGCATAGTTCCAAACAGTTCTGACGGTGGCCGGCAAATACACCGTTCTGGCGTTGCTGCCGGTAAAGGCATTGGCCATAATGGCGATGACCCGCTTGCCATCGATGGTGGAGGGAATGTTGTATACGCCGTCGGCGCTCTCCTCGGTAATGCCGATGATCACAATATCGTTTCCGGAGTTGGTGTAGTGGGCGGCGAAATCATCGCCGGTGCGGGCAAGCCGGTAGGCATACACCGGTCCTTGGGGCGCGGTGGTTTCCGGCAGATCCTCTTCCGGTTCGGTTACCGGCGGATCTGTGACTTCCGGCTCGGTGGTTTCCGGCTCGGTGGTTTCCGGCTCGGTGGTTTCCGGCTCGGTCACTTCCGGCTCGGTTGCCGGGGGCTCGGTTGCTTTCGGCTGGGTTTCCGCCGGCTGGGTGGCAGGCGGTGTGTCGGAAGGCGGCGCTGCCGGCACCGGCTGCTCCCCGGTGGGCGCATCCGGCTGGGTGGGGCTCGTGGCAGCGGTGGTTTCCGCAGCAGGCTCGGTGCCGCCCATAAGGGGCTCCGTGTCACCGGTCAGGGTGGGTGCGCTGCTGCCATCGGTGGCTTCGCCGCTTTGGGCCGGATTGGGGTCCGGCAGATCCGGGGTTTTCTCCCGCGCCAGAAGCAGCGCAGCCGCCGCCAGCAGCAACAGCAGCAAAATCCCCAGCACCACCGGCAGCCACGAGAACTTCTTCCTTTTGGCCGGCGAAACCGTTTCCTTTTTCGTTAAGGGTTTCATGCAGTACAGGCAGAATCGGGCGTTTTCCTCAATTTCTGCCTTACAAAACGGACATTTTTTCATCCCAGCGTCTCCAAACCGTATTCATACAAAAGCTCATTGATCTGCACGACGGACAGCCCCTTGCAAAGGCCATAGAGCACGATGCTGTCAAAGGGCAGCTTGACATAAAGGGTAGGATAGCCGCTGCATTTGAGCAGCTGCTGGGTTTCCTCGATGTTCAGCCCCATGCCCACCGCAAGGCACAGCAGCTTCTTCCGCTCCGGCACGCGAATGCCGGAAAAGATCTGATAGCCATAGACCTCGGACAGCTCCGCCGCCTGAATCACCCGGGACTTTTTCAGCCCCTTGCTTTCCAGCAGCCCGGCCAGCAGCTGCGCAAGGCTGCCGGAAACCATATAGTCCTTATTTTCGCTGTAAAACGTTTGAAAATCCGGGCAAAGGCCCAGTTCCTTCACGATTTGAGAAGTATCCTTTTGCATAAATACCCTCACCCCTTCCATTTTTATCAGCATACCACATTCGACAAAAGTTTGCAACTATGCTGTCAGCATAGGACTTCTTTCCTAAGGTAGCTTATAATGATGACTGGGATGAGGGGCTTTTTACAGCTGCACGTCCTCCGCCGGCAGCAGTTCGGTTATGGGTACATCCAGTGCTCTTGAGAAGATCACAAGATCAATGTCGGTCACAAACCTCTCACCGTTTTCGACCCGACGAATGAAATAATGATCAACATCAAACCCAAGTAGCTGCATTCTGACCGCCAGTTTTCGCTGCGAAATTTTCTTTTCTTTTCGTATCTGCGCGATCCGGCGGCCGCATAGGTTATTTGTGCCGTCGGCGGCTTTTATCTTAAACATAAAAAACCCCTCATTTTTGTTGAATACTGTTTACATTTCCAATATTGTATGCTATTATGGCAGTAATATTGGTGAATAGTATTCAACAATATTGAGTAAAAAAACCTAAATACAAAGGAGTGACGTAGAATGGCTTTTCTGGACAAATTAAAAAATGCTGCTACGAAAGCAGTAAACACTGCACGAACCGCAGTAGAAACAGCAGTGGCAGAGCAGGAAGAGCGTCGCAAGGCCGAGCAGGAACGTTTGAAAGCCGAGATGGAGGCGGCTGCGCAGAAGCGTAAAGAAGATTTGGAGAAAAGAATAGAGCGAATTGTCAACGGAGATCCAAATCATGAAAGATGGAATTTCCTAGAGGATGCAACCCCCGAAGAGATCGCGCAGTTGAACGCCAGGGAGAAACAAAAAGCACAAGCAGACCGGGAGGCCAGACTGAAAGCAAGAGCAGAGAGCGGCTATGCCCAAAAACTGTTGACCGAATCTGACTCCTGCAATTTCATGGAACCCTCTCCTTGGTACTGCACCACCTACGCCGATTACTTCTACGCTAACTGCGGCGGTGGCGTTTTATGCGATCGCAAGCAGCGGCACAAAGAAGCCGGTACATACGACGAACTTCTGTTTCCGGATTCCTGGGAATATCTGGCCAGACTTTCTGCATTGGAAGAAGGAGGTCCTGCCAAAAAGCTGGATCGCACGTCCGATGTAATTCGGGAATTCTGCGAGGCTTATCTGCCTGCCTGTGTAGATCAGCCCATCGACGAATGCATTTTGAAATTCGGTCTTGGTAAAAAGAATTATAGGCTGGAATTTTTGCGTCGCATGGGAGAAAGACCCGAACTCTTGGAGGATGGATATTTTAAGCAATTCTTGGTTGCGTTGAAAGAGCCGCCTGTTGATAAGGCGGCTGCGGATGCATACTACGACAGCATGATAAAGCTATTAAAGAATCCCTCTCTGTATCGTAAGACCTATAATTACGATCCAGAAGACGATACCACTACTTTGAGTTATTACTACGAATTCCGTTATCTGATACACATTTTTTCCATAACCTATAACCCGGAGCTTCTGACAGAATACTACGACTATCCTCAGGTCGTAAAGCCCGAGGAACTGTTTACCGACGATGGGCAAATCAAGGCGGCAGGCATAGTGGAAAAAGATCCTGACAACTTTGATTCTATTTATGGTGTTGTCGAGTATTGGGGAACTAAAAGCAAAAAATTGGCCGCACGAAACGGTCAGGAATAGGAGAAATAATTATGGGCATTGAATATCCCAAGGCTGCCATCCATTGTGGCACTTGCCGCTATTGGCGAGGTGACAGAAAGCTGAACAATGTTGGCTACTATGTTTTGAAGGATTCTCGAATTCGGGGAACCTGCTCAAAGCCCGGTAATGTCCGCTGTGGCAAGGATATGCAGGCATACGAAAGCTGCTCCCAGTGGACAAAGGGATAAATTATGGCAAGAGAAAAGATCAAGGATTGGACCGGCAGGGTCATCGGCTATACCGAGCGGCGGGGCAACCGATTATGGCTCCACGATTGGCAAGGCAAAATGATTGCCTACTACGACTATTCCACCGGAAAGACCCACGACTGGCAGGGTAAGATGATTGCCCAAGGCAACACTTTGATGATGTTGCTGAAATAACATGGCAAACACCCCGGAAGGCTGTGCCTTCCGGGGTGTTATGATTTGCGTTTACTGCCACTCGGAGGGAACGTAGTACTCCTCCCGTTCCTGCTCGGTCAGGGTTCTGGGCTCACCGCTGCGGCTCAGCAGCGCCTGAGCCTGCTGCCGGGCCTGCCGGGTATCCGGCAGCGGATAGGCATGGATTTCCCCGGTCTGGCCCGCCCGAAGGTCATACAGCACCCCATCCGCCACGCCGTAATGACTGGTGGCAAAAAGCGCATTGGTCAGCACATAGCGCAGCGAGCCATCGGCAAGATCGTAAATCTCGCACTGCCGGGGGCTGTTCAGCACCAGATAGCGGCCGTCGCAGGAGGCGGCGAAGGTGTTGACGGTCATATCCGTAGCCTTGGGGGTGATGGTATACACCACCTGGAAATTGCCGTCCTCTCCCCTGCGCTGGGCGTAGAACCGGTTGGCCTGCTGAATGATCAGGGTGCCGGTGGCATCATCGTAGAGGAAGTTCTGGCCGTAGTCAGAGTAAGTCGAGAAGAAGGACACCTCGTTTCCGGTTTCGAGATCGTAAATGGCGGTGACGGGGGTGGGGTTGCCCATGACCATAATGCCATCCGACGGCAGCAGCACCAGACCATCGGAGGTGAAGCACAGATCCCCCAAAAAGCCGCCGTACATGCCGGAGCTGGCTGCGCCGCAGCGCAGGCGCATCGGCTCTGCGCCGCTGTCCACATCGCAGACATAGGCATCGTTATCCCGCAGGATCAGCAGCCGGCTGCCGGAAAATTCCAGATGGGCAGCGCCGGTATAGAGATCGGAAAATTCCAGCTGGTAGCGGGCGAGGATCTGCCCCGTGGCGGTGTCGGCTACGAGGGTATAGTTGCTGCCCCATGCCACCCGGCTGCCGTCTTCATTGACGGCAAGAGTATGGAAGGACCATTCCTCCGACTCCAGACGGAAGGTCTCCCGCTGCTGGGAAACGCAGTACACATGGAGGATATAGCCCCCCTGCGGATTTTCGGTGGAGTAGGCGATATAGTCTTCGTTTTTCGACACATACACGCTCTCAGCCTGAGCCTGCAAAATGGGACTTCCCATATCCGTTGCCAGCAGCACCTCCAGGGGGCCGAAATTCTTATAGTCCCGGAAATCGTCTTCCAAATCCAGAACCCAGGAGCCGTCGGAGGCGATAAATTCATAGCTTTGCTCCTGCAGCAGGCTGCCGCCGCAAAGCCGGGTATCCAGCCGGTAGACCAGCATGGCATCGTCCGTGACCCGGATCAGCAAATTCTGGGCCGGGTCGAAAAGGCAGCAATCCTCCCACAGCGCCATGAGCCGGTTTTCTTGGGCATCCCAGAAGGCTGTTCCCTCCCACTGAAGGGCGGGATTGGCGTAGAGATCGATTTTGGCAGAGCGGATGTGCATGACATACATCCGGCCGTCGGCGGTGCGGCTGATTTCCTTAACGCTCCAATCCTGGCCGTAGCCGGCAGAAAAGGCCTCCATAGCCGCCTGATAGTCCTGAGGGGCTTCCTGGAGCCGGCGGGGATAATCCCCATACTCATACATTAGATCCAGCCCCAGCTCCGAAAAGCTGCCCATACTGCGAAGATAGGGGTCGTCCGCCGCCGCCAGAGGGGCAATGGAAGGGTCGTTCTTCTCGGTAAAGACGCCGTTTTGGTCAAAATAGCCTACGGAGCGGTACTGCACCTTTCCCCCCGGCTTCTCCCGGCAGATGATGTGGCAAAGGCCGGTCTGCCCATCGTAAAGAGGGAAATACCAGGTTGCCACCTGCAGGGTGTCTTCCCGCAGCTCCACCTCGTAGCTGCCCAGCACCTGACCGGTGAGGCTGTCGCAATAATCGTAGCAGTAGAGAGTGGATACGCCGAAGTGGAAAACGGAATCCACCAGCAGGCAGCGGCTGCCATCGGCAATGTAGTACACCCCGTAGGCCGAGTCCTGAAACAGCAGCAAGGGATAGTCGGTAGCAGACAGAAGGTCGCCGGTGGTAAGATCGTACAGGCTCGTGCTGCTGTGGTCGGAAATGGGCAGCCACTGGCCGCCGTGGCAGGCGCTGCCCACCTCCCAATGGGAAGAGGTCAGGGGAATCCGGGTCTGCAGCTGGAAGGGGCTGGTCTGCAGCTCGATGCTCCGCTGGAGGGCAGCGCTGCGAAGGGCCAGCTCTGCCTCCGGCAAAATGGCAAAGTCAGGGCGCTGAAGATCCTCCGGCAAGGCGGCATCTGCCAGCAAAATGGCCAGCTCCGGGTCTTGGGCGATGAGGGGCAGCGCCTCATTTGCCAGCCGCAGGGACTGGCTTTCGTACATCTGCTGCTGCCGCTGGCGAATCTGGGACAGCATAGCGGCGTTATACACGCCGAAGGCCGCCACAGCCGCCGCTGCCACCGCAGCCGCTGCCCATTTGCGCCGCTGGGCCCGGCGGTACAGCGAATCGAAGGTGACTCCCAGCACCGGGGCGGCGATCCGCAGATATTCCGTCCGCAGCAGCCGCATCCGCTTAGCGTTACTGTCGGCGCAGATGTTGGCGCACAGAGGCTCCACCTCCACCGTGACGGTTTGGGCGCTGCCATCGGCAGCGGTGATCTGCCGCTGCTCCCAGCAAAGCTCCTGAGGGAACACTTCCTGGGGATCGCCCTCTACCAGCAGGGGCAGAATATAGGTGTTGCGGTTATCATGGAGCTGGCGGAAATACTGCAGCTCCCGCATACACCACTTGGAATCCCGGTAAGTAGGCGAGCAGATCACCACCAGATACCGGGAATTTTCCAGCGCCTCCCGGATATCCGCATCCAGATCGGAGGAGGTGGGCAGCTCGCTCTGGTCCCGAAAGACCCGAAGCCGCTTGCCGTCTTTCTTTTTATGGCGCTCCAGCAGCTTTTCCAGCCTTATGGCAGCCGCCTTATCCGCCGGCAGATGGCGGTAGGAGATAAACACATCATACTGATCGGTCATGGCGCAGGCCTCCCTTGTTTCTCTATCCTGATAGTATCACGGTTTTTGGAAATTTACAACGAAAAATCCGGCCGGGGCAGTAGATAAAGGGCAGAAGCTGTGATATACTGAAGAAAAATTTCCGGGAGAGAATCACCATGACCGTTACCACCTACACCGGCCTGCCCCAGGAGGCTATGGCCATCCGGCAGACCGTATTTGTCCGGGAGCAGGGCTTCCATGACGAGCCGGACGAATTTGACCCCGTTGCCCTCCACTTTGTTCTGTTTGACGGCGGCAGCCCCATCGGCACTTGCCGGGCCTACCCCGAGGGGCAGGAAGGCTTCTGGATGATGGGGCGGTTTGCGATCTTGCCCGAATACCGGGGCAAGGGTCTGGGGGCTTTGCTGATGGCCCGGGCCGAGGAGGCCCTTCGGGCCGCCGGGGGAAGCTGCCTGCGGCTTCACGCCCAGCTTCACGCGGCCGGCTTCTATCAGCGCATGGGCTTTCTGCCCGCCGCCGAGCCGGACATTGTGCAGGGCAGCCCCCACCTTTGGATGGAAAAACCGCTGTAAGCAAAAACCCACCTGTGCCATGTGGCACAGGTGGGTTTTTATCAGCTCTTGCGGCAATCCACCAGAGAAACGGCGGTAACGCCGGCCAGCTCCCGAAGCTGGCGCACGGCGGGATAATTCTTCCGGGCGAAGCCCAGCTCATAGGTGATCTCCGCGCCCTTAGGGCTTTCCAGCACTGCCGACAGCTTGTAGCGGACGCCGCCCTGCTTCAACAGCTGTTCTACTCCATCCATCACACCGGAATGCTCGGAGCGAACCACCAGCAGGAAGGGACGGGAAGCCTGCTCACACAGCACCAGCGAAAGCGCGCACACCACGCCGATAAAGAGGCAGCCCACCAGCGAAAGCAGGTAGAAGCCTGCGCCGGAGGTAATGCCCGCCGCCACCGCCCAGAACATAAAGGCGGTGTCCATGGCATCCTTGATGGCGGTGCGGAAGCGGACGATGGACAGCGCGCCCACCATGCCCAGCGACAGCGCCAGATTGGAGGTAATGGTCAGAACGATCATGGCGCTGATGGAGCACACCAGCAGCAGCGTGATGCCGAAGCCCCGGTTAAAGGACACCTGCCGCACCGAAAGCCGGTACACCAGCAGGATAAACAGGCCCGCCGCCAGAGAAACCGTAAGCCCCAGCAGGATATCGGGAACGGTCAGGTTGCTTTCGAAGCCTTCAATCACACTTTTTTTCAGCGCGTCAATAATACTCATGGCATTTTCTCCTTTACAGCAGCCCTTCCCGGCAGAGGGCGTATTTGGATACGGAAAGCTGCTGCCCATCGATATGGGTCAGCTTCCGGGCGAACACCGGGATCCGCTCGCCATACTTGATCTCCATAATGACCTGATCCCCCCTCAGCACCGGAAGGCCGGGAAGCTCCGCTTCTGTGAGGCTGGAAAGCTCCGGCCCGAGGGCCTCCACCCGGCGGTCGAAGGTCAGGCGGAAGTCGCTTCCTTCGTGGAAGAAGGCATCCCGTTCATACCGCACCGCCACCGCCGGCCGTAAGCCGCCGGCGCGAAGCTGCGCCGCCAGATCATAGGCTTTGCCGGTAAGCCGGCTGAGATCTCCTTCTGTCAGGGCCTCCAGCTCCTGCCGGGGCAGGGTTGCGGTTTGCTTTTCCGTGAGGATGCCCCGCTTGTCCTTGCGCTCCAGCTTGATCAGCCGGTCGCTGCAATCGTAGGTACGCAGGCGGAATTTCCGGTGGAGGGCAAGGCCATCCTGCTTTTCCGCCAGGGCGGTATTCTCCAGGTCATCAAAATACAAAGAGGTGACCACATAGCTGCCCGAATCCCCATGGGCATCCGGCGTCAGCAACGCCATGGCCCGCTGCTTCACCAGCAGATACTGGCGGTAGCTGATGATGTACTTTTCCTCATGTCTGACTGCCACACCGCCACCCCCTTACACATCAAAGCCGTACTGTTTCATCTGCCGGTCGGACAGACCGAAATAACTCTGTAAATGGCTGATCATATAGCCGTTGCGGTAGCGGGCAACATAGCGCATTTCGTCCACCATGTTCTGCCAGTTGGTGTAGCTTAAGCCCCAGCGCTGGCAGTCCCGCTTCATCTCTTCGCCGATCAGCCCCGCCACCTCGTTAATCCGGGCCAGCACATTCTCCGGGGCCCAGATGGTTTTCAGCTGCCAGGCCGCCCGGGTCAGGAAGGCATCCCGAAACTCCTTATTCTGCAGCAGGCCGTTGATGACGGCGGTGGAGAACAGGTCCTGAGAGCCGGTACCTGCCGGATTCAGGTGGGCCACCACCGCGTTATAGGACACGCTGCGGTAGGCATGGTCCACATCGTAGAGGATCCAGTTCCATTTGCCCCCCTTGGTGGTAAAGAACTTGATGTTGCCGTTATCGGGGTTGCCCATGATCATCTCTGCCAGAATATAATCGATATATTCCTCCACATCCATCAGGGAGCACACATATTCGTAGTGCTTCTTCTGGGACATATCATGGGTCTGGATGTACTTTTTCAGCGCCTGATACTCGTCGCAGCCCCGGCCGTTGGCAACGGTGAGGGTCACATCCTCGGGGGCTACATTGTAGTTGCCGGCGATGTAATGCTCGTTGATCTTCTCCCGGATGTAGCAAACGCCGAAGTATTCGCCGTTGATATACATGACCACCGGGCGGTACTTCTGGGCCGCCACGTTGGTGGCCTCTGCCACCAGAGAGGTCAGCACCGCGTCCCGCATACGGGCCCGGGCAAAGTCCTGACCGGTGTTGCGGAAGATGAAGGCCTCGTAGGTATCCAGCCCCTCCTCGCCGAAGAGGGGGTAGTTCAGCTCTCCCGCGCCGTAGGCATCCCGGAAATAGCAGGCCAGGGACTTCATATCCAGCGCCCGGGAGTAGCCGCCGAAGATCTTGATGCCGCATTTCTGGCTGAAGCCCGTTCCATCGGTCTCAAAAAGGGAGACGGTAGCCGGCTTTTCCCAATCCTTCCAGTAGTTGGCGCCCACATAGGGGAACACATCTCCGCCGCCGGGGCCTTTGACATAAATGCCGCTGTAGTAATCCCACAGATTGTCCGGCTCGGTGATCACCGTTGCCACGGGGAGGGTATGCCCCTCGTTGATGATATAGGTCAGGTCCAGAATCTGGGAGGCCTTTTTGCCGCTTTCGTAGCAGACTGCCCGAATGGCAGTGGTTTTCGTGAGGGTGATCGGGCCGGTGTATTTCCGGCTGGAGGTGTTGGGGTCGGTGCAATCGGTGGTGTAGTAGATCGTTCCCGGACCTTCCAGCACCACCTCCACCGACTTAACGCCGCTGTACACGCCCTGGGCGGTAATGGCTTGGGGCGTTTCCGACAGCTGGGCGGCTTTGCCGTTTTCCTTGCCGGGGGTCACCTTGTCCAAAACGGAAAATTCTCCGCAGCCGGCAGGCCGGCCGTAGGCCGTATCGGTGGCAAGGCTGGGCAGCTGGACAGAATCCACCACCAGACCGCTCCGGGTCAGGTACAGCTGCTCGCCCCGGCTGGAAAGGGTCATATTCAGAATGCTGTAGCCGGCAGGCAGATTCTCCGGACTCTTGGCCAGCAAAATCACCCGGTATTTCCCCGGCTCTACCGTTACATCCGGCAGGGGGTATTTGGAAAGCTCCTTGGCATCGTCGGAAAGGCAATAGTCGGAAAGCCGGATGGGTTCATTTGTGGGGTTATAAAATTCGATCCAATCGCTGGTGGTGGCGTAAGCGCCCTTCAGATAAGACAGGTTGGCGCTCATCAATTCGGAGAAACGCAGTCCTTCAGGCAGCCGCTCCTGCTGCCACAGCAGCTCCTTTTCCGGCAGGTTTTCATAGCCCAGGGACACCGGGCCGCCGCAGTAGCTGCCTTCTACAAGGCGGATGCTCTGCCCCGGCTGGGGGGCAACGCAGCCTACGGGGGGCGCGTAGCGGTAATCGGGGCCCGTTAAGTAAAGGCTCTCGCTTTCAGAGAGGGAGAAGCCGGTAAACTGCTCGCCGCTGCCCTTTTCGCACACCAGCAGCAGACACTCGCCCGGCTGCAGCTTGCCATCGGGCAAGGCGTAGCGGTAGGGGTCGCCTCCGTCAGACAAGAACCAGCCGCCGGTGGTTACCGTTTCCGAAGAAATATTGGTGATCTCCACCACATCGGCAAAGCCCCCCTGCCAGCTGACACCGGAAGACGACAGCAGCACCTCGCTGACTACCAGCGGACTTTCCGGGTTGATCCGCTGCTCCCAGGCAGCGGTGATGCCGGCGGCATCGTTGGCAAAGCCGGGGCTGGCAGGCAGCGGAACATATTCCCCTTCCACAAGGCACACCGATTGGTCATCGCCGGGGTAGCCGGCTTCCAGAGTCAGGTAGCTTCCTGCCGGGTCGGTAAGGATCAGGCTTTCGCCGTAGGAAAGGGCGAAATTGGCATGGATGCCGCCCGCTTCGCTGACATAATTCAGCCCGTCGCAATAAACAACAAGATAGCTCCCCGGGTTCAGGGTCACTTCCGGCAGCCGGTAGCGGAAGCGGTTAGAAAGGCTGTCGGAAAGACAGTAGCCACTCAGGTTCACCGGCGAGTCGGTGGGGTTATGCAGCTCCAGAATATCGGAAAACCGGCCCGCTTCGTCGGGCAGGGCGGAGAGGTTTTCCGTAAGCAGCTCGCTGATGAGGATTTTGGGGTCTTCATCGGGGCGGCCGGTGGAAAACGCCCGCTGGCCTGCCTCGTCATTGGCAAAGCCGGGGCTGGGCTTGTCGGAAAGCACATAGCCCTCCTCCCGGTAGAGCAGCACCTGATCGCTGCCCGCCGCCTGGGTCAGAATTTCCGCAAGCACCGCGCCGTCGCTGCCCAGCAGCCGCAGCACCTGACCGCCGGAGGCAGCAAGGTAGAAATTGAGCCTTTCGCCCAGCAGCACCACCCGGTACTCTCCCGGCCCCAGCCGGAATTCCGGAAAAGGCTTGCTCTCCTCTTCCCCGGCAGCCAGCCGGGCTCCGGTGAGGTCGATGACCTCCCCGCCGGGATTATGCAGCTCGATATAATCGGGGTAGTCCCCGGCGTTGTTCGGCAGAACCGAATCGTTCTTGGGGCAGAGCTCGGTGATCCGCACCACCGTGCCGGCGGCAGGGTCATTCTGCTCCGGCGGCCCGAACTCCTGCCGCAGCAGCAGCGCTGCCACCAGCAGCATACAAAGGGTCAGCGCCAGAGCCAGCGCCAGATTTCGCAGTTTCAAAGGGGTCACCTCCCGGGAAATTTGTCGTGTTGTGACCATTATAGCACCCCTATAGCCTAATTGCAATCACTATAACAAACTGCCCGGAGCAATCCGGGCAGTTGGGGATTATTCGCTTTCAAAGCCCAGCATCAGGCCGCCTTCCTCGGCGTAGAAGCTGCAAAGGCCGGTGGTCTGCTCGATCCGCATGGAGGATCTGGGGCTGTTCATCGCCCTGCAGCAGCGCACCTACGATACCCGGGTGGCCTACGAATATTTCCGGGAGGAGCTGCAGAATGTGCTGCTGTATGTCTTCGGGCTGAAGGATTCCCCGGACACCGTAGGCGTGGACTCCACCGACGAGAAGATCATGCTGCGAAATACCATCATCACCCTGGCCCACAAGGTATATCCGGACAAATTCTTCGCGGCTCTTCATACCGGCGAAGCGTAAATTCATCCGGCGATGCAGATCGCCGGATTTTCTTTCGACAACATACACCTTGCACATTCGCGCAAACTGTGGTATGCTTGAAGAAAATCGGGAATGAGGAGGGGTATTATGCTCTGGATCCTTATTTTGTCGGTAACGGCCGCTGTGTGCCTGCTTACCGCCATCGTTCGCACGGTGAACCGGCGTCAGCCGGGGCTGCTCACCGCCGCCATCTACTTAATCACGCTGGTGCTGCTTTGCTGCGTAGTAGTGCAGCTGCTGCAGTTGGGAATTCTCTCCCTGCCCCAGCAGGAGCCGCCGGAAACCTCGGCGGTGACCACGGAACCCACCACCGAAGTCACCACCGCGCCCACTACGGCGCCCACTACCGCGCCCACCACCGAACCCACTACCGCGCCCACCACAGAGCCTACCACCGCGCCCACTGAGCCGCCCAAGCCGGAGCTGTCCATCACGGAGATTTCCGACTCGGCAGACCCTGCCAACTGGAAGGTCACCTCCCAGGTGCAGGTCGACGGCAAGACGGTAACCGAATATCTGCGGGAAGAAGCCATCTACTTCGGCGAAGGTAAGGACTATTTCCCCCTGCCCGGCGTTCCCACCTTCCGGGGGGATAATATGCGCCACAACGCCGCCTACGGCACGGTTACCGTGGAAAAGGGGGAGCTGGACACTCTCTGGACCGCCAAAACCGGCTCGCTGCTGAAAAGCGGCGGCACCGGCTACTGGACCGGCAACGGCTGGACCGGCCAGCCCCTGATGGTGCAGTGGGATGCCGCCACGAAGCAGCTGATGAACCTTTACGACAGCAAGAAAAATAAGGAAAACCTTGTGGAAGTGATCTACGCCTCCATGGACGGCCGGGTCTACTTCTTCGATCTGGAAGACGGCAAGCCCACCCGGGACCCCATCGAGGTCGGCATGTGCTTCAAGGGCGCCGGCTCGCTGGACCCCAGAGGATATCCGCTATTGTATGTCGGCTCCGGCGACTCCACCAGCGCCGGCAAGAAGCCCCGGATGTACGTCATCAGCCTGATCGACGGCACGATCCTCTATGAAGAGGGTTACCGGGATTCCTTCGCCCCCAGAAGCTGGCGGGCCTTCGACTCGGCGCCGCTGGTTCACGGCGACACCGACACCCTGATCTGGCCCGGCGAAAACGGCCTGATCTACACCATCAAGCTCAACACGGTCTATGACCCCGCCGCCGGCACCATCGACATCGCGCCGGACGCGCCGGTGAAATTCCGCTACGATACCAAGCGCTCCAGCGGCTCCAAATACTGGTACGGCTTCGAGCCCAGCGCCGCCATTGTAGACCACTATCTCTACATATCGGAAAACGGCGGTATGTTCTTCTGCGTCGACCTGAACACCATGTCGGTGGTCTGGGCTCAGGACACCAAGGACGATTCCAACGCCTCCCCCGCCTTCCAGTGGATCTCCAACGAGGAGTCCTATGTGTACACCGCGCCATCGCTCCACTGGACCAAGGATTCCAAGAGCCAGGGCAACATCTCCATTTACAAGCTCAACGCCCTCACCGGCGAGATCGTTTGGGAAGTTCCCTACTTTGTCAACACCGTCACGGATATTTCCGGCGGCGTGCAGGCTTCCCCGGTGCTGGGCAAGGAAGGCACCGACCTGGAGGGTCTGGTGATCTACTCCGTGTCCCGGATTCCCACCACCTCCAAGGGTATTCTGGTGGCGCTCAGCACCGAAACCGGCGAGGAAGTGTGGCGGCTGCAGCTGAGCAGCTACTCCTGGAGCTCCCCCATCGCCGTGTATCAGGAGGACGGCACCGGCTACATCGTCCATTGCGACTTCGACGGCAACATCCGCCTGATCCGGGGCGCTACCGGCGAAGTGCTGGATACCCTGGATTCCGGCGGCAAGTTTGAGGCCTCCCCCGCCGCCTTCGGCAACATTCTGGTGGTAGGCTCCCGCTACCAGACCATCTACGCCATCGAAATCACCTGATAAAGAGAAAATGGACTTTCGCGGAAATTGCGAAAGTCCATTTTCTATTTCATATCGTCACGAAGTGACACCGCAACATGCCCTTGGGCATATATCACTTTTATCACATTTCCAGAGGAAATATATCACTTTCCCGCCAGGGAAAATATCACTGGGGGTTGCGAAAATTCCTTTTCGCAACTCCCTTTCGGCGGGGCGTTTTGTCAGGCTGTCGAAAAAACCTGTCATTGCGAGGAGGGCGAAGCCCGACGTGGCAATCCGTCCCCCTATATATTTCATTTTTCCTAAGAACGGATTCCCACGGCCCTAACGGGCCTCGGAATGACAGCGGAAAACTCTGCTTTTTTGTGTCATTGCGGGGGACGACAGGCCTATGGCAATCCGTTGCTGAAAGAAAAGGGCCGGGGTTTGCAAGCAAACCGCGGCCAGCGTATGCAATTTCTTAGTCGGCGCGGGTGCCGAAGTTGACAGAGGTGTCGCCCTGCCGGTCGGCGCCGAACTCATAGTCCTTGCCGGGCAGGATGGCATTCATAATAATACCCACCAGCGCGCCAACTGCCAGACCGGACATGCGGATGGTAACAGCGCCCACGGGGATCTGGATGGCGCCGTTGTAGGTAACGCCGATGGCCAGACCCATGATCAGGGCGGCGATGAGGACATTGCGGCTCTTGGTGAAGTCCACCTTGTTCTCTACCACATTCCGCACGCCGACGGCGGAGATCATGCCGTACAGCACCAGGCTGACACCGCCCATGGTGGCGGCAGGCATGGCTACGACCAGCGCGGCAAACTTGGGGCAGAAGCTCAGCACGATGGCAAATACCGCCGCAAGGCGGACCACCATGGGATCGAAGACCTTGGAAAGAGCCAGAACGCCGGTGTTCTCGCCGTAGGTAGTGTTGGCAGGGCCGCCGAACAGGGAGGCCAGGGTGGTTGCCAGACCGTCACCCAGCAGGGTGCGGTGCAGGCCGGGGTCGGCCACATAGTTCTTGCCCACGGTGGAGGAAATGGCGCACATATCGCCGATATGCTCCACGATGGTGGCCAGGGCAATGGGGGTGATGGTGATGATGGAGGTCAGCAGCAGGCCGCCGTCGAAATCCTTGCCGAAGATGGAGAAAGCGGTGTTTTCCCAAATAATGGGCAGGCCGATCCACTTGGCCTCGGCTACGGTGCTGGCCACATGGGCCCGGGCGGCGGGGTCTACCAGCATAGCCACCAGATAGGAGGCCACAACGCCCAGCAGAATGGGAATGATCTTAACCATGCCCTTGCCCCAGATGTTGCACGCCACCACAACGCCGATGGCTACCAGCGCCACCAGCCAGTTGCCGGTGCAGTTGCCGATGGCATCCTTGGCAAGGGAGAGGCCGATGCAGATGATGATCGGGCCGGTTACGATGGGCGGGAAAAACCGCATGACCTTATTGGCGCCGAAGACCTTAAACAGCAGCGCCAGCACCAGATACACCAGACCTGCCACGGCCACGCCGGCGCAGGCATAGGGCAGCAGGCCGCTGTTGTCCAGAGCGTTGCCGGCATCGTCTACCAGCGGCGCGATGGCGGCATAACCGCCCAGAAACGCGAAGGAGGAGCCCAGAAACGCGGGGACTTTCCGGCCGGTGATCAGATGGAACAGCAGGGTTCCCAGACCGGCGAACAGCAGAGTGGTGGACACATTCAGACCCGTCAGCGCGGGAACCAGCACCGTCGCGCCGAACATGGCGAACAGATGCTGCAGGCCCAGAATCAGGGTCTTGCCCGTACCCAGCTGCCGGGCATCATAAATTGCTTCCGTGTTTTTTTCGTTTGCCATAGATTTTCTTCCTTTCCTTTCTGCCCCGGGGCAGAAAAACAGAGGCCGGATCCAACGGACTATGCCTGAGAACACGACCTCCTTGTGTATTAGAATCTACCGCCTGTAAGTATACCCCTTTTTTCCCGGGATTGCAACCCTTTTCGCCGAAAAATCGCCCCCCGGTTCCGTCCCAATGTCATTAAGTTAAGAAAGCCGTGTCATTCTGAGCCTGCTTAGCAGGCGTGAGAATCCGTTCCCATAGGGAATCGCGGATTGCCACGCACCTTCGGTGCTCGCAATGACATGCGAAAACTTAATGACATTGGGTTCCGTCCGGGGAGCGAAATATCACATTGATCGGAAAATCAACTGCTTTCAGGCTTTTCCCTGCCCCATGTGGGCGGCGGGGTCAAAGCCGGCGGGCAGCAGCTGGGCAAGGGTGTAGCTTTCGAAGCCATCGTTGGCGCCGACCAGGTAGATCCGAAAGTCGTCGCCGCAGAATTCCCGCATCACCTGCCGGCAGACACCGCAGGGCGGAAAAGACCCGGTGATCACCCCATCCTTGCCGCCGCAGACGGCAATGGCGGTGAAATTCCGGTGGCCATCGTAGACGGCTTTGAAAAAGGCGGTGCGCTCGGCGCAGTTGGTGGGAGAATAGGCGGCGTTTTCAATGTTGCAGCCGCAGTACACGCTGCCGTCGGCACACAGCAGCGCCGCGCCCACCTTGTAGCCGGAATAGGGCGCGTAGGCATGGGTCATGGCCTCTTTCGCCATGGCGATCAGTTTTTCCGGTGTCATAGCGCTCCCTCCGGTTTACATAATTTCTTCAGCAAAGCTCTTGCCGGGGGTGTCCAGCCGGATGCCCAGCAGCTGGGCAACGGTGGCGGCGATGTCGGCAAAGCTTTCCCGGGTGCCAAGGTCTGCCGGGCGAATCGCGCTGCCGTAAATGAGCAGCGGGATATACTCCCGGGTGTGGTCGGTGGTGGCGGTGTAGCCGGGGTCGCAGCCGTGGTCGGCGGTGATCATCAGCACATCCTCCGGCCCAAGCTTGGGCAGGAACTGACCCAGCCAGCGGTCAAACTCCGTCAGGGCGGCGGCGTAGCCGTCGATATCCCGGCGGTGGCCATAGAGCATATCGAAATCCACCAGATTCACAAAGCAAAGGCCGTTGAAATCCGCGGCGGCGTAGCGGTCGGTATGGGCCATGCCGTCGGCGTTGCTCTTGTTGTAGACATGCTCCGTCAGACCCTCGCCGGCGAAAATATCATAGATCTTGCCCACGCCGATGCTGGCCAAACCCGCGTCCTTCACCGCTTGCGGCAGAGTGATGGCAGGGGGCTCTAAGGAATAATCGTGGCGGTTGGCGGTGCGCTTATAATTGCCGGAAGTTCCCACAAAAGGCCGGGCGATGACGCGGCCTACCCCATGCTTGCCCTTAAGCTGGCTGCGGGCAATGCGGCAGTATTCGTAAAGCTGCTCCAGGGGCACTACCTCTTCGTGGGCGGCGATCTGGAACACGGAGTCGGCGGAGGTATAGACGATCAGATCCCCGGTACGCACATGCTCATCGCCAAAGGCGGCAATGACCTCTGTGCCGGACCAGGGGGCGTTGGCCAGAATCCCCCGCCCCGTTGCCTGCCGGAAAGGCTCTAAAACCTCTTCCGGGAAGCCCTCGGGATAGGTGGGCAGCGGCTCGGGAGATACGATGCCGGCGATCTCCCAGTGGCCAATGGTGGTATCCTTGCCCATGGAGCGCTCTGCCAGACGGCAGTAGGCAGCGGCAGGGGCATCGGTTTTGGGCAGGTAATCCACCCCGGCGATGTTGCCCAGACCCAGCTTCAGCAGGTTGGGAATATGGAGCTTGGCAGAACCGGCGCAGGAGCGCAGGGTGTTGACCCCCACATCCCCAAACTGCTCCGAATCCGGCATAGCGCCCACACCGCAGGAATCCAGTACAATCAAAAAGACCCGTTTCATAGGATTCACCTCATTTTAGTTTACATAACTCAATCAATTTCCAGCCAGGAAACCTCCGGGTACATCTGCCGCAGAGCCTCGGCCCGGTCCGGTGTATAAGCGATCCACTGCACCGGCGGCAGCTGGTTTCCCAAATCTCTATGGAATCTGTTGCAGAAGCCCTTAAACAGCCTTTCCTCGCCATCGGGAAGCTGCTGCAGCGCCTGAAGCCAGATGCGGCGATTGCGGCTTTTCTGCAGCCAGAGAATTTGCTGCTCTACGCAGGCCTCCCGTTCCGGCAGGCAGATACGCAGATCACTAAGCGGGTAAGCATTCAGCCGATGAACAATGGTCTGCAGCCCGGATCTGGGCAGCAGAACCTCTTTTTTCCCCCGCCGGATTCGAATTCCCTCGGGCAGGAGGCTGATCTCATCGCCTTCCGGCAGCCCCAACAGCAGACCGCCTCCGAACAGCGCCGTCATAAACACGGCATACATCACCGCTAGCGGCCAAACCTCCGGCGAAAACGGCAGGAACGCCACCGGCCAGACACAAACAATCAGCACAAACACAAGCACAACAGCCGGTATCCCGGGTTTCTTTTGCAAGCCCCGGCAAAAGCAGGTAGATTGTCTGTCTTTCCAACTGTTGGCGAAGGGTTTGTACAGAGATTTTTCCGACACCCTTTCCACAGGGGCCTGAGGGTAACACTGCTGCAGAAGCGCCAGCAGATCCTCCGACCAGGGCAGCCAGAGAATTTTGCGGAAGATCGGGAAAGGCTGCGCCCATTTGCACTGCCGTATCAGATATTCCTCGGCAAACTTTTGCTGCCAGTCCGGACGGCGTTTGCGGTATTTCAGCTCATGGCGGGAGAAAATACCCTTTTTCAGCTGTTCCTCCCGCAACTGTGTAAAATCAGAAAGGCTGCAGCCGGAAACGCCCAGATACTTCGCCAATGTGCCATTCTTAGCCCGAATCTGCACCACATACAGCCCTCCCAGTTTCCCGGCAGAAATTGCAAAAAGCTCTCTGCCAAACAGCTGAAGAGAAATGCTTTCCGGCGTCAGGTGCAGCAGCCCCGCAGCCTGAATCAGGAAATAAAGAGTCTGCTGAAAAAACAGTATGCACCAAGGCAAGAACAGCGCTGCGAGCAGGATGCCCCAGAGGCCGGCATCCCAAACTACAAACACACACAATCCGGTGCATGCAAGGCCGCCTACTACAAAGACGGCAACGCCCACCCAATACAACGCAGGCAAGAGACTCATGGCAACGGTTATACCCCGGTTTTGTTCCGGCATAGCAAATTCCTTTCCATCAAATTCCTATGGGCAAATTAGTTGCTAAACAAGAAACCTGGCGCACAGCAGGACTTCGCGCAGGGCTTGCTGCGCCTCGTCGGACTGCTCAATCCACAGCGGCGCAAAAAAGAGATGCTCAAACAGATATACTTTTGCTGCGGCATAGGCGCCCTCTGCCGCCACGCCTTCATTCTGCATCAGATTACGGAGTTTTTTATTTTTCAGTCGCTTTTGTCCTTTTTCGTTCAGTTCCTCGGGGCTTTTGTCGGACAGTACCAGACAACGCATATCCGGAACGGTTCGACTATTTTTGGAATACAGCGCACATACGCCCACCGTTTTAATTGTGTCAGTCGGAATCCTTTTCAGTACCAGCGGCCCCAATCGCAGGCGGATTTCATCCCGGTTCAGCTCTATTGTCTGAAACGCGGTAAGGCCAACCAGAAAGAACCATAGCAGCGCGCCAAAATATGCTGTGAAGAAAAGAACGACAAACGGCATAATCACTGGTGGAACAGAGGAAAAGGAGTCTACGGAAATCACACTAAATAGTGAATACGTCACAAAAACGGAAAACGCACAAAGGCTCAAAAACAGCTTCTTACGGTTTCGTGGAAATGTTTTCACCAAAGCCCTCCCTCCTGAGATGCCGGACATATCTGTGCTGAAAGGCAGTGCTTACTTATCCTCCATGGCGACGGCTACATCCAGGGCGATCTTCATCATTTGGGTGAAGGAGTTCTGCCGCTCTTCGCTGGTGGTTTCCACGCCCTTGAGGACATGGTCGGAAATGGTGCAGATGCAAAGACCCCGCTTGCCATAGCGGGCGGCGTTCATGTACAGGGCGGCGGCTTCCATCTCCAGCGCCATAACGCCCATCTTCTTCAGACCGTAAACGCTGTCCAGCCCCTCGGGAACGCCCACATGGTCGCCATAGAACACATCGGAGGAGTTCACATTACCCACATGGAAGGTTGCGCCGTGGGCCTGGCAGGCCTTGACCGCCTCGCTCAGCAGCTCCCAGGATGCGATGGGAGCAAAGGTGCCGGGCAGATGGAACTGGGCGGCAAAGTTGGAATCGGTGCAGGCGCCCTGAGCCAGCACGATATCATAGAGGTTGATATGGTCCTGAATCGAACCGGCAGAGCCTACCCGGATGATATTCTCCACGCCGTAGCCGTTGAACAGCTCGTGGGAATAGATGCCAATGGCGGGCATACCCATGCCGGAGGCCATGACGGACACCTTCACACCCTTATAGGTGCCGGTGTAGCCGTGGACACCCCGGACATTGTTCACCAGAACCGGATTCTCCAGAAAATTCTCGGCGATAAACTTGGAGCGCAGGGGGTCGCCGGGCATGAGGACGGTCTTGCCGAAATCGCCGGGCTTGGCGGCGATATGGGGAGTGGGAGTGGTTAACATAATATTTCCTCCTTATTGTGGGTTCGTTAGTAGCTTCCGTCGTTGGCAAGGCCCTTGGCGATCTTCACGATCCGGGATGTACCCAGCCGGGAAGCGCCCAAGGCGATGAACTTTTCCGCATCGGCCAGACTGGAGATGCCGCCGGCGGCCTTGATCTTTACATGGGGGGCAACATGCTTGGCGAAAAGCTCCACATCGGCAAAGGTTGCGCCGGCGGCAGCGAAGCCGGTGGAGGTTTTGATGTAGTCGGCGCCGGAGTCGGACACCGCCTTGCACAAAGCGATCTTTTCTTCCTCCGTCAGCAGGCAGGTTTCGATGATCACCTTCAGCAGCTTTCCCTTGCAGGCGGCCTTGATGGCGGCGATTTCATCCCGGATGGCATCGAATTTGCCCTCTTTGGCCCAGCCGATGTTGATGACCATATCGATCTCGTCGGCGCCGTTATCCACCGCATCGGAGGCCATGAAGCACTTGGCGGCGGTGGTGGCGTAGCCATTGGGGAAGCCGATGACGGTGCAGATGGCGAGTTTTTCGCCAACATAGTCCTTGGCCTGCTTCACAAAGGCCGCGGGAATGCACACCGAAGCCGTGCCGAAGCGGATGCCATCGTCGCAGATGGCCTGAATGTCTGCCCAGGTGGCGGTCTGCGCCAGCAGGGTATGGTCGCACTTTGCTAAAATCTCTTTCAGTTCCATGGGAAATTCCTCCTTAATGCAGTTTTACTTTCTTATGTTCCCGGATGCCCCGGACCCAGCAGCGGTGGCACATGGCCACATAGCTGTCGTTGCCGCCCAGCACCACCTGGGCGCCCTCGGTGACGATGTAGCCGCCGGCGTCGATGCGGGCGTTGACGGTGGCTTTCGCGCCGCAGTCGCAGATGGTTTTGATCTCCTGAATGGTATCCGCCACCTCCATCAGCCGGTGGCTGCCGGGGAACAGGTTGCAAAGAAAATCGGTGCGAAGGCCGAAGCAGATCACCGGCACATCGAACTCGTTGACCACGCTGCGGAGCTGGTCGATATGCTCCCGGCTGAAAAACTGGCACTCGTCGCAGATGATCACATCGCATTTGCCCTGCCGGCTCTGGGAAAAGAGGGCGTAGATATCGGTTTGGGGGGAGATCACTTCCACCTTGGCTTCCAGACCGATGCGGCTGCGAAGAAGGTCGATGCCGTCCCGGGTGTCGGCGCTGGGCTTGATAAGCCAGACCTGCAGGCCGTTTTCCTCGTAGTTATATTTGGTGATCAGCGCCTGAGCGGTTTTGCTGGAGCCCATGGCGCCATACTTAAAATAGAGCTTAGCCATCGGATAAGCCTCCTTGGTTGCTTTTTCTCCATTATACCGAAAATTGGGCGGATATGCAAGGGGGAGCCGGAGATTCTTGTGTCATTCGGGGGGTGCGGATTGATACCCTGCTGCCTCCGGCGGGGTACTTTCTTGTGCTGAACAAGAAAGTACCCAAAGAAGTCAGCCTAAGGGGGGA
>JAZSGN010000069.1:0-77494 GCA_045532755.1 Faecousia sp.
GCAGTTCGCCGCTCTGTTTCTGAAGCCCGCTGAAAACGAAAAGGAACCCGCCAAGCTGTGGTTCAAGGAGCTGCAGGGAACCGGCAGCCCCGCCCAGAACCTGACCGCCGCCGCCGAAGGCTAAAACTACGAATGGACCGATATGTATGAAGGCTTTGCCGTTACCGCCGAAGCCGAAGGTTTCCTGGAGCTGGCTGCCAAATTCCGTCTGGTGGCTGCTATCGAAAAGCACCACGAAGAGCGTTATCGCGCGCTGCTGCACAATGTAGAGACCGCCCAGGTATTTGCCAAGAGCGAGGTCAAGGTTTGGGAATGCCGCAACTGCGGTCATATCATCGTAGGCACCAACGCCCCCGAGATTTGCCCCACCTGCGATCATCCCCAGAGCTACTTTGAAATTCACGCAGCCAACTATTGATCCGGCTCTCAGCCCCCGCCTTCGGGCGGGGGCGTTTTTTTATATTTATCCAAAAGCGATATCATCGATTTATGTTTTTGTGTGTCCGTCACAGAAAAACACTTTAATTTCTCTTTCTTAGATAGGTATTGATTTTGTTCGTTTTCTTGGATAAAATAAGAAAAAAATCCGCAATTGAGGTGTACCTATGTCTACCACCAACGAACCCAATAGCTACCGCCGGGGTGTTGCCTCTTTAGTAATTCTGTCCCTTCTTCGGAAAGAGGATATGTATGGCTATCAACTGGTACAGGAGGCTGCCCGCGCCAGCGGCGGGAAATTCACCACCCAGGAAGGCTCTCTGTATCCGGTGCTGTATCGGCTGTTGGCGCTGGGTTACATTTCCGACCATAAGGTGCAATCCGGCAAGCGGATGACCCGGATCTACTACCATCTGGAGCCCGCCGGCGAAGAGCGTCTGCAGGAGCTGATCCGCGACTATAAAACCGTAACCGAAGGCGTGTTCCGCATTATCGAGGAAGGCGCAGCCGGCAAATGATCTAATATAATAACACGGGTGTTCCCCATAGCGGGAACACCCGGTTTTTTATTCTTCTTTTGCCCAATGGTAGGCGCAGCGTACTGCCCGGTTCCAGCCCCGGAGCATGGCCTGCCGCCGGTCATCGTCCATCTGGGAGGTAAACTCCCGGTCGATGGCCCAGTTTTTAAGTACATCCTCCTTGCCGGACCAGTACCCTACCGCAAGTCCCGCCAGGTAAGCCGCGCCCAGCGCGGTGGTCTCCACACACCGGGGCCGCAGAACGGGGGCGTTGATCAGGTCCGCCTGGGTCTGCATCAGATAGTTGTTGGCGCTGGCTCCGCCGTCTACCTTCAGCGCGGCCAGTTCAATGCCGGAATCCGTACGCATGGCCTGCAGCACATCCAGTGTCTGATAGCAGAGGCTGTCCAGCGTAGCCCGGATGATATGGTTTCTGTTGCAGCCCCGGGTCAGGCCCACAATGGTTCCGCGGGCATACTGATCCCAGTGGGGCGCGCCCAGGCCGGTAAAGGCCGGCACCACATAGCAGCCGTTGGTATCCGGCACCTGCCGGGCAAGATACTCGGTTTCCGCGGCAGAATCGATCAGTTTCAGCTCATCGCGCAGCCATTGGATCGCCGCGCCTGCCACAAAAATCGAGCCCTCCAGCGCATATTCTACCTTCCCGTCCAAGCCCCATGCGATGGTGGTGATCAGCCCGTTTTTGCTGAACACCGGAGTTTCGCCCGTATTCATCAGCAAAAAGCAGCCTGTTCCGTAGGTGTTCTTGGCTTCGCCGGGCCGGAAGCAGGTCTGGCCGAACAGCGCCGCCTGCTGATCTCCCGCCGCGCCGGCGATAGGGATGGCGCCGCCGAAGAACTGGGCCTGGGCTCTGCCGAATACATGGCTGCTGGGCAGCACCTGAGGCAGCATCGTCTCGGGGATATCCATGAGCGCCAGAATTTCCGGATCCCAGCGCAGCGTGTGAATATTGAACAGCATTGTGCGGGATGCGTTGGAATAGTCGGTGGCGTGGACTTCGCCGCCGGTCAGCTTCCAGATCAGCCAGGTTTCCACCGTGCCGAACAGCAGTTCTCCCCGCTGGGCCCGCTGACGGGCGCCGGGAATGTTTTCCAGGATCCACCTCAGCTTGGTGGCAGAAAAGTAGGCATCGATCACAAGGCCGGTCTTTTCCCGGATCCGGTCGGTCCAGCCTTCGGCTTTCAGCCGGTCGCAATAGCTGCTGGTGCGGCGGCACTGCCACACGATAGCGGGGCATACCGGCTCGCCGGTATATTTATCCCATACAATGGTGGTTTCCCGCTGGTTGGTGATGCCGATGGCTGCAATATCCGAAGCGGCTGCGCCGGCATTTTCCATGGCCTGCCGGGCTACCTCCAGCTGGGTAGACCAGATCTCGCCCGCGTCATGCTCCACCCAGCCCGGCTGGGGATAATACTGGGTAAACTCTTTCTGCGCCACCGCGCACACCCGCCCCTGCCGGTCAAACAGAATGCAGCGGTTAGAGGTAGTGCCGGCATCCAGCGCCATGATGTATTTGGGCATAGGATGGCCTCCTTACTTTTCCTTATAGTAAAGCATGCAGTGGCAGTACCCTTCAAATTCCGGGTCTGCGATCTGCTCCCGGAATTCCTGACAGATGCATTTATTTTCCGGAATATCCTCCCGGCGGCAGGGGCAATAGCCGCCCCGCTCCTTCAGCCCCTGACGGATCATCTCTACGATCTGGGCATCTTCGTTCAGTCTTACCTTTCCCATAAGCGCACCTCCTTGGTTTTTTCCCATTATACCACAGCTTTCTAAAAAACAAAAGCCGCTTTTCTACTTTCCTATCCGGATATTTTATGGTATAGTAGAAAAAACAGAAAAAAAGGAGCGATCTTATGCAGGTACATTATGATGCGTTTATCTCCTACCGGCACAGCCCCAAAGATTCCGCCATCGCCCAGCGGCTGCACCGGCAGCTGGAGCGGTTTCATGTTCCCAAAGCTATCCAGAAGGCTACCGGCAAGAAGCGGATCCAGCGGATCTTCCGGGATAAGGAAGAACTGCCTCTGTCGGTAAATCTCAGCGACGATATCGACGAAGCGCTGAAAAATTCCGACTATCTCATCGTCATCTGTTCCCCCCGCACCATGGAATCCCAGTGGGTGCTGCGGGAGATCCAGCTGTTTCTGGAAACCCATACCATCGACAAGGTTCTGATCGTTCTGGCAGAAGGTGAGCCGGACGATGTGGTGCCGCCGGTGCTGATGGAAGGCCGGGAGCCTCTGTGCTGCGATTTCCGGATGCCGCCCCGCAAGGCCAAGCAGATCGAGCTGCCCCGGCTGGCCGCCGCCCTGTTGGGCTGCCGCTACGATGACCTGCGGCAGCGGCAGCGGCAGTACCGCACCCGCCGCATGGTGGCCTTCTTCTCGGCAGCGCTTGCGGCTTCCTTGCTGCTGGCTGTGTACTTCTTCCAAACTGCCCGGCAGATTCAGGAAAACTACGAGCAGGCGCTGATCAACCAGTCCCGCTATCTGTCCTCCACCTCGCTGGACCTTCTGGAAGAAGGCGACCGGCTGACCGCCATTGCCCTTGCGCTGGAGGCGCTGCCCAGCGCCGATTCTCCCCGCCCCTGGGTGGCGGATGCGGAATACGCCCTCGGCTGCGCCACCAACGCCTACACCAGCGCGCCCAACGTACTGCCTGTCACCGCCTTTACCCACAGCGATAAGGTAAACGGCATGCTGCTCAGCGAGGACGGAAAGTATCTTGTCAGCTGGGACGATACCGACCAGCTTTACATCTGGGACACCCAGACCTACAAGCTGCAGCACACCCTGAAGCCCGGTGTTTCCTTAGGCGGAGGTCTGGGCAAAGATCCCATCCTCCTGCCCGATGGGTCGGTAATCCTGTGGGATATGCAAAACATCCTGTGCGGCAGCTGCACAGAGCAGGGTGTGCGCTGGCAGATGCAGCCCGGCGATTACGGCTACACCTTCAGTAACCTGATCCCCATTCCCGACACCAAGCAGCTACTCGTTGACTGCGGCAGTAATCTGCTGCTCGTGAGCGCCGCCGACGGCAAGGTAGAAAAGGCATTCTCCCTGCCGGAGGGCATCAGCTCCGTTTCCGACTTTATCTGCGCCAGCCCCGACGGCAGCGCCATCGTTTTCACTGTCTACGATTACTTCACAGGTCACCAGCCCTATCTGTTCACCCTGGCAGACGGGAACTTCCAAACAGTTCCCCTTACATTTTATTGGATCGATTGCGGCTACTTTGCCGAGGACGGAAAACTGTTTATCGCAGGCGCGCTGGAAAGAGGGGACAGTTCTTATGCTTTTATGGACATGGTAGCCCTGTATCCCAGCAAAGAAGATATCGTGTGCATCAACTCTGCCGACGCTTCCGTGCTTTGGAACACCCAGGCTACCTACTATCAGGTGAACTACGGCGGCAGAATGGGCGCCGTTGGTTGTCCCACCGCCGACGGCACCGTAGCCGATGGCGTATATTGCTGCTTCGGCAATGTGTGCGTGGTGCTGGATGCCGCCACCGGGCAGCTGCTGTCCCGGGGCGAGGCCGCTTCCTCTATTCTGGATGTGGTGGCATACGAAACCCGGATGCGTTTTCTGCTGGAAGATGGCTCTCTGGGACTTTTCTACCCCGATGAGCAGTACATTGGCTCTATCCGCTATTTTACCGACGATCTGACCACCGGCAGAATTGTAAACGACTATAGCTACTTCATTCTTCCCTGGGAGGAAACCCGAATTTTCTATTACGGTATTGTGGGCGACGGCAACTACACCTTCGTTACCGGCAGCGAGGGATTTCCCTATCCATCCGTCTTTGCGGCAGACAGTAAACTCGCCGTATTCTCCGACGACAATTACGGAAGCGATAATCCACTGTTGTCCGGCTGCGATTTGGAAAGCCAAAGCATTCTTTGGCAGACTCCGCTGGAGACCTCCTCCTATAATATCCATGTTGCCGGTATGACTTCCCAGCGGCAGCTGCTGCTTCTGCAAAATTCCACAGGCTATGGAGAGAAAGCCGTTGCTGCCAAGATGCTTCGCATCGATGCAGAAAACGGCCAGCTGGTTGCCATGAAGCTCCCCCTGCCCGCTGACGATACCTATGACAGCTACCGTGTTACCAACGATCTCTGCGCGCTGTGGGGCGACCGGTTTGCCTATCTCGTAAACGGCAGCACCATGACGGTGGATCACACCACCGGTGAGGTCACTACGGAAAGCGCCGATACCCTGATGCTGATGAACCCGAAAAACGGCGTTGTGAAGGAGTACCCCCTGCCGGTGCAAGGCGTGAAATACTTGCTGCCCGACACCTTGGGCGAAAAGCTGCTGCTGGGCGTTCCCACCGAGGATGCCGGAATGCTCTGCCTGATTCTGGACCGGGAATCCGGCGAAGTCACCGTCATCGAAACGCCCATTGCGCTGGATGAAAGCTGCAGCCATGCCCAGGCCGCATGGGCGCCGGACGGAAGTGTTCTGGCCTTGCCCGCAGAGGAGGATATTCTCCTTCTGAACCCCGACGGAACGCAGGCCGGCATGATCCGTTGCGACGGTCGGCAGCTGTTCAGCCTCTGCTTCAGCCCGGCGAGTGAGCTGCTGGTGCTGTACGCCGATGCTAAGCTTTGCCGGTATGATCTTTCCGGCAAGGTTCTCAGCTGGACCGACTTGTACTACTATGTCGCCGATATGGACATCTACTCTACCGTAGACTGGTACTTCGGCCAGCAGGGCTGCGGCATCAACATCAGCGGCCTGTGTACCATTCTGGACCCCGAAAGCTGGCAGTCTTACGCCTATGTTCCCAGTTGTCTGCTCTATGCCCCGGAGCTGGATCGTTTTTTTGTACAGCTGGAAACCGCCAACACGCCGGACATTGCCTGCTATCAGCGCTACACCACCGAAGAACTGATCGCCATGGCAAAGGAAATTCTGGGTGACATCGAACTTACCGAAGACCAGCGCAGACAATACGGCCTGAACTAAAAAATACCTGCTGACGGTTCCGTCAGCAGGTATTTTTTATTCCAAAGTCAGCTGCTCGTAGCCTTGGCACAGATCATGGTCTGCCTTCGACCACAGCTTTGCCACCGTATCGGCGCAAAGGCGGGCATCGCAGACCCGCACCACCGCATCGCCGATTTTTCCAAAGCGGACCGCCCCCATATGGACAAGGGCAGGCTCATAGTTCATGTAGTAATCCGACATACTGCGCTTATGCCGGTAAAGGCGGCGCGCTGTCACATTCCCATCCCGGTCACGAACCGTCAGCTGCACCGGCTGCTCTGTCAGCCGGTCGGGGATGTTCAGAAATTCGTCCACCGCATGGAAGAAGGTGTTTCTTCCCTGATCCACGCCCACCAGCAAAATCTTTCCGCCGCTTTCATACAGCTTTCCAAAGCTGCCGCTCCAGGGCGCCGGGGTGCAGGCCTGGGCATCGGCGGCAATATACTCTGCGGCACACTTGCCGAAGGCCACCACCGAGTGGGTCGGATGCAAAGAGCGCAGCCCCTCCCCTGCCGCCGCCAGCTTTACCGCCGCAGAAGGCACAGCGCCGATGCAGGGCTGGCTGTCGGTTACCGAAAATTCCTGCCCGTCCTCCCGAATGGTTGCCCATGTGTGGGTAGGGATCAGCAGCAGGCCCTCCGGCAGGCACTCCCGCAGGGCCTCCATAAACACCTCGGCCGTAGTGGTATCGCCGGGGTCAATTTCGCCGATGGATTTCAGGGATGTATGCACCATCACCGTGTCTGTATTCTCAATTCCCAACGCCCGGATGTGGCGGATGAGATCGTCTTTCTGATATGTCATGGGTTTCTCCTCTTCGTTTGCTTCTGCCTACTATACCCCTCCGGGCGGAAAAAGTCAACACTTCTGCCGGCAGCCGCTATTGCGCCCTGCCGGAAATCTTGCTATAATCAAACAAAAGCCGGGAGGTGTTACCATGAAACTTATGCATCTGAGTGATCTGCATATCGGCAAGCGGATCGGAGAAGTGTCGTTAATGGAGGATCAGGCCTACATTCTGGATCAGATCCTTGCCATCGCCGCCCAGGAGCAGCCCGATGCCGTTCTGATTGCCGGTGATGTTTACGACAAGAGTGTCCCCTCCGGGGAAGCTGTGCAGCTATTGGACCGTTTTCTCTGCCGTCTGGCGGAGCGGAATTACCCGGTTATCCTTATCAGCGGCAACCACGATTCGGCGGAGCGGCTGGCTTTTGGCGGACAGCTTTTGGCAAAGACCGGTCTGCACATCAGCCCGGTTTACGACGGAAGCGTCCCCTGTGTCACCCTGACCGATCGCCATGGCCCGGTGAATATCTACCTGCTGCCCTTTTTGAAGCCTGCCCATGTGCGGCGGTTTTTCCCGGAGGCTGCCATCGAATCCTATACCGATGCGGTCCGCACCGCCCTCACCGGAATTCCCGCCGACCCCGCCCAGAGAAATGTGCTGGTGACCCACCAGTTTGTCACCGGCGCGGAGCGCTGCGAATCGGAAGAGCTCAGCGTAGGCGGCACCGACAATGTGGATGCCGCAGTATTTTCCAGGTTTGACTATGTGGCTCTCGGACATATCCACGGCCCGCAGAACATCACGGAAACCATCCGCTACTGCGGCACGCCGCTGAAATACTCCTTCTCCGAATGCGGCCACAAAAAGAGTATCACCTTTGTGCAGCTGGAGGAAAAGGGCAATATCACCCACTACACCCGCCTGCTGACTCCCCTGCGGGATCTGCGGCAGCTGAAGGGAACTTACCGGCAGCTGACAGAGCGCAGCAGTTACCTCGGCACTGCCACCGAGGACTATCTGCACATTATCCTCACCGACGAGGAGGATGTGCCGGAAGCCATGGGGCGGCTGCAGGTGATCTATCCCAATCTGATGAAGCTGACCTACGACAACACCCGCACCCGGTCGGATTCCGTGATCGAAAGTCTGGAGGATATCCGCAGCCGGTCTCCGCTGGAGCTGTTCTGCCGGCTGTATGAGCTGCAGAACAATCAGCCCATGAGTCCGCAGCAGCTGCAATTCACCCAATCGCTGATCGAGGATATCTGGGGAGGTGCTTTATGAGACCCATTACCCTGACCTTATCGGCCTTTGGCCCTTACGCCGATGCTGTAACACTGGACTTTACCAAGCTGGGTACCAGCGGTCTTTACCTGATCACCGGCGACACCGGCGCAGGTAAAACCACCCTCTTTGATGCCATTGCCTTCGCCCTCTACGGCGAAGCCAGCGGCGACAACCGGGAGCCGGCCATGCTCCGCTCCAAATATGCCAGCCCCGCCACCCCCACCTATGTAGAGCTGGTATTTTCCTACGCCGGGAAAGAATACACCGTTCGGCGCAATCCCCAATACACCCGCCCCAAAGAGCGGGGCGAAGGCGTTACCGTGCAGAAGCCGGATGCCCTTCTGACCCTGCCCGGCGGGCAGGTGATCAACCGGGTGCGGGATGTAGACACCGCCATTCGGGAGATCATCGGGCTGGACCGGGCCCAGTTTTCACAAATTTCCATGATCGCTCAGGGGGATTTTCTGCGGCTGCTTCTGGCAGACACCCGGCAGCGGCAGGAGATCTTCCGAAGCATTTTCCACACCCATCTTTATGTAACTCTGCAGAAAAAGCTGGCGGAAGCCACCGCCGAGCTGAACCGGAAATGGCAGCAGGTGGACAGCAGCCTGCGCCAGCACATGGAGGGCATCACCTGCGATGACACCTCTCCCCTTGCCCCCCAGCTGCTTGGGGTGCAGGACCGGTCTGTCAGCGCCGCCGATGCCATTGCGCTCCTTGGGCAGATCCTTTCAGAAGACAACGCCGCCCAAAACGCTCTGGATGCGGAGCTGACCGCGGTGGAAACCGAATTGGAGGATGTGATCCGCCGGCTGTCGTTGGCTACCGGCCAGCAGCAGCGCAAGAAAGAACTGGCGCAATGCCTGCAGGAGCAGGCCGCCGCCAGAGCCGATCTGGAATCCGGCAGCGCCGCTCTGCAGAGCCACACCGCCCAGGAGCCGCACCGGGAGGCGCTGCGCCGGGCCATCGGGCAGATTCAGCTTTCCCTGCCGGATTACGATGCTTTAGAATCCCTTCGGTCTGCCCTTCGCGATACCCAAAAACGGGAGAAAGCCGTTGACTCAGCCATTGCCGACGGAGAAACCCTTTGCGCCCGGCTGGCAGCGGAGCTAAAAAAGATGAAGGAGCAGTGGCAGGCGCTGGAAGGCGCTGCTGCCGAAGAAGAAAGGCTGCTTCATCAAAAGCAGCAGCTGCTGCAGCAGCGGGAGCAGTATCTGGCGGTGATCTCCGCCCTCTCTGCCCTGATCGCCCAGCGGGAAAAGCTGCAGAAGCTGCAAAAGGCCTATCTCGGCTGCGACCAAAAGGCTTCTGACCTGCAGCAGGTCTACGAAACGCTGCACCGGGCCTTTCTCTATGAGCAGGCGGGCATTCTTGCCGCCGGGCTGCAGGACGGAGTCCCCTGCCCCGTTTGCGGCTCTTCTGACCATCCCGCCCCGGCAAAGCTGTCGGATAACGCCCCCACCGAGCAGGCTGTTAAGCAGGCAAAAGCCGAGGCCGACAAGGCCCGGGCCGAGGCAGACGCTGCCTACCGCCGCCTGATGGAGCAAAAGAGCGCCGTAGATGCTTCCCAGACCACCATTGCCGCTCAGCTTGCCCAGCTTCCCGGCGCCTGGGATATGGATTCCGCCCCGGCCATGGCCCGCAATCTGAAAGAAGAAGCCGATGCCGCCCTTACCCAGCTGGAGCAGGCGATTTCCCAGGCGCAGGCCGACCGGAAGCGCCGCCGGGAACTGGCACAGCAGCTTCCGGAAAAGGAAACCGCATTGACCGAAGCCCAGACTTCCCTTTCGGCGCTGCGGGAGGAGGCCGCCGCTTGCCGCACGCTGCAAACCCAGCAGGAAGGGCAAATCGCCGCAACGGCGCAGAAGCTGGAATTCGCCTCCAAGGCAGAGGCCCTCTCCCGGCAGACCGCCCTGCAGCAGCAGCTTACCCAGTCCCAGAACGCCCTGCAGCAGGCCCGGGAATATGTATCCGCCTGCGACCGGAAATTGGCAGCGCTGTCTGCCCGAATCGAGCAGCTGGAGCAGACCCTTTCGGAAAATCCCCAGGAAGACCCGGCCCAGCTGGGCGAGCGCAGGGAGCAGCTGCTTGGGCAAAAGGCGGGCATTCTCCGGCAGCAGAAACAGCTTCACGCCCGTATCGCCGGCAACACCGGCTGTCTCCGGGGCATTGAAGAGAAAAACCAGGAGCTGCAGGAGCTGGATATCCGGCTGGCATGGACCCGCTCCCTTTCCCTCACCGCCAACGGGCAGCTGCAGGGCAAGGAAAAGATCATGCTGGAAACCTATATCCAGACCACCTATTTTGACCGGATCCTTCAGCGGGCGAATCTTCGCCTGATGAAGATGACCGGCGGACAGTACGATCTGGTACGCCAGACCGCCGCCCAGAACAATCAAAGCCAGAGCGGCTTGGAGCTGGATGTCATCGACCACTATAACGGCACCCGAAGAAGTGTCAAAACCCTGTCCGGCGGCGAGTCCTTCAAGGCTTCGCTGGCTCTTGCGCTGGGTCTTTCCGACGAGATCCAGATGTCCACCGGCATCCGGCTGGACACCCTGTTTGTAGACGAAGGCTTCGGCTCTCTGAGTCCGGAATCGCTGGATCAGGCTTACCGGGCGCTGGCAGACCTGACCGAAGGCAACCGCCTTGTGGGCATCATCTCCCATGTTGGAGAGCTGAAAGAACGGATTGACAAGCAGATCGTTGTCACCAAAACCCGCTCCGGCGGCAGCCGGGCAGAGATCCGGGTATAAACAAAGAGCCTACCGGTCGGTAGGCTCTTTTTGCTTGTTTTTCAGGAAAAGGTGACGCTTTTTGCCCACTGGGCGAACTGCCCGGCATAGCCGGCCGCGTCCTTGGTATTCGCAACAAACTGCACCAGCCAGAAGGCATCGTCTGCTTTATACAGATACACATAATAGCGGTAGGTAGTCTTTACCTCGGTGTTAGTCCAATCATATTCAAACCAAACCAATCCGTCCTGCTGCTTCAGGCTGTCCGTTTCCCGGCCATTGGCCTGCAGCACCAGCTGGGCATACTGCTGCAAAGAATAATCCTCCAGACCCTCCATCAGCGTAAAGGGCTCCCGAAGGGTCAGCACCATCACATCCTTACCCTGCCACGCCTTGGTAAATCCCTCTGCCCGGGTGCTGCGGAACTGCTCGGTCAGAGTAATGCTCAGATTTTCTGCCGTAAATACCTTCGGGTCGTTGGAGCCGGAAGACACCAGCGCGCCACCAATAAATTTGCCCACAAGCACGCCCAGAAGCGCGCAGGCGATGATCAGCACCGCGCTCTTTCGCCCGGTCTTGCGGCGCTTCTGCGCCACTTCTTCCGAAACTTCGCCTTCAAACCGGAAGGGGTTTCCGGCAAGGAGGTTAAAATGCACCTTGCCCGACAGCGCTACATCCTCTTCGCCCGCTTCAATGGTGCGCTTTTCGTAGTAGTAATTCCGGCTCATCTTGTCGGCGATCACATACACATCCACCGAGCCGTCCCCGATGGCAAACGCCTTTTCCTCGCCGTTTTTCAGCTCGCCCAGCTTGCGGCAGAGGACGCCGTCGATCTCCAGATCGCCTTCCGCCGGGTCGGCTACATACACCTTCAGCTTGCCAAGACAGCCTGCAAAGGACTTTTCCCGCAAAATTCTAAGATTTCTCATACCTGCACCTCCGGTTGCTGCCCCATGGCGGCGAGGATCTGCTGCACCTGCGCCACATTGGCAATGTTTTCAATAGAAAATCCGCTGTATTCGCCGGAAAAATCGTTCCGCCCATAGTAACGCCTGCCGTAGGCATAGGGGTCCTGCAGAACAATGGTTCCGTTGCCGTTTCTGTGCATCGTCACCCGGATCTGGGAAATGTCCTGCCCACGGAGGGTATCCACCCGGTTTCCCCGCTTGCGGATCACCCGCAGATTGGTAATGACATAGGCGGTGCGTTTTCTCATGTAGGCAGCATGGATAAACCGCCCCACTGTGATGTAAAGCCCCACCGCCACAAAGGGAATGCCAAACAAGCCAAAAGGCCCTGCGCCGATCGAGGCGGTAATAGTCCAGAAAATGGCAAAGCCGCACCAAAGAATGCTGAAGGGGATCATAAACCAATCGCTGGGCATCAGCAGGATGCCGCCGCTTTCCGGCTTTCCCCGCCAGCGGATCAGCTCTCCGGCTGCAAGATAGGGGTTGGCAAAGCTGTAGTCGTTCTGGTAGGTTTCCATAGGCAAACACGCTCCTTTCGGTTTGGATTATACCATGGAGCGCCGGTTTTGTAAATACAAAGGCCTGCGAAACCGCAGGCCCCTGGGATTATTTCATCAGTTCCTCCGTCAGCCGGAGGATCTCCGGGGCGATCCGCTCCCGCTGCTTTTTCAGTACCTTGTTATACACCGGGTATGCCAGCGCAACCAGCGCCATGCCCACAAAACCAACGCCGATCCCAGCGATCAGACCCAGCGCCTTGTCCATGCCGAGAATCTCATACAGCTCTGTCATGGCAAGGCTCATGCCGCTGCCCATGATCAGCGCGCCGATAACCCCCAGCGCAATGGACCAGGCCTGCGCCTTTTGGGTCGCGCCCCGGTGAAGGCTGCGCAGCCGCTCCATTTTATCCTCTTCCTTGGGAAGATATTGATTTCGAATATTTGCGATTTCCTGCTGCTGGGCAGCAGAATACCGGAACTGAAAGCCTTCTTTATTCTCCATGGTTCTTTCTCCTGATTTCTTTTGTAGCTTTCGCCATCAGCATCGCTGCCATAGTGACCACAGCCACGCTGACCCCCGCGCCGGTAAGGGCGATCATCAGCCGTTGGTCGCCGGGAGCCATATCTGTGCCGAACTGATCGAACATGGCGGTTTCCAGGTTCAGCAGGGATACCAGCGCCGCGCAGAGGCTTACGACTTTCGCCGCAGACATGACGGGACTGCCCAAAGACCGATGCCGCACCAGCTCCACAATGGCGTGGATCACGGAATAAAAAGTGTAGGCCGCCATCGCATAGATCCAAACGCCGCCGTAGTGATAGCCCTTATTTTGATACAGAATCATCAGCACCGCGCCGCTCAGGCTGAGGTTCACCAGCAAAAGGATGCCGCCGCAGACCCGGGCCCGTTTCCATTCGCCTGCGCTGCCGGTTCCGAGGGTATGGGTATGCACATACCGCACCAGCAGAAACCGCATCACCGCCAGTATGCCATAATACACCGCCAGCACCATAAACCACCAGCTGCGCTGCAGATACCACCCTATCAGATGCAGCCCTACATACAGCAGGTTCACACCCAGGGCAAGCTGCAGCGACAGCCGGGCCCGGAATCCCCGGTCGGTCAGATACCGGTTTCCCAGGGGATTGTTATATACAGCGGCCCGAATCCTAAGAAGCTGCCTTGGCAGCGTTTTCGACAGGAAGATGCAGGCTACCGTAAGGGTGTAAAAGGATAGAACATACACCATGTAAGCCGCTACGCTTTGCTCCCAGCCTTTCAGGAACACCGCCGTCAGCAAAACGCCGCTGACCACGCTCAAAAGCCCGATCACCCACGCCGGCGGCCGAGCCAGTTTCCGAAGCAGTTTAACCCAATCCATAGCCATTCCTGCCGATCCGCACCGTAAAGGTGCTGCCCTCGCCGTAGACACTCTGTACCGCGATCTCGCCGCCCAGAATATCCACCACCCGCTTCACCAGCGCAAGGCCCAATCCGTTGCCCTGGGCAGCATGGGAGGTATCCCCCTGATAAAACTTTTCAAAAATATGCACGCCGGTTTCCGGCTTCATGCCGCAGCCGGTATCCCGAACCGCAACCACCACCTGCTCCCCTTCCGCTTTCAGGCTGACGGCGACGGTTCCGCCCTCCGGCGTAAACTTTACCGCATTGGACAGCAGGTTGTTCCACACCAGCTCCAATAGCTGCGGGTCCGATTGGATCTGCAGCTGCTCCTGCAGGTCCACCTCCAGATGGAGATTCTTTTTCTCCCATTCGTCTTCAAAATGCAGAACGCACCGGCAGAGCTGCTCTGTCAGGTCGAATTTCTCCTTTTGGGGAAAGATCTGCTGGTTTTCCAGCTTGTTCAGCTTCAGGATGTTGGTGATCAGCTGCGCCAGCCGCCGGGCCGCATCGGAAATAGCCTTGGCATAAGCGCTTCGCTCCTGCTCTGTAAGGCCGCTTTTGCGGAGCATGGTAGCATAGTTATCCATCACCGCAAGGGGCGTTTTCAGTTCGTGGGACACATTGGCAATAAAGTCGGTGCGAAGTGTTTCCGTTCCTGCCAGCTCCTGCGCCATTTTGTTGATGGCCTCAATGATCCGGTTGAATTCCTCCGTAGCCGCTCCCCGCAGGGGCGCAATGCGTACAGAGAAATCCCCTTTCATGATCTTTTCCGTGGCCTCGGTGATGATCTTCACCGGGCGGTCCACCGTAATCCTGCGGCGGATGTAGTCGCTGACGCTGAAAAGAAAAGTGATCAGCATCACATTGCCGAAGGTAATCTTTGCCGCGTCTGTCACATTCTCCTGGGTAAACACCAGTCCCATAGTCTTCGCCAGTGTGTTGACAAACAGCAGCATACAGCAGGTGACCGCAAAGCCAACCATCAGGAAAAAGACCACATAGTTATTCACAGCTTTCAGCAGCTGCCGAACTTTCCCCTTTTTCATTGGATTACCGCCTTATAACCCAGACCGTGAACGGTCTTGATCTCGAAATCTTCGCAATCTGCCAGCTTGCTTCTGAGCTTGGCCATGTACACATCCACCGCCCGGGGGGCGGTGTCGGTATCGGCGTCCCAGAATTCGTCCATCAGCTGCTGCCGGGTGAAGGTCTTTTTCGGATAAGAAAGAAGCTTGTAGAGAATGTTGAATTCCCGGTTGGTCAGGCTGATCTCCTGCCCATTCAGCGTGGCAACATGCTCGTCCATATCCATCACAAAGCTGCCTACCTCCAGCTTCCGGGCAGAGGCAATCTTCGCCCGCCGCAGCAAAGCGCCGATTCGCAGAAACAGCTCGTCCAGATCTACAGGCTTGACCATGTAGTCGTCCACCCCAATGCGGTAGCCCCGCTGCTTGGCGGCGAAATCATCCCGGGCGGTCATAAACAGAATGGGGATATTCTCATTCAGCGCCCGAACGGTTTTGGCAAATTCAAAGCCATCGATACCGGGCATCATAATATCCGACACGATCAGATCGAACATAGTGCCGTACATGGCATCGTAGGCTTCCTCGGCGCTGAGGCAGCCCGTTGCCCGGTAGCCGCTGCTGTTGAGAAAACTGCAGACAGTTCGGTTCAAATCTCTGTCGTCCTCTACAACCAAAATCTGAAACATGGCGATCCCTCCAAATACTATTTGGTATATTATATATCCTATCACCGGAATGTTAATGTTTTGTTTGCATTTTCCCGCATTTTTGGAAAAAGAAAGAAGGTGCGGCGAAAACGCCGCCCTTCCTCCATGGAAATGCGCTTACGGATTCATAATGCTGTCGCTGAGGCGAATGAGCTCATCGGCATACTTTTTCTTGCGGGAATTGAGAATTTTCTTGTAGATGGGGTAAGTGGTCAGCGCCATAACAAGACCCACTACGCCAATGGCAATGCCGGGAATCAGCGCTTCGCTCAGCCCCAGAACAGCGCCCAGCTCCGTCATTACAAGGCTCATGCCGCTGCCCATTACCAGAGCGCCGATGGTGCCATAAGTATAAGCAAATACATTGGCAGGCCGCTTGATCTTGGCATCCAGCGTCTTCAGTGCATCGAGCTCCGTGTGCTGCTTCTCTACATACTGGCTGCGGATCTTCCGCACCAGAAACTCCTGATCGTGATTGTTCATAACAGATTACCTCTTTTCTTTATTCTTCGTTTTGATTGCCGCCGGTCAGTCTCTTCTTGGCATCTTCTACGGTTTCGCCCTTTCTGGCGAACAGCACCTTTACGCACTTGTCCACCAGCTTTCCAAAGCCTTTGACCACACCGCCCTCGATTTTCTTGTAGCCGGAAACCACGCCGTTTTCGATCTTCTTATAGCCCTTGACGACGCCTCCGGCGATCTTCTCGTTTGCATCTGCGAGCTTAGACATTTTGTTTTCTCCTTTTCTTTAACTTACGGCCCTATTCTAGCCTGGGGGATTTTCCAAAATGCTTATAAAATGTTTGCAAAATATTAATTTATAAAAAAATCTGCGTGGAAATTATCCACGCAGATTTTTTATCCTAAAACAGATTGATACAGTTCTTCGATCCGCTTGGCGAAGTGGCCCTTGTCAAAGGTTTCCGCGATTTCGGCGCTCCGGGCGCCTGCGGCAGCGCACCACTGCCGGTCCTGCAGAATTTTGTCCAGAATCCCGGCAAATTCGCTTTCGGTTTCGTAGGTATAGCCGTTGCTGCCCTCTGCCAGAACACCGTTCAGGCAGGGGTCCCGGCGGCACAGCAGGGGCAGGCCGTTGGCAGCCGCCTCCACATAGGTAAGGCCCTGGGTCTCGCTGGTGGATGCGCTGACAAATACATCACCCAGCTGATAATACTTGTGTACCTCCCCGGGGTTGACCATACCGGTAAAGATCACCTTGTCTGCAATGCCCAGCTCCTTGGCCATCGCCTGCAGCTCTTTTCTGGCCGGGCCGTCGCCTACGATCAGCAAGGTCAGCGGATTGCCGCGCCCGCAGGCCTGCGCGAAAAAGCGAAGCACTTCCGGCAGATTCTTCTCCGTACCCAGCCGCCCCAAATTCAGAAGCACCAGATTCTCCTCCGGAATCCCCAGTTCCGCCCGCTTTTGGGCCCGCTCCTCCGTCGAGATGCGGCTTCGATGCTGCTGCAGGGCAATGCCGCTGGGGATCACATGGATGGGGTTGGCAATGCCGTAGTTTTTCAGCACGCCCTCCACCTTCTCCGTAGGCGCTACGATCGCCGCCGCCTTTTTCAGCCGATGCTTGGAAAATACCCGCACGCAGTAGTTGCCCAGCCGCTTGCCGGGGATCACATAGGCCGCGTACTGCTCATAGAGCGTGTGGTAGGTATGGACGATGGGGGCGCCCGTCTTTTTCGATACATAGCGGGCAAACTGATAGCTGAAGAACTCACACTGGCTGTGGATCACATCGGGTTTCCATGCGATCAGGTCCTTTATGTAGCGATGGCGGTAGGATACGGGCATTCGCACATCGGGATACACCGCTCCCAGCGGCAGGGATTGGATAAAGGAAATATTCCCCTCCCGATAGCTTTTGAACTGGTCGGAAACTGTCAGCACACGAACCTCATGGCCGAGCTTCTGCAGCTCCTCCATCAGATTCCGCAGAGAGGTAACCACGCCGTTGGTGCTTGTAGTATAAAGATCTGTTGTGATCAGAATTTTCATATTTCTCTGTCTTCCTTCCGGGGCAGGCCCGCCCTGCCCGTGCTTCGCTGCGTAGCGAAAAAATATGCGCAAATTATACCACGGTTTGACCCATTTGTAAAGTTTTGGTTTTTCCTGCCTTTTACAGCATCGGCGCGAACACCTTCAGCACCGCCCGGATAAACCGCTGGGGCAAACTCCACCGGGTGTCCTGCTCCGTGATGGCAATGCATTTGCCGAAGGTATCTTCAAAATCTTCCCGGATGCTCTCCACAGCCGCGCAGCGATGCATCCAAACTCCGTTTTCAAAGTGGTGTACAAGGCTGCGGTAATCCAGGTTGATGGTGCCGACCATTGCGGTTTCACCGTCAGCCAGATACACCTTGGCGTGGACAAAGCCCGGCTCGTACTCATAGATCTGCACGCCCGCCTCCATCAGCCGCCGGTAGTGGCTGCGGGCCATTTCAAAAATGATCTTCTTGTCCGGAATATGGGGCAGCAAAAGCCGCACTTCCACGCCCCGCAGCGCCGCATTTTCCATGCAGGTACACAGCTGATTGTCGATGATCAGATATGGGGTCATGATCCACACATAGCGGTGCGCCCGGTTCAGCATATCCTCGATTACGGTCTGCCCCACACGGCGCTGATAGATGGGCTTCGGCCCGTCGCCAAAGGGGATCACAAAGCCTTCCGCGCTCACCCGGTATTCCGGAAAATAGTCGCACTTCGCTTCCGGCAGTGTCCTTGCGTTGATGCAATAATCCGTAACAAACAGCCGGGTCAGCTCCTTTACCCCATCCCCCTCGATCCGCAGCCCCACATCCTTCCAATGCCCATGCCGCTGCTTCTCGTTGATATATTCATCGGCGATGTTGATGCCGCCGGTGTAGCCTACCTCGCCATCGATCACCGTGATTTTTCGGTGGCTGCGGTTGTTGAACTCCGAGTCGGCGTTGCCCCGCAGTTTTGAAAAGGGCAGCGCATCGATGCCGAATCCCCGCAGCACCTTGTCATAATTTCCGGGCAGGGTCATCATGCAGCCAATGTCATCGTACAGCACCTTCACATCTACGCCGGCAGCGGCTTTCTGCTTCAAAATTTCCAGAATCGGGTCCCAGAATTTGCCTTCTTCAATGATGAAGTATTCCATAAAGATAAACTTCTCTGCCCTGCCAAGGTCTTCCAGCAGCTGCGGCAGCATCTTCTCTCCCAGAGGAAAATACTGCTGCGAAGTAGCCGTGAACACATGGCAATTTGCGATCCGGCAGAGCATTTTCGCCTGATCGCAGGCATTTTGAGAAACCTCTGCCAGCATGCCCAGTTGGGCGGAATCCTCTTTGGGATAGGCATGGCGCAGCGCCTCCAGCCGGCGGATATATTTCTTCTTCAGCTTTCTGCTGCCAAACAGAATATAGAGCATCAGCCCCCCTATGGGAAGCACCATCACAACGATCAGCCATGGGATCTTGTAGTCCGCGTTGCCATCGGATGCAATGATATGGATGATGGCGGCGATCTCCGTTACCCACATAGCCAGATAAAAATAGGGCACATAGTAGCTCAGCAGCACAACTACCGCGATCACCGCCGCCGTTTCCAGCACCGCCAAAAGGATTGCCAGAATATAGCGAATGGGTATGTACTGGATCTCCCGCTCCTGCTGCTTGTTGGCATGATAGCGGATACGAATGGTTTTCTTCATCGTCAGCGCCCCTTTTTGCCCATAGTTGGGCATTCTTACCCCGATTGTACAACCCGTTTGCATACAAATTATTAGGATTTTGTGTAAAAATTGTTTCCATACCCATTTTTTGCCCCGCGCCGCTGCCAAAAAGAAAAGACCACCCGGCGGGTGGTCTTTTTCTGAAATACATTATGCAATTCCCAGGGCGGCCTCAACTTCCTGCTGCTTAAGGGCGAAATATGCATTGGCCTGCCGGATGCCCTCGCCTACGATCTCCATGGTTCTTTCGTAGGAGCTTTTGCAGGAACGCAGCTGGCTGTCCGTCAGCCCCATGGCGGCCTGCCAATCCTCCAGAGTATCGTCCATCACCAGCACCTTAAATTGATAGCGGCTGCCTTCCGCGTAGCGGTCGACCCAGGTGGGGATCACCCGGGTGCTTTCCAGCAGCACCGTGCCGTCAGAATACTTGGCAAAGGTGAAGGTGAACAGCATTCCGTCCTCCACATTTATGGGACATTTGCTGCTTTTGCGGATATTGGACACGGCGTTGCCGGTAGAGTACAGGCACAGGGTCTTTTTGCTTTCGTCATTTTCGTTGGTCAGCAGCTCCACAGGCTGGGGAACATGTGCATGATTGCCCACGATCACATCCACACCCAGATTGCATATGGCCTGCGCCATTTTATTCTGGGTTTTGCTCTCGGTGGTCTGGTACTCATTGCCCCAGTGGATATACAGCACAATAGCCTCCGCGCCGTCGGCCCGCATGGCTGCAATGTCGTTTTCCAGCTGGGTGTAAAATTCCGGCAGGCGCTTATAGTCAAAGGTGTTGATGAGCTGAGCGTTCTCTGCCGAGAGCTTATTGCCGTTGAGGGCAACCGAGCCGTCGCTCTTCGTGCCGGTATTGTAGGTATAGTTGATCATGCCGATCTGGATACCGTTCACATCCGCCACAAGATAGTTTTTGTCCTCCGGGGCAGGTCTGGAGCCGATATGGGGCAGCCCCCTCTCGGCGATGACCGCCTGCGTGCGGAAAAAGCCCTTGCTGCCGGTATCATAGCTGTGGTTGTTGGCGGTCAACAGCAGATCAAAGCCGGCGTTTTTCAGCGCATCCACAATGGAATCCGGGCAGTTAAACCGGGGGTAGCCGCTGTAGCTGTATCCGTTGTCCTCGCCGCATAGGGTCACTTCCAGATTGGCAACGGCGTAGTCCACCTGGCAGACCCATTTACTAAAGTGTTCGAACATGGAATCGTAAGTATAGCTGTCGCTTTTTTTATCGTAGCCGCTTTGGATCACCTTCTCGTGCATCAGAATGTCACCGGTAGCGCCGATGGCGGCAGTGGCGATCTTTTCCGCGGGAGGTTCTGTGGGCGGCTCGGTAGAAGGCTCCGTGGGAGGCTGGGTGGCAGGCGCCGTAGGTGGCTCGGTTGGCTCGGTATCCGTAGGCTGGGTGGTTTCGGCGATGGGAGGTTTAGTAGGATCTGCAGAGGGCGCACCGGAATCTAACCGGATTGCCACCCCAATCAGCACCACCAACACAATAGCAAGGATGGCAACCAACGCAATCAAGAGACCCTTATTCTTTTTCGGATTGGACATACCAGATCCCCCCCTTTTTTGATAAGCTCCAATTTGTCGTTCGCTTTACAAATGGCAAACTCTTGCATGAACCTATCGGTTCAGATCCGCCTTTATTTCTTCCATTGTAGCGTATTTTCGCTGATATGGCAACTCTTTCTTCCGGGCAGCAAAAAAGGCCACCCGATGGGCAATGGCATTAAGTTTAGTTTTGTCATTGCGAGCACCGCAGGTGCGTGGCAATCCGCAATCCCCGTAGGGGCGCGGATTCTCACGCCTGCTGCGCAGGCTCAGAATGACACAGTTTTCCTAACTTAATGACATTAACCCGATGGGTGGTCTTTTTTGTGTGGTGGACGATATAGGACTCGATTTGCATTTTTGCCCATCAGGACAAAAATTAAGGTGTTGCCGCCGTCCAGCCGGCGGCAAGCCACAGTCCACCGGACTGTGGCATTGAGATGGGTTCGAGTCCTTATCGGCCAAAACCAAAAAGAAAAGACCACCCGATGGGTGGTCTGCATAATTCATTGATCTGCGTCTACAGGTAGCCACCTGCATCCGCAGATCAATAGGACTCTTCCCCGGGCTAAAAAAGTGTCCACCGGACACTTTTTTGCGGTCTGCGACCGCCGCCCTCTTCGATTCCGGATCGTCCACCAAATAATAAATGCCACCCTTACGGGTGGCATTTATTATTTGGTGGACGATATAGGACTCGAACCTATGACCTTCCGCACGTCAAGCGGATGCTCTAGCCAGCTGAGCTAATCGTCCGGCAACATGGTGTATTATAGCGGTCTGGGCCGCGTTTGTCAAGCGGTTTTTACAAAAAACCCAAAAACTTTATCCCACCACGCCATCGAGCTCCTGCTTGCCCACAAAAGAGATCACCAACCGGTTGGGCAGGCACACGATCTGCGCGCCGCCGGTGCAGAAGCCCCGGTCCATGCAATAGCCGTCGGGGCAATCGGCGGAGGTAACGGCAATGGCTCCGTTTTCCACCGTGATCACATTCGTCCCCCGGGCGGTAGCCACCGTATGCACCTGATCGATCCGCAGATCCACCGTCATCACCAGCTTGCCCTCCGACCAGATCTGCGCCTGCTGAGCCTGACCGGGCCGGAGCAGCAGCACGCTGGCGGCCACGCACAGAACCAGCAGCCCCGCCAGAAGCAGCGCCCAGAATTTAGTTTTCACCGTGGATCACCTCAAATTCACAATCCGTCAGCAGGGCGCCGGCGGTGGCATAGATACTGCCGTCCGTCAGCACGAACACCGCCTCAAAACCGCCCTCTTCCCGCCAGAAGCGGCTTCCCTGCTCCAGCCCCATCACAAACAGAGCGGTAGACAGGGCATCGGCGGTCATGCCGTCGTCGCAGATCACCGTTACCGACACCAGACCGGACTCGGCGGGGTAGCCGGTTTTCGGGTCGAGGATATGGTGATAATTCACGCCGTCTACACTGAAGCACCGCTGATAGCTGCCGGAGGTCACCACCGACATAGTGCCATACACGCTCAAAGTGCCGATGGGGTCACCGCCCCGGGGATTCTGGATAGCTATGCGCCAGGGCTCGCCGTTTTCCTTTTCTCCATAGGTCTGGATATTGCCGCCCAGGGAAAGGATTCCCCGTTCCACCTGAGTGGTTTTCAGAAACCCTGCCGCCAGCTGGCCGGCATAGCCCTTCATTACGCCGCCCAGATCCCACTGCCGCTGCTGCAGCGCATCCGCAACCGCCTGCGCCTCCGGGACCCGGTAGGCCTGATTATAAAAGCCCCATGCCCGGCTGACGGCTCTGAGCTTAGGGTCAAAGGCCCCGCCGGTCCAGGCAGAAAGCGCCTCCGCCCGGTCTAAGACCTGCTGCTGCTCCGCCGTGAGGGCCACATCCACCCCCGCATTGAGCATTCCCAGCAGCGACCGCTCCGAAGCGGCAGACCAGGTAGTGCTCAGTTCGTTGATCATCTGCTGCAGCTGTGCCGCAGCCTCCTCGGCGCCGTCGCCCCACAGCTTTATATTCATATAGGTATCCATAGCAAAGAAATCCTGAGAAATTTCTCTTTCCCAAAAGCTGCAGCCGCACAGCAGCGCCGCAGCCAGAACCAAGCAAATCAGCCGTTTCAACGGATCGCCTCCTTTTCTCCGTCAGTATAGCAAAAACCCGCCGGAAAGGCAAGAAAAAGTTAGAAAAAGCCCTTGACTTTTGAGTTTTACAATGGTAAAATGGTTCAGCCGCATTGAATGGGCTTAAGTTGGTGCGCCCTGCGTACCCGCCTTAAGAGCGAGACTACACAATAAAAGTAGGTGAATTAAGAAATGAAAGCAGTAATCGTAACCGGTGGTAAGCAGTATACCGTTTCCGAGGGTGATGTTCTCTACATTGAGAAGCTGAACGCCGAGGCAGAAGCTACCGTTAAGTTCGATCAGGTCCTGGCTGTGCTGGACGGTGAGAACTCCAAGATCGGCGCTCCCGTTGTGGAGGGTGCTTGTGTCGAGGGCAAGGTCGTGAAGGACGGCAAGGGCAAGAAGCTGATTGTCTTCAAGTACAAGGCTAAGAAGAACGAGAAGAAGAAGATGGGTCACCGTCAGCCCTACACCAAGGTGGAAATCACCAAGATCGCACTGTAATTTGCTATGACCAGATGCGAATTTTTTACCGAGAATGACAGAATCACCGGATTCTCCATCTCCGGTCACAGCGGCTATAGTGAAGCCGGCTCCGACATTGTCTGCGCCGCCATCTCCGCTGTTGTAACCATGGCCGAAGCCACCATCAATGATGTGTGCGGCGCAAAGGCCAAGGTTCGGGTCAAGGACAAGGATGCCCGCATCACCCTGACCCTCCCCGCCTCCTGCGACGAGGAAGATGCTGTGCAAGCTGTGCTTGCCGGTATGATGCTTACCTTGTGCAGTATGCGGGATGATTATCCTGATTATATCGAAGTTTTGGAGGTGTAATTCCCATGCTGAAGATTGGTATTCAGTTTTTCGCTCACCATAAGGGCGGCGGTTCCACCAAGAACGGCCGTGATTCCAACGCCAAGCGTCTGGGTGTGAAGCGCGCTGACGGTCAGTTCGTTCTGGCCGGCAACATCCTGGTTCGCCAGAGAGGTACCCACATCCATCCCGGTGTTAACGTAGGCATCGGCAGCGACGACACTCTGTTTGCTCTGATTGACGGCACCGTCAAGTTCGAGCGCAAGGGCAAGGATCGCCGGCAGTGCTCCGTGTACGCCGTACAGTAATCGCGCATAGTTATGGAAGGGCTGTTGCAAACTAACACTTGCAACAGCCCCTTTTTCATCACGGCGGATGGTGGAAAGCGGAAACACGCTTTTCCGCTTTCCTCTGTCCGTTTTCAAAGGAGGTCTTTCTGATGTTTGTAGATAAGGTGCGAATCACCGTATGCGGTGGTCGGGGCGGCGACGGCGCCGTTGCCTTCCATCGGGAAAAATATGTGGCATCCGGCGGCCCGGACGGCGGCGACGGCGGCCATGGCGGCAGCGTGATCCTGCGGGTCAACGACAATATGTCTACCCTGCTGGATTTCCGCTACAAGCGCAAATACACCGCCCCTGCCGGCATGAACGGTCAGGGCCGCAATATGAGCGGCAAGCGGGGCGAGCCGCTGATCATTCAGGTTCCCAGAGGTACGGTCGTCCGGGATGCCGAAAGCAACCAGATCATCGTGGATATGTCCACCGGCGAGGATTTTGTGATCGCCAAGGGCGGCCGCGGCGGCTGGGGCAACAACCACTACGCAACTCCCACCCGGCAGGTCCCCCGTTTTGCAAAGGCGGGCCTGAAGGGTCAGGAGCGGGACATTATTCTGGAGCTGAAGCTGCTGGCGGATGTGGGCCTGGTTGGCTTTCCCAATGTGGGCAAGTCCACCCTGCTGTCTGTCACCTCCAACGCCCGTCCCAAAATTGCCAACTACCATTTCACCACCCTGTTCCCCAATCTGGGTGTGATCTTCGTTGACGAGGGCGTATCCTTCGTTATGGCGGATATCCCCGGCATTATCGAGGGCGCGGCGGAAGGTGCCGGTCTGGGCCATGATTTTCTGCGGCACATCGACCGCTGCCGCCTGCTGGTTCATGTGATCGATGCCTCCGGCAGCGAAGGCCGGGACCCGGTAGAGGATTTCGATGCCATCTGCGCCGAGCTGAAGAACTACAGCGTGGATCTGAGCAACCGGCCCATGATCGTCGCCGCCAACAAGTGCGACCTGATCCCCCCGGAATCCGACAATCTCCAGCGGCTGCGGGAGCATGTAGAGGCTGCCGGCTGCCAGATGTATGAGATCTCCGCCGGCACGACCCAGGGCACCCGGAATCTGATGCGGGTGGTAGCGGAGCGGCTGCGTACCCTGCCGCCGGTCACCATCTATGAGCCGGAGTATGTTGCCCCCATTGCCGAGATGGGCGATCCCAGCCAGTTCCAGATCGAGCACGAAGGCAGCACCTGGCTGGTTACCGGCCTGTGGCTGGAGCGGCTGGTTGCCAACATCGACTTCGAGGACTACGAAGCCCGCAACCATTTTGACCTTTTGCTGCGGCGCTGCGGCTTGTTCGCCAAGCTGGAGGAAATGGGCATTCAGGACGGCGACAGTGTGTATATCTACGACATCGAATTCGAATACCAGCGATAAAGTATTTGTCATTTTCAACTATTTGTGTTATACTGATGGGGCAGCCCGGTGCTGCCCCATTCTTGTGTTTTCGGGAGGTTTTTTATGATCCAGAATCTGAACCCCCAGAGTTTCCGCGGTTTTGGTACCGTTATGCCCAGAAGCGCCCCTTCTACCGCCCTTGCCGACAAGCCGGGCCTCCGCCAGAGCCTGACCTGCAGCCGGGAGCCTGCCCACATCCTGCGCTGCAGCTGCGACACCTTTTTAGCCGGCGGCGGCGATATGCTGGCGCTGTCGGTTTCCGGGGACGGAAGCCGGTTCCGCCATTATTATCTGGATAAGCCCGTATGCATGAAAGCAGGCACTTATTTTGCCCTCTCCCCCATCCAGCAAACCGGCTCGGCGGAGCTGTGCGCGGAAGTGCTTCCTGAAGAGGTCTGCTGCCGGGATATTTCTGCAGATCTGGGGACCAAAAGCCGGCTTCATGTGCAGAGCATTTACACCTTCTTCTATCAGGAAAAGGAACAGGGCTTTGTGTTTTCCGGCGAGGCGCACCCCATGCTGGAGCTGACCTATGTGGATCAGGGAACGCTGCATTCCGTAGTAGACGGCGTGGACCTGACACTGGAGCAGGGCGATATGGTGCTCTACGGCCCGGATCAGTGGCACATGCAATACGCCGACATCGGCGTTGCCCCCCGGTTTGTGACCATCACCTTTGAATGCACCGGCTGGGATCTTTCCCACCTGTACAACCAGAAATTCCGCTCTCCCCAGAAGGGCGCTGTGCTGCTGCGGCAAATGCTGACGGAGCAGGAGCGGATGGATGAATACTCCGGCGATATGATCTTCAGCCTGATGAGCCAGCTGCTTCTGATCCTGCGCCGGGAATGCGGCAGTAAGGAGGAGCGAATCCAGCCCTCCCATGTTCTGCACAGCGAAAACGAGATCATCCGCCGGGCGCAGCAGTATATCAGCGCCCACATTCGGGAAAAGCTGACCGTTCCTTCGGTAGCCAAGAAGATCGATGTGAGCCCCAGCTACCTGACCGCGCTGTTTCACAAGCACCTGCAGATCTCTCCGGGCGAGTACATCCGCCGGATCAAGCTGCAGGAGAGCAAGCAGATGATCCGGGAAAACGATATGAATTTCACCCAGATCGCCCAGGCCCTCAACTATTCCACCGTTCACCATTTTTCCCGACAGTTTAAGGAAAAATTCGGGATCACCCCCACAGAATACGCCCGCTCCGTACGCTGAACGCCGCCCCCGGTCACCGGGGGCGATTTTTCTTCCCATCTTGCAACCGGAGCGATTGTGGTATATACTATAAGAAAACAGGAAAAGGAGAATCGTCATGGACTTTAAGGTTTTGGCGGTGGGCGATGTTGTAGGCAACCCCGGCATGGATCGCATCCGCAGATCTCTTCGCTATTGGAAGCGGCAGACTGGGGCGGATTTTGTAGTTGTAAACGGAGAAAATGCCGCTGTAGTGGGTCTGACCCCCCAGCAGGCAGAGGATATTCTGGATGCCGGCGCCGATGTGATCACCATGGGCAACCACACCTTCGGCAAGCGGGAGCTGGTGACCTATCTGGACGACTGCCCCCGGATCCTGCGGCCTGCCAACTATGCGCCCCAGGCCCCCGGAAAGGGGTGGGCCGTTTTCGACACCAAGGCGGGGCCGGTGGCGGTGATCGACCTGATCGGCCGCTGCAATATGGATTACGGCCCGGACAACCCCTTCCTGCAGATCGATAAGATCCTGAGCCAGATCGATGCCAAGATCATTCTGGTGGAGCTGCACGCCGAAGCCACCTCGGAAAAGCTGGCCATGGGCTATATGCTCGATGGCAAAGTCAGCGCCGTCTGGGGTACTCACACCCATGTCCCCACCGCCGATGCCCAGGTTCTGCCGGGCGGCACCGGCTATGTGACCGATCTGGGCATGACCGGCCCGAAACACTCCGTCCTCGGCATTCAGCCCAAGCTGTCCATTGCCAAATTCCGGGGCGATCTGACAGAGCGCTACCGCTGGGCGGAGGGCGAAACCAAACTGGAAGCCGTACTGTTCACCATCGACGCCGCCTCCGGCCGCTGCCGGAAGGCAGAAAGAGTAGATTTATAAATGAAATTTCTACACGCAGCCGACTATCATCTGGACTCCCCGATTTTTGGCCGCAGCCCGGAGCAGACCCAGCTGCTGCGGCAGGCTTTGCTGCAGCTGCCCCATAAGGTATCTGCCGCCGCCCGGGAGCAACGCTGCCAGCTGATGCTTCTCAGCGGTGACCTCTTCGACGGCCCTTATACCGCCGACAGCTATCAGGCCCTGGTCACCAGCCTGGAAGAAGCCGCCATTCCCGTGTTCATCGCCCCGGGCAACCACGATTATTATCACAGCGCTTCCCCCTGGGTGCAGGAAAAATGGCCGGGCAATGTCCACATTTTTTCTTCGGAGCAAATGCAGAGCGTTGCCCTGCCGGAGCTTTCCTGCCGGGTATACGGCGCCGCCTTCACCTCCCCCACCGCTCCGCCGCTTTTGGCAGGCTTCCGGGCAAGCGGACAGGAGCAATACGCCATCGGCCTGCTTCACGCAGACCCCACCTCCCCCAGCTCTCCCTATTGCCCGGTAACCCCCGGACAGATCGCCGAGTCCGCATTGGACTATCTGGCGTTGGGTCACATTCATAAAGGCGGCTCTGCCACCTACGGCGGCACCCTTTGCGCCTGGCCCGGCTGCCCTATGGGCAGAGGCTTTGACGAAACGGGAGAAAAGGGCGTGCTGATCGTAACGCTGGAGCCCCAGCGGCAGATTCGATTTCTGCCCCTGGACCTGCCCCGCTTCCACCGTCTGGAAGTGGATGCCGCAGGCGATGCCCTCAGCGCCCTTGCGAAGGCCCTGCCTGCCGCGGAAACCACGGATTTTCTCCGGGTAACGCTGACGGGCGAAAGCGCCTTTGTGGATACCGATGCTCTTTTGCGCCAATTCCCCCACCTTCCGAATCTGCAGCTGCAAGACCGGACCATGCCGCCCATCGACCTATGGGCCGCCGCCTCGGAGGACACTCTGGAGGGCGCTTATTTTCGGGCTCTGCTGGAGGCCATGGAGGGGCAAAGTGAGGAAGTTTGCAGCCGCATCCGGCTGGCGGCGAAGATCTCCCGCCGGATTCTGGACGGACAGGAGGTGCTTTTGCCGTGAGAATTTATTCCATGACCGCCACCTTCGGTAAACTGGACCACGACACCCTGGTTCTGCAGCCGGGGCTGAATATCCTTCACGCCGGAAACGAATGGGGCAAAAGCACCTGGTGTGCCTTCCTGATGGCCATGCTCTATGGCATCGAAACCCGTGTTCACTCCACCAAAAGCGCCCTTGCCGACAAGGAGCGGTACGCCCCCTGGTCCGGCAAGCCGATGTCGGGCCGCATCGACCTGAACTGGAACGGCCGGGACATTACCATTGAACGCACCACCAAGGGGCGGATTCCCATGGGCCAGTTCCGGGCCTATGAAACCGCCACCGGTATCGAAATTCCCCAGCTGACGGCAGCCAACTGCGGGCAGATGCTTCTGGGGGTAGAGCGGGAAGTGTTCGCCCAAGCCGGCTTTCTCCGGCTGACAGACCTGCCTCTTGCCAACAGCGAAGCCCTGCGGCGCAGGCTCAACGCGCTGGTCACCACCGGCGACGAAAGCGGCGCGGCAGACCGGCTGGCGCTGAAGCTGAAGGAGCTGAAAAACCGCTGCCGCTACAACCGCATCGGATTGCTCCCTCAGGCCATTGCCCGCAGGGACGAAATTCAGGGGAAGCTATCCCAGCTTCGCGGGCTGCAGCAGCAAAGTCAAACCATTCGCAAGCGGCAGGAGGAGCTGACGGTCTTTCACGAAGCGCTGGAAAATCACGCCCAATGGCTGCGCTACCGCGCCGCGCTGGCTGCCGAAGAACGGAGCCGCCAGGCCCGGGAGGAGAGCCAGCAGGCAAAGGACCGGCTTTCTCAGCTGGAAGATGCCTGCCGGAATCTTCCCTCCGAGGAACATGCCCGCTTCCGGCTGAAGGGTCTGCAGCAGCTGCAGCAGCAAAGTCTTTCCCTGGATATGGAGGAAGAGCTGCTTCCCCAGGCCGGGGCTGCGCCTCAGCCGCCTCAGGTCTTCCGCGGCTTATCCGGCTATCAGGCAGTAGCCCAGGCTGAAACGGATCGGGCTGCCTACGAGCAGCTGCAAAAACGCAAAGCCTTCCCGCTTTGGATTCCTGCTCTTCTGCTGGCATTGGCCGCAGCCTTCTGCTGGCTGCAGGTTGCGATCCCTCTGGGAATCGGGCTGGCCATTGCCTCGGCAGCCGCATGGATCGGCTATATCATAATGGCTGCAAAAGCCGCCCGAAAAAAGCAGCAGGCCGCCCAGCTGGCCGGCCGCTACGAGTCGCTGCCGCCGGAGCAATGGGCCTCCGCCGCCCAGAGCTACGCCTCGGCGCTGCAGCAGCACGAAGCCGGCGAAGCCGCCCGTTTGGCTATGGTGCAGAATTTGCGGCAGCGCCGGGATAAACTGGCAGAGAAAATCGAAGCCGCCGCAGAGGGCGGCTCTCTGGAAGAGGCCATCGCCTACTGGAGCGGCGTAGTCGCCCAGCGGGAGGCGCTGGACATCGCCCGGCGGGAATACGCCCACACCGCCCGGCTGGCCAACAGTTTTTCTCCCGCTTTGCCCCAGCCGCCTGCAAACCCGGACGCCCTTACCTACAGCGAATCGGATACCGCCCGGCTTCTTTCCGACACGGCAGCCCGTCAGCGACAGCTGCAGCTGCAGCTGGGGCAGTGCATCGGGCAGATGGAGCAGCTGGGTCAGGAAAGCCATCTGCAAAGGGAGCTGGCTCTGACACAGCAGCAGATCGCTTCTCTGGAAGACCATTACACTGCCCTGACCATTGCTCTGGAGGCCCTTTCCCGGGCAACGGAAGATCTGCAGCGGCGGTTCGCCCCCCGGATCGTCCGCCGGGCTACGGAATTATTCTCCCGGCTGACCGGCGGCCGCTATCAGCAGCTCACCCTATCCCAAGACTTCACCGCTCAGGCCTCTGCCGAGGAGGAAGACACCCTTCGTTCTGCCCTGTGGCGCAGCGACGGCACGGCCGATCAGCTGTATATTGCCCTGCGGCTGGCGGTGGCGGCAGAGCTGACCCCGGATGCGCCGCTGATCCTCGACGATGCGCTGGTGCGCTTTGACGATACCCGCCTTGCCTTTGCGCTGCAGGTTCTGCAGGAGCAGGCGCAGCACAAGCAGGTGATTTTGTTCACCTGCCAGGGACGGGAACTGGCCTTTATGCCCTCGTAAACCAAACTCCCGCTCTTTTGAGCGGGAGTTTCTCTTTGGAAAGAAGATTGACAACCTTGGAAAAATCCACTATAGTATAGGTAGTTTCCACCCCCATTTTGCAGAAAAGGACAGGTGAGCACGATGTACACAGAAGATTACAAGCGTTGGTTGGCATTTGATTTGGAGGATGCCGATCTGAAACCCGAGCTGGAAGCCATTTCCGGCAATGATCTGGAGATCAAGGAGCGTTTTGCAGTTGCCCTGAAATTCGGCACCGCAGGTCTGCGGGGCGTTCTGGGCGCCGGCTCCAACCGGATGAATATTTATGTTGTGCGGCAGGCCACCCAGGGTCTTGCCAACTGGGTGAAGACCCAGGGCGGCAATCAGTTGGTCGCCATCTCCTACGACAGCCGCATCAAGAGCGATGTTTTCGCCAAGGAAGCCGCCTGCGTTCTGGCTGCCAACGGCATTCATGTCCGCATCTATGACGCGCTGATGCCCGTTCCCGCCCTGAGCTTTGCCACCCGCTACTACCATGCCAATGCCGGCATCATGGTAACCGCTTCTCACAACCCCGCCAAGTACAACGGCTACAAGGCCTACGGCCCCGACGGCTGCCAGATGACCGACGAAGCCGCCAATATCGTTTACGCCGAGATCCAGAGCACCGACATTCTCACCGGCGCCAAGTGGATCTCCTTCGAGGAAGGCCTGGCCCAGGGTCTTATTTCCTATGTAGGCGAGGATTGCAAGGAAGCGCTGTACGATGCCATCAAGTCCCGCAGCGTCCGCCCCGGTCTGTGCAAGACCGCCGGCCTGAAACTGGTATATTCCCCGCTGAACGGCTCCGGTCTGGTTCCGGTTATGCGGGTTCTGCAGGATATCGGCATTGACGATATCACCATCGTTCCCGAGCAGCAGTACCCCGACGGCAACTTCCCCACCTGCCCCTACCCCAACCCCGAAATTTACGAAGCTCTGCACCTGGGTCTGGAGCTGGCCAAGAAGTCCGGCGCTGACCTGATGCTGGCCACCGACCCCGATGCCGACCGGGTAGGCATTGCCATCCGCTGCCCCGACGGCAGCTATGAGCTGGTATCCGGCAACGAAGTTGGCGTTCTGCTGCTGGATTACATCGCCGCCGGCCGCATCGAAACCGGTACTATGCCCAAGAACGCCGTTGCGGTAAAATCTCTGGTTTCTACTCCCCTTGCCGATGCCGTTGCCGCCCACTATGGCGTTGAAATGCGTAACGTGCTCACCGGCTTCAAGTGGATCGGCGATCAGATCGCCAATCTGGAAGCCGCCGGCGAAGTCGACCGCTTTATCTTCGGCTTCGAAGAAAGCTATGGCTATCTGGCAGGCCCTTATGTCCGGGATAAGGATGCCATCATCGGCTCTATGCTGATTTGCGAAATGGCCGCCTACTACCGCAGCATCGGCTCTTCCATCAAGGAGCGGCTGGAAGCCATCTATGCCCAGTACGGCCGCTACCTGAACAAGGTCGACAGCTTTGAGTTCCCGGGTCTGTCCGGCATGGACAAGATGTCCGGAATCATGAACGATCTGCGTAATGCGCCTCCCGCCGAAATCGCCGGCTACAAGGTGGTTAAGGTTACCGACTATCTGAAGCCCGAAGAAACCGGTCTGCCCGCTGCCAATGTACTGATCTACGGTCTGGAAGGCGGCGCTACGGTAGTGGTTCGCCCCTCCGGCACCGAGCCCAAGATCAAGACCTACTTCACCACCCTTGGCAAGGATCTGGCGGAAGCCGAAGCCCAGAAGAACATTCTGGCAGCAGCTCTGAAGCCTCTGTTCGCATAAGACAATAGCAAAAGGCTGCATACCCTCGGGTATGCAGCCTTATTTTTATTTGCAGGAACAATCCTTACTGCAGCCGCTGCAGTTTCCGGAGCAGGTTTTGGCTGCGGGGCAGCCGATGCACTTCTGGCCCTGCTTTTTCGCCCGGATCACATAGCCGGCAGCCAGGCTGACGATCAGCAGGATCACTCCAATAATAATGACATTTTCCATATTATTTCCTTCCGCTCAATGCGTGTTCGCTCTTGCTCTCCCGGGATGCCTTGACACACAGCGCCGTAACCACCGCTGCCATCACCGCCACTGCGATCAGGCCGGGCAGGAAGGCCGCGCCCACAGTGCCTTCGGCGATCAGCGTACCGATCTGGTATACGAAGAAGGCTGCAGCAAAGCCGGTTCCCAGCTGCAGGGCAATGCCGCCCCAGAGCCACTTTCCGCTCTTCATCTCTGCGTTCATGGCGCCGATGGCCGCAAAGCAGGGAGGCGTGTAGAGATTGAACACAAGATAGGCCAGAGCAGCGGCCTTGGTCAGTCCCAGAGCAAGTGCCACCTGGGTGCCGGAGCCTTCCACGATTTCCAGTTCCTCGGTATTGATCAGGTTGGAAATGCCGAAGCAAACCGCCAGCGTACCCACCACATTTTCCTTTGCGATAAAGCCGGTAACGGCAGCCGCCGCCAGCTCCCAGGATAGTACGCCCACCACAGGCACCAGAACATAGGCAAAGGGTCCGGCAATGGTTGCGAGAATGGAGGTCTGCTCCATGCCCTCTTCCACCAGCTGCAGACTCCAGTTAAAAGACTGCATGATCTGCACTGCCGTGTTGCACAGCAGGATAATGGTGGCAGCCTTTACAATGTAGGCCCAGCCACGGCTGCACATAGAGCTGAAAGCGCGGCCAAAGGAGGGCAGCTTATACTCCGGCAGTTCAATGATGAAATAGGACTTCTTGGCTCTGTGGCCGGTGATGCCATTGACCAGCAGAGCGCCCAGGAAGATCAGCAGGATGCCGGAAAGATACATTACGGTGCTGACCCAGCCGGCATTTTCAAAGAATGCGCCGGCGATCAGGGCGATCACGGGAATTTTCGCGCCGCAGGGCATAAAGGGCGCCAGCATGGCAGTTGCCCGGCGCTCCCGCTCGTTGCGGATGGTGCGGGTGGCCATAACGCCGGGAACGGCGCAGCCGATGGTAATTACAAAGGGAATTACGGATTTGCCGGAAAGGCCCACCTTCTTAAAGATGGGGTCCAGAACCACAGACACACGGGCCATGTAGCCGCAATCCTCCAGCAGGGCAATCAGGAAGTACATCACCATGACCAGCGGCAGGAAGCCGATGACGGCGATGACACCGCCGATGATGCCGTCCACCAGAAGCGCGGAAAGGAAGGGGTTGGCATTTTCCATCAGGCTGCCGACCCAACCCTGAAACGCTTCCAGCCAGGCGACCAGCGTATCGGCAATAAAGGGGCCTACCCAAACCTGGGAGATTTGGAACACCAGATACATCACAACGGCGAAAATCGGGATGCCCAGCCACCGGTTCGTCAGCAGCGCATCGATTTTGTCCTGATAGTTCCGGTCCTTGGTGCGGACTACACGGGTCTCCACCTTGGCAACCAGCTTATTGACAAAGGCAAAACGAGCCCGGTCTGCGGCTTCCACCGCTTTCTTGTTGGTCAGATCAATGACACCCTGACTGTAGGGCGCCTGCTGTCCCTTGCCAACCTGGGCAAGGGCGGTGCTGATCAGCTGCTTCAGATCGTCATGGTTTCCGTCGGTGGACACAGTTTCCACCACGGGGCAATTCAGCGCGGCAGAAAGGGCGGCGGTGTCGATCTGAGTGCGCTTTTTTTCGTTGATGTCCGACTTGTTCAGCGCAACTACCACGGGGATTCCCAGTTCCAGCAGCTGCGTAGTAAAAAACAGGCTGCGGCTCAGGTTGGTGGCATCCACGATGTTGATGATCACATCGGGATTCTCCCCTTTTACATAGGCGCTGGTGATGCTCTCTTCCGAAGTGAAGGGCGACATGGAATAAGCGCCGGGAAGGTCCACGGCGATCATTTCCTGCCCGTTCTCGCAGAAAATTTTCCGGATGGGACTCATTTTCTTCTCAACGGTAACGCCTGCCCAGTTGCCTACCTTTTCGTTGCGGCCGGTAAGAGCGTTGTACATGGTGGTCTTACCGCTGTTGGGATTGCCGGTCAAAGCAATTCTCATGGTTGATTTCCTCCTATCGTTTGCGGCAAAAGCCGCACTGTTTCAGTTATCCATTGCTAACCACCAGGGAAAAGGCAATCAGCAGACTGCCGGCGGTTGTTTCAAAAAACAAAAATCGCCTCTGCCAGCTGATTGTCGAGGTTATAGCGGCCATCCTTGATGGAAACCACACAGCCGCTTCTGCGGCGGGAGACTACCGTAATCGGCTCTCCGGAGTAGCAGCCAAGAGAAAACAGGAAGGCATTCAGTTCTTCGTCATCTGTTTCGATCCGCTCAATGATATATTCCTTGCCTTCGATTGCAGATCTTAAAGTCATACGCATCACCCGATTCCAAAATGGTGGCCAGCGGAGATTAGTCACCGCTAACCGATAGTTCAAAAGAACGATTAGCCATTGCTAACCTCGATAATAATACACCCACTTCCAAACTTTGTCAATAGCGAAAATGCCATATTTTTGAAAAAATGCCGCCCGGTCAGCAGACCGGACGGCTTAATTTCAGTTTTCCGGAGGGGTCAGGCCAAACTCTTCCGGCTGGAACCGGGGGCAGACATTTTCCGAAGAGGTAATGACGGATGCCGCCAGCACCGTGCCGATATCCACCGCCTGCGCCAGGGTTTTCCCGTAGGTCAGGCCGCTGACAACACCGGCGCAGAAGGCATCGCCGGCACCGGTAGTATCCTTTACCTGCACATTCCGGGCGGGGCAGTAGCCCATATCTCCCCGCATATCCGCGTATACCGCGCCTTGCGCGCCCATAGTCACCACCATAGAAGGAATTTTCGCCCGAATGACCCGGTCGCTGATAATATGCATCATTTCCTCAGGCGTTTTCCCGGAGTAATCATCCAGAAACAGTATGCCTGCCTCCTGCTGGTTACAGATGAAGCAGTGGAAGCGCTGCAGAAAATCCCGCCGCTCCACGGCGATGCTCATATTTGACACCAGCGCAAACAGCTTTACGCCGTACTTCTGAGCCAGATCGAAAACGCTCTTAACCACATCCTTGTGCATATCCGCCTGCAGCACCACGGAATCCGCCTTAGAGAAGATCTCGTCGCCCTTCTCCCGGAGCAAGCCCACCAGCGGATAGGAATCGGGGCGCTTGGAGATTGAGCCGGCCACATCGCCATTATTATCGAACACCGCCAGCCAGGTTCCCATGCCATCGGGTACGGTGAGCACATGGTCCACATTTACCTTGTGCCGCCGCAGCTTTTCCAGCACGGCAGTACCCAGAGGCGTATCGTCCACGATACCGAGATACGTAGGGCGCAGCTCCATATTGGCAATATCCTCTGCCACATTCCGGGCAACGCCGCCATGAATATATTCTACCCTTCCCACATTTCTGCCGGTGGGGAGATAATTATCTTCCGGAAAGCCTTTGATATCCACAAAGGCGGTGCCGATCACAACAATGCTCATAGCGCTCTCTCCGATATCTTTCTTTACAGGCAATCGCCCAGCGGTTTTTCCTCCTCGGGAACATACAGCAGTTCGGCATAATGTCCGCCAAACCGCCGCAGCTCGTCGCACAAAAAGCCTGCCAGCTTAACTGCGCCCTCCGGCTTCAGATGGGTATTGTCCTTGGGCCAGACAAAAAGGGGCTTGGAGGGCTCATCCCCCAGCTTTGCCAGATATTCCTCGGTAATGGCGGTCAGGTCTGCCACCGGAACGCCCTCTTCCCTGCCCACCTGCCGCACAGCCTCGGGATAATCGCCGTGGCTGCCGGGCAGGAAATTGCCTGCCTCATCAAACAGCCGCCGGGCAATGGGGGTAACCAGCACGGGGTACGCCCCCGCCTTTCTGGCTTCCGCAATAAAATAGCGCAGGTTATCCTGATAACTGCCGAAAGGCTCTGTGTAGCGGGTAGGGTCTGCGATTTTTTCATCATTGTGGCCAAACTGAACCAGAAGATAGTCCCCCGGCTTCATGGCCTTGCGAACCGGCTCAAACCGCCCCTCGTCGATAAAGGATTTGGTGCTGCGGCCGTTTTTCGCATAGGACACCACCGCCACATCCTCAGCGGTGTAGCGCACCAGCCCCTGACACATACCGGTCTGGGGATAGGTCACGATCTTATTAAACTGAACGGTGCTGTCACCGATATAATGGATGGTTTTCATATCAGTTCTCTCCTTTTTCTATCTGCACATAATCATAAACGCCCCAGCCGCCGGCGCAATTTTCCTTGTTGGCTGCCCAGAGGCACAGCTTCGCGCCGGTCCAGGTTGCCTTCACCAGCGGGCAGACAAGGCCGATCGGGCGATAGGTTTCCCCATCGACGCTATAGAAGAATTGGAAAGTCCTGCCCGATTCTACCTTTACCCGCAGAAATACCCGGTCAGAACCGCAGGGAATTTGCGCCAAAAGCTGCTCCTGCGCCTGTCCCGCCTGCTGGATGTCGCTCACCTCGCCGGTGTACATCGAAAGGACCGTTCCCTCTGCCCTCTGCTCCAGCGCGCAATAGGCATAGCGGTGACCGATGATGCCGATGGCAGCGGAGTCACTGGAAATGCTGTCTTTCAGCGAAACCGCCGCCGTAGCGGTAAAATCCGGACTCTGGGGAATCTGAGTCAGAGCATTAGGCGCATACCAGAGGTAGGTTTCCCGATTTTCATTGGGCAGGCAGCGCAAATGCAGCCCCGGATTTGCCAGGGCATAGAATTCCTGCCGGGGATTTGCCTGCCATTGCCACTGCAGCCCCAGCTCGCTGCCTGAAAAATGATCCGATGTGGCAATTTCATAGCAGGGCTGGTTTCTTGCAGGCAGCGGCCAGTTTTTCACCGGCTCACCGCAGCTACCCATTACGGGCCAATCTGCCTCCCAGGTCATAGGCTGCAGGTGCAAAATTCTGCCCATGGCCCCGGCATCCTGAAAATGGAGGAACCAGTGCTGCCCATCGGGGGCTTCTACCCAGCCGCCCTGATGGGGGCCGTTGACATCGGTTGCGCCCTGCGCCAGGACCACCTTGTACTCGTAAGGCCCGAAAATATTCCGGCTGCGGAAAGCCATCTGCCAACCTTCTTCCACGCCGCCGGCAGGCGCAAAAATATAATAGTATTCCCCACGGCGGTAGAGCTTCGGCCCTTCCAAGGTGGGAGCAACCGCTTCGTCGCAGAAGATCACCTGCGGCTCTCCCAGAAGGCGGGTGCAATCCGGGTCGATCTCCACCAGCGAAAGCCGGTGCTTAATGCCGCAGCGGCTGCGGGCGTAGGCAAACACCATGTAGGCTCTGCCATCATCATCCCAGAAGGGGCAGGGGTCGATCCAGCCCTTTGCTTCTGCCAGACAGTTCAGCCGGAATTTGCCCCGAATATCCTCGCAGCGGGCAACGAAAATGCCTTCATCCGGCAGCGGAATGAACACATAGAACATTCCCTTATGCCAGCGGATAGAGGGCGCCCAAGTACCGCTGCCGTGGGCAGGCTGCCGGTAGCGTTCAAAGGGCAGCTCCCATACGCAGTAATTGATGATCTGCCAGTGAACCAAGTCTTTGGAATGGAGGATCGGCACGCCCGGCAAATAGGTAAAAGAGGATGCCACCATATAATAATCTTCCCCCACGCGAATCACATCGGGGTCGGAATAGTCTGCATATAAAACAGGATTTTGATACATCTGTCTCACCTCGTTGTTCAGTATAGCACATCCAATCGGGGAAATCAACGCACAAAGAAGGGGGCAAGGTGATCCCCTGCCCCCTTAGGAAGTTTTACTGATTGCGAAGCTTCCGCTGCTCCTCTTCCCGCTGGCGGCAGATATCCCGCCACTTGGGAATGTTGCTCAGCCGCTCATCCAGCTCCTGAATGACCCCGGGAATGTCGATACCCTGAGGACAAATCGCGCTGCACTGTCCGCAGCCGATGCAGGCAGAGGGCTTCTGGTCATCCGGCAGCGCATCGATGATAATCGAGGTGTTCACCGAATCTGCAAACCGCAGCTCGGTGCAAACCGACATGAACATGGGGATATTCAGGCCCATAGGACAGCCGTCTACGCAGTAGCGGCAGCCGGTGCAGGGAACGGCGTTCTTCAGCTTGTCTGCTACGGAGAACACCAGCGCCAGCTCCTGATCGTTCAGGGGCTTTCTCTCGGCGAAGGTCTGCACATTGTCGCGCAGCTGCGCCATGTTGGACATACCGCTGAGGATCATCTGCACGTTGTCAAGCCCCTGCAGGAATCGGAAAGCCCACGCCGCCACCGACTCATCCGGTCGATAGCTCTGATAGCTTTCCGCCGTGCCGGCAGGCAGGTTCACCAGCTTGCCGCCGCGAACCGGCTCCATGACCCACACCGGAATTCCCCGCTGGGTCAGCAGCTCATACTTAGACTTGGCATCCTGCAGGGTCCAGTCCAGATAGTTCAGCTGGATCTGGCAGAACTCCATATCCTCGCCGCAGTAATCGAGAAAACGCTCCAGCGTGTTCAGGCGGCTGTGGGTAGAGAAGCCCAGATGGCGGATTCTGCCCAGCTTCTTCTGCTGGCGGAAATAATCCAGAATTCCCCACTTGGGATCCATGTACACCTGAATAGACTGCTCGTTGACATTGTGCAGCAGGTAATAGTCAAAATACTCCACGCCGCACTTTTTCAGCTGCTGCTCGAACACCTCAGCGGGATCGTAGCTGGAGGCGATCATGTGGCCGGGGTATTTGGTGGCAAGGCGATAGCTGTCCCGGGGGTATTTTGCCAGCACCTTGCCCATAACGATCTCCGACAGGCCGGCATGATAGGGCCATGCGGTGTCAAAATAGTTCACGCCATGCTCCATGGCATAGGCGACCATAGCTTCCACCTGGGCAACATCCACGCTGCCATCGGCATTTTCCGGCAGGCGCATCGCGCCGAAGCCCAGCAAGGGCAGGGTATCTTCCTGAAACTTTACCTTGATCATAATTTTCTTCCTTTCTGTTATAGCTGCTCTTTCGGCACGCCCTTCATGGTCAGGCTGATGCGGTGGCGTTTTTCATCCACTTCCAGCACCGCTACCTTCACCACGTCTCCCACTTTGACCGCCTCGCTGGGATGGCGCAGGCGGCGGTTTGCCACCTGAGAGATATGGACCAGGCCATCCTGATGCACGCCAATATCCACAAACACACCGAAGTCGATCACATTTCTCACCGTTCCGGTCAGCACCATGCCCGGCTTCAGGTCCTTCATCTCCAGAACATCTTTTCTTAGAACCGGGGGCGGCAGCTCGTCACGGGGGTCTCTGCCCGGCTTCTGCAGCTCCTTGACGATGTCCAGCAGGGTGGGAACACCCACGCCGCAGGTTTCGGCTACCGATTCCGCCCCCAGCTTTTCCAGCCGGGCGGACAGCTCCGTCAGGTTGCCGGGAATGTCCTTTTTATCATAACCGCACAGCGCCAGCAGCTGATAGGCTGCCGCGTAGGATTCCGGGTGGACACCGGTATTGTCCAGAATCTCCCGGCTTTCCGGCACACGCAGAAAGCCTGCGCACTGCTCGTAGGCCTTGGGGCCCAGCTTCGGCACTTTTTTCACCTGCGCCCGGGAAGAGAACGCGCCGTTGGCCTCCCGGTACACAACAATATTTTTGGCAGTTGTGGCAGTAAGGCCGGAAACCTGCCGCAGAAGGCTCTGGGAAGCGGTATTCAGGTCCACGCCAACGGCGTTGACGCAATCCTCTACCACCGCATTCAGCGCCGCATCCAGCTCCTTCGGCGGGCAATCATGCTGATACTGCCCTACGCCGATGGCCTTGGGGTCGATCTTCACCAGCTCCGCCAGGGGATCCTGCAGCCGCCGGGCAATGGAAACCGCGCTTCGCAGGTTTACATCGAAATCCGGGAATTCCTCCGCTGCCAGCGGCGAAGCGGAATACACCGATGCGCCGGCCTCATTGACGATGGCATAGCTGGCTTCCGGGAAGTTCCGGAGCAGTTCCACCGTCATGGCCTCGGTTTCCCGGGAGGCCGTTCCGTTGCCGATGGCAATATGCCGCACCCGGTGCTTTCGCATCAGGCCGCCCAGCACCGCAATGGCCTCTTCCTTTTTCTTCTGGCTGAAGGTGGGATATACCACAGAGGTATCCAGCACCTTGCCCGTTCCGTCTACAACCGCAACCTTGCAGCCGTTGCGGTAGCCCGGATCCAGGCCCATGGTCACAAAGCCCTTCACGGGGGGCTGCATCAGCAGCGGCTTCAGGTTCAGGGCAAAGTTATGGATGGCGCCCTGCGCTGCCATATCCGTCAGATCGCTGCGGGTCTCCCGCTGAATAGAGGGGAAAATCAGCCGCTCATAGGCATCCTCTGCCGCGCTGCGGACAAAGGAAGATACCGTCAAAGTCGGCTTCAGGGCCGCGCGGCACACCAGCGCCGGGCCTTCATTACCGGGCAGGCTCACCGTCAGCTTCAGGAAGCCTTCCTTTTCGCCCCGGTTCATGGCCAGGATCTGATGACCCTGCAGCCGGGAAACCGGCGCGCTGAAATCGTAATACAGCCGGTAAACGCTGTCCTGCTCCGGATCTGCCGCTTTGGAGATCAGAACGCCCCTGCGGCTGACCAGGCTGCGAAGATTTTTGCGGATCGCCGGATCGTCGGAAAGATCCTCCGCAATAATATCGTTAGCGCCTGCCAGAGCTTCCTCCACGGAGTTTACGCCCAGTTCGGGGTTTACATAATCTTCCGCCAACTTGGCAGGGTCTGCGCCGTCCTGGGCGAAAATAGCCGCAGCCAGCGGCTCCAGCCCCTTTTCCCGGGCCACAGAGCCACGGGTGCGCCGCTTCTGCTTATAGGGGCGGTACAAGTCCTCCACTTCCGCCTGGGTGGCAGCGGCATCAATGGCGGCAGCCAGCTCCGGCGTCAGCTTTCCCTGAGCCTCGATGGCATTTTTCACTTCATCCCGCCGGGCCTGAAGATTCCGCAAATAAGTCAGCCGGGTTTCCAGATTCCGCAGGGTGGTATCGTCCATTCCCCCGTGCTGCTCCTTACGGTAGCGGGCAATAAAGGGAATGGTATTGCCCTCGTCCATCAGGGCGATCACATTTTCAATATATATCTGTTTCTGACCCAGTTCCTGCGCCAGAATTTCCGAAATCGTCTGCATAACATTCTCCTTTCGCAATAGGAATATCATATCATAACTCTCGCGGAAAAGAAAGCATCTTTCTTGATTTGTGGGGCAAGTGTGGTATAATATTCTCATCTTTTTTATCAGGTGAGCGCCATGATCATCGATTTTCATACCCACACTTTCCCCGACAAAATTGCCAGGGCGGCCATCGCCAAAATGCAGGCCGATTGCCACAGCCAAGCCTTTACCGACGGAACTTCCGGGGCGCTGACCGCTTCTATGGCCCAGGCGGGGATTCAATGGGCTGTGGTTCTGCCCGTTGCCACCAATCCCGCAAAGGTCTGCAGCATGAACGACGGCGTGATCCGCAGCAACGGCGAGGGCGGCCTGATCCGCTTTGGCTGCATTCATCCCGATTTTCCTGATCCGGAGCGGGAGCTGAACCGGCTGGCAGAAGCCGGCATTCGGGGCATCAAGCTGCACCCGGTCTATCAGCAGGCGGATTTGGACGACAGCCGGTATCTTGCCATTCTTCGCTGCGCCGCCCGGCTGGGGCTGACCGTAGTGACCCACGCCGGCGACGATATCGGATTTCCCGGCGTAGTCCGCTGCAGCCCGGAAATGCTCCGCCGCTGCGCCGATCAGGTTCCGGATGTAACGCTGGTACTGGCTCACATGGGCGGTTGGCGAAACTGGGACCGGGTCGTCGGCTGTCTGGCAGACACACCGGTGTATCTGGATACCAGCTTTTCTCTGGGGGCGATCGCGCCGCTGGACGATGGCTACTATCGGGAAGATCAGCTTCCGCTATTATCGGCAGAAGAATTCCGGGATCTCGTCCGGGCCTTCGGCGCAAACCGGGTTCTGTTTGGAACCGACAGCCCCTGGGCCTGCCAGCTCAGCAGCCGGCAGGCAATTGAGGCCCTGCCCCCCTCCCCCGCAGAAATCCGGCCAATTGGGGGCGGAACCGCCGACACGCTTCGGGGCATATAAATACCCGCTGCGCTTTTTCGTCGCAACTGATTTCTTGTTTACAGATACAGCAGCCAGAAATAGAGGTAGGCAGGAATCACCGCAGCCAGCGTAAAAGGTATGCCGATGCGGGTAAAATCGCTGTTTTTGACCTCGTAACCCTCCCGGCGGAGGATGCCGATGCCGGTGATGTTGGCAGATGCGCCGATGGGGGTGCAGTTGCCGCCCAAAGTCGCGCCGGACAGCAGGCCAAAATACAGCGCAGTGGGGTCTACGCCCAGCTGCTCCGCCAATCCCGCAATCACCGGAATCATAGTTGCAACATAGGGAATGTTGTCGATAAAGGCGGAGATCAGCACCGATGCCCAAACGATCAGGGTATACAGCAGGAAGAGATTGCCGCCGCCTGCCTTGCCCAGAAGCTCCGCAGCTTTACGGATGACACCCATGTGAGAAATGCCGCCGATCATGAGGAACAAGCCCAGCAGCAGGCCAATGGTTTCAAAGTCAACGGACTTCAAAGGCTCGCTGATCGCCGACAGATCTTTCTTCTTGATGTAATTATAAATCAGACCTACCACCAGCAGACCGCAGCAGATCAGACCATTGGTGATATCCGGCTTCGAGGGAAGGAAGGAAGCCGCGATCAGCAGCACGATGGCCCCCACCAGCAGAATTGTGGGAACAAAATCCGTAACCGGCGTGCGCTCCCCGCTTTTGGGAATGGCCCCTTTTTCCTTGCGGAAGATCCAAAAAAGGATCATTGCCGACAGCACTGCGCCCAGCTCTACCGCGAAGAAAATGCCGGGTTTTCCCTGATACCAGAAGAAATCCAGAAAGCTCATGTCCAGCGCAGAGCCCAGCATGATGGCTGTAGTATCGCCCACCAGCGTGGCAGCGCCCTGCAGGTTGGAGGATACGGCAATACCGATAATAAAGGGCACGGGATTGGTCTTTAACTTTTTGCAGATCTCCAGTGCCACCGGGGCAACCATCAGCACCGTTGCCACATTATCCACAAAAGCGGAAATCACGCCCGCAAACAGCGCCAGGCTCACGGCAGCCCAGCGGACATTGGGAACTTTTTCCATCAGAAGATCCGCCAGCAATTCCGGCATCCGGCTTTCAATAAACAGCGCAACAAGACCCATCGTGCCTGCGATCATCAGAAGAACATTGAAGTCGATGGAGCCCAGAATGTTCTCCAACGGCAGCATGCCGGTTGCAATAAACAGCAGACCCGACCCAATGGCAATATAGGGCCGGTATTTACTGAAGGTCAGCATCAGAACATAACTGACCGCGAATAATATACAAGCAACAATCACTTTGTTAACCTCCTGTTTTTGTCACTCCCATTATACGCAGCCAGCGGCAAAGACGGGGTTAAGAAAAGGCAGGCTCTTCAGCCTGCCTTTTTTCAGCTATCTTCGCTCATGCGGTAGCCCACACCCAGCTCATTGATGATATATTTCCGTTCTCCCGGCTTTACACCCAGCTTTTTCCGGATGTTCGCCATATTCACCTGCAGCTTCTTAATGCTGCTTTCATCCGGGTAACCCCAAACAGCCTTGATAATAGCTGCATAGGTCAGCACCTTTCCGCAGCTTTCCGAAAGCAGCGCCATAATATTATACTCGGTTTGGGTCAGATGAACGGGATTGCCACCGATCGTAACCCGGCGGGCATCGTAGTCGATGGTCATGTCATTCAGCCGGAACTGTCCGCCGGGCAGCCGCCCCTGGGCGCTTTGCCGGGCGCTTCGCAGCGCGCTGCGAACCCGGGCCATCAGCTCCGCCGAGCCAAAAGGCTTGGTTACATAGTCGTTTGCCCCCAGATCCAGAGCCTTCACCTTGTCGGCTTCATCACTGCGGGCAGACAAAACGATCACCGGAATATCGGAATCTCCCCGGACAAACCGCAGAAAATGCAGCCCGTCCGTATCGGGAAGTCCCAGATCCAGAATTACCAGATCCGGCAGGAAGGAACGGAACATCGTCTGCGCCTGGGCGCAGCTGCCTGCCAGAACCGCCTGATAGCCGTTCGCCTGAAGCAGCGCAGCCACCATGGCGCTGATATTGTTCTCGTCTTCTACCACCAGAACTTTATATTTATTATTCATCGCTATCCTCCGTATCCAGACAGAAGCGGAACACCGCGCCGCCGTCTTTGGCATTTTCGGCGCTGATGCTGCCGCCGTGGGCTTTGATGATGGTGGCGCATACCGACAAGCCGATCCCCGCATTGCGTTTTTGGCCGTCTGCCGGCGTGTTTGTAGCTTTGCTGTAGCCGGTGAAGATGCTGTCCAGCTTCGTCTTGTCCAGCCCGCAGCCATTGTCCTGAATTTCAAAAATCGCCTGACCGCCTATGGCAAACACCCGCAGCGACAACTGTGTCATGCCGGCAGCATGCTGCACCGCATTCTCCAGAATGTTCAGGATCACCTGCTCTACCAGGATCGCATCCATGGGGATCACCAGGATCTCCTCGGGGATGCTCAGGTTCACCGGCTGATTGGGGTAGCGCTTGGCAAAGTTCACCAGCACCGAATCGATCAGCTCCTCCAAGACCACCGGCACTTTCAACAGTTTCATGCCGCCGCTGTCGATCCGGGTAATGGAGAGCAGGTTCTCTACCATCCGCACCAACCACTGGGAATCCTCCCGGATGCCGGTGAGCATTTGGGTTTTCTGCTCCGGTGTGAAGGAGTCGCCGTTCTCCAGAAGGGCAGAGCTGGAGCCATAGATGGTAGTAAGAGGCGTACGCAGGTCATGGGATACCGCCCGCAGCAGGTTTGCCCGCATCCGTTCCGTTTCCGCCTGGGCGCGGATCACCTCCTGATGCTTGATTTTGGTAGTCAGCGCACCGGTCAGCAAGGCGATGGCGATCATAATGCCGGCAGAAAAAAGGTTCTCGGGAATGGTAAAATTCAGCTTAAAATAGGGAAATGTGAAGGCATAGTTCACCGCCAGCATGGAAAGAAAGGCTGCAACTGTGCCGAATACATAGCCCTGGGTCAGCAAGGATATCAAAAATACCGCAAAAACAAAGACCGTTGGCACATAGGTTCGGGTATCAAAGGTATCCTGCAGCATCAGGCACAAAAAGAAGGACACGCACATAATCAATGCAGAAAGCGCAATGTCCTTGACATAGGAACGCATTTTCTTCATAAGTCCTCCTCCAGTAAACTACCTTTTATTATAACAGACCTCAGGCTAAGATTCAGCAAAACAGAAGTATTTCTTAAAAAGCCGCTGCAATGCAGCGGCTTTTTTCGCTATGCAGCCTGCAAAAGAGAAATCACCGGGCGGAAAACTCCTGCGTTTCTTCCGTTACCAGCGGATAGCCCTTTTTCAGGATCAGTACGATCAGGAACACAACCAGACCCAGCCCTGCGATACCAGCCAAAAGGGGCAGCTCCAGCAAGCCGTTTTTCACCTGGGTCAGCAGCGGCAGTGGAGGCAGGTAGTCTCCTTCCTTTGCCAGCGCCACCGCCAGAACGATATTGCTCAGGCTATGGGCAATGATAGAATGACGCAGCTTTCCGGTGCGCTGATAGATCCACGCAAACACGATGCCCAGCATGGTGGTGGGGAAAAACTGTCCCAGATTTCTGTGCCACAAGCCAAACAGCACCGAGCTGAAGATCACCGCCACCCAAACATTGGAATACTTCTTGGTTTTGGAGAAGATCACACCCCGGAAAGCCATTTCCTCCATCAAAGGCGCGCATACAGCCATGGTGAGGATGCCGGAAATCAGGCTGCTGTCCGGCCCGAAAGATTGCAGCACGGCATTGACCGCGTTTTGATTAAAGTGCTTCAGGATGCTCAGAATGAAGCCATAGGCGAAGGCTGTCAGCACCGCAATGGCCACGGTCAGGCCATACCGTCCCGCAGTACGAAGCAGGTTCCTGGGTTGAAGCAGCTTTTTATCGCGGCAACGCAGCATGGTAATCAGCCATACCGCCACTACGCCGGCAAAGCCGGTCAGGCCATGCACCAGCAATATGCGGAAATAGCCATCGTGATTCGGCGAAAGAATATTTCGATAGCTGGGGAAAAGCTGGGCTGCAATACGGGGAATGGCCACAAGCGACAGCAAAAACACCCCGGCAATCGCCGCAACGCGCCAGGCGGGTTTCCCCTTACCCTGCCACTTTTGCAGCAGGCAGTAGGCCAGCAGCACATGGGGCAGGGTCTGCCAATAACACAGAACCGATGTAAAGCGCCGCCATTCGGTATCCCGGTTCATTCCGGGGATTTGGAAGAATTCAATAATTTCCCGGCTGCCGGTAAGATATTGGCTGCCGACACTCCAAAGCAAGACCTGATAGCCCAGCCAAAGAAGGGAAAGCAGCATGGTAACAGCCAGCAATTTCATCTTTTTCCGGTTGTTCTGAACGAGATTCATAAAGATCCCCCTCCTCTAATCTATGTTTTTATGATAGCAAGAAGCCTCCGGGAAGTCAAGAGCGCTTCAAAAAAGGGGCATTCTAGGGCAAAAACCGTGCCGGAGATTGCTCTGCGGCACGGTTATTACTATTTTTTTCGTTAGCTGCTTACTTCAGTACCTTGTCGAAGCCGAAATAGTGCAGGGTGTTGTTGTAGCTGATGTTCTCCACCATCTGACCCAGGTACTTCATATCGGCAGGATACTCGCCGTCTTCCACCATCTGGCCGAAGAGGTTGCAGAGAATTCTGCGGAAGTATTCATGACGGGTATAGCTGAGGAAGGAGCGGGAGTCGGTGAGCATACCGTTGAAGCTGCCCATAGCACCCAGGCTCATCAGGCTGATCATCTGGGCTTCCATGCCGGGCTTGTGGTCATTGAACCACCAGGCGCTGCCCTGCTGGATCTTGCCGGGAATGCCGCTGTCGGTCTGGAAACCGCCCATGATGGTTCCGATCACGCCGTTGTCGGCGGGATTCAGGGAGTACAGAATGGTCTTGCCCAGAGCGCCGGCATCTTCCAGAGTACCCAGCAGCTTGGAAAGGCCAACGGCGTTGGCAGCATCGTTCATGGAGTCAAAACCGGTATCGGGACCCAGCTTGCGGAACATCTTGCGGGAGTTGTCACGCAGGCAGCCGAAGTGCAGCTGCATGACCCAGTCACGCTTGTAGTATTCCTTGCCCACAGCGATCAGCAGCGTGGTGTGGTAAGCCAGCTGCTCATCCCAAGTGATGCCCTTGCCGGCCTTAGCCTTGGCATAGATGGCATCCAGCTCTTCCTCGCTGGCTTCTACGCAGAAGCAGTAGTCCAGAGCATGGTCGGAAACGCTGCAGCCGTGGTCTGCGAAGTAGGCGATCCGGTCAGCCAGAGCCTTGCGCATATCGGCAACGGTGTTGATCTCATAACCAACAACGGCTTCCAGCTTGGCAACATACTGGGGGAAGTCGGCCTTATCGGCACGCATGGCCTTGTCGGGACGGAATGCGGGCAGCACCACAGCGGGAGCGGTGGGGTCGGCAGCCAGCAGCTCGTGGGCCTTCAGGTCATCGATGGGATCGTCGGTGGTGCAGATCAGCTTGACATTGGACTTGCGGATAATGCCGCGAACAGACATATCGGGCTGAGCCAGAATGGCGTTGCACTTCTCATAGATCTCCATGGCGTTGTCGCCGTTGAGGGGCTCGGTGATGCCGAAGTACCGCTGCAGCTCCAGATGGGTCCAGTGGTACAGGGGGTTTCCGATCAGGTTGGGAATGGTTTCCGCCCACTTCTGGAACTTCTCGGCGGGAGTTGCGTCGCCGGTGATATAATATTCGGGAACACCGCAGGAACGCATGGCACGCCACTTATAGTGGTCACCGCCCAGCCACACTTCGGTAATGGAATTGTAGCGCTTATCCTCATAGATCTCCATGGGATTGATGTGGCAGTGGTAGTCGATGATGGGCATCTTCTCCGCATGCTCATGGTAAAGGACTCTTGCGGTTTCGGATTTCAGCAGGAAATCCCGGTTCATAAAGGGTGTCATACTGTTTCCTCCTAGATGTTTTATTCGGATATTTCAGCTTCATCAGCTTTTGCTTTTTTCAGGATCTTCGAAACAACGGGGATGGCAACAATGATTGCCGTAAGTCCCACGCAGACATTGCTGATCATCATCGTCATGCCCACGGCTTCCGCACCCAGATCAGTAAACTGCTGGAATGCCCAAAGCACCGGCACCCGGTAAGCAAATACCCGGGCCACATTCAGAATAAAGGTCAGCTTGGTATAGCCGTATCCCAGCAGCAGGGCCACCGTTGCCGAATTGACACCCAGCGTGATATAGCCCAGCATTTCCCACTGGTGGATGGATACGATCATATCCCGGAACTGGGGATCAAAATTATCCTTGGACTGGGCAAACACATTGGCCAGCCAGGGCAGCGTGTTTGATACCAGCAGGATGCCCGCTACGCCAATCAGAATATTGATAACCAGCAGGCGCGTATAGATCTGCAGCGTTCTTCTGTACTTTCCCGCACCCCGGTTCTGGCTGATCAGCGGCGCAGCGCCGTCCGTAAAGCCCATGTGCCAGGAAGTGGTCAGGCCACCGATGTTGTTGGAAACGCCCAGCGCACCAACCGTCAGCGGGCCGTACTGCTCGGACATAGAGTTGATGGTCACCTTGCCCGCCGCGAACAGCACCTTTTCTGCGGACACCGGATAGGAAAGATTCAGGATGGGCAGAACCGTCTTGCCCTTCAGGTTGATCTCCTTAAAGGAGAAGCGGAAAGCGCCATCATCCCTGGGCATGGTAAATACCGCATACAGCAGCGTGACACACTGGCCGATGAGGGTCGCCACAGCGATCATGATCACTTCGCTGTTCATAACATACACGAACAGCGCCGTCAGGCTCAGCTTTACCGCAATGATGGCCATGTTCAGAATCAAAATCTTCTTCGCGTGACCACGGCTGCGTTCAATAGCGATATACACGGTATTAAAGAAAGTAACCACCAGCGTCAGGATCTCTACACGGAAATAGCCTACGCCGGTATCGATCAAAGACTGAGGCGTATTCAGCAGCCGCAGGAAGGGCTCTGCAAAGGGAACCAGAGTTGCCACCAGTATAATGCCCACGGCTACTGCCATGGCGTATACCGTTGCCACCCGAGTGCGGACAGTTTCATAATCTCCACGGCCATAGGCCTCAGAGATCTTGATGCTGCCGCCGATGGCAAGACCGGAGCCCAGCGCTGTAATCATCAGCGTGATCTGGTTCAGGCAGGCCACTGCGGAAACCGCATCGGCGCCGATGTGGCTTGCCATCATAGCGTCGAGAATTTTGAAAATACTCTGCAGAGCCTGAAACAGGGCCAGCGGGGCGCAGGTAGAAATGATAACCTTCATAGGAGAGGCGGTCAGCGCATACTGGCGGAACGCCTCATCCTTTTTGGATACGAAAGATGCCATGAATAAATTGATACTCCTTACAGGACTACGCCGTCCTTGAAAATAGAAATTTCCCGGAAGCCCTTTTCTTCGGCCTTGGTCTTCTTACCGGAAGCAACCTCCAGAACCAGAGCCATCAGGTCCTGAGCCGCCTCGTCCAGCGTACGGGTGCCATCGGCAACCACACCGGCGTTGAAATCGATCCAGCCGGACTTGTTGGTGGCCAGAGGGGTGTTGGTGGCCAGCTTCATGGTGGGGGCGGGAGCGCCGAAGGGCGTACCCCGGCCGGTAGTGAACAGAATCATGTGAGCGCCGGCGGCAGTCATGGCAGTAGAGGACACCAGATCGTTGCCAGGGCCATAGAGCATATTCAGGCCCTTGGTGGTCACGGCATCGCCATATCCGATTACATCCATAATGGGAGCAGAGCCGCCCTTCTGGACACAGCCGCAGGACTTATCTTCCAGGGTGGTAATGCCGCCCTGCTTGTTGCCGGGGCTGGGGTTATCATACACTACTTCGTTATGGCGGATGAAGTAGGCCTTGAAGCCGTTGATCATGTTAACGGCCTTCTGGAACACTTCTTCGCTGACGCAGCGGTCCATCAGGAAGCCTTCTGCGCCAAACATTTCAGGCACTTCGGTCAGCACGGTAGAACCGCCCTGGGCTACCAGCATATCGGAGAACCGGCCAACGGTGGGGTTGGCAGTGATGCCGGACAGACCGTCGGAGCCGCCGCACTTCATGCCGATCACCAGATTGTCAGCGGTGATGGGCTCGCGGTGGAAAGAGCCGGCGAAGGCAGCGCACTGCTCCAACAGCTCACGGCCGGCGGCCATTTCGTCGGACACATGCTGGCAGGTGAGGAACTTGACCCGGTCGGGATCGAATTCACCCAGCTCTGCAAGGAACTGCTCGTGGGTCAGGTTTTCGCAGCCCAGGCTCAGCACCAGAACGGCGCCGGCATTGGGATGGCGGGTCAGGGCAGCCAGCAGCTTCCGGGTCTGGGCATGGTCCTCGCCGGTCTGAGAGCAGCCGAAGGGATGGGGGAAGGTGTACAGGCCATCGATGGAGCCGGCAACCAGATCCTGATTTTCCTTGACCATAGCCTTGGCCACATCGTTCACGCAGCCAACGGTGGGAATGATCCAGATCTCGTTACGGATGCCCACCTTGCCGTCCTTGCGGCGGTAGCCCATGAAGGTGGCAGGCGCGGCAGGCGCGGGGAAGGTGATGTTGGGGTTATAGGTGTACTCCATCTCCCCTTCCAGGTTGGTGACCATGTTGTGGGTATGCACCCAGTCACCGGCAGCAACCGCTGCGGTGGTATGGCCGATGGAGAAACCATACTTCATAACATGGGTGTTTTCCTCCATGGGTGCAATGGCCATCTTGTGGCCCTGGGGGATATCCATGTTGGCCGTTACGCAAACGCCGTCACCGTTGTAAACGGTGCCCTTGGCGATGGCGTGCAGGGCCACCACCACATTGTCATTGGGGTGAATGTGAATAAAATCAGGCATGTTGTTGCCCTCCTATGTACAAAAGTAGGGGCGGATGATTCCATCCGCCCGGGGGCCGATGTAGGCATCGGCCCCTACAGCGTTATTTCTTGGATATACGAATGGTCAGCCCGCTGCCGGAATTACAGGCAGGAAGCGTAAGCAGCCAGAGCGCCTTCGGTGCGGATCTTCTTCAGGTTGGCAACGGTAGCAGCCTCGAAGCCGGGGATCTGAGTCAGGTCCTGACCCCACATCTGCTCGTTGGTCATAACAGCGTGAACCAGGTCCTCTACGCTGTCGTCCTTGTGAGCATAGTAGAATTCCAGAGCCCAGCGGTCATCGGAGCAAGTGTAGGTGTTGCCAGCGGGACGGCGGCAGACCAGACCCTGCTCGTTCAGCTCCTGAATGTCGTTGGAGAAGAAGGCAATGTAAGCAGCGAAGCTCATGGTCAGGCAGGTGGGCAGCGCACCCTTAGCCTCGATGTACTCCAGGAAGGAGGGCATATTTCTGGCTCTCCACTTGGCGGTGGAGTTCAGGGAGATGCTCATCAGCTCATGGTTAACGAAGGGGTTGTTGAAGCGATCCTGCACAGCGGCAGCGAAGTTTCTGCAATCTTCCTGATCCAGAGGCAGGATGGGAACGATCTCGTCCAGCAGCATCTTGTTCATGAAGCCCAGAACGACCTTGTCTTCCATGCACTTGCGGACGATGTCATGGCCGCCCAGATAAGCGCCCAGAACGAAGCCGGTGTGAGCGCCGTTCAGGATGCGAACCTTGCGCTTCTTGTAGGGGGTCATGTCGGGAGCCACGAATACATTGGCATCCAAACCGGCCTTGTGGAAGGGCAGCACATCGTTCAGCGCGGGATCACCCTCGATGACCCACAGGCCGAAGACTTCGCCCACATCCAGCAGGGGGTCAGCATAGCCGTGCTTCTGCTCCAGAGCGGCAACCTCCTGAGGATCGCGGATGCGGCCGGGAACGATTCTGTCTACCAGGCTGCCGCAGAAGGTGCAGTCCTCGTTGACGAACTTCCGGAAGCCATCTTCCAGACCCCACTGGTCGATGTACTGATTGACGCACTTCAGCAGTTCCTTGCCGTTGTTGTCGATCAGCTCGCAGGCCAGCATGATGACGCCCTTCTTGCCAGCCTGATAGCGGGCATACAGAACCTGGGTCAGCTTGCCGGGGAAGGAGGAGCAGGGCTTGTCGCCCAGCTGGCAGGCGGGATCGTAAACGATACCGGCCTCGGTGGTATTGGAAACGATGATCTCCAGATCATCGGAAACGGCCAACTTCATCATCTCCGCAAAGCCCTCTTCCTCATAGGGATTCAGGCAGCGGGATACGGAAGAAATGACCCGCTTGTCGTCTACCTTCTGGCCGTTCTGGCTGCCGCGCAGGTAGAGGGTGTAGAGACCTTCCTGCTCGTTGATCATGTTAGCCAGACCGGGGGCGATGGGCTGAACCAGGCAGCACTTACCGTTCCATCCGGCCTTCTCGTTGGCCAGATCGAACCAGTAGTTGACAAAAGCCCGGAGGAAGTTACCCTCACCGAACTGCATAACCTTTTCGGGCGCGCTTTCGAGAATGTAGCCGGTATAACCGGACTTTTTCAATACTTCATAGTTGAGTTTTTCCATGTGTATCAAACCTCCATGCAGACTTTCGTCCAAATTTTACACTTACATTATAAGCACAAAGTTTTTTTGTGGAAATAGTATTATTTGCGATAATACATTGTGAAAATTGCGGTTTTTTAGGTTGACTTCCTCTACCCGATGCCGTATCATATTTATAGTCGGATTTTTGCGAGGAGGTGCGCCATGAAGCTTCAGCCCCAGATGTTTGACCCCCGGCAGGTTATGCACCGGCAGGACTTTGAGATCCAGTACAAACGGGATTCCTACCTGAAGGATGTGGAGCTGCACCACCACGATTTTTACGAGCTGTACTTCCTGATGTCCGGCGATGTGACCTATATCATTGAGAGCCGGATCTACCATGTCCTGCCCGGAGATATGCTGCTGATCTCCCCCCGGGAGCTGCATCAGCTGTGCATCCGGCCGGAAATGTCGGCCTATGAGCGCTATGTTTTGTGGGTAGATGCCCAGACCCTTGCCCGGCTTTCTTCTCCCGGCTGCGATCTGGCGGAATGTTTCGATCCCTCCCGCTCCGGCCACAGCAACCTTCTGCGCTTCAAGCCGGAGGACCGCAGCCGTATCCAGGCGCTGATGGAAGCCCTTCACGCCGAATCCCAATCCGACGGTTTCGGCTCTGTTCTTCTGCGGGAGAGCCTGCTGACCCAGCTTTTGATCTCCATCAACCGGCTGGTAGGCAAAAACACCGCCCAGCCGCAGGAAACCGTTCACTCCAACCAGGTCATTGCCAAGGTGGTGGATTATATCAACCTGCACTACAGCGATCCTCTGTCGCTGGATCTGCTGGCAGACCGGTTCTATGTCAGCAAATACCACCTGAGCCACGAATTTAACCGGCAAATCGGCATCAGCATCTACCGCTATATTCAGAAAAAGCGTCTGCAGATCGCCCGGCAGCTGCTGGCACAGGGCAAGAAACCCAACGAGGTGTATTCCATGTGCGGCTTCGGCGACTACGCAGGCTTTTATAGAGCATTCAAAGCAGAATACGGCGCTGCCCCCAGAGCCTATGCCAGCTCGGTGCGGCAGTGGAATCAAGAAACGGAGAAGTGACTATGAAAACAGTAAAAATCGCGTACATCGGCGGCGGCTCCAAGCTGTGGGCCCAGCGTTTCATGCAGGATCTTTCCCTTGTGGAAGGCATGGGCGGCGAGGTCTGCCTGTATGACATCAACAAGGAAGCTGCCTTGCGGAACCAGAAGATCGGAAACCGAATTCAGGCCCATCCCGATGCCGTCTCCCCTTTCACCTACACTGTAGCCGACACCCTTCCCGAATGCCTGACAGGTGCGGATTTTGTTTTGATCTCCATTCTGCCCGGCACCTTCAAGGAAATGCGCTCCGATGTCCATGAGCCGGAAAAGTACGGCATTTATCAGAGCGTTGGCGATACCGTAGGTCCCGGCGGCGTTCTGCGGGCCATGCGTACCGTTCCCATTTACGAAGGCTTTGCCAAGGCCATTAAAGCGTACTGCCCCAACGCGTGGGTGCTGAACCTGACCAACCCCATGAGCGCCTGCGTAAAAGCGCTGTATGACACCTTCCCCGAAATCAAAGCCTTCGGCTGCTGCCACGAGGTGTTCCACACCCAGGATTTCCTGTGCGCCGTTTTGAAGGAAACCACCGGAATCGAAGTGGAGCGCCGGGATATCTACACCGATGCCAGCGGCATCAACCACTTCACCTGGATCACCGAGGCCCGCTATCAGGAGCATGATTTGATGGCCATGCTGCCTGCATTCATCGAAAAGTATTTTGAGTCCGGCTACCATCACGCCGGCAAGCACGACCAATGGAAAGTTGATCCCTTCTTCTACGCCAACCGGGTGAAGATGGACCTGTATAACCGCTACGGTGCGCTGGGTGCTGCAGGCGACCGTCATCTGGCCGAGTTTATGAATGGCAGTTGGTATCTGGCCTCCCCCGAAACGGTGGCGCACTGGCACTTCGGCCTGACTACCGTGGACTTCCGGGAAAGCCAACAGGCAGACCAGCTTCGCAATTCTGCCGCCATGGCGAACGGCGAAAAGGAGCTGAAACCGGAAGCCTCCGGCGAAGAGCTGGTTCGTATGCTGCGGGCTCTGGTGGGACTGGAAACGGTGGTCTCCAATGTGAATATGCCTAACCGGGGACAGATGCCCGGTATGCCCATGGGCTCTATTGTTGAGACCAACTGTGTGTTCACCCACGGCATGGTCAAGCCCATCACCGCCAAGCCCCTGCCCGCGGGCGCTCTGGCACTGGTGCAGCGCAACTGCGCCAACATCGACCTGACCTGCGATGGCATTCGGGAGAGAAATCTCGACAAGCTCTTTGCCGCCTTCATGAACCAGCCTCTGTGCGATGGCCTTTCTGTAGAGGATGGCCGGAAGCTGTTCGCCGCCATGTGCGAAAATACCCGGGAATATCTCGCACCCTACTATCCTCAGTTTGCATAAGCAAAGCCAAAAACCGGCTGCTCCGAGAGCAGCTGGTTTTTTATTGGGGTTGTCTTCCTAAATAGGCGAGGATGCCGCCGTCGACATACAGCACATGGCCATTGACAAAGTTGGAGGCATCGGAGGCCAGAAATACGCAGGGGCCTACCATATCCTCTACCTCACCCCACCGACCGGCGGGTGTTTTGGCAACAATAAACTTATCAAAGGGATGGCGGCTGCCATCAGGCTGCAGCTCCCGCAGGGGCGCTGTCTGGGGTGTGGCAATATAGCCGGGGCCAAGACCGTTGCACTGGATGTTGTACTGGCCGTATTCCGAGCAGATATTGCGGGTCAGCATCTTCAGGCCGCCCTTGGCAGCTGCGTAGCTGCTTACGGTTTCCCGTCCCAGCTCACTGGTCATAGAGCAGATATTGATGATCTTGCCGTGACCCTTTTCGATCATACCGGGAATCACCGCCTTGCTGCAGATAAAAGGCGCAACCAGGTCTACATCCACCACCCGGCGGAAGTCCTCTGCTTCCACCTCCAGCATAGGCGTGCGCTGGATAATACCGGCATTGTTCACCAGAATATCGATGATACCCACCTGCCGGCGAATGGTTTCCACCATGGCCTGCACAGCCGGCTCATCGGTTACGTCCGCAACAAAGCCGTAGGCTTCGATGCCGGCATCCCGATAGGCCTTCAAGCCCCGCTCCAGACTCTTCTCGTTGGAGCAGTTGAAGCAAACAGTCGCACCGGCACGGGCAAGGGCCTCACCAAAGGCGAAGCCCATAGAGTGGGCGCCGCCGGTGACAAGAGCCACCTTGCCGGTCAAATCAAACATCTTCATCATGCCTTCTCCTGCTGCGCCAGAAGAAGTTCCGTATAGCACATCAGGAAGGGTGCCAGGCCCTTGGCATCGTTTTCCACAATAGGCTCCGACATATAGTAGGCATAGCTGCCATCCCGGCGGCGGTTGTTCTCCGGGCCAAGGCCGGCAACCAGGCAGATGCCGCCCAGATTCAGCTTGCCGTTGGTCTCGGTGAGGTAACGGTCGCAGATGCTGTGGAAGATCGCTTCGCCAACGGGGGCGTAGCTCTGATCCAGAATGCCCAGCCGGGCGCCCTTGATGTAGAAATAGGCCACCATGGCAGAGCCGGAGGTCTCGGGATAGTTGCCTTCCCGACCGATCTGGTTGGGAACCTGGAAGAGCATTCCGGTCTGCTTGTCGATATAGGGCAGCAGATTCTGGGCCAGCTCCGCGGCGATGCCCTTCATTTCATTCAGGAAATCCTCATGGCCGGGGGCGATGTTCTCGGTAACATCAATCAGCGCGGCGCTGAACCAGCCAAGGCTCCGCAGCCACGGATTCTGGGAACGGCCATCGGCCTCTGCCCAGAAGGCAGTGCGGCTGGCATCGTAGCCATGGCGGTAAAGGCCGGTTTCCGGATCGAACATCCGCTTGCGGACATTGCGGAACTGATTGCGGATATCGTCATAGCCCTTGCAGTTATCCATTTCCGTAGTGTACTTGGAATAGAACACCTGGGCCATATACAGACCGTCCAGCCATACCTGATGAGGATAAATTGCCTTGTGCCAGAAATTGCCTTCCCAGGTGCGGGGCTGATTGTACAGCTGCTTATAGAGGATCTGGATGGCCTTGCGGTACTTTTCCTTACCGCTCATGCGGTAGACATCAAACAGCACACGGCCTTCGCAGATATTATCCAGATTATAGTCGGCCTCCTTGAAGCCCTTCATAGTGCCGTCTTCATTCACATAGTAGCTCAGGAAGTTCTCGGCGAAGGTGTAATACTCCTCGTCGCCGGTAATCTTGTGCAGGTTCAGAAGGGCGGTCATCATACAGCCGTCGATATAGTTCCAGCCGTTTACCTTGCCTTCGGCAATCTTTTCGATGTTCCACAGGGGCTTATCGGGGGTGGATTCCTCCATGATTCTCTTAACATAGCGTTCAATTGCGTTCATTCTTCAATCACCTCATCCACATTCTGTGCAATGACTCTGTCGCCTACCTGACCGGTAATGCTGACATTCTTCAGATGGACCTTCTTGACGCAGTTGAAATACAGACCCAGCTTGCAGGTTTCGTCAGCAAAGCTCATCATGGCCGGGCGGCCGGTTTCTGCATTTTCCTTATAGGTAAAGCGGACATTTTCAATGGTAACAGAGCCTACGGGCATCTCCGGCAGACCGTAGAAATAGCCTGCTGCCCATTCGCAGTCCCGGCATTCGATGTCACGGAAGAGGAAGGCGCCCAGATAGGGAGTGCCATCGTCAACCGGCAGCTTCTTCTTGCTCCAGACATACTCTGTCTTGCCGTCGGGATCGCAGAAGTAGTACATATTCACAACCAGCGGGACCATAACATTGTCCATCAGGATGTTGGAGAATTCCACGCCGTCTACCACGCAGTACTTACCGCGGCCACGGCGGGTCTTGATACGAAGACCACGGTCGGTGTGGGAGAACAGACACTGGGAAACCGTCAGGTCTTTAATGCCGCCAGACATCTCGCTGCCAAGAACCACAGCGCCATGGGCATACTCCATCAGGCAGTTGCGGATCAAGTGGTTGGAAGCAGGGGTCTTGTACTTCATGCCCATGTACATCTTGCCGGACTTAATGGCAATGGCATCGTCGCCAACGGAGAAGCGGACGCCGATATAGCGGACATCGTCGCAGGATTCGGGGTCAGTGCCGTCGGTGTTGGGGCTGTCCTTCGGAGCTTCTACGGCGATATCGTAGAAATACACGCCCTTGCAGAAGAAGGGATGGAAATTCCAGCAGGCGGAATTCTTGCCCAGAATGCCATGGAACACAGCATTTTCGCACTGATTGAAGAACACCAGCTTGGGGCGGCCGATCTTTCTGGCCTTGACATCGTTCCACCAGGTGGAATTAACGGCATTGCCGTCGATCACGCCGCGGCCAACAACCGCCACATTCTTTGCATGGTGGGCACTGATAAAGCTCTGGCGGCACTGGCAGGGCAGGCCTTCCCAGGTGCTGACTTGAATTTCCTTGCCCGTAGCAGCATCGTGGATCTCGCCGGGCAGAAGCGGATAGTGCTCCTCCACCGGGTCAGCCAGCAGATGAGCGCCTTCCTGAAGATCCAGAGTCATATCGGATTTCAGCACCAGGGGGCGCACAAAATAGGTTCCCGCGGGAACCAGCACGCGGCCGTTGACCGGGCAGCAGAGAATGGCATTCTGAATGGCAGTGGTATCATCGGTAACGCCGTCACCGACAGCGCCAAAATCCTTGACATTCAGGCAGGCGGATTCTTCCTTGGTTACGATGGTCAGGCAATCATCGCCCACCGCAACGCTATACTCCGTTCCGGGCTTCAAATCGAACAGAGAAAAAACGTTGGTGCGCACGCCCAAAAGGGCGGGCGCACCATTTACAGTAACGTCATACTTCGAATCCGCATAGTACGGAGCCGAATTCTCCAGTTCAAAGCAAGCCGAAACAGAGGATACATACAGCGCATGAAACTTCATACGAGGCACCTCACATTTCTTATGTTTTGAATTTATTAAATTACAGTTTTCGGATAAACCGAACAATTACACAGCAGAACCCTGCGCCTTGGGAGCGTAGCCGGCGATTACCTGCTCGCTCTCAGCATCAAACAGGTAGGTGTACTCCAGAGGAACGGAGAACACGATCTTGCTGTCAACAGCGGGAGCATGATGGGGATTGACCTTCAGGATCGCATTATTATCAGCAATCTTGAGATAAACGTTGGTGTTATCACCCAGCATTTCGGTCAGCTCGACTTCTGCGTCGATAGCATAGGCATCCTCAGCCTTGCCCAGAACAGCATGCTCGGGACGGAAGCCGAAGTAAATATCCTTACCCTCATACTCAGCAGTCTTAGCGCCCAGCTTAGCAGCCAGATCCAGGGTGTTGCCGCCGATCTGGATTTTACCGCCTTTAACAGTAGCGCGGATGAAGTTCATGGGAGGCTCACCGATGAAGCCTGCAACGAACAGGTTCACGGGGTTGAAGTACAGATCATAGGGAGTACCGACCTGCTGAATGTAACCATGCTTCATGATAACAATGCGGTCAGCCAGAGTCATGGCTTCCACCTGGTCATGAGTAACATAGATGGTAGTAGCGCCGGTCTCGCGGTGGATCTGGGCGATCTCAGCACGCATGGTAACACGCTGCTTAGCATCCAGGTTGGACAGAGGCTCGTCCATCAGGAAGATACCAACCTTACGGATGATAGCACGGCCTACAGCAACACGCTGACGCTGACCACCGGAAAGCGCACGAGGCATACGATCCAGATAGTCGGTCAGGCCCAGGATCTTGGCGACATTGAGGACCTTCTGGTCGATCACGTCGTCGTCAACGCCCTGCAGCACCAGGCCAAAGGCCAGATTGTCATAAACAGACATCTGAGGATACAGCGCATAGCTCTGGAACACCATGGCGATCTCACGCTCACGGGGTCCCTTGTCATTGGCCAGCTCACCGTTGATCAGCAGCTCGCCCTTACTGATGTTCTCCAGACCCGCGATCATACGCAGGGTGGTGGACTTACCGCAGCCGGAAGAACCGACGAAAACGATAAATTCACCCTTTTCGATTTCCAGATTGAAATCGTGAACTGCATGGAAGCCGTTAGGATAGATCTTGTTGATTCCATTCAGCGTCAAGTATGCCATATATTTCGACACTCCTTTATACAAGTCGTTTAACAATGGGGCAGCTCTGAAAATTTTCTCAGAAAGTTTGCGGAAACGGCGCTTGGCTTACTTGCGGCCTTTGATCGCATTCCGAATCAAATTCTTGAATGTGACCAGCAGCATGTCCAGCAGCATACAAAATACGCCGAAAAGGAGGGGTTCGGTACCGATATGAATGATATCCGGTTCACCGGTAATGAGATCCGCGATTTTCTCCAGTCCAAGATACACACCTGCAACACCGATCAGCAGCACAATGCCGTAGATCATGTTAAAGAAGAAGCAGGCATAACTTTTAGAAGGAAACAGCATCCACCGGTCATTGGAACCGGGGGTTTCCTCCAGAAACCGGATTACATTGTTGGTCAGAAGGTCCGTTACAAGGCCGAGAACGACACCCATAATAACGATCTGATCCAGCAAGTTCGTGATACCCAAGCCGAAGCCGATGAAGTAATATACTGCACCTGCAAACCAGGCTTTAATCAGCATAATTTTGACAACTTCCGGAATATGAAATTTCTTCTTCCGGTATTTATCAAGTTCTTCCTCGGATACATCTGCATCATCGGTTTCCGCATTCATCAGAGCATCCACAGCTTCCGTTTTGAGATCATAGTAATTTTCTATGGATCTATCGGGATTCTTATTTGGGTCTTTACTCATACTATTTGCCAGTCGATATTGAAAACTACAAATCAGTCATCAATCTCAATTTCCGCCATGTCTTCGCTGTACTCGATTTCAACAGAAGTGTTGATCTTCTTCAGCAGCTTGCTGTACAGGGGCATCAGGGCAACCAGAGCGGCGACAACCGCAACCAGAATGATGTAAACCTGCAGCATGTTGTAAGAATCGCCAACAAAGATGTTCTTTTCGATATCGATGGGGCTGACATCGCGGGTAACGGCGTGGAAAATTCTGCCGCGATAGTGAACGGCGCTGTAGATCAGAACCGCGCACATACCGAAGATCAGACCAACCATGGGATAAACGGGCTTCTTGCGCTTGGGGAAAGCGTTCAGCATGCAAACGATCACCAGCACGGAGAACAGCATCATTGCAAACTGGCACAGGCCCATACCGGTGCCGTAAACCAGAGCGGTGGTGTTGGACATGTTGGTCAGATTGAAGGCGTACACCAGGAAAGCAACAACCATAACCAGCAGAGGAATGGTGCTGGGCTTACGCTTCAGACCAACGATCATCTTGCGAAGAGACTCCTTAAGGGAGCTCAGGTTGCCCAGAATCAGGGCAATGACCGTAAGAGCAGCGAGAATGTTCAGAGGCGTAATGGCCTTGAAGAAATACTCGATGTACAGATCATACATGGTGGAATTGAACAGCTTCATGCACAGACCGAACACAACGGTGGCAGCAAGCAGAACAAAACCGGCGATCTTGGAAATCTTTTCAACCTTCTTCATTGCATTAGGCCTCCCCTCTGATCGCGTTGGTGGTTTCTTTATCAAAGAAGTGCTTTCTGGTGATAGAAATAGAAGCTACATCGCCATTCTTATAGTCGCACCAGCCGGGCAGCTTACAGGTGATTCTCTCACCCTTGCCGTCAGCGCCGATGTGGCCATGAACCAGGGTATTCATACCCAGGTTCTCGTTGGAGCTGACTTTCATCTGGAAGTCCGTGCCAACGCGGAAGTTCTCAGGACGAACGCCCAGAACGATTTCCTTACCAACATACTTGGCAAGGGTCTTCTGCTCCTCGTCGGTCAGAGAAACGGTGAAGTGCTTGGCAACCAGACGGTCGGATTCCACCATCACATCATAGAAGTTCATGGGAGGCAGGCCGATGAAGCTGGCTACGAACAGATTTGCGGGGGTATCATAGAGCTCCAGAGGAGTACCGACCTGCTGCACATAACCCATGGACATACATACGATCCGGTCAGCCAGGGTCAGAGCCTCGGTCTGGTCGTGGGTAACATAGAGCATGGTGGCGTTCAGCCGCTTATGCAGCAGCATGATCTCTCTTCTGGTGGAGCTTCTGAGCTTGGCGTCCAGGTTACTCAAAGGCTCGTCAAACAGGAACAGCTTGGGGCTACGGACGATTGCACGACCCATAGCAACACGCTGACGCTGACCGCCGGAGAGCTGGCTGGGCTTCTTGTTCAGCTGATCCGTCAGATCCAGGATCTCAGCAGCAGCCAGAACCTTCTTGTGGATCACCTTGGGATCTTCCTTACGCAGGGTCAGGGAGAAAGCCATGTTCTGGTAAATGGTCATGTGGCCATACAGCGCATAGTTCTGGAAAACCATGGCGATGTCACGGTCCTTTGCAGGAGCCTGGGTAACATCCACACCGTCGATAAACATCTTACCGCGGGTGATGTCTTCCAGACCTGCCACCATTCTCAGAGTAGTGGACTTACCGCAGCCGGAGGGGCCGACCAGAACAATAAACTCTCCGTCCTTAACGTCGAGATTAAAGTCAAACACGGCCTGAACATTATTGTCATAGACTTTATCCAAATGCTGTAAACTCAGTTCTGCCATAATATTCTACCTCTCAAGCGGATTGGGTTTCCAAAGTCTTCATGTAGTCGCTCAGCTTCTTGTAGTTGAGCAGGCTGTTAACAGTAGCGAGGGCGAGGCAAATACCGGAAGCGATCAGCATGGCAACCAGGAAATAATAGGTGCCGGTGCTCATAACATCGGTGGCAACATCGCCGATCATAATGGTAGCATCCTTTGCCTTGGCAGGAATCTGGGTAATGCGGACAAACTGCATTACACACAGGAATACCTGCAGGGGGATCATGTTAACCTTACGGTTCTTAACATTTTCCGAGCACAGGAAGGCCATCAGCAGGAACAGAAGGTTGTAGATAACGGCCGCACCGATCTGCCAGGAGTAGTAGTAGGTGCTGACATCCTGCTGGAACAGTCTGACAAAGTACAGAGCATCCAGAACGATTGCCAAGAGAATGAGGTTTGCTGAAGCAGAATCCTTGGTATAGCGCATCCGGTCCAACTTAATGACGGAATCGCTTGCATGTTCCAAATTCATGCGGATGCCTCCTTTCCGGCCTTAATGAGTTTGTTCTCGGCACGCATCAGAACAATCTTCCAAACAAGATTGAATACATGCGCTGCCACAACCAGAAGGGCAATGGCGCCGATATAATAATGCAGGTCAAGCAAATTGGTGTTATCCAGATACAGGGTACCCCACATATCGGAATAATCCTTGAGCTGCTCAAAATTCACGGTGGTCATGAACTGTTCGGCAAATGCTGCCAGGTTATTGTGAGCCCATACGGTCAGGGCTACGGTAGCGGAGCAGTACAGACCGATCGCGACATAATTTCCAATGTAATATTTTCTGCGAACCTGGGTGTTGGTAATAAAAAGTAAACAAGCGAGCAGGATCAAACCTACGCTATAGTTTACAAAGTCCTTATTGAACGGCTGCATATCATAGTAGATGATGGAGCCCTCAACCTTAGTCTTGGTAAAGTCATTCTTATCGCGCATAGTAGACTTCAGCGCGTCATGAATGTCGGTAATTACTCCCAAGGAGTAGATGAAGTAGATTGCCGCAAGGATAATTGCAACAAGGCAAATGATTTTCTGAAAGCGCAGCTGTTTATTATACATAATGACCTCCCCGCTGATCCTGGACCCTGTCCAGGGGGCACCGGAGTGCCCCCCGGATCCCGGATCTCGCGATCAACAATAATGGTAAAGGTTTACGAAAATGCCGCGGCAAACGGCAACGAATGCCGCGGCATGCAGAGGGTTAATTAGTTGGCAGCGTCGAACAGCAGATCGTATGCGTCGTTCTTCAGAGCCAGGTACTTGGAGCCATTCCAGTCGCCAGCAACCTTAGCGGCAGCCTCAGCGGCGGAGCCCATGCCTTCCAGGGTGTAGCCGTTGCGGATCTGCTCCAGCCAGATGTTGTAAGAACCCTTAGAGGTGCCGAAGTTGTCAGACAGCTCGGTGTAGGTCTTGATCATGGCCAGCTCGTCTGCGGTGTTGGGCAGGACGGAGGGAACGGAGGTGTACCAGGGGTTCTCAGCAAAGCCCAGCTCGGGATGCTTGATGGTGCCCAGGCCGATAGCGGTGGAGATGTAGCCAGCGCCTTCCTTACCGACCTCGTGAGTGCACTGATACTCGAAGGACTGAGACTTAGCAAAGCTCAGGCAGGAGCCCAGGTAACGACGAGCGTAGTTGGTGTAGTTACCATTCTCGCGAGCGATCAGCTCATCATAGGTAGCATCAGCAATAACGGGCCACTCTTCGCCGTTGAAGCTGAAGGTGACATAAGAGCCATCAGCATTGGTCTTGATGAAAGCATCGGGACCGTAGGACATCAGGATCTGGCCCTCGGGAGAGTAAGCGTAGTCGAACAGCTTCAGGGCAGCGTACAGCTTGTCAGTGCCCTCGCCAACGCCGGCAACAGAGATGCCCCAGCCGTTGGTCTTAACGGAACGCCAGGACTCGGTGAAGCGGAAGTAAGCGTCGCCGGTGCCGTCATTCCAACGAGCAACAGGAACCATAACGGCCATGTACTTCTCGCCAGCAGCGGTGTCCAGCTTGGTTCTGTTGTGAGCGGTCTGAGTCTGGTTGTAGTCATAGTGCATGAAGCCCAGATCGTTCTCCAGCATGGTCTCGGTCTTAGCCTCGGACTGGTCGATGAAGGACTGAGAAATCAGGCCTTCCTTAGCCATGGCGTTCATACGCTCCAGGGCAATGTAGGTAGCTTCTTCCTGACGAGCGTCATGCAGCTCGTTGTCGTTGCCGACATACAGGAAGTCCTGACGGGATTCCATACCACGGACGCCGAACAGGTGGCCGCAGAAACGGAACATGTCAACCTGACGCTGAACGTTGTTGTCCTCACGGGAGAACAGGCCTTCAACGTTGTCAGTGCCATTCAGAGTCTGGGGGTTAGCAACGACGCAGCGCAGCAGGGCAACCAGTTCGTCAGCATCCCAAGCGGCATTCTGACCGATGAACAGGTTAGCACGGTCGGTGCCGTAGTAGCCAGCGTAAGCGGTGTCGATGTAGGTACGGAGCAGGTTAACAGCAGCAACGCCATCGATGGCGCCGGCCTTGTTCATCACGTCAACGATGTTGCCAGCGGCATCATAGTCCTTAGTGACGGTCTCAACAGCAGTGCCGTCCAGCTTAACAACGTCAACAGTGACCTTGCCAGTGGTGGGCATGTAGGGGGTGTAGATGCCAGCAACAACAGCGTTGGAGGCGTCAGCAGTGAACTCGCCTTCGCCGTTCAGCAGCTTCTCAACCCAGTCGGTACGCATCAGAGGCATACGCTCGATGTCGTTCATACCGTCGGAGTAGGGAGCGAAGTAGATAGCACCAGTGCTTACATTGGCAGTGATGGACAGCTGAACGATGGGGTTAGCTTCCAGGTATGCCTTGAAGTTGGGCATCATGTCGATGTACTGCATCAGATTGACGATCTGACCGTTCTCGCCGTACTCAGCCAGCTGAGTGGCAGTGCCGGTGATGATGTCGATCTCGCCCAGCTGCTCAGCCCAGTAAGCAAATTCCTTCTGGTCGGAGCCAGCGCCGGTGAACTTGTCGATCAGGTCGACCTTCAGGAGCTCTTCAACCGCGGCCCAGGTGGGCTTCAGGTCGCCAGTGTGGTAGGTCTTGCCGTCAGCCAGAACGATGCCTTCGCCAGCGATATCAGCGCTGAAGGAAATGGCCTGGTTGACCTTCTGATAACCGGCAGCGATACGCAGCTCGGTGTCCTCAGCATAAACCAGGGGATCAACCCACTCGGTTTCCTGAGGAACGGTGGTCTCAACGGGGGCAGTGGTCTCGCCGGGATCAACCACGGGAGGGTTGGTCTCGACGGGCTTCGTCTCAACGGGCAGCTGCTGGCAGCCTGCAAAGAATGCAGCGACCAGGCAGAACACCAGAAGAGCAGAAACAAGACGCTTCAGGTTTTTCATTTTGTTTTCTCCTTTTCCTTGTTTGGAATATTTATAATTACCGGAATCCGGGAATTATACGTAATGGATTACTCCTTCACGCCGCCGACATTGACGCCCTTGGCGAAGTATTTCTGAATGAAGGGATAGATAACCAGGATCGGCACGATGGAGCAGACGATCAGGGCGTAGATCACAGAGTCGGGAGAGTAGATCTCGTCCCAGCCGACCAGATAGTCGGTGTCGGTGAAGTCTTCCAGCTTCAGACGGATAAATACCTGCAGGGGATGCTCGTTGGCGTTGGAGATCATCTGACGGGCCCAGAAGTAGCCGTTCCAGCGGGAGATGGCAAAGAACAGAGCTACGGTCGCAATGGTGGACTTGCTCATGGGGATATAAACCTTGGTGAGCACCTGGAATTCGGTTGCGCCGTCAACGATGGCAGCCTCTTCGATATCGGAGGGAACGCCTTCGAAGGAGTTACGCAGCAGAATGATGTTCATGGCAGTCATACCCATGGCGATAACGATCAGCCACTTGTCGTCGACAATGCCAAAGGCCCGGAATACTTCCTGGGTATCCAGATAGTTCAGGTACATAGGTACCAGACCTGCGGAGAACCACATGGTGAACACCAGGAAGAAGTTGAAGAAACGACGGAACAGCAGGCGCTTCTTGCTCAGCGCGTAGCCGCCCAGGATGGCTACTACCATAGACCAGATCGTACCGAAAACGGTCAGGAACATGGTGTTGGTGTAGGAGTTCCAGAACATGTTGTCGTTGAACATTCTGGCGAATGCTTCGAACTGAATATCCTTGGGGAACAGCACGACTTCACCGTAGTCCACCGCGTGGGCACCGGACAGCGATGCGGAAATCGCGTATACGAAAGGATACAGACAGCACAGGGAGAAGATCGTCAGGAAGGTGTAGCTGATAACCTTAAAGATCAGCTCGGAAATCTCAAGTTTTCTTTTCATGCGCTCGCCTCCTTAATACAGCGATACATCCGATGCCTTGCGGGCGATGGTGTTGGCACCGATCACCAGCAGCATGCCGACAACGTTGCTCATCATTTCGGCAGCAGAGGCAATGCCCTGGTCGCCATCGACCAGACCACGGCGCTGTGCCAGAGTGGAGACTACGTCAGCGGTAACATAAGTATTGGTGTTGTACAGCAGCATGACCTTTTCATAGCCGATCTGCAGCAGAGAACCGATACGGGTGATCAGCATGATGACCACGGTGGACAGGATGCAGGGCAGAACCACATAACGCATCTGTGCCATCTTGCCGGCGCCGTCGATCTGAGCAGCTTCGTAGCTGGTGGGAGATACGGCGATGATGGCAGCAAAGTAAACGATGCTGTCATAGCCGGCGCCTTCCCAGATACCGCTGATCTGATAGATGCCGCGGAAGAAGTTGGGGTCGTTCAGAAGACCTGCGTTACCGGCCTCTTCACTGATTAGTCCGATGTTCACCAGAGCCTGGGACAGAATGCCCATGCTGGAGGTCAGGGAGCTCTGCTGCACCAGCATCGTGACCAGAGAGGTCATGATAACGGTGGAGATGAACTTGGGCAGGTAGGTCAGAACCTGGTAGACACTACGCAGGATGTTGGACTTGATCTCGTTAAAGAACAGAGCCAGAATGATCGGCATGGGGAAGCCGAAGCACAGACCGTAGAAGCTCAGCAGGAAGGTGTTACGCAGAGCGCGCCAGAAGTCCGTAGACAGCTGGGTCTTGCCTGCCAGCAAGGTCTTAAAGTTGGAGAAGCCCATGAAGTTCTGATCGGCGACTTCCAGAACCAAGTCTTCCACCTTGAAGCACTGCAGCAGCTCGTACATGGGGAAGTAGCGCCAGAACAGGAACACCAGAAGCATGGGAACGAGCATCACATACAGACGCCAGTCCTTAATGACGGTCTTCACCACATTTTTCCAGTAGTGCTTTTCGACATCGTCGCGCACAACCTGTTCGGGGTTTGCACGGTATGAGTTTGAGGATTTGTCATAAATGAGGAAATCCCCAGCAATCGGTTTTTTCAAAACTGATCTCTCCCTTCAACTTGGCGCTCGCGTTCCATGCGAAGCAGATAATTTATTTGGTCTTCGAAAAGACCCTCTACCCGGCGGACGATCCAGATGATCACAGCTGTGAGCAAAATGGACAGAGCGTCCGTCGTGATAAAGCCTAAGGATTCCGCAGCCGTAAAGCCCAGCGCCGCGGCGATGGCGGCTCTTCCCAGCTGCATCAGAAGTTGCACGCAAAGGGCGAAGATCACCGCAAGGTGCGCCCTCTGCCGGATTTTTTCTTTGCCGAACAGCTTGAACATCAGCATCGCAAGCAAAGAAAGCAGGTTGCCAATACCATAAATCAGGAAATGCTGCCATGTGCCGCCGGACAGCCCCACAAAAAGCAGGCCGCCTGCCAGCGCAGGGATTGCGGCATATGCGTTCCAGCGCATCATCACCAGCGCCACCACCGCGGCAACGGGAGATGCGATATACAGTTCGTTAGGGAACCAGCTGGATACCGCAAAGTGGATCAAAATCTGAGCGCCGACCATCAGCACGCAGAGGATCGTCAGATCAATGCCGCGGTACTGGCTCAAAGTAATTTGTTGTTTCATAAGATTACCCGAAAAAACTGTAGTACCACCGTCTTGCATTCTTCCATAGCGATGTGCTATCATATGGACGAATTTTGATACAGGAGGCTGAACCTATGGCACAAACCATTTTTGTATCCCCGCAGGACGATCTGCAAGCCGTCTTTGACGGCGCGCCGGAGAATTCCGTGATCCGCTTTGCCGAAGGCGTGTACCGCCAGAAAGCTGTGATCCGGGTTCCCGGTCTGACTCTCATCGGCGCAGGCGCCGATAAAACCAAAATCGTTTACGACGATTATGCTTTGAAAAAGGATGAATTCGGAAGAGAATATGTAACCTTCCGGACCTACACCCTGGCGGTCACCGCCGACCATGTCACCATGAAGGACCTGAGCATCATCAACGATGCGCTGCACCCGGAAAAGAAGGGGCAGGAAGTGGCGCTTTCGGTGGTAGCGGATGATTTTCTGATGACCGACTGTGTGCTTACCTCTACCCAGGACACGCTGTTTGCCGGTCCCCTGCCCCCCGATCTCATCGACCGCTATGACGGTTTTCTGATGGATGAGCTTCGCCGGGGCGGCGAGATGAAGCAGCGGTTTATCAACTGCCGGATCGAAGGCACTGTGGATTTCATTTTCGGCTGCGGCAACACGCTGTTTGAAAACTGCGAAATCCGCTCTCTGAACGACGCCCGGAACATCGGCTACGTTGCCGCGCCGGCCCACAGCCTTTGCCAGACCGAAGGTTATCTTTTCCGCGGCTGCCGCTTCACCTTCGAAGAAGGCGTTACACCGGGCAGCATTTACCTTGCCCGCCCCTGGCGGGATTACGGCCTGTGCCGTTTTGAAAACTGCGTGTACGCCGATCACATTGCGGCGGTGGGCTTTGACAAGTGGAACGATACCCGCCGGGACCTGACCGCCCGCTTCTATGAGGAGCCTGCGGTACCGGGCCGGGTTGCCTGGGCGAACCGGAATTGATATTTATTATGTAGGGCGGCGGTTAAGCCGCCCTGCTTTTTTTACAGCAGATTGGCAGTGGGGATGCCGTCCATGTCGTCGAAGTCCTGGTTCTCACCGCACATACCCCAGATGAAGGTGTAGTTAGCAGTGCCGACACCGGAGTGAATGGACCAGCTGGGAGAGATGACAGCCTCTTCGTTGTGCATCACGATGTGGCGGGTCTCATTGCCCTGACCCATCATGTGGAACACAGCCTGATCCGGAGCGATGTCGAAGTAGAAGTAGACTTCCATGCGGCGCTCGTGGGTGTGGCTGGGCATGGTGTTCCATACGTTGCCGGGCAGCAGGGCGGTCATGCCCATGCTCAGCTGGCAGCTTTCGCACACGGCGGGGTGGATGTACTGGCGCAGGATCCGCTCGTTAACGGTTTCCTGAGCGCCCAGGTGGTTATATCTGGCCTTGTCCATAGGAATGTGGACAGTGGGGCAGGTGCGGTGCGCGGGGCAGGAGTTGATGTAGAACTTGGCGGGGTTTTCCTTGTCTACGGAACGGAAGATCAGTTCCTTGGTGCCCATGCCAACATAGATGCCGTCGCGGTTGTTCACTGCGTACTCCACGCCGTCGAGGATCATAACGCCGGGGCCGCCTACATTGATGGCGCCCAGCTCGCGGCGGGCCAGGAAGTAGGGAGCAGCCAGCTCCTTGCAGCTTTCCAGAACCAGATCGCCGTCTACAGGCATGATGCCGCCGGCAATGATGCGGTCCTGATGGGAATAGGTCAGGTTAATAGAATCTTTCTCAAAGATGCCGGAAACATGATAGTGCCGACGCAGCTCCGCGGTATCATAGCGCTTGGAGTCATCGGGATGATTGGCATAACGAACATCGAACTTCATATTACACACGCTCCCAAATTTCATGAATTGTTTTAACCGCATGACCAATGTGCTGCCCGGTAGTACCTTCGAGTGTAAGCACCGCATTGGCGTCATGGGTCTTGATTTTACGGATCACGGCCTCCAGATCCATTTCGCCGGTGCCGAAAGGCACTTGCTCGGGCTTGCTGCCGCTGCGGAAGAGGCAGTCTTTCATATGGAACAGCAGGATCCGGTCACCGAAGGTGTCCAGTCCCTTATCCAAAATGGAAAGGTAGTCGCCCTGGTTGGATTCGTCGAGGTAATTATAAAGGTCAAAGATGATCCGGGTGTTGGACCGAGCCATCATAGCCTGCGCTTTATTTAATGTATCTACATCCCAGCAGACATGTCCCGCCGCGCCTTCCATGGCCACCACCGCGTTATGGTCGGCAGCTATGTCGCACAATCTGGAGAAAGTAGCAACCACAGCCTGCAGCGCCTCTTCCGTGCGGTTTTGGGGGTGGTAGGTCCACTTGTCATCGTTGAAAGAGCCGGTTTCCGAGCCTACAAAGGGGCAGCCCATAGCGTTGGCAACTTTCAGATAATCTGCAAAGATATCGAAACAGCGGTTTGCTTTTTCCCGGTTGGAGTGAACGGGATTGAAATAGGCACCGATCAGAGGGATCTGCTTGCCGGCTTCGGCAAACGCCCTGGCAATGGCGGCAGCCTTCTCTTCGGTGATGCTGCCGGGCTGGTAGACGATATCGTCATAAGCCTTGTAGCAGACCATCTGCACACCGTCGATTCCGAGAGTCTGGATCTGCTGCAAAATCTGCTCTGTTCCTTTAACGCCCAGATCATGAGCGCGAATGCAAACCTTCATGGCAGCTCCTTTCCAGCAGGGACTATTTCACGATTCCATATCATAATACAGAAATTATACATTCCGCGCAACCGTATTTCCATAACATTTTCGACACATCTTATTCACTAAACGGATATTTCCCACAGCCGTTTTGTCTATAAATGTTAGGTCCGAAAGTGCCAAAAATGTTTTATCTTTTCTGCTTTTCTATCCAAATATCTCTGTTTTTCCAAGAGCAAACAGAGATTTTTACTGGATTTACTTATTAATGCAGCTCCGGAGCGTGTTTGCTGCGGCTTTTTGCAAAATTGGTAGGCGAACAGCCGAACCGCTTTTTGAACACACGGGAAAAGTACAGCGCGTCATCATAGCCACACAGCAGCGCGATCTCCGCCACGGAATAGTCCTTGGTCCACATGGCGGTCAGCATGGTTTCCGCTTTCTTCATCCGCAGCTCTGTCATGTACTCCAGCGGCGTGACCCCCATTTCCTTCTTGAACAGTTTACGCAGATAATCATAGTTAAAGGGCATGGAGCGGATCGCCTCATCCAGCGCGAAATCCGGCTGGGCGTAGTTGCGGATGATCAGCGAGCGGATCTGCTCCACGGGCTCGGAAAACTCGCTGTTGCTGCGGTAGACGATCATATAACTGGAGATCAGTTCCCCCAGAGCCGAGAGCACCAGCTCCCGGCGCTTGATGTCGGAAAGGTAGTAGTATTTCGCCTGCGAGAAGGCAATGTGCAGATGGCCGTCGGTATCATCGCTGACCCGGAAGGCCGCCCGGTAAGGAAAGGAGGGATCTTCCATGGTCAGGTGGATATTGGTGAAACCCTCGTTGCTGCCATTGGCGTGCATCTCCCCCGGAGGGATCGCCACCGCATCCCCCTCTTTATACTTGAGGGTCGTGCCGTTTTTGAATTCAAAGGTACCCTGACCGCCGGTGCAGTAGATCAGTTCCCAGTAGTCGTGGGAATGCCACTGCACATCGTAGGTGCGGGCATGTTCCCCCACAAACAGAATATTATTCATTTTTACACCTCAAAATCCCGGGTTTTCAGGCCACAATCGGCAAAAAACCGAAGCATTGCATCCAGCCAGCCCGGCACATCCCAGCTGATTTCCGGCAGGTTCCGGGTGTTGTGGGCCATGCAGTCTGCCGTAGAAAGGCCGTGGGGGCCGCGGCGGTAGAGATGCAGCGTAAAGTCCACGCCCTCCCGCTCCATAGCCTCCGCCAGAAGCAGGCTGTTGCGGCAGGGTACGGAGGCATCGTTGCGGGTATGCCAGATAAAGGCAGGGGGCATATCCGGCCGGACCAGCGCATCTGCCGACAGCATTTTCCGCAGCCCGGCATCCTCGCCGCAGAGATTATCAAAGCTGCCGTCATGCGTCCTGCCCCAGCTGACCGCCACGGGATAGCTCAGGCCCAGCACATCGGGACGAAGCTGGGAAGCGGGAGCGATGTCCGCCACATAGGGGCTGTCGTACATCGTTCCGAGGCAGGTGCAAAGATGGCCGCCGGCAGAGAAGCCGATGGCGGCTACCATGTTCGGGTCGATACCAAACGCTTCCGCATTGCGGCGGATATAGGCCATGGCCCACGCCGCCTCCCGCAGCGCTACGGGAAAACGGGCAGGCGCGCAGGAATAACGGAGCACAAAGGGAATATAACCCCGGGCGGCAAACCGCAGCGCCACAGGCTCTGCCTCTCTCTCGGAAGTATGGCCGTAGCCGCCGCCGGGCACGATCAGAACCGCAGGCTTTTTTCGGGCGCAGCTGACCGCTTCCGGCGTGTCAACCTGCCAGTGCAGGAGCTTGCCAACCCGCCCTTCGGCTTTCTCAGCGGCAAAATATTGGTATAAATCCACAATTTCCATCTTCATATTTTGTACCTCCTGCCCAAAAAGTCCATTTTGGAAAGTCCGTTTTATCCATACGGCCCAACCGTAAAATCTATATTTCTATCTATATCATAATCGAAAAATCCGTTTCCGTCAACACCTGTATTTTTTCACAAAAAAGGCAGATGCGTAGGTTTTACGCATCTGCCCATAGTCCGGTCATTTCCCGGCGTAGTAGTCCGATTTCAATATCAGATTGTTGATATATACATATTCCTCTGTCAGCTGCGCCATCTGCTCCATCATGGTTTCATCAGCGGTTTTTCCCGGCTCCAGGATCATGGTGCGGCCGGAGGAAGCATTGTAGGCAACGCCGTCGCAGACCCAGCTGCCGTTGGGGAACAGCGCATAGCCCCGGTAGGTATCATCAAAGGCATCCCGGCCCAGATAGGAATAGGGAGAATCGATGCCCATCAGGTTCAGCACCGTAGGCAGCAGGTCGGAGGTATTAAGGGTCTTGTCCACCTCTACGGCTTCGCAGCCGGCGCTCCAGATGAAGCAGGGCGTTTTTTCCACCAGCAGCATATCGTCCACGCCGGAGCGGTCCAGCACCAGCTGCTCATCGTTGACGCCATAGGTATAATGGTCGGTCACGGCTACGATCACCGTGTTTTCCAGCTCTCCCTTTGCCTCCAGCTCCTGAAGCAGCCGGGCAAACAGATCGTCGATCAGCCGGGCCTTCAGATACATGCAGTCCTCTTCCTCATGGCCGGTCATACCCCGGTACTGGGGATATTTCTGCAGAGCCCAGTGGCTGAGCACTTCATTATATACATAGCTCAGGTGGGCGGAGCGGGTGATGATGAAGTTCAGCTTCTGTCCTTCCCGGAAAAAGCTGTCGCTGACCTCGCCGTAGTTAAACAGAAACTGGTCATCGTAGAGGTCGCGGATCTTCTCCTCGGGAACATAGTCGGCATAGCACACATATTCATCGTAGCCCATAGCCTTGGAGAACACATTGCGGGAATAAAAGCCCGGATCATTATAATGGTATACTTTGGAAGAATAGCCACGCTTCGTCAGCAGGCTTGCCAGAGATTGGCGGAAATCGTTGGTAACATAGTCGAAGGCGTAGCCGCCCCGGCTCGAAAGGAAAGAGCCGGTGTTAATGCAGAATTCCGAATTGAAGGTTCTGACACCGCCGTAGGCCGGGGTATAGAAATTGGTGAAGTTGATGCCCTCTTCCATCAGGCGATTGATGGTGGGCGTATGCTCGCCCAGCGCCCAGTCATCCATCGACTCCATCAGCACCAACACCACATTCTTTCCCTCAAACAGCCCGGTCATGGCATTGTCGCCGCCCTGCGTCCGCTGGGCGAAGTAGTCATCAATGGTCTGCTCTGCCTGGGCGTGTTCCCGGAGATAGCCCGGCGTAATGGGATAGATGCAGTTTTCATAGATATCCTTGACCAGCGTTTGATGCAGGCCGCACACCTGATAGAGCCGGTGGGTATTGAACATATTCTCATAGGCCGCCTGCAGGGACTGGGCTCTGCCATAGTCCGATACGGCATACTTCACCGTTCTGTCAATCGCAAACACGGTCTTTGGCAGCGAAAGTGCAGTAATCAGCAGCGCTGCCGCCGCCACGCCGCCAAGAACATTGCGATACCAGCCTTTTTTCCGCCGGGGGAACTTCCAGACCAGGATCACCCCCAGCGCCAGCAGCAGCGCAATGCTCAGATACCAGCCCAGCGGATACTTCAGCAGCACCGAGAAATAATCCGAGCCCTCCGAAGCGTAGCGGAAATCGGAGATCCACATCATTTCATTGAACAGCCGGTAATAACCGGTCTGCACCACGGCATAGGCCACCATTAAGAAATAGCCGATCCCGAAGCAAATTCTTGCCGCCAGCGCCGGCAGCAGCCGGAGCAGCCCCGTCAGCAGCAGCGACCAGATCAGGCCCAGGGCCAGCGGCATCCACTGATGGGCGCCGGTCATTCCCTGAGGCGTATCCAGAATCAAAAATACAAAGCCGAACAGCTCCACCAGAAAAAAAGCTGCAGGGATCGCCCAGCAGGGCATGTGGAAATTCTGCCAGGTGATCGGCTCCCGGGGCTTAGGCTCCGTTTTTTTGTTCTTCACCGCAACCGGAGAGCGCTCATATTTTCCTTTGGAATGCTTACGGCGTTTCTTATTTGCCATCGCGCAAACCACCTCGCTTCAATAATCTGAAAACAGCATACCAGCCGATTGTGTACAAGCCGTGACCGAAAAAGCGGAATTTTCCGGCTCCGGCGGAAAATTTTGCAAATCTCCGTCATTATACTCCATTCGCATTGGGATTTCAACGAGTTTTGTTCCGCAGATTCCTTAAATTTATTTGAAATTTCCCCATGCATGGCGTATAATTAGGGAACTACATACAAGGAGTACGCTATGGATAAGCGACTTTCTCAGGAGTGGCTGAAGGCGATTGCCTGCATGAGCATGCTGATCGACCATATCGGCTACAGTTTGTTTCCTCAGATTCTTCTTTTCCGGCTCATCGGCCGGCTGGCCTTCCCCATTTACTGCTTTCTGCTGGCGGAGGGCTGCTGCCTGACCCGCTCGCCCCACCGCTACGGCCGGCGGCTGGCAGTAGGGGCGGTGCTTTCGGAGCTGCCCTTTGACATCCTGTTTTTCGGCGGGCTGACCCTTTCTCACCAAAACGTGATGCTGACCTTGCTGCTGGGTTTTCTGATGATCCGCTACATGGAGCGCGCGCCCCACATTTTGCTGCGGCTTCCGGTAGTGATCCCCTTCTATTACGCCGCCATGCTTCTGCGGGTGGACTACGGCAGCCGGGGCATTTTGCTGATCGCGCTGTTTTATCTGACCCGGCAGCTGCCGGGAAAGCTGCTGCTGCAAACGGCAGGCATTGCCTATCTGTTTCTAAGGCCCAGCACGCTGACCTTTACCCTTGGCTCTCTTACCCTGCCATGGACCGCCTGCGCGCTGCTTGCCATGATCCCCATCAGCCTCTACTCCGGCCAAAAGCAATCCCAAAGCAAGGCGCTGCAGCAGGCCTTCTATTTGTTCTACCCGGTGCATATGATTGTGCTGTTTGCAGTGAGACTAATAATGTATTTTGCATAAAAAGTTGGATTGCCTCTTGTAAATTCCGCCAAATTGGCGTATACTTTAATATTATTCCATCAGCAAGAGAGGAAAGAGCAATATGGAACTGATTTCTGTCAGAGAACTGTTCAAAAACACCGCCGCCTATGCCGGCCGGGAAATCGAAGTAGGCGGTTGGGTCCGCAATCGCCGGGCAAGCCGCCAGTTTGGCTTCATCGTTCTGAACGACGGCACCTACTTTTCCCCCGTTCAGGTGGTTTACGACGACAAGCTGGAAAACTTTCAGGAGATCACCAAGATCAACATCGGCGCCGCGCTGATCATCAAAGGCACCCTGGTGGAAACCCCCGATGCCAAGCAACCCTTTGAGATCCAGGCAACTTCCGTCACCGTAGAAGGCCCTTCCACCGGTGACTATCCCCTGCAGCCCAAGCGGCACACCCTGGAGTTCCTGCGTACCATGACCCATCTGCGCCCCAGAACCAACACCTTCCAGGCAGTGTTCCGTGTCCGCAGTCTGGCAGCCATGGCCATTCACCAGTTCTTCCAGGACCGGGATTTCGTGTATGTCCATACCCCCCTGATCACCGGCTCCGACTGTGAGGGCGCGGGCGAAATGTTCCAGGTCACCACCCTGGACCTGAACAATGTCCCCCGCACCGAGGACGGCAAGGTAGACTTCACCCAGGACTTCTACGGCAAGCCCACCAACCTGACCGTTTCCGGCCAGCTCAACGGCGAGACCTTCGCCATGGCTTTCCGCAACATCTACACCTTCGGCCCCACCTTCCGGGCTGAGAAGTCCAACACCACCCGCCATGCTTCCGAGTTCTGGATGATCGAGCCTGAAATCGCCTTTGCTGCCCTGTCTGACGATATGCGCCTGGCTGAGGATATGATCAAGTACATCATCTCCTACGTTCTGGAGCGCGCTCCCGAGGAAATGAACTTCTTCAACC
>JAZSGN010000028.1:0-10222 GCA_045532755.1 Faecousia sp.
GTGTCCAGAGGAGGTACCAAGGGATGAGAAGACAGAAAAAGCGTATTTTATGCGGCTTTCTTACGAGCTTGCTTTGTCTGACGGTACTGGGCGGATGTCACGGTTCCGTGGGACAGAATGAGTTTGCGGTGCCGGAAACCTTTGATGAGACGGTGCAGCATGAGATTACCTTCTGGGCGAAGAACGATACCAACAAAACCCAGACGGAGATTTACGAGAAGGCCATCAAAGATTTTGAGGCCTTGTATCCGAATGTAAAGGAGAATTTGCGTCTGTATACGGACTACGGGCGGATTTATAACGATGTCATTACGAATATTTCCACAGGAACGACGCCGAATGTGTGTATTACTTATCCGGACCATATTGCCACGTATCTGACGGGAGATAACTGCGTGGTGCCGCTAGATCAGCTGATGGAGGATGAACGGTTCGGTCTGGCGGGCAGTAAGGTGCGGTTTGATTCTCCGGCAAAAGAGGAGATGATTCCGCAGTTTCTTACCGAATGTGCCTTTGATAACAATTTTTATGCGGTTCCGTTTATGCGTTCCACGGAGGCCTGCTATATCAATAAGACCTATGTGGAAAAGCTGGGCTTTACGCTGCCGGAGAAGCTGACATGGGATTTTATTTGGGAGGTCAGTGAAGCTGCCACCGAAAAGAATGCGGATGGCACCTTCCGGGTCAATGGTCAGCAGGTGATGATCCCCTTCATTTATAAATCTACCGACAATATGATGATCCAGTATCTGTATCAGTCCGGCGCCCCCTACGCCGGCGAGGACGGCAGCATCGGCCTGTTCAGCGATACCACCGCCGGCTTTTTGACGGAAATCTCCAAGCACGCCGGCAGCGGCGCTTTCTCCACCTTCAAAATCTCCAGCTACCCCGCCAACCTTCTGAACGCCGGACAGTGCATCTTCGCCATCGATTCCACCGCCGGCGCAACCTGGATGGGTTCGGATGCGCCCCTGATGGACATTCCCGAGGACAAGCTGGTGAAGTTTGAAACCGTGGTGATGACCATTCCCCAGGTTGACCCGGAGAAGCCCGTGATGATCTCCCAGGGCCCCAGCATGTGCATCTTCAATAAGGAAGACCCCGGCGAGGTGCTGGCAAGCTGGCTGTTTATGCAGTATCTGCTGACGGACTCGGTGCAGATCGCCTACGCCCAGACGGAAGGCTATGTGCCGGTGACGGAAAAGGCCCAGCGGTCGGAAACCTATCAGGACTATCTCAGCCGCAGCGGCGAGGATAACGACCTTTATTATTCCATTAAGCTGGATGCCACCCGGCTTTTGCTGGAAAACACCGAAAACACCTTTGTGACCCCCGTGTTCAACGGCTCGGCTTCTGTCCGGGACGCGGCGGGGCAGCTGGTGGAGAATGTGACCAAGTCCATGCGCCGGGGCGAAACAGTAGACGGGGCGTATATCGAAAAGCTCTTTGACAGCGTGACCAGCCTCTACCGCCTCGACAGCCTCAGCGCCGCCACCGCAGGCGGCAAGGATACCCTGGGAAGCCTGCCGGCTATGTCGGCATGGGTGCTGGGGGCGCTGGCGGTTTGCTGGGTGGGTCTCGGCGGGTTGTGGCTCCGGGATTTATTGAAAAAGAAAAAAGCCGTAAATACTTGATTTTTAACCCCGGTTGTGCTATAGTGGAATAAGTATATCCTAAAAACTATACTACCCGAAAAGGAGAAATGAAAATGAAAAAGTTTCTTGCACTGGCTCTGGTTCTGGTTATGGCTCTGAGCATCGCTGCCTGCAAGGGTGAAGCGGATATTCATGCCAAGAGCGAAGGCGTTATGACCTGGGCCGAGTACGACGCAGCCGCAATGGATGCCGAAGTGGTTATCGAGGCTTTTGTTCAGGGCCATCAGTCCTGGTGGGACAACAAGCTCACCGTTTACGCCCAGGATAAAGACGGCGCCTACTTCATCTACGAGATGGCTTGCACCGAGGAAGAGGCCAACAAGCTGGTTCCCGGCACCAAGATCCGCGTCAAGGGCTACAAGGGCGCTTGGGCCGGCGAAGTGGAGATCATGGACGGCACTCTGGAAATCCTGGAAGGCAGCTGGATCGCTGAGCCTCTGGATGTTACCAGCCTGCTGGGCACCGAAGAGCTGATCAAGCATCAGAACAAGGTGGTTTCCTTCAAGGGCATGACCGTTGAGGCCATCGAGTTCAAGAACGGCGCCCCCGGCGATGACATCTATGTCACCGTTTCCAAGGACGGCCAGAGCTATTCCTTCTGCGTGGAGATCTACCTGACCGGCGAGGACACCGATGTTTACAAGACCGTTTCCGGCCTGCAGGCTGGCGATGTGGTGGACATCGAGGGCTTCCTGTACTGGTATGAGGGTGTGAACACCCATATCACCGCCGTTTCCAAGGGCTAATGAGAACATAAAAAAAGACGCTTCTTCGGAAGCGTCTTTTTTATTTTGCCGGGTGGATGTGGATCGCCCGGAGGGATTCGCGGTAGCGGCGGATTCCTTTGAGAGTCTGGGCGAAAAGGGTTGAAGCGGATCAATACCGGAACCCTGCTGCCTCCGGCGGGGTACTTTCTTGTGCTGAACAAGAAAGTACCCAAAGAAGTCAGCCTAAGGGGGGCTGTTGAGTTGATTGCTCCCGCAATCAAAGCCACCCCCCTTAGGTATCCCCCCAGGCGCGCGTATATCGATGGCGAGCAGAATGTTTCAGCTTTGCGCCGGGGGCGCCGGCGGGCGAACACAGTTCGCCCCTACAAGAGCCATCGAACCTTTTCGTAGGGGCGGATGACCACATCCGCCCGCAGGCCGGAAAGGGAACGCCCCTACATTATGCAGCAGTAACGATACCGGGTGGGGCAGGGAAGTAACGACCTTCCCCGAAGGCTAAATGCGGATTGACACCGGCGGCACGCCGGTTATTTGGTGCCGAAGATGCGGTCGCCGGCGTCGCCGAGACCGGGAATGATATAGGCGTGCTCGTTGAGGCGCTCGTCCAGCGCGGCAAGGTACAGCTCCACATCCGGGTGGGCCTCCGTAACCGCCTGCACGCCCTCGGGGCAGCCGATGATGTTCATCATAATGATATTCCTGCAGCCCCGCTTCTTCAGAAAATCAATGGCCGCAATGGCGCTGCCGCCGGTGGCCAGCATGGGGTCGACGACATAGACCTGCCGGCTGACGATATCCTCGGGCAGCTTGCAGTAGTACTCTACCGGCATGTGGGTCTCCGGGTCACGGTCCAGGCCGATGTGGCCGATCTTCGCAGAGGGAACTAGGTCTACGATGGTATCCACCATGCCAAGGCCTGCCCGCAGGATCGGCACAATGGCCATCTTCTTGCCGGAGAGCATCCGGGCCTTCGCCACCGCCACGGGAGTCTGAACCAGAACCTCCTCGGTGGGCAGATTCCGGGTGGCTTCGTAGCACATCAGGGCGGCGATCTCGCCTACCAGCTCCCGGAATTCCTTAACGCCGGTGTCCTTGTTGCGCAGGATCGCCAGCTTGTGCTGAATCAGGGGATGGTCTAATACATGTACAGCCATAGTAGATTCTCCTTTATTTCTGTTGTTTTTCCATGCGCTCCCGTTCCGCTTGGGAAAGGCGCAGGTAATTCGGTTTCAGTTCGCTGCCAAGGCAGCTTTCGCCCCGGGCCAGCATGGCCTGGGCTGCCAGGGCTACTCCCGCCGCCCGCTGGTTCTGACGGTGCTCCGGCGGCAGGATCAGGCCGGGAATTTCCCCGGCAAGGGTATTATAACACAAAACGCTGCCGTCACCAACCAAAAAAATCGGTTCTTCCAGCTTTTTCAGTTCCTCTCCCAGCTCCTGCAGGGAGATGGCACGGTCCGGGCAGAGCCGCTGCAGCTGCCCCTTGTCCAGCCGGAAGAGGGCGTTGTAGACCTGAGCCCGGCGGGCATCCATCACCGGGCAGACGAGGCCGCTGAAAATCCCCAGATTCAGAGCCATGGCTTCCAGCGTGCTGACACCGCAGCAGGGAAGCTGCCGCCCCCATGCAAAGCCCTTGGCCGCCGCCACGCCGATGCGGACACCGGTGAAGCTGCCCGGGCCTGCCGCCACAGCCACCGCGTCGATGTCGGCGGCGGTGAAAGAGGCGTGGCGGAGCATGCTTTCCGCCATGGAAAGCAGGGTCTGGCTGTGGGTCAGGGCGGTGTTCTGGTAGGATTCCGCCAGCAGCTTTCCGTCCTGCAGCAGCGCCACGCTGCCGGCCTTGGCTGAGGTTTCAAAGGCTAAAATCCGCAAGGTGATCCCCTCCCGTAACGGTAATGCGCCGGGTGTTCTCTCCCAGCTTTTCAATGGTGACCCAGATAGCGCCCTCCATGGCATCGGCCACCCGCTCGCTCCACTCCACGGCGCACACGCCGCCCCGGTCCAGATAGTCCTCCCAGCCGATGTCGAAAAGATCATCGGAGCAGGTGAGCCGGTACATATCGAAATGGAACAGCGGCAGCCGCCCGGAGAGATATTCGTTTACGATGGTATAGGTGGGGCTGGTGACCGGGCCGGCAGCGCCGAGACCCCGGGCAAGCCCCCGGGTGAAGGCGGTTTTTCCCGCCCCAAGGTCGCCCCGGTAGGCGATCAGCGTGCCGGCGGTCAGTACCGCGCCCAGCGCGGCCCCGACGGCTTCGGTCTGCTCCGGGGAATGGGTGATAAATTCCATGGCTGCTCCTTTAACTTTGGGCGTTTTTCAGCTTTTCCGCCTGGTCGGCGGTGGCGAGGGCATCGATGATCTCATTCAGATCGCCGTTCATCACGGCGTCGATCTTATACAGCGTCAGGCCGATGCGGTGGTCGGTGACCCGGCCCTGAGGGAAATTGTAGGTGCGGATCCGCTCGTTTCGCATACCCGTTCCCACCTGACTGCGGCGCAGGCCGGTGACTTCGCTTTCGACTCTCGCCTGCTCGATCTCGTAGAGCTTGGAGGCCAGCAGGCGCATACATTTTTCCCGGTTCTGGACCTGGCTGCGCTCTTCCTGGCAGGCTACCACGATGCCGCTGGGCTTGTGGATCAGCCGCACCGCGGAGCTGGTCTTGTTGACATGCTGGCCGCCGGCGCCGGAGGCCCGGTAGACCTGCATCTCGATATCCGCCGGGTTCAGCTGCACATCCACCTCTTCCATCTCGGGCAGCACCGCTACGGTGGCGGTGGAGGTGTGGACCCGGCCGCCGGACTCGGTTTCCGGGACACGCTGCACCCGGTGAACGCCGGATTCGTATTTCAGCCGCGACCACGCGCCCCGGCCGTTGACCACGAAGTCGGCTTCCTTGATGCCCCCCAACTCCGTTTCGTTGTAGTTGAGCAGCTCCACCGACCAGCCCTGGGCGGCGGCGTACATGGAGTACATCCGGAACAGGCTGTGGGCGAACAGGGCGCTTTCCTCACCGCCCACACCGCCCCGGATCTCTACGATGACACTCTTTTCATCGTTGGGGTCTTTGGGCAGCAGCAGGATCTGCAGCCGGCGGTACAGCGCTTCGCTTTCTTCTTTGGCGCTTTGGTAGGTCTGCTGGCACAGCTCCCGCAGCTCCGGGTCGCTCATCAGCTCCAAGGCTTCCTCCATCTCCTGCCGGGCGCGGCAGTAGTCGAGATAGCAGGTGACGATGGGCTGCAGCTCGTTTTTCTCCCGCAGCAGCAAGGCTGCCTTGCGGGGGTCGGCGTAAAAATCCGGCTGCTCCGATTTGGCGCAGAGTTCTTCGTAGCGGCTGTGGACCTGTTGGAGTTTGTTCAGCATGGCAGACATCCTTTGAGAGGGAGATAAGAGTTATGAGTTATGAGTTATGAGTTATGAGTTGCGGTGTCAGCCGTTGGCTGACGATTGGAATTTTATTTCCAAAGGAAATACCGCAACAGGACAAGGCAGCAGCGATCTTCCCGGAAGGCTAAATGCGTATAGAATAATTGTAGCAAGTTTTGGGGCGGTTGTAAAGAGATTGGGGCGTGCGGGCAACTTCACATTCTCTTAATATTTGTCCACTTTCTTTCTTCACATTTTCCCATTATGATAAAGGTACAGTGTAATTCATTCTTTCTTCTTTTTCATTTTCCTCTCTTTATGTCAGCAACGCCGCAGGGTTTCCTGCGGCGTTGTTGCGTTTTGAGGGGAGGGCGTTTTCGGGGATCGTTAAATATCCAGCAGGTAGTTGACCCAGCGGAAGGTATGGCCGTTTTGGGTATAGCGCCGGGGGACACGGCGGCTGATGCCGCAGACGAACTCGTAGTTAAAGCTGCCTGCCGCCTGGGCAATATCCTCGGCGGTGATGGTTTCGCTGCCGTCAGTACCCACCAAGGTCACCGGGTCGTTCAGCGAAACATCGGGAATATGGCTCACATCCACCATCATCTGATCCATGCAGATGCGCCCCAAAATCGGCGCCCGCTGACCCCGGATCAGCACATAAAACCGGCTGGAAAGGCTGCGGCGGTAGCCATCGGCGTAGCCTACGGGAACGGTTGCCACCGTCATGGGCCGGGGGGTCACATAAGTGCCGCCGTAGCTGATGGGCTGGCCCGCCTCCATGGTCTTCAGGTGGCTGACCCGGCTGTGCCACGACAGCGCCGGGGTCAGCCGCAGCAGGGCGGGGTCTACCTCGCCGCTGGGGTACAGGCCGTAGGTGACGATGCCGGAGCGAACCAGATCGTAATGGCAGGAGAAGTTCATCAGCCCTGCCGAGTTATCCATATGGCAAATGGGGATCTCCACACCCAGCGCCTGCAGCCGGCTGCGGAAGGCATCGAACCGCTCCGCCTGCGCCCGGGCCGCGGTCAGGTCGGCGCAGTCCGCCGTTGCGAAGTGGCTGAAAAGACCCTCCGCCTTCAGGCCGGGAAGCTGGGCGATGGCCTTGCACAAAAGGGCGCTTTCTTCCGTAGGGGCGAAGCCGATGCGGCCCATGCCCGTATCCACGGCGAAGTGGAAAGGCGCTTCTGCCCCCTGAGCCACCGCCGCCTGCGACAGGGCAAGGGCATCTTCATAATGGAAAATGGCAGGGCGGATGCCGTTGGCAACGGCGTAAGGGAAGGCCTCGGGGTGGGTGTGACCCAGAATCAGAATGGGGGTATTCAGCCCCGCACGGCGCAGCTCCATGGCCTCCGGCACCGAGGACACCCCGAAAAAGCTGCACTGCTCCGCCAGAAGCCGGGCCACCTGCACCGCGCCGTGGCCGTAGGCATCGGCCTTGATCACCGCCATCACCGGCACGCCGGCCTTTTGGCACACCGCCCGGAAATTTTCGGAAATGATATCCAGATCGATCTTCACATAGCTGTTGTCGTAGCGCATAGGGGCCTCCTTTCCGGAATTTTTCCCAATTATAGCACATTTTTTTCCCGCTGGCAACGCCCCGAAGGGGGTTTGTGAATTTATCTTGAAATTTTCCCCGGCGGCGTTGCCATTTGCGGGAATTGTGGTATAATACTCCCAGTTTGAATACGCAGGAGTTGCCCCTATGAAAAAAATGCTTTTTGTTATGAATCCGGCGGCAGGCACGAAGAAAGCCAACCGGGTGCTGCCCCAGATCGTTTCCATATTCAACGCCGCCGGCTACGAGGTGGTTTGCTACATGACCGAGGGCCCCGGCAGCGCCGCGAAAATCGTTGCCGGCCGGGCGGCGGAAATGGAGCTGGTAGTGTGCTGCGGCGGCGACGGTACGTTTAACGAGACCGTTTCCGGCCTGCTGGAGGCGGGGCTGACCACCCCCATCGGCTACATCCCCGCCGGCTCTACCAACGATTTTGCCGCCAGTCTGGGTCTGCCCACCGACATTCTCACCGCCGCGAAGCACATTGTAGCGGGCGCGCCCGAGAGCTTCGATGTGGGCATCTTCGGCAGCCGCCATTTTTCCTATGTGGCCTCCTTCGGCGCCTTCACCAAGGCCAGCTACGCCACCCCCCAGAACCTGAAAAACGCGCTGGGGCATGTGGCCTATGTTCTCAGCGGCATCTCGGAGCTGGGGCAGATCAAGCCCTTCCACCTGCGGCTGGAAGGCGACGGCGGCCAGACCGTAGAAGACGATTTCATCTTCGGCGCGGTGAGCAACTCCACCAGCATGGGCGGCGTGCTGACCTTAGACCCGTCGGTGGTGGATATGCGGGACGGAAAATTTGAGGTGCTGCTGATCCGCGCCCCGAAAAATTTGGGCGAGATCGCCGAGTGTCTGGTGGCGCTGCAGAGCTACACCTATAACTGCGCCATGATCTCCTTCTTCTCTGCCTCCCGTATCCGGATCACCGCCCCGGCGGATATGCCCTGGACTCTGGACGGCGAGAAGGAAGAGGGCCACGAGAGTGTGGAAGTCAAGAACCTCCACAATGCCATTCGATTGGTTGTGAAACAATGATCAACACCACCCTTTGCTACATCACCCGGGGAAATGATGTGCTGATGCTCCACCGGGTCAAAAAGAAAAACGATCTGAACAAGGACAAATGGATCGGCATCGGCGGCAAATTCGAGGAAAACGAGTCCCCCGAAGAGTGCCTGCTGCGGGAAGCGATGGAAGAAACGGGTTTGAAGCTCACCCGCTACCGCTGCCGGGGCGTTGTCACCTTCCTCAGCGACGGCTGGGAGGGGGAATATATGTACCTGTTCACCGCCGACGGCTTCGAAGGCACGCTGAAAGAATGCGACGAGGGAGAGTTGCGGTGGGTTAGCCGGGAATTTCTGGATCAGCTGCCCAAGTGGGAGGGCGACCGGATCTTTCTGGAGCTTTTGTGGAAGGATGCCCCCTTCTTCCTGCTGAAGCTGCGCTACCGGGGGGACAAGCTGGTGGAGGCTGTGCTGGACGGCAAGGCCCTGCCGGTAGACAGAGAGGAGTAAGACTATGGCCAGAAGAAGAAAACAATCCGCTTCCCTGACCGGCCGGCTGCTGACGCTGGCGGTGGTGGTGGCGGTGATCGTGATTGGCTCCACCGCTTTTTGGAATATGGTAGAGGAAAATCTGCCCGATCCTACCCTGCCCAGCCCCAGTGACCCGGTGCAGGCAGGCCCGGGGGCGATCGTCCCGGAGGAAACCACCCGCCCGGCGCTGGAGATCGCTGACGATGCCACCGGTCTGGAGGCCATCGCCGCCTTTGCCGAGTATTACAGCATCGACATGGCGGAGTATGGCGACGAGAATTTCCGGGCCAAGCTGGCGGAGGGCTACGAAAAGAGTCCCGAGGCCAGAGAATTCGTGCTGGCCTATGCCCAGCAGAAGAATGTGGAGCATACGGTGGATATGTCGGAATTCCAGAATGTGGAGGGCGTGCCCCTGTTTTTGCAGTGGGACGACCGCTGGGGCTACACCCCCTACGGCCTGACCGTAGGCGGACTGACGGGCTGCGGCCCCACCTGCCTTTCCATGGTGGCGTGGTACTATACCCAGAATGAGGACTTCACCCCGGATAAGATCATGGCCTTTTCCACCGAGAAGGGCTATGTCACCGGCGGAAACACCGCATGGACTCTCTTCAGCGAGGGCGCGGAGGAACTGGGCTTTGAAGTGAAGGAGCTGCCGCTGGTGAAAAAGCGGGTCACCGACTGTCTGGCCCAGGGTACGCCGGTGGTTCTGAGCATGGGGCCGGGTCTGTTTACCACCACGGGGCATTTTGTGGTGCTGGTGGGCTACGAGGACGGCAGATTCCAGGTCAACGACCCCAACAGCGTGCGCCTGAGCACCCGGGGCTGCACCTGGGAGGAGATCGAGGAGCAGATCAAGAATCTGTGGGCCATCACCTACCCCGGCGAGCAGGCCGCGACCGAACCCGGCGCGTAAGAGAAGTTTGAGCAGGCGTGGAAATTTCCGCGCCTGCTTTTTTGCGTTTTAGCCTTGCGCCGGGGGCGCGGGGGGGGTACGGATTCCCACGCCTGCTTCGCAGGCTCGGAATGACAAGGAAATCCGAAAGCTTTTTCTGTCATTGCGAGGGGGAGCGAGGGGAGCGACCGTGGCAATCCGTTTCCCCACATCCGTCACGCCTGCGGCGTGCCACCTTCTCCCAAGGGAGAAGGCTTTTTCGGGCGAACACAGTTCGCCCCTACAAGAGCCATCGAACCATTTCGTAGGGGCGATCTGGGATCGCCCGAAAGGCCCCCTTTAACAAGGGGGGACAGATTACAATAACAAGTGCAACACTAAAAATAAATAGACCTCATATTAACCAAGGTGTAAGATGTAGTCACCACAACAAACAAACCACACGGAGGTTAATATGAGAGTCTACACACATCTTACACTATC
>JAZSGN010000042.1:0-12823 GCA_045532755.1 Faecousia sp.
TGCTCCACCATGCCGAAAGTGGCAATGGAATTGGCAAGGGATGCGATGAGTCCTGCCGCCGCCGCGTCATTGATGCCCAGTTTCCGGCCCACCGCCGTCAGGGGCTTTCGCAGCAGCTTTGTCAGAACGAATACCAGGGGAAATGCCCCTGCCAGTACGATGGCAATGGCTCCCACAGTCTCAAATCCTTCAGAAATGAGCGCCATCCCGGGAATCAGGGCAAATCCGGTCAATTCCTCCACGATCGCCGCAGCCAGTCCCACCGTCACGATCGCCACCACAATTTTCCCGAATACCGCAAAGCCCTTCACCATGGCCTTTTCCGCCTTCCACAGCCCCAGAGCGATCAGCGCCGCAATGAGCACAATGGGGATGAGATTCCGCAGCACCATTCCTGCCGGGTAGCCTGCCACCAGACCGCCCACCAGAATACCCACCGGGATCGTTACGATGCCGCAAAGGATTCCCTTGGCCATGGCAGGCCGGTCCTCCTCCTGCAAAATCCCCAGCGCTACGGGAATGGTAAACACAATGGTCGCTCCCAGCATAGAGCCGGTGATCACGCCTCCCAGACCTGCCGCGGCGGAATCTTCGGTCATGACCTGGGCCAGAGAGCCGCCGCCCATATCGCAGGCAAGGATCGTACCGGCAAACATGGCAGGGTCTGCCCCCAGAAAGCCGTACACCGGCACTACCACCGGCCGCAGCAGCTGCGCCAGCACCGGCGCCAGCGCAATAATGCCCAGCATGGCCATAGCCAGAGAGCCCATGGCCAGAATCCCCTCTTCAAAAGGCTTTCCCAGCCCCAGCCGGCTGCCGGTGACCCGGTCGATGGCCCCCAGCGCGGCAAAGGCCGCCATCGCGGTGATCAGGATCTCATGGATAGACATTGCCCTCGGCCAACCCCTTTTCATCCAGAATTGCCACTACCGCGGCATCAATGGGCGCTTCCATGCAGAAGCGGCTGGCAACCGTTCCGGTCACCAGCAGCACCCGGTCGCCCCGCCCCGCGCCCACCTGATCGGCGGCCACCAGCTCCTCCTGCCCGGAGCGCACCACCAGAAAGGTCTGCCCCGCCAAACACCCCGCCTTTCGGGTTGCCCACACAGAGCCGGTCACAGTTCCGATTTTCAATTTGATTCCCCCCAAATCTCCTTTGCCAGCGGTGTCAGCACCGCTCCCGGCCCGGGCCGCTCTCCCCGGGCCACCATGGCCTTTGCCTGGGCGGCGGTGATCACATGGCGGCGGGCGCCGTCGGTGAAGATCACGCCCCAGCTTTTCAGCCCCCGCTGGGCAGAGGCCATGGATGCCGCCAGCGCCCGGTTGGCAGGAACGGCAGGCAGACCCGGCGTATACAGCACCACCGGCTTTCCTGCCGCCAAAGCGGCAAGGGCCTCCTCCCGGTCAAACCGCAGCAGCTGCCCCAGGGTCAGCGAGCCGATCACCACGCCCTCATGCTCTCCGCCGCTCACCAGCTCCCAGCCCAGGCAAACGGGAGGCTCTGCGCCGATCAAAAGTCCCTTCTTCATGGCAGAATCCTCCCAAGGTCGCCCTTTTGAAAGCCGCAGGCGTTGGCCTCATCGTAGTCCAGATGGGCGGCTGTGGAAAACTTCTCGCTGACCCGCACCACCACATCGGAAAATTCCACCGGCCGCCCGGTGTCCATCCGCAGCCGCACCCGCTGCTTGTCCGCTACCCCCAGCAGGGCGGCATCCCGGGGGGTGATATGGATGTGCCGCTGGGCGGCGATGACCCCCTCGGTCAGTTCCACCCTTCCCCGGGGGCCTACCAGCACTGCTCCCGGCGTATTCGCCACATCTCCCGACAGCCGCACCGGCGCGGCAATCCCCAAGGCCCGGGCATCGGTCAGGGATACCTCCACCTGCGCCGCCGGCCGGGCAGGGCCCAGCACCGCCACATTGGAAAATTCTCCCTTAGGGCCGATCACCGTGACCCGCTCTTTGGCAAGATACTGCCCCGGCTGGGACAAGGGCCGGTCCTCCGTCAGCCCATGGCCGAATAACTGCTCCGCCTGCCGGGCAGTTACATGCACATGGCGGCCGGAGGCCTCCACCGGAATAAACAGCCGCCGGCTCACCGCCTCGATCAGCTGCTCCATCACTTCTCGCTCCAACTACTTCCCATCCTTCCGATTTGCCTTTTCCCGGATCATCAGGATATACAAAAGGCTGCTCATGCGGTTCAGCGCCTGCAGCAGATCCTGCCGCTGGGCTCCCTGCTCCGTTACAAAGGCCTGCGCCGCCGCCAGCTCCGCCTCCCGGCAGGCGCACCGGCACCGGTTCAGCGCCAGCACCGCCTCGCTGTCTGCCCTCTGGGGCATAAAATGGGGCTGGCCGTAAAAATCCTGGGGCCGGTGGGATCGCTCCCGCAGCTGCTTTTCGTCCAGACCCCACAAGGGTTCGTCCGGCAAGGGCTCGCCCATCACCTCGCAGGCGATGATCTTCGCCGCCCGGGACAGCAGCTGCTCCAGCGCCCCGGCGGTATCCCCCTGCACATACCGGCAGCACCACAAAAGCTGGGCCTGCAGGCTGTCCATCGCCCCCCGGAAGCGGATCCGGGGGTGGGTCTTGCTGACCAGTACATCGCCATGGAGGTGGGTCATATATTCCGGCTTCTGCTCCACAAAGCCGCCCCCCAGCAGCCGGTAGCGCTGAGGCTTCGCCTGGGAGGCCGGGATTATCTCCACCCGGTTTCGATGAAGATAATCTCTTGCGGAGGGGGTCAGGGTGTCGCCGGACCCCAGATAAAACACCCGTTTCCCCTCCCGGTTTCGCAGGTTGGCTTTGACCGCCGCCTCGTCAAACAGCATTTACTTGCCGCTGCCGCCGGAGGTCTGGCTCAGCCGCCCATGGGGCAAAATGGCATCCACCTCGGTATGGGGACGGGCAATCACATGGACGCTGACCAGTTCCCCCACCTTTTCCGCTGCCGCCGCGCCGGCATCCGTTGCCGCCTTTACGGCGCCCACATCGCCCCGAACCATAACGGTGACCAGACCGCCGCCTACCTGCTCCTTGCCCACCAGCTGCACATTGGCGGATTTGACCATGGCATCCGCCGCTTCAATGGCGCCGATGAGGCCCTTGGTTTCGATCATACCCAGAGAATTTGTGTTCATACTGTTCATCCTTTCCTTTTATCCCAGCCGTTCCAGGATTTTTTGCGTGAGAAATTCCACCAGACTTTCATCCACCGCCGGAGGGGTCTGGGCGTTGCCCCAGGCCACCCGGCGGATATTCAGAAGGTCCATGGGGGAAATATTATTGGAGGAGCTGCTGCCGCCTACCGCGCCGCAGCCCAGAGTCAGCGCCGGGAACAGCGCCGTTGTGGCGCCGATGCCGCCCAGCGCCGCCGGCGTATTCACCACAAACCGGGAAACCGGTACCTGCAGGGCAAACCGCCGCACCACCGCTTCATCGGCGCAATGCAGAGCAAAGGTGTGGCCGCTGCCCTCGTGGGTCAGCACCTCCACCGCCTTGTTCAGCACCGCGTCCTCGCTGTCCATTACGAAAAAGGCCAGCACCGGACACAGCTTTTCCATAGAATAGGGGCGGGTCGGGCCTGCCTCCTGCTCCCGTGCCACCAGCACCTTGGTATCGGCGCTTACGGAAAAGCCTGCCATCCGGGCAAGCTCGGTGGCGGCTTTGCCCACGATTTGGGGATTCAGAGAGCCATCGGGGCGAAACAGCAGCTTCGCCAGCTTCCCCGCCTCTTCGGTGTCCATGAAATAAAAGCCCAGCTTTTTGCCGATTTGGCGAATCTGCTCCTCCATAGGCTTTTCCACGATGATGCTCTGCTCCGAAGCGCACACCGTTCCGTTATCGAAGGTTTTCGACCGGAGAATATGCTCCATGGCCTTCTGGGCATCGGCGCTGTGGTGGATATAGGCCGGGCCGTTGCCCGCTCCCACGCCAATGGCAGGCTTGCCGGAGGAATAGGCCGCCCGCACCATGGCAGGGCCGCCGGTGGCAAGGATCAGCCGGGTCTGCTTTGCCGTCATCAGCTCCCGGCAGCCATCCATACTGGGAATACTGAGGCAGCCGATGACCCCCTCCGGCGCGCCGGCTTTCTGGGCAGCCTCCGCCAGGATCTTTGCCGCCCGGGCGGTGCAGCAGATTGCCTTCGGGTGGGGCGAAAATACAATGCTGTTGCCCGCCTTCAGGGCAATGATAGCCTTATAGCACACCGTAGAGGTGGGATTGGTGCTGGGTACGATGGCGGCGATCACCCCCACCGGCACCGCAACCTCCCATAGCTTGCTCCCGGGGTCTTGTTTTAATACTCCAACGGTTTTCATGTCCTTCACCGCGTTCCACACCCGGCAGCTGGCAAACTGGTTTTTGGTGATCTTATCCTCCGTATTGCCGAAGCCGGTCTCCCTGACCGCCATGTCCGCCAGCTCCGCAGCCGCGGCGTGGAAGGCATCTGCCATAGCCTTGCAGATTCTGTCGATCTGCTCCTGCGACATGGCGGCCAGCTGCTTTTGCGCCTGCTCCGCCCGGCAAAGCAGGTTTCTTGCTTCCTGCCGGGCCATCAAGTCCTTATCCAATTCCATTGTTTCCATCCTTTGTTATTAGTCCCGGGGGCGGTTTGCAACCTCTGCCACCGCCCGCTGAAAAGCTTCGCAAGCGGCGCTGCAGGCAGATTGGCTGCCCGTAAGCAGGCCGCCGCCGAAATTCGTTTCCGTAGGCGGCGTATATAGTTTACATAACTTTACATCCGCCGCCTTCATGGCGGCATCCATGGCATACATGCTCTCCAGCGGCGGCGCGATCAGATAGGCAAGGGCAGCGCCCTCCTTCACCCCCGCCTCTTTGGCAAGGAAGCTGCCGCAGCTGCTGACGGTGTGGGCAAGGCAGGGAACGCCTCCCACATCCTCAAAGCCAATCCGCTGCAGAGCAGCCAGCGCCGCCTCCATGCCGCTTCGCACCGCCCCCGGGGTTGCCGCCGCCAGAACTCCCAGCACCTCGCCGGCGTAGGGGGTGGAGGCATTGGCTGCCCCGGCGTAAAAGCTGCGGGTGTAGCAAACCTGCACCTGCGCCGCCTTGGTGGCCTCATCCAGGGCGATATAGGTGGGGTCGTCGCTGTCGGCAGTAAGCAGAGCAAGAGCGGGCGTTTCTTTGGATGCCCCCAGCGCCTTGCACAGAGCGGGACCGGCATTGGCCAGATACTTCACCGCCAGAACCTTCACCGGAATCATGCCTTCCCCTCCTGATGCAGCCCTACGCCGGAAACGCCCTTTTGCAGAATTGTTTCGATCAGCGCCGCAATGTGGGCGCCGGCTTCCACCGCCGGCGTTCCCTGAGCGTGGATGTTGGATACCACCGTGCGGGCGGATTCCAGCACGCCGGTGCGGGGCTGATAGGTGATATAGGCAGACATGCTCTTATCCGTAACCAGACCCGGCCGCTCTCCTACCAGAACGCACACCAGATCGCAGCCGGTCACATCTCCCACCGCATCGCCGGCGCCTACCCGGCAGAACTTTACAAACACCGCCGGCCCGGTTTCAATTCCCCGCAGCTTCAGGCCGTCCCGGATGGCAGCCATGCAATCCATGGCGTTGGCGGCGATGGCAGCGGAGGACAGCCCGTCTCCCACCACCAGCTGCACCCGGGGCTTGCCGGGAATGGCCGCTTTCAGCTTTTTCTTGTTTTCCTCGTCAAACCGCCGCCCCAGATCCGGCCGGGTCAGGTACATATCCTTGTCGGTGCATTGGGTCTGCAGACTCACCATGCCGTTCTTCTCGCCAAAATCCTCCGGCAGCAGGGAGAACACCGCATCCTGCGCCGCCGCGTGATCCGCCCGGAAACGGAGCATGGTCAGGGTTTTATACCGGGGGCCTGCCTTTCCGCTGCCCAGACGGGCAGGTGTCCTGGCCTTCAGCCGGGCGTAGCCCTCTTTGTCGGCAGGGGACTCCACCAGATACAGCTTGCGAAGATCCAGCTTCGTCACATCCGGCACAAAATCCCCGTCGTGATAGCCGGTTTCGGGAGGCTGGGGGCCCGGCGTGGTGGGGCGGTACTCCGAAGCCTTTACCATAGGCTCGCTTCCCATTCCCTGCAAAATCTCCGCCACCAGCGCGGAAAGTTCCTGTTTGTTCATGCCGCTTCCCTCCTGTTAAAACATCAGGCAGGAGCCGTCACCCGCCTTGGCTGTCAATCGTCCGTTCTCTGCAAAGCCCATCTTCTCCAGCCACCGCTGAAACTCGGGAATGGCGGTCTTGCCCGTCAGCTCCCGCAGCGCCGCCGTTTCCCGGAAGCCGGTGGTCTGGTAGTTGAGCATGATGTCGTCGCCGTGGGGGATGCCCATGAAATAGTTGCAGCCCGCCACCGTCAGCAGCGTTGCCAGATTCTCAATATCGTTCTGGTCGGCCTTCATGTGGTTGGTGTAGCAGCAGTCGCAGCCCATGGAAATGCCGGTGAGCTTGCCCATGAAATGATCCTCCAAGCCTGCCCGGGTCACCTGCCGGGCATCGTAGAGATACTCCGGGCCGATGAAGCCTACCACCGTATTCACCAAAAAGGGCTGGAAGCGCTTGGCAAAGCCGTAGCACCGGGCCTCCATGGTCACCTGATCGGTGTCAAAATGGGCATCGGAGCTGAGCTCCGAGCCCTGCCCGGTTTCAAAATACATCACATTGGGGCCTTCGGCTGTGCCTTCCTTCAACAGCAGCTGCCGGGCTTCCTCCAAAGTGGCGGCATCGAAGCCGAAGGCGGCGTTGCCCTTCTGGCTGCCGGCAATGGATTGGAAGATCAGGTCGCAGGGTGCGCCGGCGCGCACCGCCTGCATCTGGGCGGTCACATGGGCCAGCACGCAGATCTGGGTGGGAATTTCCCAATGCTCCTGAATTTCCCGGAATCTTCGCAGCACCTTGCCCACCTGCTCCGGCGAATCCGTTACGGGATTCAAGCCGATCACCGCATCGCCTGCGCCGAAGGAAAGGCCCTCCAGCACCGAGGCGGTGATGCCATCGGGATCGTCGGTGGTGTGATTGGGCTGCAGCCGGCAGGACAATGTCCCCGGCAGGCCGATGGTGGTGTTGCAGTGGGCAGTTACGGTGATCTTGTTGGCGGCGTAGATCAGATCCAGATTGCTCATCAGCTTGCAGACCGCCGCAATCATCTCCGCCGTCAGTCCCCGGCTCAGCTTGCGGATATCGCTGCCGGTGGTGCGTTCATCCAAAATCCACTCCCGCAGCTCCGCTACTGTCCAGTTCTGTATCTTCCGGTAGGTCTGCTCGTTCACATCATCTTGAATGATGCGGGTCACCTCGTCGGTTTCATAGGGTACGGCGGGATTGTTCCGCAGCTCCGACAGCGTCACCGCCGACAGCACCACCTTGGCGGCGATCCGCTCCCGGGCGTTCTCCGCCGCCAGACCCGCCAGCTTGTCCCCGGTTTTTTCCTCGTTGGCTTTGGCAAGCACCTCTTTCAACGAGCGAAACTCGTATGTTTTCCCCAACAATGTGGTTTTCAGCTTCATATTATCCTCCTACTTTTCAAACACCAGAGTCTTGACCACCAGCCGCAGCGCAGGGCCTACGCTTTTGCCCACATCCAGATAGCTGTGGGGCTGCACCCGCACCCGGTCGACACACAGGCAGGGCGTTCCTCCGGGCAGCCGCAGGGCAAGGGCCTGCCCCAGGGCCTTTGCCATGTCCGCCTCCAGGGCCACATACACCCCCTGCCGGCAGGTTTTCGCCAGCAGCTCCGCCAGCCCCGCGATCTGGGCATAGGACGGGTTCTCCCACCCCGGCAGCGCCAGCACCGGCTGGGTATCGTAGCCGGAAAGGGCCTTTTCGAGATTCCGGGGTGTCAGCTGCTCCATGGGCAGCGCCGCCACCGGCAGATTTTTCAGCGGCAGGGGCGTATTTTCGGCATACACCGTGCTGCCCGAAAGCTGCACACTGTGGCAGCCCGCGCCGATCACCGTAGCCCGGATGGTGTGGCGGCCCAGCCGGTAATTTTCCTGACACAGCCGGCTCTCCCGGATGGCTCTGCCAAGGCAGGGTCCGATATCCCCATAGGCAAGCCAGGGAACTTCTTTTTCTATGCAATCCGCCACGCCGCCGGAAAAACTGACCGTAACTCCTCGCTCCACCGCCAAAGGCTGGGTTCCGGCGGTGGTAAGCCGGAAAAAAAGCTCCGTTTTTTCCCGCAGGCCCGCCGCCATTTCCAGCACCCCGGCAAGGGTTCTTGCCAGCTCCATAGCCGCCGCCTCTGTTAACAGATCCCCCACGCCCAGCGGAAAGATCCCCTCCAGCACCGGGGAAACATAGGAAATGCGCCCCTGGGGGTCGGCTTTTACCAGCCTGCCGCCTACATTCAGGCAGCCAGCCGCCTGAAGCTCCCCCTCCTGCAGCAGCGCCAGATTGGAAGTTCCGCCGCCGATGTCCATGTGCAGCACCCGGCCGGGCAGCTCCGTTGCCCCCGCTCCCCGGGCAGCCAGCACGCTTTCCAGCTCCGGCCCGGCGGTGGCTACCACAAACTCTCCCGCCCATGCCGACAGCGCCGCCACCACCGCGGCGGCATTTTCCTTGCGGGAAGTCTCGCCGGTGATGATCACCGCGCCGCTGTCCACCGTCTCCGGGCGGATGCCCGCCTTTTCGTACTCCCGGCGGACGATCTGTGCCACCGCCTCGCCATCGATGCGGTCGATACCCAGAAGGGGGGTGAAATGCACCGGGCTTTCATAGAGCACCTGCCGCCGGGTGATCTGCATATCCGGCACGGCAAAGGCCGATGCCCGGTTCTCCGCTGTCAGCCGGGACACCACCAGTTGGGTGGTGGTCGTCCCCACATCCAGCCCTACGGAAAGCAGGCTCTCAGCCACGGCCCATCACCGCCTGCAGAATCTCCTCCACCATGGCCGCCTCCGGCTTCACCGGATTGGTGGCGCAGCAGGGGTCTGCCAGCGCCGCCTGGATGATGGCCCTCTTTTTCTGCCGCAGCTGGGCAGGGGGAATTCCCGCCTGAGCCAGATTTTCCGGCAGATCCAGCTGCCGCCGCAGCTGGGTAAGAGCGTTTTTCAGATTCCGCACCCCCAGAGTTCGGGCGCTGCTGCCGCAGCCGATGGCCGCCGCCAGATTGCCGTAGCGTTCAGCTGCCACGCAGGCGTTGCAGCCGATGACCTCCGGCAGCAAAATGGCGTTGAGCCGCCCGTGGGGTACATGGAACGCCCCGCCCAGGCTGTGGGCAAGGGCGTGGCACAGCCCCAGACCCGCCCGGGTAAAGGCCAGGCCTGCCATGCAGGAGGCCTCGTGGATCCGCTGCCGCACCGCCGTTTCGCCCCCGTAGGACTTTGGCAGCAGGGCGCAGAGAGCAGCAAAGGCATCGTAAGCCAGCGCATCGGTAAAGGCGCTGCTGCCGGCAGCCGCGTAGGCCTCCACCGCGTGGCTAATGGCATCAAAGCCGCCGTCTGCCACCAGCGCCGGCGGCAGCTGCTGCAAAAGTTCTCCATCCAGCACCGCCATTTCCGGCTGCAAAGAGGGGTCAACCAAAGGGTGCTTCACCCCCTCGTGGGTCAAAATGGCAAAATCCGTCACTTCCGACCCGGAGCCGGAGGTCGTCGGCACTGCCACCAGCCGGCCGCCGCCGGAAAAATACACCATGGCTTTGGCGCAGTCGATGGTGCTGCCGCCTCCCAGCGCCACCACCACATCCGGCGAAAACGCCTTCATAAGGGCAGTTGCCTCCGCCGCCAGCACAACGGAAGGGTCGGGCTGCACGCCGTAAAAATACTCTACCGCTTCTGCTTTCGCCAGCTGCGCCGCTTTTTCTGCCCAGCCGTTTTTATAGAAATAGGGGTCTGTCACCACCAAAAGCCGCTTCGCTCCCAGTTCCCCCAAGGCCTTCAGGGAGCCCTTGCCCGAAAGGATTCGGGTGCCGCACATAAATTCTTCCATAATCCACCGCCTTTTGTGGCTAGTATTTCCCCGGGGAAGAAAATCATGTATCGCAAAGCAAAAAAAGGTGTAGGCAAATGAAAACGAATGTGCTATTATTAAAGGAAGAATTGCGCCATTGCGGCAGAGAGGAGCAGCCATGCGGATACTGGGAATCGACCCCGGCTACGGAATTACCGGCTTCGGCGTGATCGAAGCCCAGCGAAGCGCCTGCTCTTTGGTTACCTGCGGGGCGATCACCACCCCGGCAGGCATGGATTTTTCCGCAAGGCTGGAAATTATCTATGAGGATATGCGCCAGCTTCTGGAAACCACCCGCCCCGATGCGGTTGCCATCGAAGAGCTGTTCTTCGGCCAGAATGTCACCACCGGCATCGGCGTTGCCCAGAGCCGGGGCGTGATTTTGCTGGCCATCCGGCAGGCGGGGCTGGAAGTTACCAGCTACAAGCCCATGCAGGTGAAGCAGGCGGTGGTTGGCTACGGCAACGCGACCAAACATCAGGTGATGGATATGACCCGGCGGCTGCTGCGGCTTTCTGCTATGCCCAAGCCCGACGATGCCGCCGACGCCCTTGCCATTGCCCTTTGCCACGCCCGTTCCAGCACATCCCTGCTGGCCCAGGCCCAAAACGGAGGTAAGCTATGATCTATTATCTTTCCGGCACGGTTACGGTTCTCGAACCCAATCTGGCCGTTATCGAATGCGGCGGCGTTGGCTACGGCTGCGCTGTCACCGCCTATACCGCAGCCCAGCTGAAGCTGAATCAGGCTGCCAAGCTGTATGTTACCGAGTCTATCCGGGAGGATGCCTTTGATCTGTACGGCTTCTCCACCCGGGAAGAGCAGCGGTGCTATCAGCTGCTGACCTCCGTGAACGGTGTTGGCCCTAAGGCGGCCATGGCCATTTTGTCCGCAGGCGGCCCCCAGAATTTCACGCTGGCAGTAATGACCGGCGATGAAAAAATGCTCACCGCCGCTCAGGGCGTAGGCAAGAAGATCGCCCAGCGGATCATTCTGGAGCTGAAGGACAAGATCGGCGGCGGCTCTGTGGAGCTGGATTTCACCGCCGGACCTGCCGCCGCGCCGGCAGCGCCCAAGGGCAATGTAGCGCTGGCCACCGCCGCGCTGCAGGAGCTGGGCTACTCCCCCGCCGAGGTGGCGCAGGCGCTGAAGGGCGCCGACCCTGCCGCCTCCACCGAAGACCTGATCCGCCATGCCCTGCGGGCCATGGTCATGAAGCGCTGAAACTGTTCACCCTGTCCTGCTACGGAGGTTATTTATGAGCTTAGATTTTTCCGAGGGACTGTCCAATCCCATTATTTCTCCCACCTTCGCCCCTCAGGATGCCGGGGAGATCGGCCTGCGGCCCAAGCTGCTGGCGGACTACACCGGTCAGGAAAAGGCCAAAGGAAATCTTTCGATTTATATTGAGGCTGCCCGGCAGCGGGGCGAGCCGCTGGATCACACCCTGCTCTACGGCCCTCCCGGTCTGGGCAAGACCACCCTCGCCGGCGTTATCGCCAACGAAATGGGAGTCAATATCCGCATCACCTCCGGCCCTGCCATCGAAAAACCCGGCGATCTGGCCGCTCTGCTGACCAACCTGAACCCCGGCGACATCCTCTTCATCGATGAGATCCACCGGCTGAACCGGGTGGTGGAAGAAATTCTCTACCCCGCCATGGAGGACTTCGCCATCGATATCATCGTAGGCAAGGGCCCCAGCGCCAACTCCATCCGGCTGGATCTGCCGAAATTTACTCTGGTGGGCGCCACCACCCGGGCCGGTCAGCTTTCCGCCCCCCTGCGGGACCGGTTTGGCGTCAGCCTGCGGCTGGAGCTGTACACCCATGAGGAGCTGGCCCGGATCGTCACCCGCAGCGCCACCATTCTGGGTATGCCCATTGAGCCCGCCGGCGCTATGGAGATCGCCTCCCGGAGCCGGGGAACGCCCCGAATCGCCAACCGCTTCCTGCGGCGTGTCCGGGACTTCGCTCAGGTCATGGGCGACGGAACCATCACCAAGGAAGCCGCCGACCTGGCCCTTTCCCGGTTGGAAGTGGATGCGCTGGGTCTGGATGCCATCGACCGCAGAATGCTCACCGCCATTATCCGCAACTACTCCGGCGGCCCGGTGGGTCTGGAAACCCTGGCTGCCACCATCGGCGAGGAGGCGGTCACGCTGGAGGATGTGTACGAGCCCTACCTGATGCAGCTGGGCTTTTTGACCCGCACCCCCCGGGGCCGCTGCGTCACCCCCCTGGCCTACGACCACCTGCACATCACCTACGACGGCCAAACCCGTTTCGAAGTGTAAAAATTGCATAAACAAGCAAAATATACAGGAAATTTTTTCATAAAGGATTGACAAATATTGACGGCTTGTGTATAATGCAATTTGTGGCGAAATGCCACCATATCATTGACCCTGCGTAACAACCAGAAAATTTGGTGAGCTTTCACGGGGCATCATCTAACCGAAGAGAGGTAAAACCCATGTACGAAGACAAGATTTTAGTTTGCAAAGAGTGCGGCAACGAGTTCACTTTCACCGCCGGTGAGCAGGAATTCTACGCAGAGCGCGGCTTCCAGAACGAGCCCCAGCGCTGCAAGGCCTGCCGTGATGCTCGCAAGAACAGCGCCCGTGGCCCCCGTGAGTTCTTCACCGCTACCTGCGCCCGTTGCGGCGGTGAGGCAAAGGTTCCCTTCGAGCCCAAGTCCGACCGTCCCGTGTACTGCAGCGAGTGCTTCGCTCAGATGCGTGCCAACGGCTAATTGCAACTAAAATTCAGGGCAGACCATTTGGTCTGCCCTGTTTTTTTGCACCCTTCGGATTTCAAATTTCAGTTTGTCTATCGGGTTTGCACCGCACCCCCTGCCTTCCCCCTGGGGGGA